>NZ_LWSF01000038.1:38279-67402 GCF_001651785.1 Amycolatopsis sp. M39
CGAGACCGCGGACGAACGCGAACCACCCGGCCACCAGCGTGCCTGTCCGGGAGTTCGCGTGTTCGAGCGGGGGCAGTGCGTGCACGGTTCGTCGGGCGGAACGCCGAAGCGGCACACCCGATCCTGTCCGCAGAAGCACAGGATTTCGCCGTGCGCGCGGCTGATCCGACACCGCGCTCACTCGGCACCGGCGTCGTCCCCGTCGTTCTCCTCCTCAGGACCATGCGGGCGCCAATGTTCCTCGCTGACGTGGAGATTGTGACTGTCGGGCCGCATGTACCGGGGACGTGCCAGAAAATCGGCGCGGTGCTTGGCCATCTGCGCTTCGGCCTCGTCCTTGGTGGGACCAGGCCGCGAGATCGGCCAGGGCCGAGCGGCGAGGAACCGGTGCACGTCGGCGATGCTTCGGGCCATCGACCACGGTGCGGTGGGCGGCGAAGCCTTCGCCGCGGTGACCGCACGGCGGAGACCGGGTTCGACGCGCTGCAGCTGGAGCGGATCGAAGACGATCGGCACGCGCTGCGGCGCGTAGGGCGGGTCCAGCGCCAGCCCTACGTGGCCCATGTGCATGATCGCGAAGGGTTGCCGGGTCGCTCGCGGCGGCACCGCGCGCAGCACGGCCTGCCAGTCGCCGGTGCGCAGCCAGTCCTCGATGTGCCTCCGAGATCACCCGCGCTGCGAGAACCCCGTCTCGGCGAGGATTCGCTTGGCCCGGTCCAGGATCGGGCGGTCGATCATGGTCTGGTTGACCGTCGTGACCGAACCGTCGCGGTCGGCGTTCACGACGTCGCGCGCCCAGCGGACCTCGGCCGGACTCGGGGCGAACGCCTTGCGCACCAGGGGAACCTGGCCGGGGTGGATGCACAGCTTTCCGCCGAAGCCCAGGTCCAGCGCGTGCCGCAGGTCGGACTCGAGCGCGGCGTTGTCCGCATAGGACAGCGTAACCCCGTCCAGCGGCGGAGCGAGCCGGGCGGCCGCTGAAGCCAGCACTACCGTCGACCGAGCCGTGGCCAGACCGGTGCGGTTCGCCGGGTCCAGGCGGAGTTCGGCGCCGAGGTCGCCGTTGCCGAACGCTGCCCGCACCACACCGGAAGTCGCGCAGATCGCCGGAGCATTGAGGATTCCCGCTGCGGTCTCCAGCAACGCGACCACCGAACAACCCGGCGGCAGAAGGTCGAGCAAGGCACGTACCTGCTCGCTGGAGGAGGTTTTCGGCAACAGCACCGGGCAGGCCATGCCGGCAAGCGCGCGGACATCCTCCTCGTACCACGGCGAACCGACCGGGTTGATGCGCACGATCCCGCGACCGCCCGCCCGGAGCCAGTTCCGGACCTCGTTGCGCGCCAGCGCTTTGCGGGCAGGCGCGATGGCGTCCTCCAAGTCCAGGACGATGCCGTCGGCTCCGCTCGCGGCGGCTTTCGCGAAGCGGTCCGGACGGTCGCCGGGAACAAACAGCAAGGCGCGGGCGGCGGAGAGCGCGGCCACGGAACCCTCCGCGCTCACGCGGGGTCCACCAGATCGCGATCCAGCTTCTCGTACACCCCGCTCAAGAACCGCACGTGCTCGCGCGCCGCCTCCCGCGCACCGGCCCGGTCGCCCCGTTCGATGCACTCCAGCACCTCCCGATGCTGCCGGTCCACGTTGTACCAGAAGCGGCGCGGCGCGCGCTCGCGCAGGAACCGCTCCTCGATCGTGCGGAAAATCGGTTCCGCCACCAGCTTCAGCAACGGGTTGTGCGCCGCGTCGAGAACAGCGAAATGGAAATCCCGGTTGGTGACGAACACGCCGATCGGGTCCACCGAAGCCGGATCGAACAGGGTTCTCCGCAACGCCGACACCTGTTCCTCGGTGCGCCGGGCGGCGGCCATCTCCGCGGCGGGCACCTCGAGCAGTTCCCGCACCTCGACCAGCTGCGGGAAGCTCAGGTGCGCGCCGTCGGTCAGCATGGCCAGGTTCGCCCACAGAGTTTCCGCCGCGTGCTCCGGGCTCGGGATCGTGACGAACACTCCTCCGGTGACTCCGCGCCGGATCTCCAGCAGGCCCTGGGCAGCAAGCGCTCGCAACGCTTCGCGCGCGGCGTTGCGGCCCACGTTGTAGTGCGACGACAGCTCAGTCTCGGGCGGCAGCCGCGAGCCCGGCTTCAGCTCGCCGGACAGGATCTGGTCCCGGATGTGGCTCACCATCGTCTCGGCGGCCGTCGGCCGCGTCGTGATCCGCCCCGCGTCAGCCATCCACGCACCCCCGCATCCGCACAAGCTACTTGACCCGGTTTCGGATCGCGTCGTAGCGTAGCATGAAACCTTCCAGGTTTAAGATTCCAACAACGCCGTTGGAGGTCACCCGCGATGCCTCGCCTCTCCAAGTTCCCTTATTGTCCAGCGAAGATCGTCGCGATCAGCGCGGTCACCGTTCTCATCACAGCTAGTTGTGCCGCCAAAACCTCCCAGGCTTCCGATGAATCCGGGACCCTCACCGTCGGCTTCTCCGCCGCGCCGCCGAGCCTCGACCCGGCCAAGACCACCGGCAACGGCCAGGCGTTTCTTTTCCTCGCCTACGACCCGCTGATCTATCGCGACCAGGACGGCGCGCTCAAACCCCGGCTCGCGACGTCCTGGAACTACGTCGGCACGGGCAACAAAGTCTTCGAGCTGCACCTGCGCGCGGGCGTGCGGTTCTCCGACGGCTCGCCGCTCACCGCGGACACGGCGAAGGCCAACTTCGACTACCTGCGCAAGGTCGGCGTGGGCACCGCGGGCAAAGTCGCCAAGGACGCGACAGTCACCGTGGTCGACCCGCTCACCATCCGGCTCACGCTCACCGCTGCGAATCCGGACCTGCCGACAGTGCTCAGCCAGGACACGATGCCGGGCCTGATCAGCGGCCGCGCGCTGGCGGACCCAGCCACGCTGGCGAAGCAGACCCAAGGCACCGGTCCGTTCGTCCTCGACCCCGCCGCGACCGTGCCGAACGACCGCTACACCTATACCGCCAATCCGCAGTTCTGGGACAAGGCGAACGTCCACTACCAGAAAGTGGTCGTCCGCGTGATCCCCAATCCGAACACCGCGCTCGCCGCGATCAAGACCGGCCAGGTCGACGTGATCGGCGGCAACTACACCACGGTCGCCTCAGCGAAGGCCGCCGGGCTGAACGTCGCCTACGCCCCCTTCACGTTCATGGGCCTCGTTCTCGCCGACCGCGCCGGCACCGTGGTCCCCGCGCTGCGCGACCCCCGGGTGCGGCAGGCGCTCAACTACGCCGTCGACCGGCAGAAGATCACCCGAGCGCTGTTCGGCGAATACGGCACGCCCACCGAGCAGATCCAGCTTCCCGGCCGGGACGGTTCCGTCCAGAAGACCGTCTACCAGCACGACCCGGCCAAAGCCCGGCAGCTGCTCGCGGAAGCGGGCTACGCCAACGGTTTCGCGCTTCCCGCGCTGACGACTTCGGCGGCCAGCTCGAATCTCGTCGTGCAGGCGATCGCGGACGACCTCAAACAGGTCGGCGTCACGCTTGAGCTGACCAACGACGCGGACACCACCAAGTACCAGCAGGACATGCGCAGCAAGAAATGGGGCGCGTTCGGAATCGCCTTCGGCAGCCTCACCACCCACCAGATGGCGCAGGTGCTGCTGCGGCCGGGCGGCTTCTACAATCCGTTCGACAGCGACGATCCCGGCCTGACCGCGCGCTACGCCGAAGCCGCCGCCGCACCGCCGGACCAGCGGGCCCAGCTCGACCGGCAGATCATCAGCCGCGTCGTCGACCAGGGCTGGTTCGTGACCGTCACGTTCTCTCCGCTGTTCTACTTCTCCCGCGCCGGCGTGACGAACGTGCGGGTGTCGCCCGGCGAACCAGTCGCGAACCCGGTCGAATGGCGTCCGGCGGGCGGGAGGTGAGTGCGTCGATGCGTGCGCTGATCCTGCGCCGCCTGCTCATCTCGGTCCCGCTGGTGATCGCGGTGAGCTGGCTGACCTTTCTGTTGCAGCACTTGGCCCCCGGCGACACCGCGCGGGCCGTCCTCGGCGAGAACTACACGCCCGAGGGCTATGCCCGGCTGCGCGCGCAGCTCGGGCTCGACCAGTCGTTGCCCGTGCAGTACTGGCATTGGCTCACCAACGCGCTGCACGGCGACTTCGGGGTTTCGCCGATCAACGGCCTCGACGTCGGAGCCGAGATCGGCACCCGGCTCGGCGTCACCCTGTCGCTGATCGTCGTGACCACCGTCGTCGCGGCGGCGCTGGGAATCGCGCTCGGCTCGCTGAGCGCGATCCGCGGCGGGCCGCTCGGCCGGATCGTCGACGTGCTGTCGCTGGCCGGGTTCGCGCTGCCCAGCTTCTGGCTCGCGCTGGTGCTGGTGACCATTTTCGCGGTAACGCTGCGGATCCTTCCCGCGACGGGCTACACCCCGTTCGCCGAATCGCCGGGCGGCTGGACGACCGGGCTGGTCCTTCCGGTCGCCGCGCTGGCCGTGCACGGCACCGCCGCCATCGCGAAACAGACCCGCAGCGGCCTGCTCGACACGCTCAGCCGCGACTTCGTGGTGACCCTGCGCGCCAACGGCGCCTCCGAACGGTCGATCCTGTTCCGGCACGCGCTGCGCAACGCGGCCATCCCGGTGGTGACCGTGATCGGGCTGGTGTTCGTCAGCCTCCTCAACGGAACTGTGCTGGTGGAAGCCGTGTTCGCGATGCCGGGGCTCGGCGGGCTGGCGGTGCAGTCCGCGACCCAGCACGACGTTCCGGCCATCCAGGCGGTGGCGGTGACCTTCACACTGGTCGTGGTCGTGGTGAACCTGCTGGTGGACCTCGCCTACGGCTGGCTCGACCCGAAGGTGCGGGTGCGATGACGACTCTGGCCGAAACTCAGCCTCAGCCGGTCGCCGGAGCACGGCGGCGAGCGCTGCGGACCCCGCTGTTCGTCTTCGCCGCGGGCTACCTGCTGCTGATGGCGCTGGCCGCGATCGCGGCGCCGCTGCTCGCTCCGTACGACCCGGTCGCGACCGACCTCGACCACGTCCTGTCCGGACCCAGCCTGATCCACCCCCTCGGCACCGACCAGCTCGGCCACGACGTGCTGTCCCGGGTGATCTACGGCGGCCGCGTCACGCTTTCCGGCGTCGCCGAAGCGGTGCTCACCGCACTGGTGCTCGGCGTGACGACCGGGCTGCTCGCGGGCTTCGCCGGCGGGTGGGTCGACCGGGTGCTGTCCTGGATCACCGACATCGTGCTGGCGATCCCGGTCATCGTCACCCTGCTGGTCGTCCTGGCGGTGGTCGGCAGCAACGAAACGGCGGCGATGATCGCGGTGGGCGTCCTCGGCTTCCCGTCGCTGGCCCGAGTGGTGCGCGGGGCGACGCTGACTGTGCGGCAGGAGCTGTACATCACCGCGGCCCGCGCGTTCGGGCTGCCGGACCGGACGATCATGGTGCGCCACGTGCTGCCGCGGGTGAGCGCGCCGATCATCGTGCAGACTTCGCTGTTCGCCGGCGGCGCGCTGCTCGCCGAAACCGGGCTCGGCTACCTCGGCCTCGGCGTCCAGGCTCCCACTCCGGCCTGGGGCAACCTGGTCGCGGACGCGTCCACGGTGATCGCCCAGCAGCCGTGGCTGCTCGTGCCGTCCGGCCTCGTGATCGGGCTCGCAGTGCTGTCCTTCGGGCTCCTCGGCGACGCCGGCCGCGACACAGCGGCCGACCGGCGGGCCCGCAGCGCTCAGGGCCGCACCCGCGCCGCGGTGCGGGAACCCGCACCGCGGCCGGACTCGACGGCGCTGCTCGCCGTGCGGGACCTCACCGTCGGGCTGCCCGGCCAGGACGGGTTCACCACGGCGGTCGACCGGCTGAGCATCGACCTGCACCCCGGCGAGACCGTCGGGCTGGTCGGCGAATCCGGGTGCGGCAAATCCCTGACCGGGCGCGGAATTCTCGATTTGCTCCCGGCCGGGGCGCGGATCCTCGGCGGCGGAGTGTGGTTCGACGGCACCGATCTGTCCGCATTGGACGGCAAGGGCTGGCAGGAGTTCCGCGGATCGCGGATCGCGCTGATTGCCCAGGACCCGATGAACGGCCTCGACCCGACGGCGCCGGTCGGCAAGCAGGTGGACGAATTGGTGCGCCGCCACACCGGGCGCACCGGCCGCGCCGTCCGCGCGCGGACTCTCGAACTGCTCGCCGACGTCCGGCTCCCGGAGCCGGAGACGGTCGCGGCGAAGTATCCGCACCAGCTGTCCGGCGGGATGGCACAGCGCGTGCTGATCGCCTCGGCACTGGCCGGATCGCCGGAGCTGCTGATCGCCGACGAGCCGACCACCGCGCTCGACGTCACCGTGCAAGCGGAAATCCTGCGCCTGCTGAAGGACGTGCAGCGCGCCAACGGCATGGCGGTGCTGCTGATCAGCCACGACCTCGGCGTGATCGCCGAGGTGTGCGACCGGGCGTATGTCATGTACGCCGGGCAGATCGCGGAATCGGGAGCCGTCGCCGAACTGTTCGAGTCGCCGCGGCATCCCTACACCGCGGGCCTGCTCGGCGCGCTCCCCCGCCGCGGCACGCCCCGGCAGCCGCTGACGACGATCCCGGGCACGGTGCCCGAACCGGGGAATTGGCCGCCTGGCTGCCATTTCCGGCAGCGGTGCCCGCTGGCGACGGCCGAGTGCGCCGCCGTCGTCCCGGTCGCCGAACCGGTGCCGGGGCATCGCACGCGCTGCATCCACCATGATCTCGCGCCGGCCTCGGGAGGTGACCATGACCGAGCCGAAATCACTGCTTGAGGTCCGCGATCTCACCGTCGCGTTCGGCCGGAGCACCGCGCTCGATCGAGTCAGCCTCGCCCTCGACGACGGCGGCACTCTCGGCCTGGTAGGCGAATCCGGCTCCGGAAAATCGACGCTCGGGCACGCCGTGCTGGGCCTGCTGCGTCCGGCGTCCGGCAGCATCCGCTTCCGCGGCGAGGACATCACGCACCGCACCGAACGCAGGCGGCGCGCGCTGAGCAGGCAACTGCAGATCGTCTTCCAGGATCCGTACAGTTCGCTCAACCCGTCGCGCACCGTCGGGAGCACGCTCGCCGAACCGCTGCGGGTGCACGCCCGGTCCGCGAGCCGCGCCGACAGCGCCGCCCGGGTCGCGGCCGCGCTGGAGGAGGTGGGGCTGCCGCGCGGCGCGGCGAACCGGTATCCGGCGCAGTTCTCCGGCGGGCAGCGACAGCGGATCGCGATCGCCCGGGCGCTGATCGTCGAACCGCGCCTCGTGGTCTGCGACGAGCCGACCAGCGCGCTCGACCTGTCGGTGCAGGCGCAGATCCTGAACCTATTGCTCGCGCTGCAGGAGCGCCACGACCTGAGCTATCTGTTCATCTCGCACGACATCGACGTCGTCCGGCACATGGCGCACCGGATCGCGGTGCTGCGCCAGGGCCGGATCGTCGAACAGGGGCCGGCCGCCGACGTGACCGACCGGCCCGGTCATCCCTACACCCGTTCCCTGCTCGCCGCGGTGCCGGTCCCCAACCCGAACGCGCGCACCATCGTCGAAGCCCAGCACTGACCGGAGGCCCCCTTGCCCAAACCGTACGACGTCGAGGTCCTCCGTGACCAGAGGATCCCGACGACCGACCCCGCCGTCACCCTGTCCGCCGACGTCTTCCGTCCGGCCGGCGTCCCGGCGCCGGCGCTGCTCACACTCCAGCCCTACCGGAAGGACCTGCTGGTCGGCACTCATCAGCAAGCGACGATGCGGTGGTTCGCCGAACGAGGCTACGCCTGTGTGCTGGTCGATCTGCGCGGCACCGGGGCGTCCGACGGCCTGCCCCGGCCGAAATTCGCCGCAGAGGAAGGCGAAGACGCCCTCGCCGCGATGAACTGGGCCGCCGCGCAACCGTGGTGCACCGGCGACCTCGGGGCGTGGGGGATCTCGTACGGCGCGGTCACCGCGATGCGCGCCGCCGCGCTCGACCACCCTCGGCTCAAAGCGCTCATCGCGATCATGGGCCCGCTCGACCCGTCGCGCGACGCCTTCGACCACGACGGCGCCCGGGCGGATCTGCACCAGCGGGTGTACTGGAGCGCGTCGATGCTCGTCGAGCAGCTGCTGCCGCCGCTCACCGGATACGACACGGTCGAGGCCCGGCGCCGCTGGCACGCCCGGATGTACGAGGTGGAGCCGTTCCTGCTCGACTTCGCCCGGCACGGTCCCGCCGATCCGGCCCTCGCTGACCGGGTGCTCGATCCGCATTCGATCACCGTGCCCGCCTTCTGCGTCGGCGGGTGGCGCGACCCGTACGCCGACGCGATCACCCGGCTCTACGAGCAGCTGCCGGGCGCCAAGCAACTGCTGATGGGCCCGTGGATGCACGCCATGCCCCAGGATTCCCCCTACGAGCCAATGGACTTCCTGCCGAAGGCGCTGTCCTGGTGGGATCGCTGGCTGCGCGGCGCGGACCCGGCACCGCCCGACGAACCGCCCGTGTCCGTCTACGTGCAGGGCGACGGATGGCGCCACTACGAGACCTGGCCTCCGCAGAAGGACGAACTCGTCCTCGTCGCCGGCGCGGACGCCGTGCTCGCCGAAGAACCGGCCGACGCCTTCACCGCGCATTACGACCCGGACCCGACGAGCGGCGCGTTGAGCGGCCTGTGGGGATTCCCCAGCCCCGGCTACGGTCTTCCGGTCGACCAGCACGACGACGATGTCCGCTCGGTCATGGCGAACAGCCGCCCGCTTTCCGGCGACCTGGTGCTGTGCGGACGGCCGGAGGTCGTCGTCGGGATCTCCGAGGGCGCGCCGGAGCGGATCGTGGTGCGGCTGGCCGACGTCGACCCCGACGGGCGCTCGAAGTTCATCGTCGCCGGCGTGCATTGCCCGGCCGAAGCGACCGGGCAATACCGGATCCGCCTGCGCGCCACCGCCTATCGCGTCCCGGCCGGACACCGGCTACGGGTGACGGTGAGCGATTCGGACTTCCCCCGGCTGGTCCCGCTGCCGCAGCCGGAACCGTTCACCCTGTCCGGGCTGGAACTCGCGGTCCCGGCGGTCGCCGAAGACCTCGGCGTCCCGGCCGAGGTCAGCGTGCCCGCGACGCGGGTCCGGCCGTCCGGCAGCTGGAGCCTGACCAGGGATCCGGTCCGCGACCGGGCCGAGGTGGCGATCACCTCAGGGCGTCCGCCCGAAGTGACCACAGCGGACGGTCATCGGATCCGGGCGCGCTCGGACCTGCGGGCCGCCGTGGAAGCCGCGCATCCCGGCGCGAGCTTCGCCACGGCCGAGCACGAAACGGCGATCACCGCGAACACCGGCGAACACGTCGTCGTCGCCGTCACGATCCGCTGCGATCGGGCGGTCTTGTGGGCGCACGCGACCGTAGCGGTCGACGGCGCCGAGATCTTCGGCAAAACCTGGCATCTCCCACTGGAGTTCTGACCCCCGATCTCAACGGAGGACTTTCGCATGCCCGAGTCCCTGCTGTCCGGCGTCCGCGTGCTCGACGCCGCCACCCTCGCCGCGGCCCCGCTCGCCGCCACCTACCTCGCCGAACACGGCGCCGAAGTGATCAAGGTCGAACGACCCGGCTCCGGAGACCCGATCCGGGACTGGGGCAGGCGGAAGGACGGCACCGGGCTGATGTGGAAAAGCGTCGGCCGCAACAAGAAATCCGTCACCCTCAACCTGCGCACCGCCGAAGGGCAGGACCTCCTGCGCCAGCTCGCCGGCCAGGCTGACGTGCTCGTCGTGAACACCCGGCCGGGCACCCTGCGCGGCTGGGGCCTCGACTACGCCACGATGCACGCCGCCTATCCGAAGCTGATCATGGTGCACGTCACCGGGTTCGGCCTCGACGGGCCGGACAGCGACCGGCCCGGTTTCGGCACGCTCGGCGAGGCGATGAGCGGATTCGCCCATCTCACCGGCGAAGCGGACAGCCCGCCGACGCTGCCGTCGTTCATGCTCGCCGACAGCGTCACCTCGCTCACCGCGGCGTACGCGGTGATGATGGCGCTGTATCACCGCGACGTGCACGACGCGCCCGGCCAGCTGATCGATCTCAACCTCATCGACCCGCTCAGCCGGATGCTCGAACCTTCGGTGCTCACCTACGACCAGCTCGGCGAGGTGCCGCGCCGGTGCGGCAACCGCTGGGACGTCAGCGCGCCGCGCAACACCTATCTGACCAAGGACCGGCAGTGGATCGCGATGTCCGGCAGCGCGCCGACCGTGGCGTTGCGGGTCTACCGGGCGATCGGGCGCCCGGAACTCGCCGACGACCCGGAGTTCTCCGATCCGCAGCGCCGCCTCGCCCGGTCCGGGGAGGTGGACGCCATGGTCGCGGAATGGGTCTCCCGGCACACCCGAGCCGAGGCGATGACGGTCTTCAGACGGGAAGGAGTCGCGGCCGCGCCGGTGTACGACGCGCCGCAACTTCTCGAGGACCCGCACCTGAAGGCCCGCGGCATCCACGTGCGAGTGCCCGACGAGGACCTCGGCTCGATGCGGGTGCAGGGCCCGGTGCCGCGGTTCTCCGCGACGCCCGGCCGCGTCGAGCACCTCGGCCCGGCGCTGGGCGAGCACAACAAGGAGATCTACGGCGAGCTGCTCGGAATTCCCAGCGACCAGCTCGCCGCGCTCGCCGATCAGGGCGTCATCTGACTTTCCGCAGCGGGATCTCGCGCAGGCACAGCGCCGTGGCCAGCGCGAGTACCGCGGTCGCCGCGGCCAGCAGGAACACCCCGTGCACCGCAGCCGGGTAGCCGCCGGCCAGCCCGGCGGCGAACACCGACCCGAACACCGCGACCCCGCTGGACGCGCCGATGGTCTGGCTGAACGTCGTGGTGGAGGTGGCCACCCCGATGTCGCCGGCCGCCACCGCGTTCTGCACCACGATCAGCATCACCGAATTGATCATCCCGAGCCCGATCCCGGCGAGCACCAGCGCGCCCGCTTCCGCCCCGTACGCGGTCCCGGCCGGCATCTGCCACCACAGCACCAGCGCCGCCGTCACCAGCGCGGCACCGGTGATCGGCAGTACCCGGTAGCGGCCGGTGCGGGCGACGAACTGCCCAGCCGCGGTCGACGCGACCGCCCAGCTCAGCCACAGCGGCGCAAGCCGCATCCCGGACGCGGTCGGCGTGACCCGGTCCGCCAGCTGGAAGAACAACGGCACGAAGATCGTCAGTCCCACCGTGGTGAAGCCGAGCAGGAACACCAGCGAGAACACCACCCGGGCGACCGGATTCCCGAACAGCCGCAGCGGGAGCATCGGCTCGCGGGCCCGGCGTTCCCACCACAGCAGCGCGGTCAGCAGCACGACGGCACCGGCCGCCAGTGCCAGGACCAGCGGCGAACCCCACCCGTGTTCCCGGCCGCCCCAGCCCGTGACCAGCAGCAGCGCGGTGATCCCGGTGGACAGCAGCACCGCGCCCAGCCAGTCGATCCGCGCCTCACCGCGGCGAGGCGCGCCCCGCGGCACATTCACCGCGACCACCGCCAGCGCCAGCGCACCGAACGGAAGGTTCACATAGAACGCCCAGCGCCAGCCGAGATTCTCCGCCAGTACGCCGCCGAGCAACGGGCCCGCCACCGTGGAGACGGCGAACGCGGACTGCATGAACCCCAGGTACCGGCCGCGTTCCGCGGGCGGGATCAGCTCCCCGAGGATCGACTGCGAGTGCACCACGATCCCGCCCGCGCCGATGCCCTGCAGCACGCGGAACGCGATCAGCGCGGGCATCGACCACGCCGTCCCGCACAGCGCGGATCCGGCCAGGAACGTCGCTACCGACAGCTGGAACAGCAGCTTGCGCGGGAAGAGGTCGCCGAGCTTGCCGTGTACCGGGGTGGAGACGCCGACCGCGAGCCCGTACGCCGTCACCACCCACGCGAGGTGGCTCAGCCCCGACAGGTCGGCCGCGATCGACGGCAGCGCGGTCGCGACGATCGTCTGATCCAAGCCTGCCATGAGCGTCGCCAGCATGAACCCGGGGAACACGATCAGCGTCGCGCGGTCCCAGCCGCGCCGCGTGGCGGTGGCAGTCATTCTCCGACCCGCGCGGGAACCGCTGTCCTCCCGAGTTCGCGCAGCGTGTCGCTGATCCGGCCCAGCAGCTCTGCGGCGAGGTCTTCACGGTAGAACTCGCGCTGATAACGCGCCAAGATCGTCAGCTCGCCGCCGTAGGTGTACACCGGATAACTCGGGTACCGGCCGATCATCGGATGCGACAACGTCTCGAAATCCACGATGCGCGCACCCGGCGGCGGCGAAAACGGCGGCATCACTCCGTAATTGCTAATCAATACCGTCGAATAATGCTCCTCGAGAGCGGATTCCACCCACGTCGGCGGCCCAGTCGGCAGCTCGCCGTTTTCGATCGCGTCGGCGAGATGCGCCTTGATCTCGCGGCCGACGACGACCGGATCAGCCTGCCGGGCCATCTTCACCACCGCCTCGTGGATGAGCGTCAGGTTGGTGGTTTCGGTGTCGCCGATCGGCGGTGTCGCACGGGTGCGCAGGTTCACCGGGGCCCAGCACATCATCGGGATTTCGCTGCTGCCGGTCCACAGGTCGCGGTGCGCGACCATGACGGCGCCGCAGATGAGCGCGTGCACCGACGTGCCGAGCGCCTTGGCCGCCGTCACCAGCCGCTGCGTCTCGGCAACGGTAAGCCGAAGCCGCTTTTCCAGGAGCCGGTACCGGAAGACCGGCGGGACCGACCGGCCCGCCGGGGCCGGGAAATCCAAGTCCGCCAAGCGTTCGGCCAGCACCGCGACCGGGGAACGCGGCAGCACGGCACGCGGCTCGACATCGGGCCTCCGCCCGGCGGCGAGAGCGCCGTAGAGTCGCCACAGGTCGGTGAACAACCCCATCCGGAAACTGCCGTCGGCGATCGCGTGGTCCAGCCGGATCGCCACGAACGAAGACCGCGCGCCGCGCACGAGGACCGGCCGCGCCACCTGGTCCGCGGAATCCCAGGGACGATGGATCTCCTCCAGCAGCTCCGGTTTCCCGCCCTGGCGCACCACCAGTTCGAGCCGCCGCCCTTGCTCGGCCGACAGCAGATGCCCCGCACCGTCCGCGCGAATACGGCCGAGCAACACCGGATTTCGCGCGCACAGCAGGTCGAACGCCCGCGAGAGCAATTCCGGATCGATGACGCCTTCGCATTCGGCGACATACGACGGGCAGTTGTTCACGCTGCGCACCTCGATGTGGTCGAGGTATCTCCGCAAGGTCATCAGGGCCTCGCCTGCCCGGCCAGGATCCGACGTGCCTTGTCCACCACCGGTTTCGCGACCAGCTGACCGTCCACAACGGTCACCGACCCGTTGCCGGCCGACGCGACCACGTCACGCGCCCACCGCAGGTCCGACGCCGACGGCGCGTAACTCGCGTTCACCGCGGGCACCTGGCAGGGATGGATGCACAGCTTGCCGGTGAATCCCAGCGCCGCGGCGTGGTCGACGTCGCGCTGAAGCTCCTGCTCGTCGTGCACGGCGGTGGTGAGCCCGTCCATCGGCGGAGCCAGCCGCGCGGCCATCGAGGCGAGCACTACCTGCGACCGCGCGGGAGCCAGCGCGCCGCGGTCGGCGTGGTCGATTCCCATCGCGGCAGCGAGATCGACGTTGCCGAACATCGCCCGGGCGACTCCCGGCACCGAGCAGATGGCGCGCGCGTCCAGGATTCCGGAACCGGTCTCCAGCAGTACCATCACGTCCGTGCCGGGCGCGAGCCGTTCCAGCAGCCGGACGACCTGTTCCCCGTCCGAGGCTTTGGGCAGCAGCACCGGCGCGCGGTGCCCGGCGAGCATCGCGACATCCTCGTCGTACCAGGGAGTGCTGCTGTCGTTGATCCGGACCAGGCCCGCACCGCCCTCGCCGAGCCAGCGGTCGACGTTCGCCCGCGCGACCGGCTTCAACTCCGGCCCGACCGCGTCCTCGAGGTCGAGCATCACCGCGTCGGCCCCGCTCACCGCGGCCTTGCCGAACCGGTCGGGCCGATGCCCGGGGACCGACAGCAGCGTTCTGGCATGCGTCAGCGTCTCGAATTCCAGGGGCATACCGCACCTCTCATCGCAGGAAACCGCTTGACTCCCGCGCACACCAGCGGACGCGAGCCGTATCGACGACGCGCGCGGAAGAACGTGCCGTACCGGCTTCGCGCATCGAGAACTGCGTCGTCCGAAGTCCGAAATGGACTATTCTGCAGCGAAAGAAACGCCATCGGCTGTTTCGCGGGCCCATCGTCCCGCAGTTCCCGAAGAGCACGACAGGGCCAAATGAGTGAAGAGAAATTTGCTTCTCGTCAATAAGCGCCGAGGCTGTCTCGCGGAAAAAATGTCGGCGATTTCACCTGGAAGTTAACGGCCGATGACGACGTCCCGTTAATCTGCGACCCGACTTGACAGTCTCAAGTGGACAGTCAAGAGCGCGCCCTCCGACGTCCGACTCCGCATTCAGTGATCCACGTCACGTTTTCATGGCGGCTTGGGCGGCGGCCTCCGGCTCCTACGCCAGGATCAGCGCACCCTTGTCGTGGGACACTCCAGCGGCGTAGGCCGCTTCGCGGACCATTTGCTTCTGATGGTCGCTGAACACAGCCGGCACCGTGATGCAGACCTGGATCTGGTTTTCGCGGTACCCGGCCTTGGCGATGTCAGCCACGGCAAGCTGGTAGACCTCTTTGAGGAACAGGGCGAGGTAGCGCTCGGGCAGGTCGGCGTGCCGACCCATGGTGACCGCGTCGTCCACGGTTTTGTCCGGCGTGCGGCCGAGCAGCATCTTGATGTTCTCCACCAGACGCAGTCCGGAGTCTTTGCCGCCGGCGTTGCAGAGTTCGCCCTTCCGCTGCGCGTCGTAGCCGAAGGCCACCACGTCGCCCTTGGTGTCCAGCAGCAGGCGGGTCAGCGTCTTGCGGAGCGCTGGCCAGCACCGCTTCTAGGTGATTTCGCGCTGACCGTTGCCGCCGTCCGGGTCGAGGATCGTCCAGGCGTAGCCGGTGGCATAGGTGCCGACGTCAATGCCGAGGCGGACCGGTCGATATTTACCGCGCAATGCGGGAGGGATTTCTTGCGTCGACATGACCGGGGAGGGTAGCGGCAGGGTCTGACAGACATGACGTCGCAATCGCCCGGCCGTATGACGCGAGCGCCAGGTCCACGCGATCGGGTGACAACGTGACTCAGTCGGCTGCTCTCCAAGCTCCCGCGGCTCGCTGCCCGCAGTCGCAGAAATAGCTGACGAACCGCCAATGAGACCGCCAGACAAGACCGACGTCCCAGCACGGGCGCTGCGGATACCTCTTAAACGGCGTGTATGCTGGTTTTCAGAATCCAGTTGCGTTCGAGACAACCAAACCGCGGAATAGCGCTACGTCGTACGTTTCATTTCTGCGCATCGCAGTCCTGATCGAACAAGATGTGTCGTCAGTGGTTGCTCTCAGCCGGTGACCGTCCCTTCGCCGCGTCCACGACCCGTCACCGTGATATTTGCAGCGGTGACTCGCGATCGCCAGCGAACGCCGCGAGGTCCGCCACATCGTTCAACCGGGGATCGGCAGGTGTGCATAGCGTTTGAGGACCCGGGGTTCGACGATCGGTCCGGGCCAGAGGATCACGTGGTAGAGGTCGTTGCCGTGGATGCGGTCGTCGGTGATGGTGTCGAAGCCTTTCGCGCAGACGCGGGCAGTGTAGTCGCCGCGCGGGACTTCCGTGCGAGGAATCTTGGGGCGGTAGTCGAATGTGGACACGACGACCCGGCCGCTGGAGACGCGCAGGCCGCTTTCGGTGACGTGGTCCCACCCGTCGAGCTCCAGGATGTCGTCGCCGGGTGTTTCGGCGCGGACGTCGAGGATGACGGGCAGGGTCCTGCGGCGTGCGGTGCCGACGCCGATCGCGCCGTCGGTGACGGCGACGAGGTCGTTCATCACGGCGGTGACGAACGCGCGGGCGGCATCGGGGCGGGCGGTGTCGTCCTGGACGAAAAAACTGCCGTAGTCGGCGAAGACGTCGAGTTCCGCGTACGCGATCCGCTGGGGATCGCGGTCGGGCTGGTCGGCCATGAGGTGTACCTGTGCTCCGTCGGGCAGATCGTGGATGGACGCGGACAGGGGGCCGCGGATGCGCATGCAAGCGGCGGCGTCGGCCGCGGCGAGGTTGGCGTCATCGTAGCCGCCGCCGAAGGCGAACAGCCGGTGCGGCACGAGACGATGGTCGTGGGCCAGGGGCCCGTGGCGGTCTTGCCAGGCGCGGGCGAACGCGTGCGCGCCGCGGTCGTCGGGGTCGGCCAGCAGCCAGGCAGCCCAGTCCCCGAGCCGGTCGCCCAGCATCCGGGTGTCCGCGGTTTCGGGTTCGAAGGCGACGACGCGGCGGTTGTTCGCGATCGCGAACTGGCGGCCGAAGAGGTCCTGGGCGAAGCAGAACAGTCCGTCCGCGCGGCCGCGGTAGGAGTCTTTCCAGGTGCCGGGGGTGTTCCAGTGCTGCAGTTCCGGGCCGAGGCCGCGTTCTCCGGCGTGGAAGACCTGGATTCCAGCGTCGAAGACGGTGAACCCGCTGACGGTGCTGAGCAGGGCGGCCAGTTCCCGCATTGGGCCGTCGGGGTGTCCGAGGTCGAGGTCGGTTCAAGGCCCGAGCGGGCCGCGGGCGCGGAGCTCGTCGAGGGGATTGTCCATGGTCTAGTCCGCGAGGACGGTGACCTTCTCGCCGTCGTCCAGGCCGGCGAGTTGGTGCCCGATGGTCGAGCCTGAGCCCTGGTTGTCGAACGAGTCGATGTATTTCACGGAGGAGCCGGTGCCGCCTTCCTGGAACACTACCGGGGTGCGTCAGGTCATGGCGCGTTGTCGGCATTGCTGCCGATACGTTTCCATGACCTGCCCGCCGAACCCGCCGTGCGCGTCTCCACGCAACGGGCTCTCCACAGCTTCCCGTTGGCTCACGCGATATGAGCGGCCCATGGGTTGGGGATCTTCGCTCCCCGGTAGCGATACCGACGTATGGGTATCGAGGCCGGATCGAACAAGGTCACCCCGGCTGCGGTGATTTCCCGCTTGGTGGTGCCGGTGAAAGCCCGCCGCAGCAGCTTCTTCCACGACAGCCCTTTGTGCAGTTTCTTTATCCAGTATGCGATCCTGCGCCAGGTGAAGGCCCGCAGGTAACTGAACACCGAGAACGACACGCCGTGCCTGAAGTAGAAGGCCCATCCCCGCAGGATCTGGTTGACCCGGATCAGCAGGGTGCTGAGCTGCCTGTACGCGTTTTTGTGCGTTGCCGCCCGTATCTTCCCGACCACGGAGGCCAGCGCCTTCGCGGACGGGTAGGTGTAGACGTAACTCCGGTCGGCCCCTTTCTTGCGGTGGCGCTGGATGCGCCATCCCAAGAAGTCGAAGCCGTCCTCAAAGGACACGACCCGCGTCTTGGCATCCGACAGGCGCAGGCCGATCTGGGCCAGCACCCCGGCGACTTCCGAGCGCAACGCCTCGGCGGGCGCTCTCTCGCCGTGCACCAGCACAACGAAATCGTCGGCGTAGCGGACCAGCCGCCAGTTCGGCAGGCCGTGTTTGCGTCGTTGCCGACGCTGGTTGTCCGACCCCCATGCAGCGCGGTAGTGCTCATCGAGCACAGACAGCGCGACGTTGGCCAGCAGCGGCGACAAGGCCGACTGGATGTTAGCCGCGATCGCTGCCGCAAGGGAGACTCACGTGCAGGCCAACACCCTGACGCCCCAAAAGCTCTTCGAGCCGCAGGTTCGGTACGTCATCCCCGTCTTTCAGCGGCCGTACGTGTAAGAGATCGAGAAGCAGTGGGAACCGCTGTGGGCCGACATCCGTGCCGTCGCCGACGAACTGCTGGAGACTCAGAACCTGGCCCAGGTCTCGGCCCACTTCCTCGGTGCGGTCGTGCTGGACCAGCAGCCCAATCCGTCAGGCTACATCCAGGTCCGGCACGTGATCGACGGCCAGCAGCGCCTGATCACGCTGCAACTCCTGCTCAATGCCGCGCGGCAAGTCGCCGAGAAGCACGGCCGCCCACGGGACGCCGCCCTGCTCAAGGCTTTGGTCCGCAATCCCGAGCACATCATCGACGAGGACGACGAACTGCTGAAGCTGAAGGTCTGGCCCATTCTGGCCGACCGAACCGCTTTCCAGCACGCCATGGACGACGACGCAGACAACGACGCCGGCGACACAGCGTCAGCAAAGCCATCGTCTTCCTCCGCGAACGCATCCGGAACTGGGCCCGGGAAGGTGCGGAGGACACCTCCGCTGACCGGTTGCGAGCGCTCACCACCACCCTGGCCCGACATCTCAAGCTCGTGGTGATCGATCTTGAACCCGGCGACAACGCCCAAGCTATCTTCGAAGCACTCAACGACCGCGGAAGCCCCCTGCTGGCCGCGGACCTGGTGAAGAACGCCGTCTTCCAGGCCGCCGAGCGACAGCATGTCGACACAGCGCAGCTCGACCGCGAATACTGGGACGCCCTCTCGGGCGAATACTGGCGCGAGGGACTTCGGCAAGGCCGGCTCAACCGTCCGAGGATCGACGTCTTCCTCAACTACTGGCTCACGATGCGCCGAGCGCACCTCGTGCCCTCCGACCGCATCCTCGCCGAACTGACCAGCGACGCGACCTGCTACCGACAACTCGCCGATCAACCGCCGCACTCGGTGCCGGGCACGTTCCACTACCGAGTCATCGAGGTCATGGACATCGCCGCGACCATGCCCCTGCTGCTCTGGCTGCAACGTCCCGGCTCCGCCGTCCCGCCAACAGCCCGAGACGACGCCCTTCGCGCCATCGAAAGCTGGCTCGTCCGGCGCATGCTGTGCCGCGTCACACTCGCCGATACCACCGGGGTCGTCGTCGAGCTCATCCGGCACCTGAAGAAGCAGGCCGCCGACGACGCGGGGAGCGCGACCGAGCAGTTCCTCGCCGAACAGACCGGCGATTCCAGGCACTGGCCGGTGGACGACGAAGTGATCGACAGTCTGCAGCGCATCCGCTTCTACGCGGTCATGATCCCGCGACGCCGCAGACGCATGGTTCTCGAAGCGCTCGAGGACAGCTACCGTTCACCCAAGACCGAGGAATCGCACTGCCTCCGCAGCAGCCTGACCGTCGAACATCTCATGCCTGTCAATTGGCAGCGAAACTGGGGCGACGGCCGAGAAAAAGACTCTCCCTTCAGAGAAGAACCCAACCGCCGCGTCCAGACACTCGGAAACCTCACGCTGCTCACCAGCAGGCTGAACCCCGCGCTGTCGAACAATCCCTGGCTCGGGGATGGGACGACACCAGGCAAAAGAGACGGCATCGGCGAACACAGCGTCCTGATGCTCAACAAGCATATGCACGACGAGCAGCTCAGCTGGACTGACGACGACATCGACATGCGTTCGCGCGCCCTCGCCGAACGGGTCGTCCGGATCTGGACTCGACCAACACCGGGATAGGCCCGACGCCGAAAACCACGGCCAGACGTCCGCTGCCAGCGCCGTCACAAGACGCTGCTCTCCGCTGTCGGTCCCTTTCCGCTCTTTGCCAAGCAGACGCTTCCCCTGCCTGATCGTGCGCTCAAGCGTCGAGTCGAACCCTGCGAACCCCGTGTCCCGGCAGACGAGGCACGTTGTTCCCTCGGTATCGAAACAATCACTATTCAGACGAAGCGTTACGCCGCATACCGACATCCGCGACTGCCCTATATGACCATGCCTTCCCCAAGCGATGTGCCGGGAGGGCTCCGCGAAGCCGCCCGCGTCGGGGCCGAGTTCCGCGTCAGCACGCTCAGCATCGGGTCACTGCGGGTCAGCCAGGAGCCGAGTCACCAGCTGCCGGCGGATGCGGTCCGCGAGGCGCTGCTCTCCGAAGACGCAGTCCTCGACCCACGGGGTATTCGCATAGTCGGCGCGGGAATCACAGGCAAGCTCGACCTCCGACATGTCTGTCCCACGGTGGGGCTGGCCCTCGTCGGGTGTGCATTCGACCACGATCTGGTGCTGGACGACGCGCGCCTTCCGTGGCTGACGCTGAGCGGCTCGGTTCTGCCGCGGCTCACCGCGAACGGCCTCGCTGTCGGCGCGAACGTCAACCTCGATAATGGCTTCACCGTGGAAGCGTCCTCTGGCGACGCAGTCGAACTGAGCGCTGCGCACATTCACGGCAAAGCTGAGCCTGTCCGGAGCACGACTCGTGAGCAAGTCCGGGTCGGCCCTCGCCGCAGACCGGCTACGCGTCGACGGTTCGTTCTGCCTCAAGGAGCATTTCTATGCCGGCAGCGCGGGCGACGCGGGCACCCCGAGCCTCTCCGAAGCCCACATCGGCGGCCGGAACTTCAGCGAGCAATCGCAACGAAATCCACTGCGGACTGCGAAATCCGCATCCAGGTCGGTCTCGATTCGCTTCGTGGACGTTTCACCGGCCAGACAGGTCCAGTCCACTGACGTTGGGCCACCAGGGTGGTATGCAGAAGCTTTTCGAGCTTTTGGGGCTTGTTGCTGTCACGAAGCAAGTGTCGGCGGCGATGTAGCCGTCTGCATGATCATGCTCCGCCGCGTCGTCTGGTGTCGTGCAGGGCCTGTAGACCTCGGGTCCGGGTGTTTCCGGCGCGGTTCGTGCTGCACTCAGTTCGTTCGAGGGGAAGAATATGAGGCACAGATCTGCGTTGGCGGTTTCCGCCGTGACCTTGGGGGCGCTGGTGGTCGTCGTACCGCACGCGGCGTCCGCCGCGCCGCGCACCGTCGCGCCGCCGACGACCGTGTGGACGCCGCCGTCCACAGTGAACAAAACCCCGACCGGCGGCGAGCCGCCCGCGGCGAACTGGCGACCGGGCTACAAGCCGGAATCGGCTGCGGCGGCGGTGTCGGCGTGCGGGGCGAACGAGACCGGGTTGCTTCCTCAGTATCCGTTGGAGCGGTTCACGATCTCCGACCGGGTGGAAGCGCTGGTCAACACCCACGACGGAAACCTGACCGTCACGCAACGGCAGCTGACGGTCAAAGGCACCGGCGAGAACCTGTCCCTGTCGCAGGTGTACAACAACCAGCGTCCGGGCAGCGGCAGCTTCGGCGCCGGCTGGACGCTCAGCCACGGCCAGGACGTCGGCCTGACCTTCAATGGCACCGACGTGGTGCTGCACGGCGATTCGGGCTACTGCGCCACCTTCGCGCACAAGCCTGACGGCGGCTACACCCCCGCTCCCGGCGTGCACGCCGAACTCACCAAAGCTCCCGGCGGGAAGTACCTGCTGGCCTTCAACGGCTCCAACGAAACCTGGACGTTCAGTCCCGCGGGGTGGCTGATCTCGGAGTCCGACCGCAACGGCAACTCCGTGACCCCGCGCTACAACACTGACGGCACCACCGCCTCGATCACCGACACCCAGGGCCGGGTCACGACCTTCGGCTACGCCAACGGGCTGGTCTCGGCGGTCACGGACCCGACCGGCACCGCCGCCGCGACCTACCGGTACAACAACGCGTCCCAGCTGACCGATTTCACCGACCGCTCCGGCGCCTCGATGCACCTGACCTGGACCGGCACTGGTGACCTCGCCTCGATCCAGGACCCCAACGGCACCGTCTACAGCTTCGCCTACGACGCCTCCCACCGGGTCACCGAAGTGAAGTTCCCCCGGCAGGCCGGGCAGGTGAAGACGACGTTCGGCTACGGCAGCGGGCAGACTACCGAAACCGACCCGAACGCGCACTCCGCGACCTACAAGTACGACGCGCAGGGCCGGCAGACCTCCGCCACCGACGCGCTTGGTCACGAGCAGAAAGCGTCCTGGACCGCCAATGGCGACGTCCAGATCGCGACCGACGGGTTGAACAACAACACCACCAACAGCTACGACCCGCTCAACAACCTGATCGGCACCGCACTGCCGACCGGCGCGAAGACCAGCGTCGGCTACACCGACGCCGCGCACCCGCACCTGCCCACCACGGTCACCGACCCGGCCGGGGACAAGCTTTCTCGCAGCTACGACAACGCCGGGAACGTCACGAAGATCCACTCCGACGGGCTGAACGCCGACCTGCAGACCCTCACCTACACCCAGCCCTTCGGACAGGTCTCCACCAGCGTCGACGGCAACGGGCACGTCACCCGCTACGACTACGACAACGCCGGCAACCTCACCACCGTCAGCCCGCCCACACCCTTGGGCGCCACCCGCTACACCTACGACTCCCTGTCCCGCGTCGCGTCGGTGACCGACGGGCGCGGGATCCGGCTGGACTACGGCTACGACAAGCTCGACCGCGTCGTGTCCGTCACGAAGCACAGCGACGGCGTCGTCCTGCAGGCCGCGGCCTACGACAGCAACGGCAGCCTCACCCGCCGCGACACCGCGACCGCTGCCCACGTCTTCGGCTACGACACCGGCGGCCAGCTGCTGTCCGACACGCGCAGCGACGACGCCAGCCCTGACGAGCACCTCGCCTACGGCTACGACCTCGCCGGAAACCTCACCTCCGCCACCGACCCCGGCGGCCAGACGGTCTACGGCTAC
Organism: Amycolatopsis sp. M39; assembly: GCF_001651785.1. Lineage (NCBI taxonomy): Bacteria > Bacillati > Actinomycetota > Actinomycetes > Pseudonocardiales > Pseudonocardiaceae > Amycolatopsis > Amycolatopsis sp. M39. Next base: position 60,771 of record NZ_LWSF01000038.1, read on the forward strand.
GACGCGGCGAACCGGCTCACCTCGCTGACCGACCCGTTCGGGCAGAACACGAGCCTCGGTTACGACAATGCTGATCGGCGCACCAGCATCACCTGGCCCGGCGCGGGCAGCCAGACCAACGGCTACGACAACTCCGGCCGCCAAACCAGCCTGATCGTCAAGAACACCGCGGGCACCCAGCTGCTGCAGACCAGCTACAGCTACACCCGCCCCGGCGGCGTCGACTCCGACCAGATGCAGTCCAAGACCGACGCCACCGGCACCACCAGCTACGCCTACGACACCCTGCAACAGCTCAAGACCGCCGGTGCGAACAGCTTCGCCTACGACAACGCCGGCAACATGACCAAACTCGGCGCAGCGAGCTTCACCTACAACGCCGCCGACCAGCTCGTCAACGACGGCCGCACCCGCACCTACGACACCGCCGGCAACCTCACCGGCGCCACCAACCCCACCGAAACCAACAACTACAGCGACACCGGCCAACTCGTCTCCGGCAACGACGCCGCCGGCAACACCTTCACCGCCACCTACGACACCCTCGACCAAACCCAGCCCCGCCAGCTCGCCTACACCACCAACGGCGCAACCACCACCGACCGGTTCACCACCACCGCCCTCGGCCTCACCCAAGCCGTCCACAACGGCACCCGCACCAGCCTCGCCCGAGACCCCAAAGGCTCGATCGTCACCGAGAAAACCGGTGCGGGCGCGCGGTACAACGTGGTCACCGACTACCAGGGCAGCGTCGTCGCCCTGATCTCCACCACCGGGACCGTCGCGGCGACCTACCGCTACGACCCCTACGGCGGCAGCACCGCCACCGGACCCAACGCCGCCGACAACCCGTTCCACTACCTCGGCCACTACCAGTACGGTGTCGACATGCTGCTCGGCTACCGCTGGTACTTCCCCGGCTGGGGCCGCTTCCTCACCCCCGACCCCACCGGACAAGAAACCAACCACTACGCCTACGCCCACAACGACCCCATCAACCACAGCGACCCCAACGGAGACAGCTGGAAAGGAACGGTCCTCGGCGGTTTGATCGGCGTCACCGTAGGCGCAATCCTGTCTGTCAGCCCTGTCGGCCCCATCGCGGGCGGCGTGATCGGCGGATGCGTCGGAGGGTTGGCCAGCGCCTCGATCGACCGGCAAAACCTGCTCGAAGGTTGCGGCAAAGGTGCGGCAACGGGCCTGATCGGCGGAGTGATCGGCAAGTTCGCCACAAAACTAGGATCGCCATACAATAGTTAACGACCGCCCGGGCGGGGGCGCAGGCTCCCGCCCGGGCACTAGGCGCAAGGAGTTGCCTCGTGAAAGATTCGCCAAGCGGTCCGGCGCTGGCAGTGGCGATCTTGGCATTTTTGCTGACTGCAAGCATAGTTTTGAACATCATTTTTTCAGATTTCAGCCTGTTTCCGTACATCACCATTGGACTGGCAGCGGCGTGCGCGGCGTTTGCTGCTCACTACGTGAAAAACAGGATCAAGAACTGATTCCTTATTCCTCGCCGTCGACGCGCTCGTCGACGGCGACCGGAGCCGCCAACTGCTACGCGCCGGAGAACCCGCTGACCTTCACCGTTCCCTCCGGTCTCTGCCAGACGTACGCGATGGGCGAGGGCGGCGGGTCGGCGCTCCCCGGTCGTTGAGAGTCGTTCAACATCGATGTCCACCCGGTGAAAGCCATTGCTTGCGGTACGCGGCCAGTGAAACTTGCCCATCGCCATACTCCTTCCGATCGGTTGTGGCAGCGGCGTTTCAGCTGAGTTGACGGTGCGAGCGATCGTCCACCGCTGCGCAAAGCACGGGTCGTCGGCCCGCGTCGCGGACCGCCCTCCGTCCGCACGATCAACTGTCACGGTGGACGATACCGGGATCGTCCCGACAGACGTCGAGTGCCCACGTATGTCCTGTGTGGACTGTCGACGTGCGTTCCAGGTCCACGGTTGCGGGATTTCCCGCGAGGAAGGCGATGCGACGGGGATGCCGCTCGGCCGCGCCGTCGTCAGAACATCCCGACAGCGCGACCCTCGCCCGCCGCGACTCCGCCGTGGCTCGCCGTCACCGTGCACATCGGGCCCAGCAGCACCCAGCGTGCCGACCGGATGCAGGTCATTCTCGCCGGGACGCCGCCCGAGGACGGGAAGATGCCTTAAACGTACCGCTGCGTGCTGACCTGGCGGTTTGTGCGAAAGCGCCTCTCACCTGGTCGTTTCCCGTGTCAACTAGTCGCGACCAGTCGCACGCCGCCGTCCAAAGCCGCATTTTTCCGCCCTCTTCCCACGTTCGTTCCCACAAACGGCGCGAGACCGAGGGAAGGATAGCCACCCGGCCCGCTGGGCTGGACTGCCTCCTGAAGAAATCGTGAGGCCTGTTCAATCGAACTTTCGGGGCTCGGCGTCGCGACCGTGCCGCCGGATCTCGACCCAAGTCCCCAGTCGCACCCACCGTGCCGGTACAAGCTGCTCCTTGAGGGTCCCCACACGTCAGACGTCCCCCGCGCGTCTTCGGTGCCGCACCCTTGACCGGTCCTATCCGCGCCCGTCACCATGGTTGCGCAGATTTCTCCAACTTCGAGCAAGGAGCACCTGCGCGCGCCGAGCTTCTTGGAAAAGACCCCGAGTCCATCGAGGGCGAGTCGCCCACGCTGTTCGCCACGGACCGGACCGACCGCATCACCTACATCGCTCAGGGGTGGAAGTTCACCGACCCGCAGGTGCTCGCCGACGTCGGCCCGGTGCCCGACCATGAGACGCTGATCGAAATCCCGGAAGACGTGCTGAAGTTCTACGCTCGTCGCTACGCGCAGGAGAACGGGGCGGACAACTGACCTTCATCGAACCCGGTCCGGAGTTCGGCCAGCTCTTCACGACTTTCGAGCACACAGCCTTCCGCTTGGAGGTACGGGAGAACTACAACGCGCCGCGCGAGGTCGAGTCGTTTCGCCGATTCCGCGCGGGCGAGCCGGTTGACCTGTCGTGGGCCGAAAGCTGGTTCAGCATGATTCGGCAGGCCACCGCGAAAGGCCGGCGGTTCGCACGGGTTCGAGTCGTCAGCCTTCCACTGTCGGACTACAGCCGGTTTGGGTTGTTGGCGGCCCGGTTCACCACCGAGGCCGGAGAAGACATCCGCTACCTTCACCGTGACGTTGCCGAACAGTTCGGCCTCCCCGACCACGACTACTGGCTGTTCGATTCCCGCAAGCTGGTGCGTATGCACTTCGGCGAAGAGGACCGCTTCGTCGGCGCGGAGGTTATCGAGGACGCCGAAGCTATCGTCCAGCACAACTACTGGCGTGACGCCGCGCGTCACCACGCCATGAGCAGAGATGAGTTCGCCGCCAAGCATGACCAGCGGGACAACTAGCGTCGATGAGGCGCGCAATGCGCTAGGCAAACGACTCCGCGAGCTACGGGTGGCCGCCAAGCTATCCGGCAAACAGCTCGCGGAGTCGTTGTCATGGCCGGGCTCTAAAGTCTCCAAGATCGAGAACGGCAAGCAGACGCCGACGGACGACGATATCCGCAGGTGGACCGGTGCCACCGGTGCCGAGGACCAGGCCGAGAGCCTGCTAGCGACGCTCCACAACCTGGAGACGCAGCACGCGGAATGGCAACGGGTACTCAAGGCGGGTATGAAGTCCCACCAGCTCACGCTGTCCCAGATGGACGAGCGAACCAAGTTCTACCGGAGCTTTGAGAACACCGTCATCCCCGGTCTGCTCCAGACGCCCGAGTACGCGCGCTCCCGCTTTGCCCAGGTCGTCATGGTGCACAAGGTGCCCAACGACATCAACGACGCCGTGCGCGCCCGCATGCAGCGCCAAGAAATGCTCTACATGCCGGACAAGCGCTTTTACTTCGTCATCACGGAAGCCGCGCTGCACTACCGGCTCGTCCCTCCTGAGGTGATGATCGGCCAGCTTGACCGCCTGATGGCGATCTCGACGATGCGCAACGTCAAGCTCGGCGTCATCGGCTTCAAGACGCAGTACGCCACCGACCCGCGCCACGGCTTCATGATGCTGGACGACTTCCTCGTGCGCTTCGAGTCGTACTCGGCCGAATTGAATCTCAAGCAGCCGCACGAGCTTGAGCTGTACGCCTCGATCTTCGAGCACCACGCCGCCGTGGCCAGCTACGGTGCGGCGGCCCGGACGATCATCGGGCGCGTCATGGAGGAACTGGCTGCTGAGGCCGACGAATCTGGCGCGTGATTTCGTCGTCTCGACCCGCGCGAACTTTTTCGAGAAAACCCGAGCAACTTTCTTTCGCTCGGTGTAACGACACGCCTACTCTCCTGGCACACCCCGCTGACCAGGGAGAAGCGCCGTGCCAACATCTGTACCGCTGCTGAATGCCGCCCGAATTGAGCGCCTGCCGGAACGCGCCCGTGAGGTGGTGGAGTACCGCAAGAGCGGCTTGAGCCTCAACCACATCCAGGGCTGTTCGCTGGGGTGCGCCTACTGCATCCGGCACACCTACGGCTTGTGGGACGAGAACCAGCCGGTAGCGCTCATGTCGGACGTCGAGGCCGTCGAGGAGCTGGTGAACCACCGCTACTTCCAGCCGCACGTCACGCCGGTTCAGCTGTTCAACCGGGCGACCGAGCCGTTCTTGCCGAAGGTTCGGCCGCACACCTTCGCCGTGCTCGAAGACTTGGACGAGCGCGAGCTGACCAACCACGTACTCGTCATCACGAGGCACCAGCTCAAGCCGTACGACATTGACCGGCTGAACCAGCTGCGCCATCTCAAGGTGACGTTGCTCTTCACGTACTCGGGCATCGACGACAGGCGGGTAGAGCCTTACCCCTCAGTCGTGGCCGCCGAGTCCTTGAAGCTCATGAGCGCCCCGGCACTGCGGAAGTACCGGACTGTCCTTTACTGGCGTCCTTTGGTGCCTGGCCTCAATGACACTGACGAGCACCTGGCCGCCGCGCACGAGCTGAGCAAGCACGCCGACGCCACCGTCTTCACCGGCCTGTTCTACCGGGATCAGATTGCCGGCTACTACAAGGCAAACGGCATTCCCGAGCCGTACGAGGACACCGCCCGCCGGAAGATCGTTCCGGAGACGTTGGAACAGCGCGTTCTCGATACCTTCTCGAACTCGTCTGCGTTGTTCCGCAAGACTTCCTGTGCCGTGTCGTACGCGCATGGCCTGCCGGACTACAACGGTCACTACGGCATCCGAGAGCTGTGCGACATCTGCCCGCTCTCACAGCTGGAGCTGTGCGCAGGCGCTCACCGCATCCCGACGGATGAGGACATACACCAAGTGGCCCGCGTGTTGCCCGAAGCGGACGCGCTCAAGGTCGTAGACATCAGTGAACGTGCGGCCGTCGTGTCCGGCCTGGCGGTCGAGCAACCGCGGTACTTCCTTCAGCACGCACTCGGCTTCCAGGTACACGACGTCCGTCACCCGCACCACGCCAACCGGCATGGTCGCGCGGACATCGGATGGAAGGAAGCAGCTGCCAAATGACTGAGTGGAAGAGCCTCAAGTACGTCGTCGTAGACCTTGAGGGCAACGGGCACCAGCCGCCCGACGTGGTGGAGCTGGCCGCAGTGCCGATCGTGGACGGCGTTATCGGGGAGTCGGACGAGTGGCTGGTTCGGCCCGACCAGCCGATCACCCCGTTTGCTCACCGGATTCACGGCATCAGCAATCACGACGTCGAGCACAACGACACCTTCGCGGACGTCAAGGCGCACGTCCTCCGCGCGCTGGAAGCCGACGTCCTCATCGCGCACAACGCTCACGTTGATGTCGACGTGCTTAAGCGCAAGCTGGACGACTGGGAGTGCCCCGAGGTGTTCGACACGCTCAAGCTGGCGCGTCGTCTCCTGCCCGGACTGCCGACATACAAGCTCAGCTCGCTGGTCGAGGAGTTCGGCCTCGGCGACAGCCTGGGCCATCTCGACCAACCGCACTGAGCTGCCTACGACGCCATCGTGACAGCAAGGCTGTTCGTTCACATCGCAGGCCGGCGGAGCCTCGAAGAACTTCGCGGCCAACCTCCCAAGAAGGCAGATGAAGATGCTCTTTTCTAGCTTGGACCGCATCGGCTTCGGCACTATGCAGCTCACCGGCCCTGGGCACTGGTCCGTCCCGGACGACCCGGAACGGGCTATGCAGGTGCTCCGCGATGCTGTCGACTCAGGCGTGACCCACATTGACACCGCCGATGCCTACGGCCCGTTCACTGCCGAGAAGTACATCCGAAAAGCGTTGCGCCCCTACCCCGAGGGCTTGGTCATCGCCACTAAAGGCGGCTTCACTCGCCAAGGTCCCAACCGGTGGACACCGTGCGGCCGACCGGAGTACTTGCGGCAGTGCGTTGAGATGAGCCTCAGACGACTCCAGCTCGAACGGATCGAGCTGTACTACCTACACCGCAACGACCCCGCCGTTCCGTTGGAAGACCAACTCGGCGTACTGCGGGACATGCAGGACGAAGGGAAGATCCGCCACATCGGACTGTCCAAAGTGGACCTCGATGAGATCGGCGAGGCCAGAACGCTAGTTGACGTCGCGGCCGTACAGAACAAGTACAACGTATCTGACCGGGTGTCTGAGCTTAAGTTTTAACCTTTGGTGTCCGTTTTCTTGGTCTTGCCGG
>NZ_LWSF01000039.1:0-52285 GCF_001651785.1 Amycolatopsis sp. M39
AGCAAGCGCTTCGACAACGCCGTCGCCGGCGGCAACGGCCTCCTGCTTAGCTGAGGCCAGCGGTGCCCCGGGGCCCGGCCTGGCGGATCAGGGCCGGGCCCCGTTTTTCGCTTGACCTGGAGTGCACTGGAGGTGTGAGAGTGGAACCCATGGACGTCGACGCCTACCTCGCTCGCCTGGACCTGCCGGTGCCTTCCGCGGCCGACCTGGCCGCGCTGCGCCTGCTGCAGGAGCGGCACCTGATGCACGTCCCGTTCGAGAACCTCAGCGTGCACCTCGGAGAACCCATCGAACTCACCGAAGAAGCACTCTTCGACAAGCTCGTGCGCCGTCGCCGCGGCGGATTCTGCTACGAGCTGAACGGTCTTTTCGCCGCTCTGCTGCGAGAGCTGGGCTTCACCGCGACGTTGCACGCGGCTCGCGTCTTCAACGACGCCGGAGTGCCCGGACCGCCACTGGACCACGCCGCCATCCTCGTCCAACTCGACCAGGAGCAGTACCTGGTGGACGTCGGCTTCGGCAGGTTCAGCCGGCAGCCGCTCGCACTGTCCGCGGTCGAGCCGCAGAGCGATCCAGAGGGCGAATACCTCCTCCTGGACGCTCCGTACGGCGACGTGGACGTCCTGCGCGACGGCAAGCCCGAGTACCGCCTCGAACGCCGCCCGCGGCAGCTGGCGGACTTCGCGCCGATGGCGTGGTGGCAGTCGACGTCGCCGCAGTCGCACTTCACGCAGACTCTGACCTGCTCCCGCCCGACCGCCCAGGGCCGCGTGACACTGTCCGTCGACCGGCTGATCGAGACGGTCGACGGCGTGCGCCACGAGGTGCTGCTGCCGAACGACGATGCCGTGCGGATGGCGTACCACGTGTATTTCGGCCTGCGGCTGCCGCGGCTGCCCATGCGGCCCGTTCGGCATCCAGGCGATGCACTGACCGCCTCGTGAGTGTTCATCACGGTCAGAACCGTGACGAACACTCACGACCCACCCGCTGAGCCCCCTTGCCCAATCCGCTCCGCCCCCCGACCATGAACAGAGCCCCGCATCCCGGGGTTCCCAGGTTGCGGGGCTCTGTCCGTTCCCGAACTGACTGCCGCTCCCACCACGAAGCGGACATGTATGAGGTTAGCCTAACCTCACCAATCGAGGCAAGACCGTCCCAGCGGAGACCTCGGTCTCACCCGCCCGAGTGACAACTTTCGGCGGTCTCCGCTACCCCCGGACAGTCATTTACGCAGGTCAGACCCGTTCCCGGGTCAGGATGCGCAGGCCGTTGCCGAGCCGTCGAGGCACCCGGACGCCGCCGCGCCGGATCAGCACCGCCGCGCACACCACCGCCGCGATCGCCGAAACCGCGCCGCCGATGTAGAACGGCGACCGGCCGCCGAACGCGTCGGCCATCCAGCCGGTCATCGGCCCGCCGATCGGGTTGCCGCCGATCAGCACCAGCACGTAGATGCCCATCACGCGGCCGCGCATCTCCGGCGACACCGATGTCTGCACCAGCGCGTTCGCCGTGTTCAGGAAGGTGATCGTGGCGAACCCGAGCGGAATCAGCCCGATCCCGAACGCCAGATACGTCGGCATGAACGCGGTGATGAACTCGAACGCCCCGAGCAGCGCCGCCGACACCAGCATCAGCCGCACCCGCGGGCGGCTCTTCACCCCGCGCCGAGCGGACGCCAGCGCGCCGGTGAAGGTGCCGACCGCGACGAGCGTCGACAGCAGGCCGTATCCGTCGGCCTGGGTGTGGAAGACGTTCGCGGCGACGATCGGCAGCGACGTGAAATAGGTGATGCCGAACGTGCTGACGAAGAACATCAGCACCATGACGGTCACCAGGTCCGGCCGTCCGCGCACGTAGCGCAGGCCCTCCATCAGCTGGCCCTTGGCCCGCGGGATCGCCGGGCCGCGGAACAGTTTCGCCGGGTTCATCAGCGCGACCCCGGTGATCACCGCGAGCGTGCTCGCCGCGTTCGCGATGAACAGCCAGCCGGTCCCGACCCAGGTGATCGCGAACCCGGCGATGGCCGGTCCGACGATGCGGGCCATGTTGAAGATCGACGAGTTGAGCGCGACCGCGTTCGCCACCTGGTCCCGGCCGACCATCTCGGCGACGAACGACTGCCGCGTCGGCACCTCGATCGCCGAGGTCGTCCCGAGCAGCACGCACAGCAGGTAGACGTGCCACAACTGGGCGACGCCGGCCAGGTCGAGCACGCCGAGCAGCACGGCCTGCAGACAGTTCGCCGCCTGGATGATCATCAGGAGCTTGCGCTTGTCGACGCGGTCGGCGAGCACGCCCGCCCACAGCGACAGCAGCAGCGTCGGGATGAACTGCAGCGCGACCGCGATGCCGAGCGCCACCGGGTCGTTGCCCGACAGCGTGAACACCAGCCAGTCCTGGGCGATGCGCTGCATCCAGGTGCCGATGTTCGAGATGACCTGGCCGCTGAAGAACAGCCGGTAGTTCCGCACGCGCAGCGAGGAGAACATCGTGCGCCGGGTCTTGGTTTCCGGGGAGCTGCCAGGCTCCTCGCCGGAAGACGATTTCCCGGCCGACGCGGGAGCGGGGCCGGGTGGAGCGGAACTGGACGGCGGCGGTGCCGTGTCCCGGGTAGCAGTGGATTCGGCCGGACATCCTGTTTCGCTACCCGTGGTGGTCACCTGTGCTAGTTCCCCGCCATCCTGTCGATGATCTCCGCGGCTCGGGAGAGCACTTCGAGCTCTTCCTCGCCGAGTTCGGCCAGTTGCCGGTCCAGCCACGCCTCCCGCACCGAGATGGCCTTGCGCACGAACGTGCGCCCGTCGTCGGACAGCTCGACGATGGCCTGGCGGCCGTCGGTCGGGTGCGGCCTGCGCTCGACGAACCCCATCTCCTCGAGCGCGGCGATGACCCTGGTCATCGAGGGCGGCTGGACGCCTTCCTTCGCGGCGAGCTGACCGGGGGTCAGCGGGCCGCACTTGTGCAGGGTGGACAACGCCGCGATCTGCGTGAGCGACACGTCGTCAGCCACCCGCTGTGCCCGGAGACGGCGGTTGAGCCGCACCACCGCGAGACGCAAGCGGCTCGCCAGTGAACGCTCGTGCGGGTCGCCGGACATATAGTTAGCATACCTCACGACCTGTGCCGCCGGTTTACTAGTCCGGCCAAACGCAGGCCGGCCCCCACTCGGCAACGTAACCGTTGCCACAAAAGCCATGAGGCCGTGACTGTGGTCGGACCAGTAACGATCGGCACAGTCCGCCGGTCAGCTGAGTGCGGCCTCGATCGGACCGACTGCGAAGTAGGCGACGAACGCCACCGCGATCACCCACATCAGCGGGTGTACCTTCCTGACCTTGCCGGTGACCGCCTGGATCACGACGTAGCTCACGAATCCGGCGCCGATGCCGTTGGCGATCGAGTAGGTGAACGGCATGACCACAATGGTCAGGAACGCGGGCAGCGCGATCGTGAAATCGGTGAAGTCGATGTCGCGGACCTGCGCCATCATCAGCGCGCCGACCACGACCAGCGCCGGAGCGGCCGCCTCGACCGGCACGACCTGGTACAGCGGGGTCAGGAACATCGCGGCGATGAAGAGCAGACCGGTCACGACGTTCGCCAGACCGGTCCGCGCCCCCTCCGCGATACCGGACGCGGATTCCACGAACACCGTGTTCGAGCTGGCCGAGCCGAACCCGCCCGCCGCGCCCGCGAGGCCCTCGACGAACAGCGCCTTGCCGACGTTCGGCAGCTGCCCGTCCTTGCCGACCAGACCGGCTTCCTTGCCGAGGCCGGTCATCGTGCCCATGGCGTCGAAGAAGTCCGCGAGCACGAGGGTGAAGACGAGCAGCACCACGGTGATGATCGGCAGCCGGGTCCACGCGCCGAACGACACGTCGCCGACCAGCGACAGGTCCGGGAGCCCGACGACCTTGTCCGGCAGCGCCGGGTAGCCGAGGTTCCAGCCCTTCGGGTCGGTGCCGTTCGACTGTCCGGCCTTCACGATCGCCTCGACCACGATCGCGAGCACGGTCGAGCCGAGCACGCCGATCAGGATCGCGCCCTTGACGCGCTTGGCCACGAGAACCGCGGTGAGCAGCAGCCCGACGACGAAGACCGCGGTCGGCCACGAAGCGATGGAACCGTTGATGCCGAGCCCGACCGGCACCGTGGTGTGCGCGTCGTCCGGCAGCCGGCGCACGAACCCGGCGTCGACCAGGCCGATCAGGCAGATGAACAGCCCGATGCCGACCGCGATCGCGGATTTGAGCGCGGGCGGCACGGCGCGGAACACCGCGGTCCGGAAGCCGGTGAGGACGAGCAGGACGATGATCACGCCCTCGATGACCACCAGGCCCATCGCCTCCGGCCAGCTCATCTGCGGCGCGATGGTGACCGCGAGCAGGCTGTTGATGCCGAGCCCGGTGGCGATGCCGAACGGATAGTTCGCGACCAGGCCCATCAGGATCGTCAGCACGCCCGCGACGAGCGCGGTCACCGCCGCGACCTGCGGCACCGGGAGGATGTGGCCGAGCACGTCCTGGTGCGCGGACGGGGTGTCGGCCGCGAAACTGCCGATGATCAGCGGGTTGAGGACCACGATGTAGGCCATCGTCACGAACGTGACCACGCCGCCGCGGATCTCCCGCCCGGTGCTCGACCCGCGTTCGCTGATCCGGAAGAAGCGGTCCAGTGTGGACCCGGCCCGTTCGCGCTGCTCCGCCATTTCCCCGCCTGTCTCGCTGTTCCGTCCCGGGTAAGCTCGGCACCGTGGACGAACCGACCAGTGCACCGGACGCTCCGGCTGCCTTGCGGCACACGCCGGACCTGCCGAAGCGGCTCACCGACCTGACGCCGGTGGTGATCGTAGGTACTGCGCTCTGGCTTGTCGCGCTCGTGGTGCTCTTCTTCACCAGCGGGGGCGTGTGGGTGCAGACGTGTGCGGCGGGGATTGTGCTGGGAGGCATCGGGTTCGGGATTATTTTTTGGCAGCGGGCGGCGGCTCGGCGCGGGTCTAAGTCGGCGCAGCGGCTTTAGGGCTCGTGCGTGTTGATCACGGTTCTCACCGGGATCAACACGCACGAAGTCAGTTCAGCAGGGTCTGCGGCGCCGGGTCTTCCAGCAACGCCGTGATCCGATACCGCTCGCCCCAGCGATCGCTCGCCCAGGCGAACGCGCGCGCCAGCCCCTCGGACGTGTCCGCCGCGTGCAGCCGGTCGTCCGACCACCATGGGACCTCCACCGTTGCGCCCTCGACCGACACGGTGAGCGGATCGTGCAGCAGCACGCCACCGTCCGGCAGCACGATGCCGAGCTGGTCCGCGGCGAGCGCGAGGGCGGGCAGGCCGGCCCACGCGACGTACTCGCCGGTGCTCTCGACCTCGGCTTTCAGGCTGCTCGCGACCGGGACGTCGAGGAGTTCCGCCAGCCGCTCCGGTTCGGTGGGCGCGACGAGGATCTTCGCCGGATCGAGGGCCGCCGCGAGCCACGGGACGTCCAGCACCACGGCTTCCTCGACCACGCTCCCGTCCGCCGCGCGGACTCGTGCGGGCGCGTCGACGTCGGAGATGTCGATCGGCGCGGCCACCAACGCCGCGTGTGCGCGGGCCACCAGGCCCGGCGTCGGCGTGCGGCCTGGGTCGCCGAGCCGTTCGAGCAGATCGGTGACGTCTTCCGCGGTCTCCAGGTCCAGTCCGGTTCGGACGCCCACCGCGCGGAGCAGATCGTCGCTCAGCTCAAGGTCGGGAACCGGGTCGTACAGACCCGCCAGCGCGGTCGCCGAAGCAAGCCGCCACGCGCCGGGTGCTTCGCCGGCCAGCAGGGCGTACCGCGCGAGCCACCAGCCCGCGTGGCCGTCCGGGTTGTGCAGTGCCTGCCACGTTTCCGGACGGGACGCGATCAACCTGAGCGCGTCCGGCCAGGCGTCGTCCGCGACGAGGTCGAGGTCCCGAATGGACCCGACCGTCGTCGGCGGCTGCTCGAACGAATCCCACCACTGCTCCTCGTCCGGGAGGTGGTGGTCGGGTTCGTGCGGATCCTCGTCCAGCACGACCGCGAACGAGTCGAGCACCTTCGCCGCGACGAGGGTTCCGGTCGGCCAGTCCTCCGCGAACTCCTCCTCCAGCACGGAAAGCGCGCCGCCGGGCTCGAACACCTCGGGGTCGATCACGTCCAGCAACGGCGAGGTCGGGAGCACCAGCTCGTCCGCGCGTCGCCAGCCCTCCGCCGCGGGCAGCGCCAGCGCGCCGATCCACTCCGGTGCCTGATCGCCGCAATCGGTGACCAGCCGGAGAACCGCACCGGCGAGGTTCATTCCGTCCAAACCGGACTGAACATCGGCGACGCTGTGCTCGACCGCGTACTGCAGCTGTTCGGATTCGAGCAGCTGGCGCGCGTCGGCGTGCTTGGCTCCCAACAGTTCCAGCAACTGGTGTGCCGCACCCGGGTGCACCAGCCGGAGGCCCGGAACATCCACATCAGACAGCAGTTCGCGGAGTTCACTGCTGCCGTCGACCAGCAGCGCGCCCTTGACGCCCGGCAACGTCCGCCCGTCCGACAACGGGACCGGCAGTCCGTCGAGCTGATTCGCGCTGAGTGCGTGACTCTCGACCGCGACCGCCAGCTCCGCGTACAGCTTCTGCCACCAGTCGGGCTCGCGGTCGATGCCAGTCAGGACTTCGAGGACGTCGCCGATGCCGAGCAGGTGCGCGGAGACCGGTTTGAGCAGCCGCGGATTCGCCTGCACCAAGCCAGGAATGACGTCGGCCAGCAGCGGAGCCAGCCCATCGATGTCGAGTACCCGCGCCTGCTGTCCGGAGACTTCCTGACCGGCTACCGTGGCCAGCCAGGGTTCTTGCGCGAGCGAGGCGTAGACCAGGTCTTTCAGTTGCGCATCCACAGTGGACTGTGGGAATCCCGCGGCGGGGACCAGGACCGGCCGATGCGCTGCTGGTACCGCCCGAACCAGATCGACGTATTCACTCGCCGCTTTCTCCAGCGCTCGGGTGAGCCCGGCACCGGGAAGCACCCGGCGGCGAGACGGCTCCAGCGGCACCTCGGCAATCAACCGAGCCGGGAGCGAAAGGCCTTCGTCGGTCGGCGTCGGCGCGTGCAGCAAATCGTCTTCGAGTGGCTGCGGCACGCCCTCAGCGTCAACCGGAACCGCCCAGACCCCGTGCTTCAACCAACGCCGTTGCCCGGTCGGCGAAGTGATCTCGACGATCCCTTCGCCGCTTCGCGTCCACTTGCGACCATCCACTTCGGCCTCAGCGAGCCACGGCAGGGCCAGCAGAAGGTCTTCGATCTCGTTCGCCAGGCCGTCGAGCAGACCCTGCCCGGATTCCTTCAGCGGCAACCGCACTTCGGTGGCGAATCCGGCAGTCGGCTGCTCCGTGACGGGAAACGGCAGCCGCAGCACCGGAACGTCACCGTCCCGGCCGGATTCCTCCCGGGTGCGCTGCGCGGAAAACGCGACCCCACCCGAGGTCGAGACCACCCGAGGCTCGTCGGTGACGGTCAGGACGGCCGCGAAGCCGACCCCGAACCGGCCGACGGTCCCTTCCTTGGCCGACGCGCGCAACGACGCCAGCGATTCGACCCCTCGGGTGTCCAGCGGCGCGCCGGTGTTGGCGAACCGCAGCTCACCGCCTGCAACGGACACCCGGATCCGGCCCGGTTCGCCCGCGAGCTGCGCGGCGTCGGCGGCGTTCTGTGCGAGTTCGACGAACAACCGGTCGCGATAAGCGCCGACGCGCAGGTCGCGTTCCGAGTTGGTGTCTTCGGTGAAGCGGGTGGGCGAATCGCGCCAGGCGCTCAGCACCGCTTCCCGCAGCCGGACTGTCCCGAAAGGATCAGCCGCTCCCCCGGCGACCTCGTTCACCGGCGGACATCGCTCCCGTCAGAGTCATCCTGCTGCGTGGAGTCGGCCGAACCCGCGGCGTCCGGAGCAACGGCCTCGATGACCACGTCAGCAGCAGTACCCGCCTCCGAAGCCTCGGCAACCGGCTCGACAGCGTCCGAGGGAACATCCGAAGCCACCTCGACGGCGGCCTCCTCGACCGCCACCTCCGCAGCCGCCTCCGGCTCCGCAGCCGGAACCGCAGCGGTCTCCTCGGCTGCCGCGGCCGCCGCCTCTTCCACCACCGCGGGGTCCGCGACGACGCTCGGTTCCGGAGCCGCCTCCGGAGCGGGCGTGAAGTCGATCAGCGAATCGTCGTAAACCAGTTCCGCGACCGGAACCGAGGACGTCACCTCGACTCGCACCTCCGAATGCGCCCCGCACCCGTAGGCCACGTCCACGACGTGCCCGTCCGCAGGCGCGATGTCGTTCGCGCACGCCCCGAAGGCACCGCGCAGCGACCCCGCCAGCGGCACGAAGAACCCGCAGGTCCCGCAGGTCGCGGGCGCGCTCCGGGCCATGTCCGAACGCGGGCCGAACTCGCCGCCGTGCCAGCGGGCGGCCGCGTCCAGCCTGCCGTAGCGCGAAAGCACCTGAACCCGGCCGAGGCCGACCTCGTGCGCCGCTTCCTCGACGGCCGGGTCGTCCGACTGGAGGTACGCGGGCGAGAGGCGCGGGTCGTCCTTGTCCGCGGGGAACAGGTCGCCGACGCCGAGGTCTCCGGCGCGCACCCGCTGCTCCCACGGCACCCAGGCGGGCGCGACCAAGGCAGCCGGGCCCGGCTGCAGCACCAGCTCGCTCACCGTGACCGGCTCGTCCGGCCCGGCCACCGCGACGGTGACCGACCAGCGCCAGCCTCGGTACCCGGGCACCGAGGCTTCGAAGAGGTGGCTCGCGGAGACCGCGTCCTCGCGCTCTACTCCGACGTGCTGGCCGACCTGGTCAGCGGGTGCTTCCGCCAGCACGGCCTCCCGCGCCGCCTCGACGGCGTCCGCGAGCTTCCGGTGGAGAGAGCCGTCGTCCAGGGTCAACAGCAGCGTCATGCCCCCAATTGTGCCGCACGCATCCGCGCCGCCCGTGCCAGGCTGTTCCTCGTGCGAACCCGGATCGTCTGGCCCCTGGTGGCCGCCGCCCTGCTCGGCGGATGCGCGGGCACCCAAGCCACGCCTGCCCAGCCCGAACAGCTCACCGTTCAGGTGCTCAGGACGCTGCCGCACGACTCGACAGCCTTCACCGAAGGACTCGAATACTCCGGCAGCACGCTGTATGAGAGTCGCGGGCTCGAAGGGCAGTCCGCGCTCACCGCGGGACCGGCCGGTGGAACACCAGCCAAACAGGTGACGGTGCCGTCGCCGCTGTTCGCCGAGGGCATCACGGTGCTCGGACCGAAGCTGTGGCAGCTGACCTGGCGCGACGGCATCGCGATCGAGCGCGACTCCCAGACGCTCGCCGAACTTCGGCGCGTTCGCTACGACGGCGAGGGCTGGGGTCTCTGTCACCAGCCCAGTGGACGGCTGGTGATGAGCAACGGGTCGTCGATGCTCACCTTCCGTGATCCGCAAACGTTTGCGGTCACCGGGTCCGTCGAGGTCGGCCAGGACCAGCTGAACGAACTGGAGTGCGTCGGCGACATCGTTTACGCGAACGTCTGGCAGACCGGCACCATTCTGCGCATCGACGCCACCACCGGGCGGATCACCGCGAAGATCGACGCCGGCCGGCTCCGCACGCCGTCCCGGCCCGGCGAGGACGTGCTGAACGGCATCGCCGCGATCCCCGGGACCGATGAATTCCTCCTCACCGGGAAGCTGTGGCCGTCGTCGTTCCGCGTGAAGTTCGTCCCGGAAAATCAGCGAACCGGCACGTGAGCGGGCGGGGCGGGACCTCGATGAGGCAGGATTGAACCGTGGCCCTCTTCAGCTCGCGCTCCGGTTCCGACAGCCCCCTCGGCGGGCAGTCGGGCAAAGGCCGTGGGAAGAAGAAGCGCCGCTGGACTCCCGAGCCCGGCGCGGCGCAGGCCCGCTCGTGGCGCGACACCCCGCCGACCCGGGTCGATCAGGCCGTTGACCAGCGCATTCGCCAGACTCCGCCGGAGTACGCGCCGGAGCCGCCGCGGGCTCGTCCAGAACGCATCCAGCCCGAACCTCCCCGAGGCCGCCCGGCCGAACCGCGGACCGAGCACGTCGATCAGCGCCCTCCGCGCGGTTATCCCGGACGGCCGGAGCCGCGCAGCGCGTTCTACGACGACGCGCCACCGTCCCCGCCGAACGCCGAGGAAGCACCCACCGGTGCCGTCCCGATGGGACACCGTCCGCCGCCACCCCCGCGCGGTGCCCGGCCGTACCCGCCGCGCGACCACCGCACCGAGCCCGTCCACCCGCGGCCGCACGAGGACCGTCCCGGCAGCGCTGGCTATGAGTACTACGACACCGGCGGCTACGCGGGCGAGCCACGCGTCGAAGACGAGCAGGACGAAGCCTTCAACACCACCGCTGTCCCCGGCGCGGGGTCGGTCCCGAAGCTGCCGAAGAAGCTCACCGTCACGCGAGTCGCCGCGCTGCGCAGCCGTCAGCTGAGCGGACAGGCGATCGGCGCGTTCCAGCGCGCGACCAAGGCAGACGGCGCGGACAAGTCCGGCCTCACCTCGCTGATGTACGCGGTGATGCTGAACTACGCCAGCGACGCCGCGATGGCGATCGCGCTGGCCAACACGCTGTTCTTCGCCGCGACCAGCGGCGAGAGCAAGGGCAAGGTCGCGCTGTACCTGCTGATCACGATCGCGCCGTTCGCGCTCGTCGCGCCGGTGATCGGCCCGGCGCTGGACCGGATCCAGCGCGGCCGCAGGCTCGCGATGTGCGTCGCGTCGATCGGCCAGGGCCTGATGGCCGTGGTGATGGCGCTGCACTTCGACGACTGGCTGCTGTACCCGGCGGCGCTCGGGATGATGGTGCTGTCGAAGTCGTTCACCGTGCTGAAGGCGGCGGTCACGCCGCGCGTGGTGCCGCCGGAGATCACGCTGTCGAAGACCAACGCGCGGATCACCGTGTTCGGCCTGATCGCGGGCGGCGTGTTCGGTGCGCTGGCCAGCGGCGTGAGCAGCCTCACCAACTCCTCCGGCGCGCTGTGGTTCACCGCGGTGATCTGCGTGGCCGCGGCCGTGCAGTCGATGCGGATCCCGTCGTGGGTCGAGGTGACCGAGGGCGAGGTCCCGACGTCGCTGTCCGCGCGGCCGGAGCCGAAGCAGAAGCGGCAGCGCCAGCCGATGGGACGGCACATCGTCGTTGCCTTGTGGGGCAACGGTTCCGTCCGCGTGCTGACCGGCTTCCTGATGATGTTCGCCGCCTTCGCGGTGAAGGCACAGACCGAGCACGCCGGGCACAGCCCGTTCGTGCAGCTGCTGTTGCTGGGCATCATCGGCGCGGCGGCAGGCGTCGGCGGATTCGTCGGCAACGCACTGGGTTCGCGGCTGCACTTCGGTTCGGCGGACCAGGTGATCGTGGCCTGCGTGGCGGCATGTGTCGTGACGACGCTGATCGCGACGCTGCTGCCCGGCCTCGCCACGGCGGCGATCGTCGGTCTCATCGGCGCGACGGCCAGCGCGCTGGCGAAGATCAGCCTCGACGCGGTGATCCAGGAGGACCTGCCGGAGCAGTCGCGCGCCTCGGCGTTCGGGCGTTCGGAGACGGTGCTGCAGCTGTCGTGGTGCATGGGCGGCGCGGTCGGGCTGCTGCTGCCGCCGACGTACTGGGTCGGCTTCCTGGTCGTGACGCTCTTGCTGGCGGTCGGCCTGACGCAGACGTTCCTGGTGCAGCGCGGCGGTTCGCTGCTGCCCGGACTCGGCGGCAATCGCCCATTGCGCCCAGAGCCGACCGGCAGCTTCCCCGCTCCGGGGCCCGCGCGAGGCCGCCGGTAATCTCGGGCCATGCGACGTTCCCGGGTGGTGGCCGTGCTCGCGGCCGGTGGTTTCGCGGTGGCCGGCTGTTCCGCGCCGGGCCCGGCCGAGGTGACTTTCTACGCCGACGGGCACACGATCAACGTCGCCCCGATCGGCAACTGCGACATCAAATCCGGCGTCTGCGCGGCCAACCCCGGCGCGACCGGCAAGCTCAAGGTGCGGCCGGGCCGGTCGGTGCAGATCTCGGTGCCGAAGGAGATCGCCGACACGCCGTGGAAGGTCACCGTGCAGTACGTGAACGGCAAGGGCGAGCCCCAGCCGCTCAAGGAGGACATCATCACCTCCCGCGACCGCTACGCCTACACCGCGACCCCGCCCGCGAAGGAGGACCAGATCGTGGTGGTCGAGATCGCGCAGGCGTCGGTGGTCAGCCGCACCGGCGACCCGAACGACGCGGAAGCGGTCACGACGGCGCTGTGGTCGCTGCAGGTCCAGCCTGCCTGATTCTTCGAAAAGCCGTGAGGGGAACTCTGAGGGACTCTGATTCCCTCAGAGTTCCCCTCACGGACATCAAAGTCGAAGCAGGGGCTGCCGATCAGGGGTCGAGGTCGCGCGCGACCGCCCGCATGATCTCCGCGATCTGCTTGGTGTTCTTGCGATCCGGGTACCGGTTGCGCCGCAGGTCCGGCTGGACCTTCAGCTCCAGCAGCTTGATCATGTCCTCGACGAGGCCGTGCAGCTCCTCCGCGGGACGGCGGCGCGCCTCGGCGACCGACGGCGGCGGGTCCAGCAGCCGGACGGAGAGCGCCTGCGGTCCGCGCCTGCCGTCGGCCACGCCGAACTCGAGCCGCTGCCCGGCTTTCAGGCCCTCCACGCCGTGGGGCAGCGCGGCCTTGCGGATGTAGACGTCCGCACCGCCGTCTTGCGTGACGAAGCCGAACCCCTTCTCCGCGTCGTACCACTTGACCTTGCCGGTCGGCACTTCCCTCACCAGTCCTTCTGCTGTGCAGGTCACGACGAACGCGCCCCGAGCGATCTCGAGGCGCGCGTCCGATAAGCGTATCTCGCCACAGCCGCTGGGGAGAAGCGGATAGTCCCGTTACTCTCACCCCATGGAGAACGCAGCGAAACAGACCGGCAAACCGATCCTCATGCGGCTCGGCATCGGCCTGTTCGCCATCGGCATGCTCGCGGTGGCGACGGTGTTCGTGATGTTCGCCGCCGGACTGGAGAACCTGCCGGTGTGGCTCAGCGCGGCCGCCGGGGTGATCACCCCGCTCGGCCTGCTGCTCGGCCTGATCGCGCTGATCCAGGAGGCCCGCGCCGGAAAGCACGGCTGACCTGCGGTTACACCGCCGTCTCGACAAACGTCCTGGCGAACCACTCCGGGAACTCGACCAGCGAGTCGAACACCACGTCCGCTCCTTCGGCGGCCAGTTCCTCGCGGGTGCACGGCCCGGTCGCGACGGCCACGGACACCGCGTTGGCCGCTCGCGCGCCCCGTACGTCGCCGAGGTGATCGCCGACGTACGCCCGTGCCTCGTGTTCCAGCAGGGCCGCCGCCTTCTGCGTGGACCACAGCTCGCCCACCAGTGCGTCGACCTTCATCCCCAGTGCGTCGAGGTGCAGTTGCGCGTTGGGCCCGTACTTCCCGGTGACCACGACCGTCCGCCCGCCTGCCGCCCGGACCGCCCGCAGCGCCTCGGCCGCGCCGGGCAGCGCGACCGTGCTCGGCACTACCGTCTCCGGGTAGAGCTCGCGGAACTGCCAGATCAGCTCGGGGATCCGGTCCTCGGGCGCGCCGAAATCGCGCAGCGCCTGATCGAGCGGTGGCCCGAGGTTCGAGGCGAACGCCTCTCCGTCGAAGGACAACCCGGACTTCTTGCCGAGCGCGTTCATCGCCGCGACCATGCCCGGCCGCGGGTCGATCAATGTCATGTCGAGGTCGAACCCCACCGTGATGCCCACGTCCCACACGGTAGCTGCCCGGACCGACAGTTCCGGCGGGCCGCTGTACACGTGCACCATCCAGGTAAAGGTTCTTGACACAGATTCAGTCTGTGTCAAGCTGGCGATGTGACCAGCTTCACCGAGCGGACCAAGGCGACGCTTCGCGAGACGCTGCTGGACGCGGCCGCGGATCTGCTCCCCGATCGCGGCCACCAGGGCCTCCGGATGGCCGACGTGGCGGCGAAAGCCGGGGTCAGCAGGCAGACGGTCTACAACGAGTTCGGCAGCAAGGCGGCGCTCACGCAGGCCGTCGCGCTGCGCGTCGCGGCGGAATTCCTCGACGGCATCCGTTGCCGGTTCGAGGACGCCGAGAGTTTGCTCACGGGCATCCGCGGCGCGGTCGTCTACACGATCGAACACGCCAGGGAGAACCGGCTGATCGCGGCGGCGCTCGGCACCGAGGCCGGCGAGGATCTGCTCCCCCTGCTGACCTCGCGCGGCGAACCGATCCTCACCGCGTCGGCCGAACTCGCGACACAGCAGTACCTCGCACTGGAACCCCGGCTCACCCCGGAAGCCGCCGCGCTGCTCGCCGAAACGGTGGTCCGGCTGTCGCTCAGCCACCTGGTGCTGCCGACGCATTCCGCGGCCGAGGCCGCCGAGTCGGTCCTCGCGGTGCTCACCCCCGCCATCGACCAATTCGTCCACAATGGAGTGAAACGAGAGGGCCAGTGATGACCGAGACGCTTCCGGAGCTGCGCAGCGGATTCTCGTCCCTGCGCAAGGGCGGGCTGAACTGGGACTCGTTCCCGTTGCGGCTGTTTGTCAAGGGCAACAAGAAGTTCTGGAACCCGGCGGACCTCGATTTCGGCAAGGAACGCGAGGGCTGGGAAAGCCTGACGCCCGAGCAGCAGCGCTCGACCACCTACCTCGTGGCGCAGTTCATCGCGGGCGAGGAGGCGGTGACCGAGGACATCCAGCCGTTCATGCGCGCGATGTCGTCGACCGGCCGGTTCGGCGACGAGATGTACCTGACGCAGTTCTGCTTCGAGGAAGCCAAGCACGTCGAGGTTTTCCGGCGCTGGATGGACGCCGTCGGACTGGACGGCGACCTGCACTCCTACGTCGCGGAAAACCCGCACTATCGCAAGCTTTTCTACGAGGAACTGCCGCAGTCGCTGCGTGCGCTGGAGGACGATCCCAGTCCGCTCAACCAGATCCGCGCGAGCGTGACGTACAACCACGTGATCGAAGGCAGCCTCGCGCTCACCGGGTATTACTCGTGGCAGCTGATCTGCACGCAGAACCAGATCCTGCCGGGAATGCAGGAATTGGTGCGCCGCATCGGCGACGACGAACGCCGCCACATGGCGTGGGGCACGTTTACTTGCCGCAGGCACGTCGCCGCGGACGACACGATGTGGGACGCCGTGCAGGAACGCATGGGCGAACTGCTGCCGCACGCGCTCGGGATGATCCAGTGGGTGCAGGACCAGTTCGAGGAAGTCCCGTTCGACAACGACCCCGAGGAATTGATCCAGTACGCCGCCGACCGCGCCCAGCGCCGCCTCGGAGCGATCGAATCCGCACGGGGCACGCCGGTCGAGCAGATCGACCTCGACTACTCGCCCGAACAACTGGAGGACACCTTCGGCGAGGAAGACGAAAAAGCCCTCGCCGAAGCCGCCGCGGCAGCGGTTTCCGCGTGACCCGGACCGGCGGCCGTCCGATGTGGACGGCCGCCGGTCCGGCTCACGCGTGCTTCTGCGACGCCGCCTGCTCCAGCCCCAGCAAAGTCACCGACTGCTGGCGCATCTCGACCTTCCGCACCTTCCCGGTCACTGTCATCGGGAATTCCTCGACCACGTGGATATAGCGCGGGACCTTGTAATGCGCCAACTTGCCCTGGCAGAACTCGCGCACCGCTTCCGTGGTCAACGGCTCCGCGCCCTCGCGCATCCGGATCCAGGCCATCAGTTCCTCGCCGTACTTGGCGTCCGGCACGCCGATCACC
Organism: Amycolatopsis sp. M39; assembly: GCF_001651785.1. Taxonomy (NCBI): domain Bacteria; kingdom Bacillati; phylum Actinomycetota; class Actinomycetes; order Pseudonocardiales; family Pseudonocardiaceae; genus Amycolatopsis; species Amycolatopsis sp. M39. Next base: position 15,745 of record NZ_LWSF01000039.1, read on the forward strand.
TGCGCGTCCAGCACGTCCGGATGGGTGTAGAGGAATTCCTCGATCTCGCGCGGGTAGATGTTCTCGCCGCCGCGAATCACCATGTCCTTGATCCGGCCGGTGATGTTGAGATAGCCCTCGTCGTCCATGATCGCGAGGTCGCCGGTGTGCATCCAGCGCGCGGCGTCGATCGCCTCGGCGGTCTTTTCCGGCTCCTGCCAATAGCCGAGCATCACCGAATAGCCGCGAGTGCACAGTTCGCCAGGAGTGCCGCGCGGCACCGTCAGCCCGGTTTCCGGATCGACCACTTTGGACTCCAGATGCGGGCCGACCCGGCCGACCGTGGACACCCGGCGCTCCACCGAATCGTCGGCGCGGGTCTGCGTGGACACCGGCGACGTCTCGGTCATGCCGTAGCAAATGGACACCTCGGTCATCCCCATCCGGTCGATGACCTGCTTCATCACCTCGACCGGACACGGCGATCCGGCCATGATGCCGGTGCGCAGCGAGCCGAGGTCGAACGTCTCGAACTCGGGGTGGTTCAGCTCGGCGATGAACATCGTCGGCACGCCGTAGAGCGACGTACAGCGTTCGGCGGCGACCGCGGCGAGCGTGGCCTTCGGGTCGAACGCCGGGGCCGGGATCACCATGCACGAACCGTGGCTGGTGCACGCGAGGTTGCCCATCACCATGCCGAAGCAGTGGTAGAAGGGCACCGGGATGCAGACCCGGTCCTCCTCGGTGTAATTGCACAGTTCGCCGACGAAATAGCCGTTGTTGAGGATGTTGTGGTGGCTGAGCGTCGCGCCCTTGGGGAAACCGGTGGTGCCGCTCGTGTACTGGATGTTGATCGGATCGTCCGCGGACAGCCCGGCCTGCAACCGCGCGAGCCGCTCCGCGTCGCCGCCGCGGCCGGACTCCATCAGCTCGGTCCACGACGAGGTGCCGAGCAGCACGACCGCTTCCAGGCCGGGACAGAACGGCTGGACCTCCTCGATCATCGCCGCGTAGTCGGAGGTCTTGAACTTGTCCGCGGCCACGAGCAGCCGGATGCCCGCCTGGTTGAGCACGTACTGCAGTTCGTGCGAGCGGTAGGCCGGGTTGATGTTGACCAGGATCGCGCCGATTTTCGCCGTCGCGTACTGGAGGAACGTCCATTCCGCCCGGTTCGGCGACCAGATGCCGACGCGGTCGCCCTTGCCGATGCCCGAGGCCAGCAGCCCGTGCGCGAGGGTGTCGACCTCGGCGGCGAGTTCGCGGTAGGTCCAGCGGGCGCCTGCGCCGCGGTCGACGAGCGCGTCCCGGTCGCCGAACGCGGCCACCGTGCGGTCGAAATTGTCCCCGATCGTGTCGCCGAGCAGGGGGACGCTGGAGGTCCCGGAGGCGTAACTCGGCAGTGCAGGCGCGTCAGGCATCGGTGCCTCCCGTGGCGGTCTTCGTCGACGAGCCCGAGTCTAAGCGCGATTTCGGACCTTTCCGCCACCCTAGTTATGGGGTGCGCTCGCACGAGCGGCTGATCGTCGTGCGCGTTCCGCTACCCTCGGTGCGGGTTGTTTCGTGCACGAGGGGACTGGGACGTTGCCAGAGGAATTCTCCCTGGGCTGGACCGAGACCGACGTGGCGGTGCGGCGCACCGGACTGCCCGCGTCGTGGCATCCGTTCGAGATCCGCAGCGCGGGCGCGACGATGACCGAGCACAACCGGCTGGCCGAAGAAGCGTGGACCGCGCTGCGCGGCCGGGGGCTGGCCGACGCGGAGAAACTCGACCGGGATGTCGAAGCGACCCTGCGCGCCTGGACGAGGCCGGACGTGCTGATCATCGTGCGCGCGGCCGAACTGCCGTCCGGGACCGTGCTGTACCGCGCGTGCATCGGCGAGGGCCTCGGCGTGTTCTCGGAACAGGTCGACGACGGGCTCCGCTTCCGGCAGGTCCGGCCGGAGCGGCTGGTGGATCTGGTGCTGAGCATGTTCCCGCCCTATCCGGCGCTGCCCGTTTCCCCGGTCGCGATCACCCAAGCCCCGCCGCCGAAGCGCAACGCCGAGGCTCCCGCACCGTCACGCCAGGATCGCGATGCGCTGGCCGGTTACTCGCAATGGCCGCTGCACCGGCACGGAACCGTGGAACTTTCGCTGCGGCCAGGGCAAGGCACGCTCCGCCCGGTCTCAACGGCGACGTTCGTCGACACCGACGGCGGACGGTATCTGACGTTCTCGGAACCATTGTCCGACGGCGGTTTCCGGCTGCACTTCACGCCGTCGACGGGCGCGCACCTGCGGAAGTGGCTGCTGGAGACCATCGAAGAGGGCGTGCGCTGAGAATTCAGGGCTAATCCCCGATGTCTGGCCCGCGTGCGGCAGGGCAGGATCGGCTTCATGCGATTCCACCTAGTCGACGCCTTCACCGACCAAGCCTTCGCCGGCAATCCGGCAGGCGTCGTCGTGCTCCAACAGCCCGCGGACGCCGGGTGGATGCAGCAGGTCGCGGCGGAGATGAAGCACTCCGAAACCGCATTCGTGGTCGACGCGGGCGAGGGCGCGAAATCGCTCCGCTGGTTCACCCCGACCGACGAGGTCTCCCTCTGCGGGCACGCCACCATCGCGGTCACGCATGTTCTTGGCGGACACCAGGTTTACGACACCCTCAGCGGCCGATTGACCTGTACCAAGGCCAACGGCTGGATCGAGATGGACTTCCCCGCCGACCCGCCCGTCGAGACCGGCGAAGACCTCGCGCACATCCTCGACCTGCCAGCGAAGTTCACCGGGCGGGCTCGCGAGAACCTCTTCGCCGTGCTCGACAGCGTCGAAGCGGTCCAGAACGCGGAGCCGGACCTCGACGCCCTCCGCGCCACCTGGACCGGACGGCTCATCGTCACCGCCGCCGGCGACGACTTCGTCAGCCGGTTCTTCGGCCCCGGAGTAGGCGTCGACGAGGACCCGGTCACCGGCTCCGCACACTGCTCGCTGGCCCCGTACTGGGCGCGGCAACTGGGCAAACCCACCCTCGTCGGACAGCAGATCTCCGGCCGAGGCGGAACCGTGCGCACCGAAGTCCGCGACGACCGTGTGCTGCTGCGCGGCCAGGCCGTCACTGTAATGAGCGGGGAGTTGTACGTCTGATGCGACTGATCCTCAACGTGATCTGGCTCGTCCTCGCCGGGTTCTGGATGGCGCTGGGCTACCTGCTGGCCGGCGTCGTCTGCTGCGTCCTGATCGTCACGATCCCGTTCGGCATCGCGTCGTTCCGGATCGCGAACTACGCGCTGTGGCCGTTCGGCCGCACGGTCGTCGACCGGCGCGAGGCCGGGGTCGGCTCGTTCGTCGGCAACGTGATCTGGTTCCTGGTCGCCGGACTGTGGCTCAGCATCGGCCACCTGGTCACCGGCGTGCTGCAGTGCCTCACGATCATCGGCATCCCGCTGGGGCTGGCGAACTTCAAGATGATCCCGATCTCGCTGATGCCGCTTGGCAAGGAGATCGTGAACGCGTGAGGTCCGCTCTCGCTTGATCCGCGACGGCCCAGGGGCTTGGGCTGCCAGCCGGGGTCGTGCGGACGGCATCCGGCCGGGAGTTCAGCGGCGGGTGAATCGCCAGCTCGGCGTTCAGGACGCCCCTTCGCGCGCGGCGGCGCGCACGAGACGGTCGTCGCCGAACAGCCAGAGACTGGGCAGCGCCTGGTTCCAGGCCACCCAATCGATCGGCCCGGCTCCGCCCTCCCGCCGTCGCACGAATGCGCGTCGCTTCTTGGATGGCTTCCTGGCATGTCTTGGTGAGCTTGTCGCGCGCCCAGGCCGCATGACACCTCGGTTTCCAGGTCTCGCTGGACGGCAAGAGCGCCGACAACGGCAGCCGGGACGCGATGATGTCCATCGACGACCCCGAACGGGAGAAGTACTTCGTCGACCAGCTCGGGGAGGCCGGAGCCTTCCTCATGGGCCGCACCGCCTACGAAGCCGTGGCAGGCTTCTGGCCCACCTCAGACCATCCTTCGGCCAAGGCGATGAACGCGATCCCCAAGGTCGTGTTCTCCGGCACCCGCACCACCGCGGACTGGACTGAGAGCCGCATCGCCAGCGGTGAGCTCGCGGAGGAGATCGCCAAGCTCAAGGCCGAGCAGGCGAGGATCTCCTCGCCTCGGGCGGCACCGCATTCCCGCACTCGCTGACCAAGCTCGGCGTGGTCGACGAGCACCGGCTCTGGGTGCTCCCCGCCGTCACCGGCAAGGGCGCGGCGCTGTTCCCGGAACTCGATGAAGCCCGGCGGCTGCGCCTGATCACCAGCACCGCCTTCCCGTCCGGGATCCTCGAACTGCGGTACGCGGCCAGCTAGTCCTCCGGCTCGAAGGGCAGCTTCACCACGAGGCACGGCCCGCCGACGAACAGGCCGCCGTCGATGCCCAGTGCTTTCCCGCCGGCGTAGAGGTACGGGCCTTCGATCTGCGTCGGGTGGATGCCCAGCTGGTCGGCGATCACGCTGTGCCCGTGCACGATCCGCGAACCGCCCAGTGCGCCGAGGAGCCGATCGGCGTTCTCCTCGCCGTCCGGGCCGCGGAAGGCGTACCGGGTGGTCATCCGCCGCCACACGTCCCACCAGGCCTCGATGTTGCTGCCGGAGAGAATGTCGTGCGCGGTGGCGTTGATCGAGTCGAGGTCCTCGCCCCAGTCGAGGTATTCGAGGGTGTCCGAGTGCAGCAGCAGATGGTCCTCGTCAACCGCGACGAGCGGGCGTTCGGTGAGCCACTCGATGTGCTCGGGGGTGAGCCGGTCCTGGTCCGACAGCAGGCCGCCGTTGATCTCCCAGCTGCGCGCGAAACTGCGCGGCCCGAAGTCGGACGGCACCGGGCGGTCGCCGAAGTGGTACATCCCCAGCAGCAGGACCTCGTGGTTGCCGAGCAGCATCTGCACCGAGCCGCCCGACTCCGCCGCCTGCTCCTGCAGCTCGCGCACGAAGTCGATCACCCCGACGCCGTCCGGGCCGCGGTCGGTGAAGTCGCCGAGGAACCACAACCGGTCGTCGACGCCGGCCCACTTGCCGTCGCTGTCGACAAGGCCCTCGGCGCGCAGTGCGTCAACCAGGGCGTCCCGGTGCCCGTGGACGTCACCCACCACATAGACGCTCATTGTTCGACGATATGCCCTGATCCCGGGCGGTGGGCGGTCAGCCTTCGCCGAACGGGTCGAGCGTTCGCCCGATCAGGTCGGCGACCGAGCCGATCACCTTCGTCGGCCGGTACGGGTAGTTCTCCACCGACTCCTCGTTCGAGATGCCGGTGAGCACCAGGATGGTCTGCAGCCCGGCCTCGATCCCGGAGTGCACGTCGGTGTCCATCCGGTCGCCGATCATGAGCGTCGACTCCGAATGCGCGCCCAGCCGCCGCAGCGCGGACCGCATCATCAGCGGGTTCGGCTTGCCGACGTAGTACGGCGAGCGGCCGGTGGCCCGCTCGATCAGCGCCGCGACGGACCCGGTGGCCGGCATCGAGCCCTCGACGCTCGGGCCGGTCGCGTCCGGGTTCGTCGCGATGAATTTCGCGCCGCCTTCGATCAGCCGGATCGCGCGCGTGATCGCGCTGAAGCTGTACGTGCGGGTCTCGCCGAGCACGACGTAGTCCGGGTCGCGTTCGGTCAGCACGTAGCCGACCTCGTGCAGCGCCGTGGTGAGCCCGGCCTCGCCGATCACGAACGCCGAGCCGTTCGGCCGCTGCGACGCGAGGAACTTCGCGGTCGCCAGCGCCGAGGTCCAGATCGACTCCTCGGGGATGTCCAAACCGGTGCGCAGCAGCCGGGCCCGCAAGTCGCGCGGGGTGTAGATCGAGTTATTGGTGAGCACCAGGAAATCGATATCGTTGCTTCGCAGTTCGTCGAGGAACTCGTCCGCCCCCGGGACGAGGTGTTCCTCCTTGACCAGCACACCGTCCATGTCGGAGAGATACGTCCACCGGCCTTCGCTCATGCGCGAAAACCTATCACGCACGCGAGGCACCTGCGGCATCCGACGAAAACGGCTACCGTGGAAATTGCCGGTAATGTGAGGGGAGTCGCGCGACCGGTTACCGAGGGGGTTCGGGGGAATATTTGCCGTAAGCTCCGGCGTATTCGCCGTTCCGCAATTATTCCTGCCCCTTTTATCGAAGGGGGAACAACCTGATGACCGAAATCGTCGGCCACTGCGGGACCGATCGCCGGGCCGAACTGGGGGCTCACCAAGTTCCTTGGCCCGCTGCCGGTTCCGCCGGTGATCACCATTCCGATGGCGGCGAAGCGGCAACGGCTGCGCTCACAATTACCGCCGAGTACACTGTGGACTTATGCCGGACATTTCCCGGGGCCGACAATCGAAGTGCGCAGCGGAAAACAACTGCGGATTTCCTGGTCGAGCGAAATAGCCGGAAAGGTCCCGTTGGTCGCCGTGCGGGGACCTGCACGGCGCCCGCACCAACGCGAGCAACGACGGGTGGGCGCACAACGCCGGCCTGGCCGGTCTGCACCTGATCCGCGACGACGAGAAGGACGAGCTCGACCTGCCCAGCGGCGATCGCGAGCTCCCGCTGATCCTGACCGGCCGCAACCTCGACACCGACCCGGCGACCGGAGCACTCACCGGGCAGCTGCTGTACAAGTTCCGGTACGTGCCGAACGGGCCGATGATCCCGTTCTCCGGTCCGTTCACGCTGGTCAACGGCGTGATCTGGCCGCACCTCGACGGCAGTGCGCGGTGGTACCGCTTCCGGCTGCTCAACGCGGCCGACGAGCGGTTCTTCACGCTGAACCTGGTCGACGAGAACAACGTGCCGCGGAACGACGCCGTCCGCCTGACCGTCGCGCCCGCCGAGCGGTTCGACATGCTGATCGACTTCAGCCGGTTCAAGCTGCGCAACGCCGATCCGCGCCTCGGCGGGGTCGAACCGGACGTCCTGGAGTTCCGGGTGGACAGCCGCGCGCGGCACGATTCGTTCGAGGTGCCCGCAAAGCTCTCGTCCTCGCATGTCCGGATCAAGCACGGTTCGACGCTGCCGGAGGACCACGACCACGTCTGGGTCGCGCTGCTGCTCAACGCCAGCGGCCATCCGGAGATGTGGGACCTCGAACAGGTCGGGCCGAAGACGTTCCGGATGGCGGGCCGGATCTTCGACGACACCACCGGCATCTTCGTCAACCACGGCAAATGGGCCGTGTGGAACATCGTGCACGTCGCGAACGGCGGTCCCGCGCATCCGTTCCACATTCACCTGACCGAATTCCAGGCACTCTTCCGCCGCGGCTTCACCACGCCGTTCGACCCGGCCGCCGAGCGCACGGCCAAGCCGATCGACGGGTTCGCCGATCTCCCGCTGGAGAAGAACGAGCAGGGGTGGAAGGACACGATCATCGTGGACCCGGGACAGTGGGTGAGCGTCACGGGCCAGTTCAGCGGCGGCACTGGCGAGTTCATGTACCACTGCCACATCCTCGACCACGAGGACGAAGGCATGGATGCGGCCGTTCGTCGTGCACCCGCCCGAGGTGGCGAAGTTCCACGTCCATCCGGGCGGCGGCCACCACCACGGCGGCTGACCGGGATCCGCCCCAATGGGGCTTGGGGGCGCTGGGTGGCGGGTTCGCTGTCGCATTGCCCGCCAGCGCGATGGGGAGCACCGGCCGGACGACTCCGCTCCCGTAGTTGTCCGTGAAGGGCTCCTTGCCGGAATCGCATTCCCGCAAGGAGCGTTTCACGGACAACCTCGCGCACCAGGTCCCGACGCCTCGCCGGGAAGACGAGGGTCAGGAGGCTGCGGCCGGGTGCACCGCCACGGTCGCGGCCTTCACCGACAGCGCCACCGCCGACCCAGGCTCCAGTGCGAGTTCCGCGACGGCTGCCGGGGTCAGGTCGGCGGTCAGGCCGTGTGCCCAGCCGCTGCCCTCGGTCCGGACGCGGATCACCGGCCCATGCGGTTCCAGGGCCGCGACGACGGCGTCGGTCGTGTTGCGCGGGCTGCCCTGGTGCTCGCCGTCGTGCGGGTAAACCGCGACCGCGTTCGGTGCGAACACCGCGACCGCCGCCTCGCCCACCACGGTGTCCGGCGTCAGCAAACCCCTCACCACATCACCGGACAGGGTGCGCAATCCGTCGTCCACCGCCACTCCGGACACCAGGTTCAACCCGGCGATCCGCGCGGTGAACGGCGTCCGCGGCGCGGCCAGCACCTCCCGCGTCGGGCCGCGTTCGACGATCCGGCCGCCGTTCATCACCGCCACGTGGTCGGCAAGAGCCAACGCGTCCAGCGGGTCATGGGTCACCAGCACCGTCGTCGGGCCGTCGCGCAACACTCGGCGCAGCAAACCGCGGATCGCCGGGGCCGAGTCCACGTCGAGCGCGGCGAACGGTTCGTCCAGCAACAGCAGGTCCGGTGCGGAAGCCAGCGCTCGCGCGATCGCCACCCGCTGCTGCTGCCCGCCGGACAGCTGGCTCGGCCGTCGGTTCGCGAACTCCGCCGCGTCCACTTCGGCCAGCCACCGCGAGGCGATCGTCCGCGCTTCCGTCCGGCCGGTACCGGTCGAGCGCGGCGAGAACGCGACATTGTCCCTTGCGGACAGATGCGGGAACAGCAATGCGTCCTGCGACAGCAGGCCGATCCGCCGGTCGTGCGGCGGCAGGTCGACCCCGTTCCCGGCCAGCCGCCGGTCGGCGAGCGTGACGTCGGCCGAGGTCACCGGCAACAGACCGGCGAGGCTGCCGAGGACAGTGGACTTCCCGGAGCCGTTGGGCCCGAGCAGCGCGAGCACGGTGCCGCCGGGCACGGTGAACTCGACGTCGAGCGAGAACTCGCCGCGGGTCAGCGCCAGCTTCGCCGACAGGGTCACCGCAGCCCGCCTTCCCACGACCGCGGCCGCGCGACCGCGATGACCAGGACCGCGACCACGATGAGCAGCAACGCGAGCGCGACCGCGCTGTCGATGTCCACTTCGGCCTGCGTGTAGACCTCAAGCGGCAGCGTCCGGGTCACACCTTCCAGGCTGCCCGCGAACGTGATGGTCGCGCCGAACTCCCCCAGCGCGCGAGCGAAGCTCAGCACCACGCCGGAGCCCAGCGCGGGCAGCAGCAGCGGCAGCGTCACCCGGCGGAACACCGTCCACGGGCGTGCACCGAGCGTCGAAGCGACCTGTTCGTAGCGGTCGCCGGAGCCGCGCAGTGCGCCTTCCAGGCTGACGACGAGGAACGGCATCGCCACGAACGTCTGCGCGATGACCACCGCGGCCGTCGTGAACGGCACCTGCTCGCCGGTCAGCCAGTTGATCAAGATGCCGAGGAAACCCTTGCGGCCCAGCAGGTACAGCAGGGCCAGGCCGCCGACCACCGGCGGCAGCACGAGCGGAAGCAGCACGATCGAACGCAGCATCCGCACGCCCGGCACCCGGGAGCGGGCCAGCACGATCGCCAGCGGAACGCCGAGCACCACACAGGCCACTGTGGACAGTGCGGCGGTCACCAGCGACAGCCGCAGCGCGTTCAGCGACGAGGACGTGATCAGCAGCGACGGCAGCCGGGTCAGATCGGACCGCACGAGCAGACCGACGACCGGCAGCACCACGAGCGCGAGCGCGGCGACGGCGGGGAACCAGAGGATCAGGGGCACGCGGGCGTGCGGCGGCCGAGTCTCGGCCGCCGCACCCGAACGCGCCCTACTTGCCCGGGCCAAACCCGATCTTGCTCAGCTCGGCCTTGCCCTGCGCGCCAAGGATGAAGTCGGTGAACTCCTTCGCCAGCGCCGCCTGCGGAGCGTTCTTGACAACCGCGATCGGGTACTGGTTCACCGCGCCCGAAGACTCCGGGAAGTCGACCTTGTCCACTTTGCCCGCCGCCGACGTCGCGTCGGTGACGTACACCAGCCCGGCGTCAGCGTCGCCCGACTGGACCTTGGCCAGCACCTGCTTGACGTTCGTCTCCTCGCTCACCGGCTTGAGCGAGGTCTTGGTGGTCTGCTCGACCTTCTGCGTGGCCGAACCGCACGGCACCTGCTGCGCGCACACGACCACGTTCAGACCGGGCTTGGTCAGGTCGGCGAAGGTCTTGATGCCCTTCGGGTTCCCCTTGGCCACGGCGATCGCGAGCTTGTTGGTGGCGAAGACGGTCGGCTGGCCGTCGATCACGCCGTCCTGCACGGCCTTGTCCATGTTCTTCTGGTCGGCCGAGGCGAACACGTCGGCCTTGGCCCCGTTGTCCAGCTTCTGCACAAGCGCGGAGGAACCCTCGTAGTCGAAGGTGACCTTGACGCCCGGGTGCGCGGCCTCGAACTGCTTGCCAAGCACGTTGAACGACTCGGTGAGCGAGGCCGCGGCGAACACGGTCAGCGTGCCGCTCGCGCCGCCCGCCGGGGCGGGAGCGGACGCGGAACCCGCACCCGGATTCGAGCTGGGCTGGTCGCCGGAACTACAGGCACTGGCGAACAGCGCGAGCGCCGCGGTACCGACGAGGGCGAGCTTCTTCATCTGGATCCTTCCGGAGTTTCCACCACGACGGTGGTCGCCTTGACGACGGCGACCGCGAGCACGCCCGGGCGCAGCCCGAGTTCGCGGACCGCCTCGGTGCTCATCAGTGACACCACTCGGTGCGCCCCGCACTGCAACTCGACCTGAGCCATCACCTTGTCGGCGACGACCTCGGTGACAAGCCCGACGAAGCGGTTGCGGGCGGAGCGGCCGACCGCCGACGGGTCGTCCGGCTCATGGGCTTGCGCCCGAGCGAACCCGGCGAGCTGAGCGCCGTCGACGACCTTGCGGCCGGCGGCGTCGTCCGTCGCGGTCAACTGACCCGCGCGGACCCACCGGCGGACGGTGTCGTCGCTTACGCCGAGCAGCCGAGCGGCCTCGGACAACCGAAATTGCGGCATGGCCGGAACATTATCCCCGCAGATGCGGAAAAGCTATGCGGGATGCGCATTTTCGCGTAACGCTTCGAGCATTGCGAACTGATAACGACCGAGAACTTTCCGTTCTGCGGAAGTGAACTCGGCGAGCACCTCGGCAAGGCGCCGCGCGACCCGCGCGGAGATCGCGTCGAGGCGTTCCCGGCCGGTGCCGGTGATCGTCACGAGCACCTTCCGGCGGTCGGTCCGGTCGCGTTCGCGGAGCACCAGACCGGACTTCTCCAGCCGGTCGAGCACACCGGTCACCGCACCCGTCGACAGGCCGGTGAGCTGCCCGATTCGGCCTGGGGTAAGGGAATCCGCGGCCTGCCCGGCGAGTTCGAGAGCCTGCAGTTCGGTCGCCGAGAGCCCTTCGAGGGCGGCGTCGCGGGCGTGCCGGAGGACGAGGTGCGTCCGCAGCTGAGCCGCCAGCGCCGCGAAGTGAGTCAGCTCACCGTTGGTCTCAGCGGTGCTCACCGAGTGCCTCCATATCGGAACCGAGGGTGGTTCGCCGGGTTTTCGCAGGACTGCCTTTTCCGGCAGCGCAAGCTATCCTGAGAGTAATGACGGCAGTAGATCTCGGGTTTCCTCGCGTCCCCGGCAACCGAGGCCCCTCCGGCACGCCCCGGCCCGAGCACCCCGGTCTTGTCGATTCCTTCGGCCGCGTCGCGACCGACCTGCGGGTCTCCCTCACCGATCGGTGCAATCTGCGCTGCACGTACTGCATGCCGGCCGAGGGCCTCGACTGGATGCCGAGCGAGCAGGTGCTCTCCGACGACGAGCTGATCCGGCTCATGCGGATCGCGGTCGAACTGCTCGGCGTCACCGACATCCGGCTGACCGGCGGCGAACCGCTGCTGCGCCCGGGCCTGGAGCACATCGTCGAGCGGGTCACCGCGCTCGAACCCCGCCCCCGGGTGTCCATGACCACCAACGGGATCGGGCTGGCCAAACGCGCCCCCGGCCTCGTCGCGGCCGGGCTCGACCGGATCAACGTGTCGCTGGACACCATCGACCGCGAGCGCTTCGCCGAGCTGACCCGCCGCGACCGGCTGCCGCACGTGCTGGCCGGCCTCGCCGCCGCCCGCGACGCCGGGCTGTCGCCGGTGAAGATCAACTCCGTGCTGATGCGCGGATACAACGAGCACGAGGCGGTTCCGCTGCTGCGGTTCTGCCTCGAAGAGGGCTACCACCTGCGGTTCATCGAGCAGATGCCGCTGGACGCGCAGCACGGCTGGAACCGCCGCGACATGATCACCGCCGAGGAGATCCTCGCGATGCTCGGCGAGTCCTTCACCCTGTCTCCGTTCCCGGCCCCGCGCGGCGGCGCGCCCGCCGAGCGCTGGCTGGTCGACGGCGGACCGGGCGACGTGGGCGTGATCGCGTCGGTGACCAGGCCGTTCTGCTCCGCCTGCGAGCGCACCCGGCTGACCGCCGACGGCGCCGTCCGCTCCTGCCTGTTCTCGAATGACGAGACGGACCTGCGTTCCCTCGTGCGCGCGGGCGCGCGCGATGAGGAGGTGGCGGACGCGTGGCGCGACACGATGTGGCGCAAACTCGCGGGCCACGAGATCAACGAGGCCGGCTTCGCGCAGCCGATCCGGCCGATGAGCGCGATCGGCGGTTGAGCCCATGACCTCTCCTTCTTTGTCCGCTTCCCCGGTGACGGTCGTCGTCCGGTACTTCGCCTCGGCGCGGGCCGCGGCGGGCACCGAGGAGGAGAAGGTGGAGCTGGCGGCGGGCGCGACGGTGACCGACGCCGTCCAGGCGCTGCGCGAGCTGCACCCCGGGCAACTTTCCCGCGTGCTCGACGCGGCGAGCTTCCTGGTCAACGAGGTGGCGGTCCGCGATCGTGGCCGCGCGCTCGGTGACGGATCCCACCTGGACGTCCTCCCGCCGTTCGCCGGCGGATGAGCTCCCGGGAAAGCCCCCGTTCACCCGGCTGAGCGCCGCGTGAGCGGCCGGAGCTGCGACTTCCGGCCGATTGGTCCGGACCACGGCGAATGGCGGCACTGGCGCGCTGAGCGGTCATTGCTCTTTATCCCTACGCTCCGAAGTGTTTCGCTCACGGCGTATTCGGGCAACTCAAAGAACCACTCGGCGGGCAGTGGCCGCCGGTTGACGAGTGGTTTAGGGTGCCCGGCCTTATCTGCTACGAATGGACCCTTGACGCGTTATCGACGTGACCCAAGCCTCACGATCCGTGAAATATCTCGGCAAGAAAACGGCCAGATAACGGCGCTCTGACCTGCTAAAACAGGTGGATCGAGGGAGGTTGCGTGCCGTTACTGTGACGTAGGTCACAGCTCGAATGATTTCCGATCACGCTCGGAATTACGTACCGTCGCTTTTCGGTTGGCCCCGACCGACCAAGCAACACCGGGAATCCGTAGCGCCCAGCTCTGTCCAACGGATCCCCGGACCCATACCCCGAGCGAAAGCATTTCCGGACAGAGACGAGGGGACGAAGACGGCGCGTCGTGCGACGTCCGCGTCAGCCGCCCGGCAACGGGCGGACGGGCTCCCAACCCGACCCGCAGCATTAAGCTCGTAGGCGCAGGAATCGAGAAGTTTTCAGATGTCTTACCGAGGCAAGCACCGCAAGATGTCCGCCGCCACCCGCACCATTGCCCGTGTCGCAGTCGCGGGTATCGCGGTCGGCGCCCCCCTCGCGATCGCCGCGACCCCCGCGTCGGCGACCAACTGGGACGCCATCGCGCAGTGCGAGAGCGGCGGCAACTGGAACACCAACACCGGAAACGGCTACTACGGTGGTCTCCAGTTCACCCAGAGCACCTGGAAGGCCTACGGCGGCACCGGCAGCCCGCAGGGCGCGTCGCGTGACCAGCAGATCGCCGTCGCCGAGCGCGTCATGCAGGGCCAGGGCCCCGGCGCGTGGCCCGTGTGCAGCAAGAAGGCCGGCAGCTCGGCCTCCTCGCACAAGGCGACCCCGAAGAAGAGCACCGCCACCAAGAAGGCGACCCCGAAGAGCGTCGCCCCGAAGAAGCAGAAGGTCACCCAGCCGGTGGCCGCGCTGGTGGCGAACTCCAACCCGAACGGTGACTACACCGTCAAGGCTGGCGACACGCTCTCGAAGATCGCCAAGGAGCACGGCGTCCAGGGCGGCTTCCAGAAGCTGCAGGACCTGAACAAGCAGTACGTGTCGAACGCGAACTTCATCGTGGTCGGCCAGAAGCTCGCCACCAAGTGAACCCTGGCCTCCTCGTGAGGCTGGTTCCGGCGCAGCAGCTGCTGTGACAGAACGCCCGAAGGGCCCCACCGCGTCAAATCCCCTGGCGGTGGGGCCCTTCGTCGTGTCCGGGCTCGTGAGCAGTTCAGGGAGAGTTGACCCACTCGTCAGTTCCGTCGGTGAAGTGCTGGTGCTTCCACACCGGAAGCCGCGCCTTCACCTCGTCCACCAGCTCCGCGCACGCGGTGAACGCCTGGCCGCGGTGCTCGGCGGCGACCGCGCAGGCGAGCGCGACGTCGCCGATCGTCAGCGCGCCGACGCGATGGCTCACCGCCACCGCCCGCACGCCCTTCCAGCGCACCGCCAGGTCGTTGACCACCTCGGCGAGCACGTCTCGGGCTGTCGGGTGGCCTTCGTAGGCCAGATCGCGCACACCCTTGCCGCCGTCGTGGTCGCGGACCACGCCGGAGAACGTGACCACGGCGCCCGCCGCGGCGTCCTCCACCAGTCGCGCGTGTTCCTCGACCGACAGCGGCTGGTCGCTCACGTCCGTCCGCAGAATCCGGACCGCGGGACCCGACGGCGTCGCCTCGCGCGGGTGGTCTCCGCCAGCCAGCTGGTCCACCGCGTGCGCGAGAATGTCCTCCAGCACCCGCAGACCGTCCTTCACGCCGCCGCTCGACCCCGGAAGGTTCACCACGAGGGTCCGGCCCGCGACTCCGGCCACGCCGCGCGAGAGCACCGCCGTGGGCACCTTCGGCAGTCCGGCCGCGCGGATCGCGTCCGCGACGCCAGGCAGCTCGTAATCCAGCACCGCACGGGTGACGTCCGGGGTCCGGTCGGTCGGCGAGATGCCGGTGCCGCCGGTCGTGAGGATCACCTGGACGCCGTCGGACACCGCGGCCCGCAGCGCGACGCCCACCGGGTCGCCGTCCTCGACGACGTCCGGCGGCGGCACGTCGTAGCCGCGCTCGGCCAGCCAGGCGACGAGCACTGGGCCGGTCTTGTCCTCGTAGACGCCTCGCGCGGCACGATTCGACGCGACGATGACGCGCGCGGTCTTGGTCATGGCCGCTCCCAGGTCCCGGTCTTGCCGCCGTCCTTGCGGAGCAGCCGCACGTTGTCGAGCGTCGCGGCCGGGTCGACAGCTTTGATCATGTCGTGCAGGGTCAGCCCGGCGACCGCGACGGCGGTGAGCGCCTCCATCTCGACCCCGGTGACGTCCTTGGTCTTGGCCGTCGCGCTGATGTGCACGGCGGTCCCGGCCAGTTCGAACTCCACCTTGACCCCGGACAGCGCGATCTGATGGCACAGCGGGATCAGCTCGGGCACCCGCTTGGCACCCATGATCCCGGCGATCCGCGCGGTCGCCAGCGCGTCGCCCTTGGGCAGGCCGTTGGCCGAAAGCAGGCCGACGACCTCCGCCGTGGTGTGGACGGTCCCGCCGGCCAGCGCGGTGCGCGCGGACGCGGTCTTGCCGGAGACGTCGACCATCCGGGCGGCCCCGGACTCGTCGACGTGGCTGAGTTCACTCACGCCCGCGAGGCTACTGCGCAACTTCGCCCGAAGTCCGGGAAGGGCTCCTTGGAGGAATCTGATTCCCGCAAGGAGCCCTTCCCGGACAGAGCGAGGCTATTGCCCGCGTTCGGCGCGGACCGCGTTGCGCACTGCTTCGGCGACCGCCGGGGCCACCGCGCTGTCGAAGACGCTCGGCACGATGAACGACGCGTTGAGCTTGCCGTTGTCCACCACGTCGGCGATCGCGTCGGAGGCGGCCAGCAGCATGTTGTCGTCGATGTTGTGCGCGGCGGCGTCGAGCAGGCCGCGGAAGACGCCGGGGAAGGCCAGGACGTTGTTGATCTGGTTCGGGAAGTCGCTGCGGCCGGTGGCGACGACCGCGGCGTGCTTCTGCGCCTCCAGCGGGTCGATCTCCGGGTCCGGGTTGGCCAGCGCGAAGACGACGGCGTCGTCGTTCATCGTGGCGACCTGCTCCGCGCCGAAGAGGTTCGGGGCCGAGACGCCGATGAAGACGTCCGCGCCGACCAGCGCGTCGTGCAGGGTGCCGGACTCGCCGCCCTTGTTCGTGTGCTCGGCGATCCAGGTCAGGTTGTCGTCGAGGTTGCCGCGGTCGGGGTAGACGATGCCGTCGATGTCGGCGGCCACGATGTCGCCCGGGTTCTTGCGCAGCAGCAGGCGGATGATCGCGGACCCGGCCGCGCCGACGCCGCTGACCACGATCTTGCAGTCCTCGATGCTTTTCCCGACCACGCGCAAGGCGTTGCGCAGCGCGGCGACCACGACGATCGCGGTGCCGTGCTGGTCGTCGTGGAAGACCGGGATGTCCAGCTGCTCGCGCAGCCGCTTCTCGATCTCGAAGCAGCGCGGCGCGGCGATGTCCTCAAGGTTGATGCCCGCGTACACCGGCGCGAGCGCCTTCGCGATCATGATGATCTCTTCGGTGTCCTGGGTGTCCAGGCAGACCGGCCACGCGTCGACGTCGGCGAACTTCTTGAACAGCGCCGCCTTGCCCTCCATCACCGGCAGCGCGGCCGCCGGGCCGATGTTGCCGAGGCCGAGCACGGCGGAGCCGTCGGTGAGCACCGCGACGGTGTTGCGCTTGATGGTCAGCCGGCGCGCGTCCTCGGGGTTCGCGGCGATCGCCTGGCACACCCGCGCGACGCCCGGTGTGTAGGCGCGGGAAAGGTCGTCACGGTTGCGGAGCGCGACCTTGGGGCTGACCTCGATCTTGCCGCCGAGGTGGATCAGGAACGTCCGGTCCGAGACCTTGCGCACGCGCACGCCCGGCAGCGAATCGAGCGCCGCGGTGATGTCCTGCGCGTGGTTTTCCGAGAGCGCGTTGGCGCTGATGTCGATCACGATCGTGTCCGCGTGCGACTCGACGACGTCGAACGCCGTCAGCACGCCGCCGACGCGGCCGACCGCGGTGGTGAGATCACCCGCGGCCGTGGACGAGGCCGGGGCCTCGACCCGGACGGTGATCGAATACCCGGGACCGGGAACCGGCATGACACGTACTCCCCGCAGGTGGTGTGGGTTCGGACGGCTCGAATCTAGTCCGGTGACCCGCGCCACCCCACCCCAACCGGGTGACTGACCGGTAACTTCAGGTTCGGGGGCACCGCTTCGGCGGCGCTCCCGAACCCGGTCCGCAGGTCAGCGGTTGATCTCGGTCTCCGGGTGCACGTACGGCACCTGCTCAAGCGGGAAAGCCAGGTCACCGAACGGCGAAAGCGCTCCCTGCCGGTCCGAGGACAGCTCGGTGACCGGGTGCTCGCCCGGTTCGCCCGGCCACGTCGGGTCGATGCCCTTGCTCTGCTTGTCGCCCTTCGCCACTGCTTCCTCCGAGGCCCTCGTCCGGCAAACTCGACCACAGTCTGCCCGAACACGTCTCGTGCGCGCGCACCCGCCCGGTATCCTGGGTGTCTATGCCCGCGACCTCTCTGGCGGACTGGCTGCGTGCGGAGTCCGACGACGCACTCGCCGAATTGCTGCGCACGCGTCGCGATTTGTCCACCCCTCCTCCGTCCGACACCACTGTGCTCGCCACCCGTGCGGGCACGCCGGGATCGGTCGCCCGCGCCTGCGAAGACCTCGATACGTTCACCCTCGCGGTGATCGACGCGCTGCTGGTCGCCGGTGCGGACGTCGAGCCGAAGCCGGTGTCCGCGGTGACGGCGCTGGTCGGCCGTGAGGTGAGCGAACCGCTCGCCCGGCTGCGCGCTCGGGCGCTCGTCTGGGGCACCGACGACGAGTTGCGGGTACCGCCCGCGGCCCGCGACGCGCTCGGTCCGTTCCCAGCCGGGCTCGGCGCGCCATCTCCCGCATTGGCCGCCACCGACATCGGCGCGCGGCTCGCGGAGGTCGGCGACGACGAGCGAGCCGTGCTCACCGCGCTGGCCGCCGGGCCGCCGATCGGCCGCACCCGCGACGCGAGCTTCGACGTCGGGCTGTCCGACGCGGCCACACCGGTGCAGAAGCTCCTCGCGCGCGGTCTGCTGCTGCGCCGCGACGACCAGACCGTCGAGCTGCCTCGGGAACTCGGCCTCCTGCTGCGCGGCGGGCACGCGTTCGAACCGGACACGCTGGTCGAGCCGCAGCTGCCCGTCCATCCGCATCGCACGGACACGGTGGACGAAACCGCAGCCGGCGAGGCGATGGAGTTGTTGCGGCAGACGGAATCCCTGCTGCGGATGTGGTCGGATTCGCCGCCGCCGGTGCTCAAGGCGGGCGGACTCGGCGTCCGCGAACTGAAGAAGATCGCGAAAGATCTCGAAGTCGACGAGACCCGTGCGACGCTGCTCGCCGAACTGGTCGTCGGCGCGGGACTCGTTGCGGACAGCGAAAACACCGCACCCGAGTACGTGCCCACCATGCTCACCGACAGCTGGCTCGCGTCGCCTTCGGTGCAGCGGTGGATGACGCTCGCGCAGGCGTGGCTGGAACTTCCGCGGCTGCCCGGTCTCGCCGGTGGTCGCGACGCGAAGGACAAGCCGATCGCGCCGCTGTCCGAAGAGTTGCGACGACCGCTCGCGCCGGTTTCGCGGCACCGCGTGCTTTCCGCGCTGGCTGAGCTGAATCCGGGCGCAGGCGTGAAAAGTGTCGACGAGCTGGTGGCCGTGCTGGCTTGGCGCGCGCCTCGGCGAGGTGGTCGGCTGCGCGACGAAACCGTCCGCTGGACGATGGCCGAGGCGACCGCGCTGGGCCTCGTCGGCCTCGGCGCCCTCACCACCGCCACGCGGCTGCTCCTGGAGGACGACCGCCCCGGTGCGGTCGAGGCAATGCACGACGCGCTCCCCGCACCGGTCGACCACGTGCTGGTGCAAGCCGACCTGACGGTTGTCGCGCCGGGCCCGCTGGAGCCGGAACTGGCGGCGGACATGGCCGCGGTCGCGGACGTCGAATCCGCTGGCCACGCAACGGTTTACCGGGTCACCGAGCCCTCGGTGCGGCGCGCGCTGGACACCGGACGAACCGCGGACGAACTGCACGCGATGTTCCGCGCCAAGTCGGCGACCCCGGTGCCGCAAGGCCTCACGTACCTGATCGACGACGTCGCCCGCCGCCACGGACGGCTTCGCGGCGGTACCGCGGGATCGTTCCTGCGCTGCGACGACGAAGCTCTGCTCGCCGAAGTCCTCGCGAATCCGGTGGCCGCGGAGTACGACCTGCGACTGATCGCGCCGACGGTGCTGATCAGCTCCGCACCGCTGGCCGAAGTACTGGAAGCTTTGCGCGGCGCGGGTTTCGCTCCCGCGGCGGAAGGTCCAGACGGCCGGGTGGTCGACCTGCGCCCCACCGGACGACGGCTCCCCGCCCGCGCCCGCGCGGCTCGCGCCCGGCCAGGCGAACAGGCCGTGCTGACCGACGAACAGGCGACGCGGATCGTGTCGAACCTCCGCGCGGGAGACCAAGCTTCGGCCCGCCGCCGGGGTTCGGCAGTGCGCGCGCCGGGTGGCGGCGGTGCGGACACGACGGCGACACTCGACCTGCTGTCCCGCGCGACGCTCGAACAACGCGAGGTGTGGATCGGCTTCGTCGACTCCCGCGGTACGGCGAGCCAGCGCGTGGTGCGCCCGCTGCGAGTCGGCGGCGGAGTACTGGAAGGCGCGAACCATGAGCGGTATCCGTTGCACCGCATCACTTCCGCTGCGCTGGTCGAGGACTGAGGCCGCCCCGACGTGGCAGTGGGGCACTTCCGATCGGGCGAACCGAGCCGGACGGGAAGTCGAGGCTGGCGGTAGCGGCAAAACCGGTTCGGCGGAGCGGAGGCAGTACGTCGTTTCCAGCGGTCAGAGGTTGCGAAGACCCTGCAGCACCCGCTCCATGAACTCCCTCGACGAACGGTCGCCCAGCACCAGATCGGTCTGGTGCAGCATGACCAGTCCGATGTCCGCCATGTCCCCCACCAAGACCTTCACCACGCCGAGCGGCAGGTGCAGGTGCGCGGCGATCTCCGCGACCGACCGGGTGTCCAGGCACAGATCGCAGATCCGCCGGTGCTCGATCGAGCGGACCCCGCGGTAGCGGCGGCCCTCGTCACTGGTGGAGACCAGGGCCTCCAGCGCGAGGTTGTGGTCCGAGTGGGTCCGCCCGCGGGTCCGCGCGTACGGCCGCACACGCGACTTCGTCGGCTGTACCGGCGGCTCGGGCTGCGCAGCCTCCTCCTCGGACCAGAACCGGTCCAGTTCGGACACTCCGGAGGGCGGTCCGGGGTCGGCGTACCGATCGTCCACCGGGGGCTCTTCGGCCAGCGCGTGCCGGCTGCGGGTGGCCTGCTCGACGTGCTGGCGCTGGTACGCCGAGCCTTCCGGGACCACGCGATCGTCCGGGCCGGGCGAACCGGCGTACTCGTCGAAGGAATACGGGTCGTGCACCGCGGGACGGCCAGGCGGGGGTTCTTCCCAGCGGTGGTGCTGCTGAGGCTCTTCCCAGTAACCGGATTCGCC
Organism: Amycolatopsis sp. M39; assembly: GCF_001651785.1. Lineage (NCBI taxonomy): Bacteria > Bacillati > Actinomycetota > Actinomycetes > Pseudonocardiales > Pseudonocardiaceae > Amycolatopsis > Amycolatopsis sp. M39. The sequence continues at coordinate 36,266 of NZ_LWSF01000039.1, forward strand.
GTCCTCGACCCATTCGTAGCCCTCATCCCAGCTCTCCTCCGGAACCGGAGCGGGAGCGGGCGGCGGGGCCACCGGACGCGGGGCGACCGTCTGCCGCACCGGACGCGGCGCGGGCGCGGGCACCGGACGGCGCGCAGGCGGCTGCGCATGCCGCGCAGACGGCGGCGGTGGAGGCGTGGCCCGAGGCTGCCGATGCGGCAACCGCAGGCTCAGCGAACTCAGCTCGTACCGGCTCGGCGAGTCGTAGGACTCCCGTTCCGTGCCTTTGTGGAGGGCGTCCCAGGCACCCGTGTCCTGGTCTCCGAAACCCGAGATCTTCATCGGCTACCCCAGCACCCCGCCGCCCTGCAGCTGCGCGCGCAGCTCCGGCGTGATCTGCTCGCCGACCCGCTCGACCAGCAGGGTCATTTCGTACGCGACGGTCCCGATGTCACACGTCGGCGCGGCGAGCACGGCCAGACAGGACCCGTCCGAGACCGACATCAGGAACAAATACCCGCGTTCCATCTCGACCACGGTCTGGTTCACGCCGCCCGCCTCGAAGCACCGCGCCGCGCCCTGGGTCAGGCTGATCAGCCCGGACGCCACCGCCGAGAGCTGCTCGGCGCGTTCCTGCGGCAATCCCTCCGAAGGCGCGAGCATCAGTCCGTCCGCCGACACCAGCACCGCGTGCGCCGCACCCGGGACCCGGCGCACGAAATCCGAGATCAGCCAGCTGAACGTGCCCTGGTCCGCTGGCCGGTCGGAATCGGTCACTGCCCCTCCAAGCTCCTCGAACGCTGCCGGACGCCCGTTCGCCGCCTCGGGCCATCCTTGCCCGGCCGCGGTGAAGTCGTCGTTCCAGCGTATTCACGCACCCGGTCGTGTCGAGCGTATGCCCGGGCACGGTACGTGTCTGCCGGATGTAACGTCGCGCGAACGCATGCACAACCACGCATTCGCGGGTCACTCGGTGGTGGCGGCGGCCACCGTGCGCAGCGGGATGTCCGTGCAGGTCACCGCCGGTCCGACGCCCCGATCAGGGGCGGCCGGCCTCGGCCGCGAGGGGGCAGGACTACTCAGCCTGCCCCGCTCGGAGGCACCACTCCCCGAAGCGGGTGAAGCCCGTGGAGTTCACTCCAACGGCCGCACCCGAGCCGGGGTGTAGCAGGAATCTCGGAGTCGGCGGACGCCTCCTTCGCAGACGGCGGCGGGGACCGCGAGCGGGACTAGCCCGCCCGCAAAGCCGTGTCGTGCGCGATCGCGTGCTGCACGACCGAGATCAGCACCTGCTTCGCCGAATCCCGCTCCCGCGCGTCGCACGCCATGATCGGCACCGACGGCGAGATGGTGAGCGCGTGCCGCACGTCCTCGATCTGGTGGTGCAGCAGCCGGTCGAAGCAGTTGATCGCCACGACGTAGGGCAGCTTCCGGTTCTCGAAGAAGTCGATCGACGGGAACGCGTCCGCGAGCCGGCGCGTGTCCACCAGCACGACCGCGCCGATCGCGCCGACGGCGAGGTCGTCCCACATGAACCAGAACCGATGCTGGCCCGGCGTGCCGAACACGTACAGCACCAGGTCGGAGTCGAGCGAGATCCGGCCGAAGTCCATGGCCACCGTGGTGGTCGACTTGTTCGGCGTGGCCGACACGTCGTCGTGGCCCACGCTGGCCTCGGTCATCATGGCCTCGGTGGTCAGCGGGTCGATCTCGGAGATCGCCCCGACCATCGTCGTCTTGCCCGAACCGAACCCACCCGCGACCACGATCTTGGCCGACGAGGTCGGACCCGTATGCGGTGTGTTCGCGTCGGAGTCAAATTCTCCGAAGCCCACTGAGCACCCTTTCCATGAACTCGATACTGGGGCGGTCGCCCGAATTCGTGCTGCTGCTCGTGTGCACGAGCACCAGGCCGAGGCCCGCCACGTCACCAATCAGCACCCGCACCACGCCGAGCGGCAGCCGCAGCAGCGCGGCCACCTCGGCGACCGACCGGGTGTCGAGGCACAGGTCGCAGATCGACCGGTGCTCCGGCACCCGGACGCGGTCAAGCACCCGGCCCTGCTCGCTCGTCGACACCAGCGCCTCGATCGCGAGGTCGTAGGTCGGTTTCGTGCGCCCGCGGGTGCGGAAGTAAGGCCGGACCAGCCCGGAGGTCTCGACCTCGGCGGGCTCGTCCGCGTACTCCCTTGCCGCCTGCATCGGCAGCGCCGCGGCCAGGTCGTTCGATGACGGCCCCGGTGACCCGTCGCGTTCGGCGCTGAACGCGGCGAACTCGGCCGAGTCGTACAGCGGTCCGCTCGCCCCGCCGAACAGCTCCGAACCGGGCCCGCCGAGCAGCCGCTCGCGGTACCCGGGCACCGCGGTGATGCCCGGCTGCTGCCCGGCGTTGGAATCGGTCAGCCAGTTCGGCGGTTCGCGCACCGGCTCGGAATCCGCGGCTTGGACGTCCCTCGAACGCCATTCGCGGTCGACCCGGTCCCGGAAGGACTTCCAGTCCTCCCGGCTCTGATCCCGATCGCCCCAGCCCCCGGTGTGCTCGTCACCGAGCCGGCCGTCGCCGCGCAAGCGCCCGTCGTCCACGGTTTACTCCTGTAGTCCTAGGTCCGCCTAGCGACGGACCGCAGCGCCCTGCAGTTGTGCCCGCATCTCCGGTGTCAGCTGCTGACCGANCCACCAAGCCGATGTCGCTCTCCGGCGAGCCCAGCACCGCGAGGCACGAGCCGTCGGACACCGACATCAGGAAGAGAAATCCGTTCGCCATCTCGACCACGGTCTGCGCGACCGGGCCGCCCTCGAACACCTTCGCCGCCCCGCGCGCGAGGCTGGTCAGCCCCGAGGCGACTGCCGCCAGCTGGTCCGCCCGGTCCTTCGGCAGCCCGCGCGAAGACGCGAGCAGCAGACCGTCGGCCGAGACGACCACCGCGTGCGCCGCACCGGGCACCCGGTGCACGAAGTCCGTGATCAGCCACGCGAAGCTGCTCGCCGCGCTGCCGCCGGCCTGCCTGCCGTTCGGCTGCACCGAGCCGCCTCCCGGCTGCACTCCCGCCCGTGTCACTCTCGCTCCTCACTGCTGTCGCTCACATACCCGGCCCCGGTGACGCGAACCCCGTCGTCGTCGAGCCGGGCTTCCGGCGGCCGCTCCTTCAGCGCGTGCCTGCCGGACTTGTACCCACGCTGGAAGCTTGCCATCCGGCTGCGGGCAGCCGTCGCCGAGCGGGTCATCGCACCCGTTCCGGGCATTCCGGCGGTCGCGTCGGTGAACGAGTTCTGCGCCTGCGCCGGTTCCGGCGCGTTGCCGATCGAGCCGGGGACCAGGTACGCGTTGGGCACACGCTTGGGCAACCCGGCGGACGTGACCTCCTCGTTCTTGGCTTCGAGCAGCGACTGCGCCGCCTGCCATCCCTCGTCGGAGACGCTGTGCCAGCTGTCGTCCTCCGGCTCGTCGGAACCGGGGTAGAGCGGCGTCGACTCCAGCCGCTTGCTCGCCTGCCGCACCGGCTCGACCGGAGTCTCGTCCCGCTGCTCCGGCTCGGCGGCCGGAGCCTCGGCGGCTTCCGGCTCCGGTTCCGGAGCGGCCGACTGCGGCGTTCCGGTACCGGCTTCGCCGTCCTCGCCCTCGCTGAACCAGCGCGACAGCACCGACTGGTAGATCGGCAGCCGCCGGGTGGGCACGTCGTCCTCAAGCGCGGCGGAACCGTCCGGCTCGGCGGGCGGCTGCTCCTTCGGCGCTTCCGGCGCGACGTACTTCGGCTCCCGCTTCGGCAGCACCAGCGGCGGGAATTCGGTCTGCGCCAGGCTCGCGCCCTCGCCGTACGACTCGCGAGTGAGCGGCGCGAGGTCCTCCGCGGTCGGCCACGCCGGGGCCTCCGAGGCGGGCGTGGCCGGGCTGAGGAACGGACCGGCCGCGCGGTTGCCCGCGACGAGGTCGTCGAGGCTGATCGGCTGGTCGAGCGGAACCAGGCCGCCGTTCTCGGACGCTGCGCCGGAGCCGGTCGAGCCCATCGCCTCGGTCAGCTCGGCGGCCGCGGGCGGCGGCGCGAGCGGAAGCGGGTTCGACGGTTCCGGATCGCGGTTCAGCGGCGGGAGGCTCGGGTGCGAGACCTCGTTGCGGTTCGGCGGCGGCGGGGTGTTCCGCATCACCGGGGATGCGGTCCGGACCTGGGTGAGCAGTTCGACCGGGACCACGACGCGGGCGATGACGCCGCCTTCGATGTCCTCGTTCTCGCGCAGCCGCACCTCGATGCCGTGCCGCTGGGCCAGCCGGGCGACCACGTACAGACCCATTCGCCGGGTCACCGACACGTCCAGGTCCGGCGGATCGGCGAGCCGTTCGTTGACCTCGGCGAGGCGCTCCTCGCTCATCCCGACGCCGTGGTCGGTGACCTGGATCGCCAGCGCCTTCTTGCGCGTGATGACCGCGCGAACGGTGATCTTGGTTTCCGGTTCGGAGAAGTAGGTCGCGTTGTCGAGCAGTTCCGCGAGCACGTGCACGAGGTCGTGGATCGCGAGGCCCTGCACCGCGACCTCGGGCACGATGCCGATCTCGATGCGGGCGTACTGCTCGATCTCCGACACCGCCGCGCCGATCACGTCGGCCGCCGGCACCGGCTTGGGCACCGACTTCGCGAGGCCCGCGCCCGAAAGCACCAGCAGCGATTCGCCGTTCCGGCGCAACCGGGTCGCCAGGTGGTCGAGTTCGAACAGGCTCGCGAGATGGTCCGGGTCCTGCTCGTCGGCCTCGAGCCGGTCGATGACGCCGAGCTGGCGTTCCACCAGCCGCTGCGACCGCCGGGAGAGGTTCACGAAGATGCCGTTGACGTTCTCGCGCAGCAGTGCCTGTTCGGCGGCCATCTTGACCGCCTGCTCGTGCACCACGTCGAACGAGCGCGCCACTTCGCCGATCTCGTCGCGGGTGAGGACCGGAACCGGGTCGACCGCCTTCTTCGAGGCGTTGACCGGGTCCGGGTCGTCCAGGATGGCCTGCACGGTTTCCGGCAGCCGGGTGTAGGCGACGTCCAGTGCGGTCTTCCGCAGCACTCGCAGCGGGCGCAGCATCAGCCGGGCGATGACGAGCATCAGCATCAGCGCGGCAATCAGCGCGGCGAGGACGATGACCCCGCCGACCCAGGCCGAGCGCACCGCGTTGCTGGCCAGTTCGTCGGCCTGGGCACGCAGTTGGGTCAGCAGGTTGACCTCGACCGCGCGCAGCTTGTCGGCGGCGACCGTGGAGTCCTGGCCGAGCTTGGCGCCGTCGAGGTTGAGCGGCTGGCTCTGCTGGGCGAAGGAGAACGCCTGCGTCTGCAACCGCCGGCGCTCGTCGACCTCGGGGCCGGAGTAGGTGTCGTTGTAGAGCTGGACCTGGTCGCCGGTGGCGTTGGCGAGGAACGCGGTGATCGACGCGTCGCCACTGGCCTCGGCGGCCCGGGTCTCGTCGATCAGGTTGCCCGGGAAACCGTCCCGGAACGCGGCGATCTGCAGCGCGGAGTCGCCGCGGAGGATGTACTCCTTCGCCTCGCTGATCGACTGCGTGCTCGTGCCGAGGCGGAGCAGGTCGCGGTTGGTGGTCGCGGTGGAGACCTCGCGGCCGAGCTGGATCAGCGAGTCGAGCACCGAGGAATAGGTGTCGAGCACCGCGCGGTCGGAGTAGGCCGACGTGGTCATCGCCGCGCGCAGCGGGCGCAGCGCGTCGAGACGCTGGAGGCCGTGCGCGTAGCGGTCGCTGGCCGCCTGGTCGTCATTGTCGAGGTTGACCGCGGCGTTGCGCAGGTCGTCGACGTCCCGGTCGACCTTCGCCATCTGCGCGTCGAGGCCGGTCTGGCGCAGCGGGTCGCCGGAAGAGATCCGGACCACGGCCAGCGCGCGCTCGCGCTGCAGGTCGTGCACCACCGCGGTGACCTTCTCGGCGAAGGCGACCTGGTTGGCGGTGTGGTTGAGGTCGACCGCCGACTGCACGTCGTCGACCACGCGCAGGACACCGAGCACCAGCGCGGTGATCGTGGGGATGAGAAGAATGAGCGCGAGCTTGGACCGCAATCGCCAGTTGCCGAGCGCGAGCCAGGATCGCTGCTGCGCGGTCCCCGCGTTCTCCTGAGCGGAGGCCTCCCCTGCCCCCGCGGTGTCTTCGTTCGGCACCGCCGCACCACCGTCCGGGCCCGAGGGGCCCGTTGATTCCGAACCTGCCGTGCTCGTGGCCACTACGCGCACGCTCCCGGCAGGTAATCCGCCACCTGAGTGGTCTGGACCGCGTCCCGGACTGTTACACCCTTTCGAGTGAAAAGATCGACTTCGCGGTGCGGCTGCCCGTCGCCTCGGGCGCGGAATCGGTTCAGGTCTGGCATGACGTTCGGTCCCCGCACGTGGTCGATCTCTTAGTCCGTTCGGCCGAGGCCACCCCGCACCGGCTCGTCGCCGGCGTGCGCGGAGAGCCTTTTCCCAAGTCCCGGCTCTCACTACATCGGTGGTCCACACCTCACATTGCAGGAGCAGAGGGTAGCGAACGCCTGGCCCATTTGTAACCCTCCAGAAGTTGCCCGGAGAGCACCCAGGCAGCGGATCAAGGCCCATCGGGCATCCACGGGTCGTTCACTTACCCCGGCATACCAGCGGATTCGATCACCTGATCGAGTGACGAGTGCCACTTCTGAATCGTATATGAACACCCATTGTGAGTGATCGTCCTGGTTCTCTACAGTAGCCGCGTGACTCCGGACAATGAGCCACCTTCCCCCCGCGTCCATGCCAGACGCGGGCCCATTTGCTAGGAGCGACCTTGTTTGATGAAGCGGTGAGCAGCCGGCGCGATTACGGCAGGCGCGGGTTCCTGTCGCTCGCGATGGCGGGCGGCGTGGCCTTGACTGCCAGCGGATGCGGCCTGCTGGGCGGATCGGACGATTCGGGCAGCTCGAAGGGCGGCTCCGGGGTCGAGAAGGCCAAGATCAAGGTCTCGATCATGCCGACGATCGACGTGGTGCCTTTCCACCTCGCGGTCCAGAACGGCTACTTCAAGAACGAGGGACTCGAGGTCGAGGCCGTCGACGCCGCCAGCGGTGACGCGTCGCTGCAGAAGCTGCAGGCGGGCGAGGTCGACATCGCCTACTCCAGCTACACGCCGTTCTTCATCGCCAAGAGCAAGGGCGCCGCGGACATCAAGCTCGTCGCCGACGCCTCCTCGGCGGGCCCGAAGAGCACCGAGGTCGTGGCGATGCCGAACAGCAACATCAAGAACGTGCACGACCTGGCGGGCAAGCGGATCGGGATCACCGCCACCAACACGATTTGCGACACCCTGACCAAGTCGGTCATGCGCGACAACGGCGTGAGCTTCAACGACGTGCAGTGGGTTTCCCTGCGGTTCCCGGACATCGGCCCCGCGGTCAAGCGCGGCAACATCGACGCGGGCTTCCTGACCGAGCCGTTCATCACGCAGTCGGCGAAGGTCAACGGGACGGTCGAGGTCATCGACACCGCGTCCGGGGGCACCAAGGACTTCCCGACCGCGGGCTACGGCTCGCTCGGCAAGTTCACCGACGCCAACCCGAAGACCGTCGCGGCCTTCCAGCGCGCGATGCTGCGCGCCACCAAGGAATCGGCCGACCGTTCCAAGATCGAGCCGCTGATGATCCAGTTCTCGAAGGTGGACGAGGCGACCGCGAAGATCACGAACCTGCTGACCTTCCAGTCCACTTTGGACGCCCGGCGCATCCAGCGGGTGCCCGACCTGCTGCAGCAGTTCGGTTCCATCCAGTCCAAGATCGACGTCCAGTCGATGATCGTCCCGCAGGCGAACGCGTCCTGACGTGCGCCTCGTCCGGAACCTGACCGGCCTGCTCGGCTTCCTCCTGATCTGGGAGGCCGTCGTGCGGGCCGGTCTGATCGACCAGAACGACCTTCCCCCGCCGACCGTGGTGTTCGCCCGGATCGGCGAACTGTTCGGCGACGTCGAATTCGTCCGCGACGTGGTCGCCTCGGTGCTCGCGTGGCTGATCGCACTGCTCATCTCGATCGCCATCGCGGTCCCGGCCGGTCTGCTGCTCGGCAGCGTCCGCTGGCTGCGCGACGCGACCAAGGCGATCGTCGAATTCCTGCGGCCGATTCCTTCCGTGGCACTGATTCCGCTGGTGCTGATCGTCGTCGGCGGCGGCCCGGAAGCGAAGATCACGCTGGCTGTGTACGCGGCGGTGTGGCCGATTCTCTTCAACACCATTTACGCGCTGGCCGAGATCGACCCGCTGCTGCTGGAAACCGCGCGCACGTACGGAACTCCGCGTTCGCGGGTGCTGACCTCGGTCGCGCTGCCGCACGCCGCGCCGTTCGTGTTCACCGGGATCCGGTTGTCCGCCGCGATTTCGCTGATCCTGGTGATCAGCACGGAATTCCTGGCCGGGGCGAAACTCGGCATCGGGCAGTTCGTGCTCGAAGCCAGTTCCGGGCCGGGCCGGATGGATCTGGTGCTCGCCGGAACGGTGGTCGCCGGGCTGCTCGGCTACCTCGTGAACGAGGGCCTGGAACGACTGGGCAATCGGCTGTTCCGCTGGAGCAGCGCTGTCGAAGGAGCCGCCGCGTGAGTGTGGTCGAGAAGCCCTCCACCGTCACGCGCCGGGTGAGCCGCGGCCTCAGCGGGTTCGCCCGCAAGTGGCTGCTGTTCGCGATTCTGGTGGTGCTGTGGGAGATCGCGACGCAGCTGAGCGAAAGCGTGTTCTTTCCGCCGCCGTCGAAGATCGCCGCCGCGGCCGCGAAACTGTGGTTCTCCGGCCCGGTCTCGCACCTGTTCCTCGGCGACCCGGTGTTCGACCACATCCTGCCAAGTCTCGGCAGGCTGCTCGGCGGCTGGCTGCTGGCGGTGGTGATCGGCGTCGCGCTCGGCACCGCGCTCGGCCGCTCGCGCACCGGGATGGACTACGTGGGGCCGCTGTTCGCGTTCTTCCGTGCCATTCCGCCGCCCGCGCTGGTGCCGGTGTTCATCATCCTGTTCGGCATCGGCCCTGGCATGCAGACCGCGACGATCATCTTCAGTTCGCTGTGGCCGGTGCTGATGAACACAGTGGACGGTGTCCGCTCGGTCGACAAGGTCAAGGTCGAGACGGCCCGCGCGTTCCGGACGCCGAAGCGGTACTGGATCGGGCTGGTCGTGCTGCCCTCGGCGCTGCCGAAGATCTTCGCCGGGCTTCGGGTGTCGCTTTCGATCGCGCTGATCCTGATGGCGATCTCCGAACTGGTGGGGGCGCTCAACGGCATCGGCTACGCGCTGCTCGCCGCCCAGCGTTCGTACGACTTCGACCAGATGTGGGCGTGGATCGTGCTGCTGGGCATCCTCGGGTACGCGTTCAACGCCGCGCTCCTCGGCATCGAACGCCGGGTGCTCGGCTGGCAGCCCGGCCGGAACTAGGAAGGTTTCCCGTTATGTCGACCATGCTCGAGGTCTCCGGCCTCAGCCACCGCTACGGCAGCGGCGAGTCCGCGCACGTCGCGGTCAACGAACTGTCGTTCACGGTGGAGACCGGGCAGCTGGCGTGCATCGTCGGCCCGTCCGGCTGCGGCAAGTCCACCCTGCTGCGCGCGATCGCCGGCCTGATCCCGCCGACCGCGGGCACGGTGAGCCTGCACGGCGACCGCGTCACCTCGGTGCCGGACGATCTCGCCGTGGTGTTCCAGGACTACAGCCGTTCCCTGTTCCCGTGGCTGTCGGTCGCGAAGAACGTGGAATTCCCGCTGCGCTGGAGCAAACTCGACAAGGCGACCCGGCGTGCCCGGGCCGCCGAAGCGCTTGAGGCGGTCGGCCTGTCGGCCGCGGTGCACAAGTACCCGTGGCAGCTTTCCGGCGGCATGCAGCAGCGGGTGTCGATCGCCCGCGCGCTGGCGAGCCGCCCGGCGCTGCTGCTGATGGACGAGCCGTTCGCGTCGGTGGACGCGCAGACGCGGTTCGAACTGGAAGACCTGCTGCGCCGGGTCCAGGTCGAACAGGGCACGACGGTTTTGCTGGTGACGCACGACATCGACGAGAGCGTGTACCTGGGCGACCGGGTGCTGGTGCTGTCGAAGTCGCCGGCGCGGATCGTGGCGGATCTGAAGGTGGACCTGCCTGCTCAGCGGGACCAGATCACCACGCGGGAATCGACGGAATTCGTTTCGCTGCGCGGTGAAGTGGCCCGGTTGCTGCACGGTCCGGCAGTGCAGGCGGCGGCTGATCTGGCGGAGCAGGAGGCGGCGGAGGCTGCTGCTTCCGAGACTGCCGTCGTTTCGGAGAAGAAGTAGTCACCGCTTCGGGAACTACACCGAGACGTCGGCAAGGGCGTCGAGGGTGCCGGAATCGAGTTGCCCGGCAACGGTTTCCGTCTCCGCGACCACCGTCGCCCGACCGTCCACACAGGACTGGAAGTGGTGGCCGGAGAAGTGCGCGCCGTCGAGGCCGAGCAGGGCGGCACCAAGGGGTTTGATGTCCCCGCTGCCCTGCGCCTCTTCGACCTTCTTGCCGCCTTCGGCCTCGCTCTTCTTCGGAAACCCCCGCGCGGGCAACGGAAATCACCGCGGCGTTGCCGTGCCCGTCACCGACAGCGAAGAGGTTGCGGCCAGTGGAGCTCAGCACGTAGTCGATCTCGTGTTTCGCCGCCTGCTTGAGCTGTTTGAGTGTGAAGCGGCTGAAGGTTTCGTCCTCGCTGATTGGACTTCTCGCCCTCAGCCTTGCGCGTATTGAGGCTCCGGTCAGGCAGGGAATCCGCGACGTCGCCAGCAAGGTTTCCGGGCAACGCCGTCGCGGCCGGCCCGGACCCCACACTCGCGGAACCGCCGATCCCGGCCACCGTGCTGCCTCGGACGGCGGCGACCACTGCCACCCCGGCCACGAAGACCTTCGGTTATCGGGACGACTCGTCCGTCTTCGAGCGCCCGGAAGCGCTCAAGATAGCCTCTGAGCAGCGAAAACTCACCCGATTCCATCCGGGTTCACCCGTTCAGCCCTGAGCGCGGGAATCCGGCCCGGTCTCGTCCGGACCGATCTCCGGCAGCGTCCGCACGCCCAGCACGTTCGCCCCCACCAGTTTCCGGGTCGCCAGGTTGCCCATCGGCATGAACGTGCTCGCCTGCACGTCCCGCCACATGCGCTCGAACGGCAGCGCCTTCGTGTAGGACATGCCGCCCAGCGCGTCGACCAGCCGTTGCATCACCTGGACCGCGTTGTTCGCCGCCGCGTACTTCACCACCGCGCTGCGGGCCACGCCGTCCTGGATGTCCCCGGTGAACAGGCGGCGGCTCGTCACCTCGTCGGCCTGGCGGTAGATCAGCGCGCGGGAGCTTTCCAGCAGGATCTGGCATTCGCCGATCACGTCCTGCAGCACCGGGTCCTCGGCCTTGCCGCGCCGGATCAGCGTCTGCACGGTCCAGTCGAGCGCGCCGGCCGCGATTCCCGTGTACACCGCCGAGAACGCGGGCATCGCCCAGGCCCAGACGGTTTCCAGCACCCGCGAGTCGAGGTGTTTCACCGGCAGCGAGTGCACGACCGCGGCGTCCTCGACGAATACCTTGTCCAGTTCGACGTCGTTGCTTTGGGTGCCGCGCATGCCCATGGTGTTCCACGTCTGGTGGATCGTGACGCCCGGCGCGTCCAGCGCGATCTGGCACAGCAGCAGCCGCGGGCCGCCGTCGGCGTCCTCGTAGCGGGCGGTGGTCGAGCAGTGCGTGGCGACCGCCGAGTTGGTCGCGAAGCTCTTGCGACCGGACAGTTCGAAGCCGCCCTCGACGCGGACCGCGCGGGTCTTCGCGTCGGTCATGTCGTTGCGCAGGCCTGTTTCGCTGGTGATCGACGCCCAGACCAGTTCGCCGTCCACCGCTTTGCGCAGCAGTTCCGCCAGCCGGGGCGCCTTCGTGCGCCGCCAGACGCTCGCCCACTGGCCCAGCGGCGACAGGTGCATCGTGAACGCCAGTGCGGTCGCGCCGTCGCCCATCGCCAGCCGTTCCAGCACCGGCAGGATTTCCGTCAGCCCGGCTCCGGAGCCGCCCAGTTCTTCCGGGACAGAGAGCCGGAGGAAGCCTGCTTCGCGCAGGTCGTCGTAGTTCTGGTGCGGAAAGGTGTTGTCCCGGTCGTGCACCGCCGCGCGCTCGGCGAAAATGTCCGCGAGCTTGGCGGCGCGGTCGACGAGGGCCTGCTGCTTCGGCGTCAGGAGAGGCTGCACCCGGCCATCCAAACAGCGTCCCGGATCTTGGTCAATCGGCCGAACGCTCGTGCGTGGCGATCCCGGTTCTCACCGGGATCGCCACGCACGGCAACCCGCGCTCAGCCGATCAGTGTGGACAGTCCGGAGCCGTTGAACGACCCCCAGCCCGTCGTCTGGTCATACCCCTTGCCCGCCGAGAAGCCGGTGGTGCCGTTGAAGGTGTTGTTGCCGGTGGTCACATCGTGGAAACCGGAACCGTACGAGGAACCGTTGCCGATGCTGTAGAACTTCGCGTTCAGGTTGCCGAGGCCGCCCTTGTGGACCTCGTTCTGCAGCGCGGCGAAGCCCGCCCACAGCGGCGCGGCGCCCGAGGTGCCCCACACGTTGCCGGTCTGTCCGCCGGAGATGATCGTGTACGCCGAACCCTTCGCGGCGTCCCCGGCGACGTCCGGGACCTTGCGCTTGGTCGTGCTCTGCTTGGACTGCCACGACGGCGCGGCGAAGATCGTCGAGATGCCGCCGCCGCCCGCTCCGCCGGAAGCGCCGTCGTTCCACGTCGTCTCGCTGCTGTAGCCGTTCGACGAGTTCACCGTCAGCTGCGTGCCGCCGACGCCGGAGACGTTCGGGCTCGACGCCGGGAAGTCCACGGCCTGGGACTTGCTGCCGGTCTGGCGGGCGCAGTCGGTGGTGCCGTCGTCGCCCGCGGCGGCGAAGTAGCTGATGCCCTCGGCGGTGCCGGTCGCGAGCGCCTTGTCGACGCTGTTGGCCGCGGCCGAGCCTTCCGCCGCCTCGCAGGAGCCCCACGAGATCGAGACCACGCTGACCTTCTTGTCCGACGCGATCTTCTGGTACATCGCCAGCTCGCCCGCGTTGGAGTTCGGGGCCTCGTACACGTAGTCGTTCGCCGGAGCGGCGAGCGCGTGCACGACCTCGATGTCCAGGTCGACTTCGGTCTCGCCGTCGCCGGGGCTGGAGTCGTAGTTGGCTCCGTTGACCGAAACCGTGCTGACCGAACCGGCCTTGAGGCTGTACTTCTTGTCGTAGGCGGTGATGTCGGACTTCTGGTAGCCGTCGAACTCGACGAAGCCGACGTTCACGCCAGCGCCGGTGGCGGACAGGCCGCTGGTGCCGTACGCGGTCTTGAGGATGGCCGGCGTCACCGGCTTGACCGCGCGGGGTGCCTGCGCCGGCTTGGCGTGGTGCTTCACCGCGTGATTGTCGAGGCCGACGACCGAATCGACCACCGCGGACACCGAAGCGGGCAATTCCGGCGCGGAGTCGTTCGCGTAGAACTTCCGGCCGGTGACCGTGTCGGTGTAATTGCCGATACGCGTATGGAAGGCGGATTCCAGCTGTCCGGCAGTTGCCGAGAAGGTGATCGCCTGCCGGTTTCCGGAGACCTCAATGCCCTGCGCACCGCTACGTTTGAGGAAATTCACCGCCTGATCGGCTTCGGCTTGCGTTGGACCGAATGCAGCAGTGAATTGCTCCGGCGAGAGGAACCGGTGGTATTGCGGCGAGGCCGGGTCCTGCACGTCGGTCAGGAAGCGGGCCAGCGCCTGCTGGTTGTGCAGCTTGAGCGACAAGGCGGCGGGAATCTGCTGCTCAGCGGCGACATCGCCGGACCGCGCGCTGGCGGCGAGCGGTGCGGCGTTGCCGGAAAGGGCGACCAGCGGATCGGCATTCGCGACGCCGGCCACGGACAGGCACAGCAAGGCCGGCAGCGGAACCGCGGCGGCGACGAGCTTGCGCAAGCGCATGAGAATTCCTCTCGGGAGGCGGGGGCCGGGCCGGCTAAATCGCGGTACCAACCCGTATCACCGACCCTAAAAAACCGCCCGAAACAAAGAAACCTACTTTTGGCTGGCCTTAACCCGGTTGGTTTGTTTTCCACTTGCACGATTTATGACTGATTCCCACCGCAATGTCCCGGCAAATCCGGAAACCGTCGGACGTCGGAAGGCGGAAGGCCCGGACATTCCGGACCGCTTGCGCGCACACGCGCACTGTGCTCGTCAAGCAAAGAAGGGAACCTTGCCGGAATTGGAATTCCCGGCGAGGTTCCCTTCCGGAACGGACTAGGCGTCAGCCTTTGACGAGTTCGGCCCACTCGCGCACGGCCGCCACGTCCACCGGAGCATCCCAACCGGACGGACGCACCGCGCCGCCGACGTGGAACCCACGCACCCCGCCCGCCCGCAGCAAATGCACCTGCTGCGCCCGCAGACCGCCGCCGACTAGCAGCGCGGGGCCATCGGTCCGCCGAGCCAGCTGCTGCAGCACCGACAGTCCACTCGCGACACCGTTCGCGTGGCCCGCCGCCAGCACGGTGTCGCAGCCGAGTTCGGCCAGCACGTCGTACGCGGCGATCGGGTTGCGCGAGCGGTCGATGGCGCGGTGGAACGTCCACGGCCGCCCGTCGATCTCCTTCAGCAGCGCACGGCACGCTTCGGCGTCGACCTCGCCGTCCTCGGTCAGGAAACCGAACACGAACTCCTGCGCACCCGCGGACACCAGCCGGGCCGCCGAAGCGCACAGCTCGTCGATCGCGCGAGCGTCGAAAGTGTTCTCCGCGCGCAGCATCACGCGCACCGGCAGATCAGTGGCCGCGAGCACCTCGCGCACCGTCGCCTCGCTCGGAGTGAGCCCGTCGCTAGCCATGTCGGAGACCAGTTCGAGCCGATCCGCTCCGCCCTCTTGCGCCCGCTCCGCGTCGTGGCGGCCCAGCGCGATCACTTCCAGCAGGGCGGTGTTCGAACTCATGCCTCATCCGTTTCGATCCAGTGGCGGGGTGTCTTCCCCCCTGGCGTGCCTGCCGCGCCGGAAGCCGCCTTGCAGGCTCGTCATCCGGGCGCGCACCGCGTCGGGGGAAAGCGAGAGTATCGGCCGCGGCTCCGGCTCCGCGGCGGGGCCGCCCGCCACGTCGGCGACCCGCAGGAACGGCCAGGTGTCCTCGGCCCCGTCCTCTTGTTCCAGGTGCTCGGGCGACGGCCACTGCGGTTGTTCCGCGTGCGCGGACGTCGGCCACTCCGGGGGCGCCTCGTCCGGGTCGTCGGCCGGGAACTCCGGCGGCGTTTCGCAGGTGTGCTCCGGCTCGAACGCGGGCACCTCGGGCATCGGCGCGACCACGCGCGGCTCCGGCGCCGCCGGCTCCTCTGCCGGCGCCGAGAGGTCGAACCAGCGAGACAGCACGTCGCGATAAGCAGGCATCCGGTCCGTCGGCGCGTCGATCTCCAGATGCGACCGCGACGCAGGCCCCGGCCACGGCGGCACCTCCTCGACCACCGGTGCGCGCCGCAGCGGTCCGGCGTCGTCGAGGGTCGGCGCGACCAGTTCGGCGGGCTCCGCCGGCTCCTCGGCCGGAGCCAGCGGCGCGAGCGGGGCCAGCAGCTCCGGCTCGGACGCGGGTTCCGGTTCGACCGGAGCGGGCGGCTGCGGCAGCGACGGGGCCTCGGTGATCAACGCCGCCGGGACGACGACCGTCGCGGTGAGCCCGCGTCCCTCGGCCGGGCTCAGCCGCACCGCGATGGCATGCCGTTCGGCCAGCGTCGCGACCACGAACAGGCCCATCCGGCGCGACACCTCGACGTCGACCTCCGGGGGATGCGCCAGCCGCGCGTTGGTGCGGTCGATCTCCGCCTGCGGCATGCCCGCGCCGCGGTCGGTGATCTCGATCCGCCACGCCCCCTCCGGGGTCCGCGCGCTTTCCACGGTGACCGCTGTCTGCGGCCCGGAGTACCGGGTGGCGTTCTCCAGCAGCTCGGACACCACGTGCACCAGGTCGTTGACCGCGTCGCCGCGCACCGCGAGCGCGGGAGCCGGGCCGATCTCGATCCGCTGGTAATCCTCCACTTCAGACAGTGCGGCCCCGATGATCTCGTCGGCCACCACC
>NZ_LWSF01000040.1:0-7666 GCF_001651785.1 Amycolatopsis sp. M39
CTCGCCGCCCCGCCGCACGCCTCGCCGCCCCGCCGCACGCCTCGCCGCCCCGCCGCACGCCTCGCCGCACCGCCGCACATGAGTGGCGTTGCCGGTGAGAACCGGCCCCGCCACTCACGAGCGGGCGAAAGGCTCAGCGGCCCTGGTTCGCCACCGCGGCAGCGGCTTCCTTCGCCGCCTCCGGGTCGAGGTACTCGCCACCCGCCTTGACCGGCTTGAGGTCCGCGGTCAGGTCGTAGCGCAGCGGGATGCCGGTCGGGATGTTCAGCGCGGCGATAGCGTCGTCGGAGATTCCGTCGAGGTGCTTGACCAGCGCGCGCAGCGAGTTGCCGTGCGCGGCCACCAGCACGGTGCGGCCCGCCTGGAGGTCGGGGACGATCGCCGACTCCCAGTACGGCAGCAGCCGGGCCACGACGTCCTTCAGGCATTCGGTCAGCGGGGCCCGGTCGCCGAGGTCGGCATACCGCGCGTCGCCCGCCTGGCTGAACTCGTCCTTCGGGTCGATGGCCGGCGGCGGCGTGTCGTACGAGCGGCGCCAGAGCATGAACTGCTCCTCGCCGAACTCGTCCAGCGTCTGCTTCTTGTTCTTGCCCTGCAGCGCGCCGTAGTGCCGCTCGTTGAGCCGCCAGTCGCGCTTGACCGGGATCCAGTGCCGGTCGGCGGCGTCGAGGGCGACGTTCGCCGTGCTGATCGCCCGGCGCAGCAGCGACGTGTGCACCACGTCCGGCAGCAGCCCCGCCTCGGCGAGCAGCTGCCCGCCCTGGCGGGCTTCGCGCTCGCCGGTCTCCGAAAGGGGCACGTCCACCCAGCCGGTGAACAGGTTTTCCGCGTTCCACGTGCTCTGTCCGTGCCGCAGCAGCACCAGGGTCCCAAGTTCGGCCATGGCCATCAGCCTGCCAGAACGCGTGCGCGCCGCCAGTAGTGCGTCCACCCCTCTACCCAGAGTGCGTTACCCGGGAGTAACACTTTCACCCGACCCGCAGCCGGGTTGCCGACGAGCGGGCGAAAGAGTGCAAGGCGCTGCGCACTGTTATCCCCGTCAGCAAATTTCACTCGAACGGAGTAACCAGTAGTCTTGTGATTACTGGTCGATATCTGACAGGTTGGGCATGTCCCGCTCAGCCGGATTCCACGCACTCCCGGCTGATCACGGGCAGTGACCGCGGCTCGTCTCCCCCCTGCCGAGCCGCGGCCCGCCGGCCCCGTTGGCATCCCCCTCGTCACCGGGTCCAGCAGGCGGGACCTGCAGCGGGACGGCTCGAGATCGCGACTCCCCCTCCCTCGAGCCGTTCCGCCAGCCCCCTCACTGCGCGGGCCTGGCCTTACGCCGCCGCCGCAACCACCAGAACACCGCGCCCGCCGGGATCCCGAACGCGGTCACAAACGGCAGCAGCACGCCGAGCACACGCACCAGCCCGCCGCAGAAGGCGACGAATGCGTCCCAGCCGCCGGACAGCCCGGCGAGGAAGCCGCCAGTCTCCGCCGTCGCGGCCGCCTGCTTCGTCACCGACAGCGACACGGTCGCCATCGCGACCTTCCCGGCCAGTGACGCCTGCTGCCGCTCCAGCGACTCCAGCGTGGCCTGCCTGCTCGTCAGCTCGCTCTCGACAGACGCGATCTCGGACACCGACTGCGCCTTCGCCAGCAGCGCGCGCATCCGGTCGACGCTCGCCCGCTGGGTCGCCAGCCGCGCGTCCACGTCGACCACCTGCGAGGTCACGTCCTGTGCGCTGATTTCCCGCCGCCTCACCTGGCCGAGCCCGCCGAGCTGGTCCAGCACGCCGTCGAGTTTCTCCGCCGGCACGGACAAGGTCAGCGACGCGGAATCGTCCGTCGCGCTCTCCTGCCCGGGGTAGCCGCCCGCAGCGGTCGCGATCGCCTTGGCGCGGGACACGACGTCGCCAGTCTTCGGGGTGGTCAGTTCCAGCCGAGCGCTGCGTGCCAGTTTGCGGTCAGTCGCGCCGGGCTCGGGCACGTACGCCTGCGCGTTGCCCTGCCTCGGCGCTGCCCCCTGCTCCTGCTGCTGCGCGGGCGCGACAGCCGACCTCGCCGAGTCCGCGGTGTTGCCGCTGCATCCAGCCAGCAGCAACACCGCGGCACCCGCGAGCACGTATCTCCATCGAGTCCGCATTCCCGTCTCCCTCCAGTCGTTGGCGGTGAGACGAAGCGACGGTGCGGACCCGTTGCACGGAATCGGTTACGACTCGGTCAACCCCGGTTCGTGCCCTCCGGCGGGTTCGGCGAGGTGTTTGAACGCCTGGAGGTTCGCCAGCGATTCGCCGCGCGAGACGCGCCAGTCCCATTCGCGCTTGATCGACGTGGCGAATCCGATTTCCAGCAGGATGTTGAAATCGCCGTCGGCGGCTTCGACCACCTGGCCGAGGATCTTGTCCAGTTCGGACTCGGTCACCGTCTCCTTGCCGAAGCGGCCGACCAGGTAGATGTCGCCGAGACTGTCCACTGTGTAGTGCACACCGTAAAGCCGGGCGTTGCGCTGCAACAGGAACCGGTACACGTCCTCGTGCCGTTCGTCCGGACGGCGGCAGACGAACGCCTCCACCGAGAACGCGTGGTCGCCGTCCACGAGCCAGCAGTTGGTCTGCAGCTTCTTGGTTCCCGGCAACGTCACGAAATAGCGGCCTGCGCCGCGACGGTCGTAGGCGAGCCCACTTGAGTCCAAAGTGGACTTGATAGTCGCGTCAAGGCTCACACTGCCACCTCCGCCCGCAGTTCCAGCGCCTGCCGGAACGCTCTGGTCGCTTGAGCATAGATCTCCAGCAGCGAATCCGTGGTGCGCCGCCAGGAAAACCGCTGCGCGTGCCGCGTCGCGTTGGCCGCCAGTTCGGCTCGCCGGTCCGGCCGCAGCGCGACCGCGGCGAGCGCGTCGGCCCATTCCGGAGCGCCGTGCGACGGAACCAGCAGCCCGGAAACCCCGTGCGGCACCGCGACCGGCAGCCCGCCGACCTCCGCCGCCACCACCGGCGTACCGCACGCCTGTGCTTCGAGCGCGACCAAACCGAACGATTCGTTGTAGCTCGGCACCGCGACGACGTCGGCCGCGCGGAACACCGTGCGCAGCTTCAACCCGGTCTGCGGCGGCAGGAACCGCACCTGCTCGGCAATGCCCAGCGACACCGCCAGTTCGCGCAATGCCTGCGGCTGCTCCAACCCGGTGCCAGACGGTCCGCCGACCACCAGAACCACCAGCCGCGACGCCAATTCCGGCCGCCGTCGCAGCATTTCCGCCGCGGCGTGCAACAGCACGTCCGGAGCCTTGAGCGGCTGAATCCGTCCGGCAAAAGCGAGCACGACAGCGTCCGGCGACAGGTTCAGCTCGCGACGCGCGTCCAGCTGCGAGCCAGGCGTGAACCGTTCGAGGTCGACACCCGGCGGCACGGCATGCACAGCGTGCGTGGCAGCTCCGTAGAGATCGACCAGCTGCCTCGCCTCCACCTGCGTGTTCGCGACAAGACAGTCCGCTTCGGCGACCACCTGCTCCTCGCCCATCACGCGCGTGCGCGGCTCGGGTTTGTCACCCTCGGCGAGCAGCGCGTTCTTGACCTTGGCCAGCGTGTGCGCGGTGTGCACGAGCGGGACTCCCCACCGGTCCCGGGCCAGCCAGCCGACTTGACCGGACAGCCAGTAGTGCGAGTGGATCAGGTCGTAGTAGCCCGGCTCGTGAAACGCTTCCGCGCGCAGCACGCCCGAGGTGAACGCGCACAGCTGCGCGGGCAGTTCGTCGCGCGCCAGCGGCTCGAACGGCCCGGCGGGCACATGCCGCACCGTGACGCCGGGAGCCAGTTCGGCCAGCGGCGGCTGCTCCGACGAGGTCGCCCTCGTGAAGACCTCGACCTCGATGCCGCGTCGCGCCATCTCCTGCGCGGTCTGGCTGACGTACACGTTCATCCCGCCGGCGTCGCCGGTGCCCGGTTGCTCGAGCGGGGAGGTGTGCACGGACAAGACCGCGATCCGGCGCGGCTCAGCGATGAATCCCTTGAGGGTCACCTGGTCACTCCTGCTACTCGGCTGCGTCCCCGGCGAACCGCCGCAGCGCGGAGTTGAAGTCCTCCGGCTCCTCGATGAACGGCAGATGCCCGGCCTCAACGAACCAACGCAGGACCGCCCCCGGAATCTTCCCGGCCGAATACTCTGCCGCCGAAGGATCCACCACGCCGTCGGCCGAGCCGTGCACCACCAGCGTCGGTTTGTCGACCGCGGAAAGCACCTCACCACTGCCGATGTCCCGCCGGAACAGCGCGCCGCGCACCGCGGGCGGCACCGAAAGCGAACTGCCGAGCATCGCCTGCGCGTACGCACCAGGCACCTTCGGACTGGTCTGGGAGCGGGCGAACTCGACCAGCGCGGGGATCGCCGTCGCAGCGTCGGCCGAGAGCGCCGCGGGCAGCGCGGCCCGCATGATCGGCCCGGTCGCGCCGCCTTCGCGCTTGCGGCCGATCTCGGTGATCGCGCCCACCAGCACAATGCCGCCGAGCCGTGCGGTGCCGTGCTCGCGCAGGTAGTCCGCGATCACCAGTCCGCCGTAGGACCAGCCGACGACGATCGCCTCCGGACCGGCGAAGTCGAGCACCGCGGCGAGGTCTCCCGCCCACTGCGCGGGATCGTCGTAACCGTCCGAGGGGACGTCGGAGCCGCCGTGTCCGCGCAGGTCCATCGCGACGAGCCGGAACTGCCCGCTCAGCGCCGGGTCGGCCAGCTGAGCGGACCAGGCCGCGGCGGACTGGGCCCAGCCGTGCACGAAAACGATCGGACGCGCGTTCTCCGGGCCCTCGACGCGCAGTGCGATCCGCACGCCGCCGGCCCCGGTTACCTCAGTGTTCACGCCCTACTTCGTAGCAGACGGCCCTTGCCTCACTTCGCGGCCGAGAGCGACTTCCAGGTCGGCCAGTCGTAGAACCAGTCCTTGACGTCGGAGTTGGTCGGGCTGCCCAGCTTCGAACCGGTGACCTCGACCGGGTCGCCGATCATCGCCGTGTCGAAGTAGGCCTTGGCGTCCGCCTCAAGCAGGTTGACGCAGCCGTGCGAGTTGTTCGTCTTGCCGATCGCGGCCGCGTTGTCCTGGTTCTCGTGGATGAACTCGCCGTGGTTGGAGAACCGGCAGGCCCACTTCTTGTTGACGTTGGTGTAGCCGTAGCGGGCGTTGTCGAACACCGCGTGCGGCTCCTTGGACATGATGATGAAGGTGCCGTTCGGGGTGTTGCGGTCGACGACCGAGTCCAGCCCGTTGGAGCACGGGTAGCTCGCGCTCTCCGCACCGCCGCGGTAGACCTTCATCACATGGTCCGGGGTGTGGATCTTGACCACCTGGTTGCGGCCGATCTTGAACTTGGTGCTGACGTCCGATTTCACGTAGACGCCCCCGCCGAGGTCAACGCCGTACAGGTTGGCCTCGACCTCGACGGTCGTGTTGGCCGGCCAGTACTCCTTGGGCCGCCAGTCCACCTGGTTCGCCGACAGCCAGGCCCACGAGCCCTCGACGTCCTTGCTGGTCTTGACCTTGAGCGCCTTCTCGACGGCGACCCGGTCCTTCGGAGCGGCCCCGTTGAACTTCACGCTGATCGGCATCGCGACGCCGACCTCGGCGTCGTCGCCGGGGTTCAGCGTGGCGCGCACCGTCTTGGCCGGGCTGACCGTGGCGAACGACCCCTTCAGCTCAGCGGGGCGCTGGTCGCTGCCGGTCGCCTTGGCCGCGTAGTTGTAGGTCTTGCCGTAGCCGAGCGGTTCGGAGCTGGTCCAGGACAGGCCGTCGGGCGCGATCTCGCCCTTGATCTCGTCGCCGCCCTCGTTGGTCAGCTTGACCTCGGTGAGCTTGCCTTCGGTGACCTTCACCACCACTGGCTCGCGCACGCTCGCGTCCTTGGCTCCGGCGGCCGGGGTCGCGGTGAGCTTCGCCACCGGGGCGACCGGCTTGCCGCCGTTGTCGCCGCTTCCGCCCTGCGGCACCGCGGTGCCGTCGTTGCTGCCGCCCGAGCACGCGGCGGCCAGCGCAGCCGCACTCGCCGCGGCGACGACCTTGAACACCGTACGGCGCTCGATCACGGTCTTACCTCCACTTGTCCCCCGCACCGGCTTCTCCCACGCACATCAGCGCCGGTGAGCGATTCGACGTTACCTGCGAACCGGAAATTCCTCTCCATCCCGCAAGACGTTTCACCCGGTGTCCGGTTGCTGCCGGTTTCCTGTCCATTGGCTCACTCGGGTTACCCCGTGCGCCTCAGAGCGAACAGTTGATCAGCAGCGGTTCGGGATGGAGCCGCACACCGAACCGGGCCTCGACGCCGTCACGGACCTCGCGCGCCAGCGCCAGCAGGTCTTCGGTGCTGGCCTCGCCGCGGTTGGTGAGCGCGAGAGTGTGCTTGGCAGACAGCGAAACCCGGCCGCCCGGCCCCGGGTACCCCTTGCCGAACCCAGCCCGCTCGATCAGCCACGCGGCGGACAGCTTCACCCCGCCCTTGGCCGGGTACTGCGGGATCTTCCCCTCAGCCGACTCCGCGATCCGGCTCAGCACCGCCGCCGCTTCTTCCCCGGGGACGATCGGGTTGGTGAAGAACGAGCCCGCGCTCCAGGTGTCGTGATCCGCCGGGTCGAGCACCATGCCCTTGCCCCTGCGCAGCCCAAGCACCGCTTCCCGGACCTGCGCGGCGGGGACTTTCGCGTCGATCTCGACACCCAGCGTGCGCGCCAACTCGGCGTACCGGATAGGCGCGGACTGCCCGCTCGGGTCGATCCGGAACCGCACACTCAGCACCACGCCACGGTCTGTGCCCTTGAGCACGCTGGTGCGGTAAGCGAAGCCGAGTTCGTCAGCCTTGACCGTCCGCACCTCCTTCGCGGCCCGGTCGTACAACTCGACGGAGACGATCGACTCAGCCACCTCGCCGCCATACGCGCCGACGTTCTGGATCGGCGTCGCCCCCACCGAGCCCGGAATCCCGGAAAGACACTCAAGCCCGCCGAGGCCGTTGTCGACCAGCGCGGAGACAAACGCGTCCCACTCCTGCCCAGCCGCGACCTCGACGATGTCGGCGTCGCGAGTCCAGCCGGTGTTGGCGATCCGCACGAGAGTGCCTGCGAAGCCTTCGTCGCCGACGACGAGATTCGATCCGCCGCCGAGCAACAGAACGGGCTCACCCGCGTCGTCGGCATCGCGCACGGCGGCGACGAGTTCCGCGGCGGTGGTCGCGATCACGAGCCGACGCACCGGTCCGCCGACGCGGAGAGTAGTGAAGTCGGCGAGGCGAGCCGGACCAGGCGTTTCAGCGATGTCCACGGATACTGACGGTACTGCCCGCCCCCGCCCCGCCCCCTCGGACCGTCCGTGAGGGCCACCCTCATTGACTCTGATTCCCGCAGGGTTCCCCTCACGACCCGACACCGGCCCGCGAGAGGCCCCTTCACGGACGTGGATTCCCTCAAGGAGCCCTTCACAGACCACCGCCGCCCGGATGCGCCCCGCGAACCCCGCAACCACCAGCCCCCATCCGCGCGCACCCATCGCCTGCCCGAACCGCCGCCCCCCACGATCGAGGCACCCGGCCCCTCCCCCGCAGCCGATGCACCCACGGTCGAGACACCCAGCCGCTCCCCGCAGCCGATGCACCCACCACCGAGACACCCAGCCGCTCCCCGCAGCCGACGCACCCACCAC
>NZ_LWSF01000040.1:7788-51080 GCF_001651785.1 Amycolatopsis sp. M39
CTTCGGGGTGCCCCACACCAGCAACCAGGCCAATGTCGCCCCCAGGCGACGAGCCCCCCACCCCACCCCCACCCGCGAGCTACAGTCGACCAGTGCCCGAGATTTCGACCGCCGAGCGAGCCGGAGTCGGTTCCGACGGCCGCCCCCGCCCCACCGAAGACCACATCGCCCTCCTGGACCAAGCCGTCCTGGTCCTGGACGGAGCCACCTCGCCGAGCCCAGACCTCCCCCCAGGCGGCTGGTACGCCCACCTCCTCCGTGACCAGCTAGCCCAGGAACTACGCACCAACCCCCAAGAAGACCTCGGCAAGGCCCTGGCAACCGCAATCACCGCAGTAGCCAAAGACAACGGCTTAACCCCGGGAAACTCTCCCTCCAGCACAGTCTCCATCCTCCGCTGGAACGACTCCGAAATCGAAGCCCTGGTCCTGGCCGACAGCCCAATTGTCGCGTTTGGACAGTTCGGCGCCGACGTAGTCTCCGACGACCGCCTGCTCTCTCTCCGCAACAACGGCCTCCTGCAAACCGGTGCCGACGTCCGCCAGAAACGCAACGCCGAAGACGGCTTCTGGGTAGCCGAAGCCGACCCGTCCGCGGCCCACAAAGCAGTCCGCCGCAGCTGGTCCCGCACGGACGTCGACGCCGTCCTCATCGCCACCGACGGTGTCGCGATCGGAGTCGACGAATACGGCCTCTTCGCCTGGCCAGAAGTCCTGCAGCTAGCCAAAAACAAGGGCCCCGAAGCAGTACTGGACGCGGTACGCGCCGCGGAAAACGACGACCCGCACGCCGTCCGCTGGCCGCGCGCCAAACGGCACGACGACCAGGTGCTCGTCCTCGCCGACTTCGCGGGGTAGGGGCGGAATCAGGGGTTTTCCCTGATCACGAAACGCCGCGGAGCCGCCAATCTGGCTGCATGGGGAACTCACGAGGCGTCCGGGGATGGCGCCTGACCGCGCTCGCTGCGATCGCCTGGGGGCTGTTCACGATCACAGTGCTGCACATCATCAGCTCGCACGATCCGATCTACGACACGCTTTCGAGCTACACGATCACCGACCGCGGGGAGGGCATGCTCGGGGCGAGCGTGCTGTCGGTGGCCGTTGGATCACTCGCGGTGCTCGGCGCGCTGATCGCCGGCGGCGTGCCGATGACGTTCAGCACCAAGGCTTTGCTCATGCTGTGGGCGCTCGGGCTGGCGGTCGCCGCGGTTTTTCCGGCCAGTTACCCGCAAAGCCCGAGGCCGCTCAGCGGGGACATCCACCTGTACTCGTGCCTGGTCGCGTTCGCGAGCCTGCCCGGCGCGGCGATCACGATGCTGGAACCGTTGCGCGGCACGGCGGAGCGCGTGTTCGTGGTGCGGTGGCTGAAGTTCGGGCTCGCCGCGGTCGGGCTGTTCGCGCTGAGTTTCCTGTTCGTCCGGCTCGACGAAGCCGGGGTGCAGCCCTTCCACGTGCTCACCGAAGTGCTGCCGGTGGGCGCGACGCAGCGGCTCACGCTGATCGCGAACGTCGCCCTGCTGCTGGTCCTGCTCCGGATCGCGGCGCGGACCGAAACCGCTCGCGCCGCGGTGCTCGTTACTTCCGCGCCTCGGCCATGAATTCGGGCGCGTAGCCGAACAATCCGGGAAGACCGCCGGTGTGCACGAACACGACGGCCTCCTCGGGCGAGTACCGTCCCGCCGCCGCCCATTCCACGAGGGCGGCGGCGGCTTTTCCGGTGTAGACCGGGTCGAGCGCCACGCCCTCCGTGCGGCCGAACAACCGGATCGCTTCCCAGGTCCCCGACGCCGGAATTCCGTAGCCCTCGCCGATTGTCGTGTCGTTCAGCCACACGTGCGCCAGCTTCGGTGGGTCGAACCCAAGCAACTCCGCGGCCCCGGCGGTGAGCTGGGACAGGTTGTCCACAGCCTCGTTGAGCGGATGGCTGACGCAGGCGATGTCCAGGTCCAGCGAACCGAGCAACTCGGTACCGAGCGCCAGTCCGGCCGCCGTGGCCCCGCTGGCGTGCGGGCTGACGATCCGGGCGTGGTCCACGCCCTGCTCCACCAGTTGGACGGCTAGCTCGCGAGCGGCATCCACATAGCCAAGAACGCCGAGTGGGTCGGACCCACCAACTGGGACCGTCCTCACGTTCCGGCCCTCGTCCGCGGCTTCGACGAGCAGCCGTTCGTACGTCGCGGCCGCTTCCGCGTCGGACGCGCAGATGTGCACCTGGGCGCCGAAGAGCAGGTCAAGCGGGACATTGCCGGACCGCTCGTACGCGTCGCCGGAGCGCGGCACCTCAGTGATCAGCACCAGTTCGCAGCGCAAGCCAAGCCTGGCGCACGCTGCGGCGGTCTGGCGGCCATGGTTGGTCTGCAGCGCGCCGAAGGTGATCACGGTGTCGGTGCCGTCGGCGAGCGCCGCACCGAGGTGGAAGTCGAGTTTGCGCAGCTTGTTGCCGCCGACGCCGAGCGGATGGACGTCGTCGCGCTTGAGCAGCAGCCGGGGGACGCCGAGCGCTTCGCCGAGCCGCAGTGCCGGGACCAGCGGCGTCGGCCCGTGGTGAAGACCGGCGCGCGGAAAGCCGTCGAAGGAGGGGAACCGGGCGAAGTCGAACGTCATCGATCCTCCGTGCGCTGGCCGGGCTGGTGACGTGCAGTTTAGGTGGCGCTATCGAGCCGTGGCCGGGTCCGCGGCTTTAGCCGCCCGCTCGATTTCGGCCCGCCGCGCCTGCCAGAAGGCCGCGTCCCGGCCGCGTTTGGCCATAGCTTCCATGTCCATTTCGACCGTGCCGTCCAGCTGCTCGCGCAGGATGTCGGCGTGCCCGGCGTGCCGGCTGGTCTCGGTCAGCAGGTGGACAAGGACGTTGAACAACAGCACGTCCGGCCGTGGCCACCACGGCACGTGGCCGCGCGAATCGATGGCGAGAGCCGCGATCGTCGCGTCGGAATGCTCGCAGACGCGCTGGTAGCGGCTGGTGATTTCCTCGCGGGTTTCGTGCTCGGTCGCCCACAGGTCGCGACCGCGCTGTGCGAGGTCGTCCCACCGCGGGACCGGCTCGGGAAACGGACGACCGAAAACCTCGCCGAAGTACCGGGCCTCGGCTACCGCCAGGTGCTTGACCAGGCCGAGCAGGTTGGTTCCGGTCGACGTCAGCGGGCGGCGAATCGCGTACTCGGACAATCCGTCGAGCTTCCGGAGCATCGCCTGCCGGACCTCCTTCAGGTCGCTGTGCAGGTACTCCTTCGCGAAGTCATCGATCACGCCTGCGAGCATGCCCGAACCTCGCGGGGTGCTTTCCCGGCCGTCGCCGTGATACGTTCGTTCGAGCGAACGAGAGAACGGAGAGCCGCAGATGCCTTCCGCGACGACCGAGTTCACGACCCTTGCCGCNTTGCCGCCCAGGCCGCCGCGCTCGAATCCGGCGAGGTTACCGCCGTGGAGCTGACCGGGCTCGCGCTCAAGCGAGCGCACGCCAGCCAGCCCGTGCTCAACGCGTTTCGCGTGCTGCGCGACGAAGCCGCGCTCGCCGAGGCCGCCGAGGCTGATCAGCGCCGCGCCGGTGGTGACCGCGCGCCGTTGCTCGGGGTGCCGGTCGCGATCAAGGACGACGTGGACCTCATCGGCCTGCCCACCGCGTTCGGCTGCCCGGGCGAGTTCCCCGCGGCGACGGCGGACGCGCCCGCGGTCGCGAAGCTCAAGCAGGCAGGCGCGGTCATCATCGGCAAGACCAACACGCCGGAGCTGGGCCAATGGCCGTTCACTGAGGGAACCGCCTTCGGCGCGACGCGCAACCCGTGGCAGCCCGCGCACACGCCGGGCGGGTCGTCCGGCGGATCCGCCGCGGCGGTGGCGGCCGGGATCGTGGCCGCCGCGCTCGGGTCGGACGGCGCGGGTTCGGTGCGCATCCCGGCGGCGTGGACCGGACTGGTCGGCATCAAGACCCAGCGCGGACGGATCCCGACCGACAGCGAACTGTTCCACGGCCTCACCGTGCTCGGCCCGCTCGCCCGGACCGTCGCGGACGCAGCCACCCTGCTCGACGTCACCGCAGGCACCGGCACCGCGTTCCACACCGCCGCGCGACGCGAACCGGGACGGCTGCGGATCGGCCTCTCCACCCGGATTCCCTTCACCGCCACCAAAACCAGGCTCGACCCAGTGGTCGAGGCGGCGGTGCGGAAAACCGCCGAGACGCTGGCCGGGCTGGGGCACGAGATCGTTCCGGTCGAACCCGGATACGGCCTAATCGGCCTCACCTTCCTGCCGCGCTCGCTCACCGGCGTGCGGGATTGGGCCCGCCGTGTGCCGGAGCCGTCCGCGCTCGACCCGCGCACTCGCAGCAACGCCCAGCAAGGCGGTCTGCTCGCCGGGCCTGCCCTGAAAGCCGCCCGTGCGCTCGAACCGGTGCTGCGCCGCCGGATCGGCGGGATGTTCGGCGACATCGACGTCCTGCTCACCCCGACCACTGCGACCCCACCGCCCGCGATCGGGTCCTTCGACGGGCTTTCCGGCTGGCAGACCGATCAGTCGATGATCGCCGCGTGCCCGTACGCTTGGCCGTGGAACGTGCTGGGCTGGCCCGGGGTGAACGTGCCTGCCGGACTGACCGCGGACGGGTTGCCGCTCGGTGCCCAGCTGCTCGGCCCGTCGCATTCCGAGGAGCGGCTGATTTCCGTTGCCGCGCAACTGGAAGAGGAGCTGCGATGGCCGGACCGACGTCCCGAGCCGGGGTGGTGACCACGCGCGACGCGATCCTTCGCGCCACCCTGAAAGTGGTCGGCGAGCAGGGCGTCGGCGGGCTCACCAACCGGCGCATCGTCGCCGCGGCCGGGGTTTCGCTCGGCACGCTGACCTATCACTTCCCGAGCCAGACCGAACTGCTGCGCGAGGCGATGCTGCTATTCGCCGAGGAGGAAACGGCGAAGCTAGCAGGAATTGTCGAGGCCTACCGCGAACAGGGATTGAGCCTCGAACAAGCGGCGACCGTCGTCGAGCACGTGATCAAGCAGCTGCCCTTCGGCACGGACGAACTCGCGCCGCACGAGCTGTACCTGCAAGCCGCGCGCGACCCCGGGCTGCACGAGGCGTCCGCGAAATGCTTTGCCGCGTATGACGAATTGGCCATCACGATCCTCACCGCCCTCGGTCTGCCGGATCCGGAACGGGTCGCCGGTCCGGTGGTCGCGCTGATCGCCGGGCTGCAGTTGCGCCGCCTCGCGACTGGCACGGACGTTCCGGCTGCCGAGCCGTTGATGATGCTGTTGCATGGTGCGCGAGGCTGACGTGGCCCCGCCGGTCGTTCGCGGTACCGCGGCTTGGCGCTATTTCGGCGACTTCCGCGACGCGCTGCTCGCGGGGCAGGTGCTCGTGCTGCAGGTCGCGCATCCGATCGTCGCGGCCGGGGTGCGGGATCACTCGGACTACCGCGAGGACCCGTGGACCCGGTTGACACGCACCGTCGCTTCGCTGTCGATCTACGTTTACGGCGGAACAAAGGGCGCGCAAGCCGAGGCCGACCGGTTGCGGAAACTGCACCGCTCGTTCACCGGCACCGCCGATGGTCGTCGATACAGCGCGCTCGATCCTGGCGCGTACGCGTGGGTGCACGCGACATTGGTGATGGCTCCCGTTGACGCACAACGATTTTTCGGTCGCCCAATGTCCGCTTCGGAGCTTGACGAGTACTACGCGCAGATGTGCGGCATCGGCCGGATCCTCGGCGTGCGCGAGCGGGATCTGCCGCCGACCTGGCCGGAGTTCGAACGCTACTACCGGGAGACGATCGCCGGGTTCGGTCCGAACGAGACGATCAGCACGCTGTTCGAGACCATCGACACGGTGCGGAAACCGTTCTCCCGCATGTCCGACCGACGGTGGTCGAGACTCCAAAAAGGATACTCAAGCGCGCAGATGTTCCTGATCCGCGCGACAATCCCGTCCGAACTGCGCGCCCGCCTCGGTCTGCAATGGACCGAACAGGACGCACGCAGGTTCTCCCGCCTGTGCCGAGCGACCAGAATGCTCGCCACCTTGGTTCCGCCGCCGCTGCGGACTGTCCTCATGAGAGCGATCGGCAAGCTGAACGTGTGGTTGCGCGCGCACCCGTGGGCCTACCGGTTCTTCGTCCGCTCGTAATGCGCCCTGGCCTTCGCCCGGTTCCCGCAGCGGGACATCGAGCACCACTGCCGCGTCCGGCGAGGCGACGCGTCGACGAACCGCAAGCCACAGTCGTCCGCCGAGCAGATGCGAATGTCTGCCCCGCCGGTAGCGAGGTCGACGGCGTCGGCGGCCAGCACGGCGAGCGTCGTCGCCACCGGGTCTGCCGGAGCGGGTACTTCCCGCCGCAGCACACCGCCCTTCACCACCAGCCGGTCCGGTTTCGGCGCGGCCGCGAGCGCGTCGTTGACCAGCCGGACATCGGCGACCAGCGGTTTGGCGGTCAGCAGCCGGTTCACCGCCTCGCGTAAGTCCTTTGCCGCAGCCAGCTGGGCGGCGGTCGTCGACAGGCGGCCGAATCCGGCCAGCTCAAGCCATTCCGTCAGCGCGTCCGGGCCGGTCAGCAGCTCGATGCCCTCGGCGAGGTGCCGGGAGCGCAGCGTGTTCACCAGGTGCAGACACGGCCGTCCAGCGTCGAACACCCAATCCATGCCGCTCATTCTAACCATTGAAACCGGTGAGAACCCGCGCTACTGTCTAACCCCATGAGCCGGTTAGAAGCAGCCATGGCCCAAGTAGGCGACCTGCGTATGCACTACCTTCGCGGTGGCGACGGCCCGCCGCTGGTCCTCCTGCACGGCTGGCCGCAGACGTCGCACTGCTGGCATCGCGTCGCCGGGCCGCTGGCCGAGACGTACACCGTGATCGCTCCAGACCTGCGCGGATACGGGCGCACCGACAAACCCCGCACCGGCTACGACAAGCGGACGATGGCCGCCGACGTCGCGAAGCTGGCCGAGCAGCTCGGGTTCGACCGGGTCGCCGTCGCCGGGCACGATCGCGGCGGACGAGTTGCGCATCGATGGGCACTCGACCGTCCGGACCAGGTCGAACGGCTGGCCGTGCTGGACATCGCGCCGACGCGGGAAATGTGGCGTCGCCTCGACCGGGACCTCGGGAAGGCTTACTGGCACTGGCTTTTCCACCTTCAGCCAGACCTGCCGGAACTGCTGGCCGGGCAGAACGTCGCCGCCTACCTCAGGTACTTCTTCGAGCGCTGGACCTTCCAACGCCAGGGGCTGCCCGCCGAGGACGTCGCCGAATATGTGCGCGCGTTTGAAGCACCCGGCGCGCTCCGTGCCGGTTTCGACGACTACCGCGCCTCCTTCCCGGACGACGCCGAACTGGACGACACTGACTACGCCGCCGGGAAGCGCCTCACCCAGCCAGTACTGGCGATGTGGGGCAAGGCCGGACTGCTCGGCAGCCTGCCCACGCTCGACATCTGGCGCGACTACGCGGACAACGCGACCGGCATCGGCCTCGAAGACTGCGGGCACTTCCTCCCCGAGGAACAACCCTCACCGGTCGTGGCGCATCTGCGGGAATTCCTGGCCAGCTAAGGGAATCCGCGCGAACCCGGCACCCACCGTCTGTTCGATCGCCGCACCGACTCGGAACACCGTGCCGTCGTCGTACTTGCCCGCGACCACCTGGACCCCCGTCGGCACGCCGGTGCTCGCCCAACCGGACGGCACGGCGAGCACCGGATGCGCACTGCCGACGTTGAACGCCGGGGTGAGCGAGGCGTCCGAGAAGTGTTCCAGCGCAACACCATCGACCATGACCTGCGCAGAAAGGTAATCCTCTCCAGCGGCGAAAGCGGTGGCACCGAGGGTCGGCACGACTAGTGCGGCAAAGCGCTCGAACACCGCGTCGAGGCGTTCGCGAATCGCCGCTTCGACGGCGCGGCCGGTTTCCGTGTCCACAATGTTCTCGACGCCTTTGCGCGCGAAAGCCTGGCAGTACGGGGTGATGACGCCCGGGTTCTGCCGGTCCAGTTCCAAGACCTCGGCGGCCAAACCGGTTCCGAAGTGCGCCCACAGGGCCTGTTTGACCATGGCGAGCGTCCAGTCGATCTCGATCTCGGTCACCACCGCACCGGCAGCCGCCAGCGCGTGCGCGACGGCGCGGGTGTTGGCGGCGACCTCCGAGGCCACCGGAAAATCGCCAGGCACTGGACAGCACGCGACGCGGAGTCCGCGCACGTCGCCCAGCTCGATACGAGCCGCGGGAAGCCGCGAGTGCGGGTCGCGCGGGTCTTCGCCCGCCATGACGTTCTGCAGCAGAGCGCAATCGGCGACGGTCCGGGCCATCGGGCCGTGGTGGTAGTAAGTATCCAATCCGGCGGGCGGGAGGACCGGGTTGCGCCCGTGCGGCGGCTTGAACCCCACGACACCGGTGAAGGACGCGGGCGCGCGGAGCGAACCGCCGATGTCCGATCCGGTGGCGAGAAAGGCGGTTCCGGCCGCCAGCGCCGCGCCCGAACCGCCGGACGAGCCGCCCGCCGCGGTCTGGAGGTTCCACGGATTACGCGTGGCTCCCCAGCGCCGCGTGTGGGACAGCGGCATGCAGCAGAACTCGGACGTCGTCGTGCGAGCGTGCAGAATCCCGCCGGCGGCCTGGATCCGGCTGAGCCCGATCGCGGTCTCCCGCGCCGCATGGGGCGCGCGCAGGAGGGTGCCTTCGGTGACGGGGTGCCCGGCCAGGGGCTGTTCCTCCTTCGCCGCGACCGGCAGTCCTTCGAGCGGTCTCGGCCGACCGCCGGGCGCATACTCCCGCTCCGCGGCGGCCGCCGCTCGCAGCGCCTGCTCGAACATCTGCTCGGCGAACGCGTTGACGTCCGGCTCGACCCGCTCCGCCCGCTCCACGACCGCGCGCATCAACTCCACCGGCGAGAGCTGCCGGGTCCGGAAGAGGCTCAGTGCTTCGACGGCGGGGAGGTAGTGGAGTGGGGTCATGGCGCGCTCCGCGAGATCGGGGCGCTCAACCTACTCGGCCGGCGACCCTCGCCAAACCGACATTGGACCCGCACCACCCGGCACCCACGGTGACGAGAGCCCATCCAAACTCCACCCGATCGAGTGACTGTTTGCGAATCGCTCTCAGTCGAGACCTCGTCGTGGTGGACTACTCACTCGGCGGCGGGTCGAACTGGCCAGCCTTGACCGCGACGAGGAAGGCGTCCCACTCGCCACGGTCGAACACCAGCACCGGGCTCGCGGCGAGTTTCGTGTCGCGCACGCCGATCAGGCCGGGACGGGAGAGGTTGACCTCGACACAGTTCCCGCCGTTGGGCTCGCTCGCGAACGACTTCGCCCAGGCTGCGGCCGCGAACAGCGACTCTGCCGTGTCCGGGTCGTAATCCTGGGGCGACGGATAATCCGCCATGGGTCGTCCACCTCCGAGCCTTGTGCAGGGCGTGCGTTCCGCTGCACGTCCCCGGCTTCTTTGCGTCACTACGGAGCAAACCGCAGGGCCAAGCGGGTGATCAACTCGACCCGATCTCGACATGAAGATTATTCCAGGAGTAGGATTAATCGCAGCGATCGGGGCGTCAGTGGTGGGTGAATGGCTTGCGACATTCAGCCCAACACCGGCAGCACCGGCCCGGGCGGCGGAACAGCCGCGAGACAACGGGAGGAGTGCGGATGCGAACCGACCTATTCGGACCGGCGAGCCCGTCCGCCCGCCTCGCCGGAGTCGGCGCTGGTCCAGGTGCTGCGACGACCCTGCGGAGACACCGCAACGGAGCGGTTTCCCTGGTGCCCGGCGTTGACCCGCCGAGCGCGAACCACCCCGATCCGGCCGGCGCCGACCCGCGCCGGTTCCCGTTATCCGAACTGGGGGTGTGATCCCATGGCCGTCCGGCTCACCACGCTTTTCCGCCGTGAGGACGAACACACTCGCGGCCGGCGTGGGATCAATCACGAATTGCGCAACCGGTTCGGGTTCAGCCTGATCCAGGCCCCGCTGCGCAGCCCGATGATTGTGGACACCGAGATCGAAGTACCGGCTCCGCGCCAAGCGGACACCGGCCACTCCGCCCGCCGCCGTCGCGAGACACGAGTACCGCTGCTCCACGGGCTCGGCTGAGCCGAAACCCGCATCGTCCACGCTCCCCGGAATCCCTTGCCCGGGGAGCGTTTTCGTGTCCGCGTCCGGGGTTGTTCAGAGGTTTAGACCACTACCGGTCTAGACCACCCCGGCCGGCTGCGGCCCGCATTGGTGCCTCAACTGCTCCCGCTGACGTACGTGGCCGGGCAGGGACAACCTCGCCACTGCGCCCGCTGGGGTTTCGTCCCGCCGACGGCCCGGAGCGCAACGCTGAGGGAGAAAGAGCCACCCGGCGCCTCTCCTCGACCGGCGTGCTCCGCGAAGCCTGACGAGCACCTCGCTACTGGAAACCCCTCGGGCCGCTAACCGCGCGAACCAGCGTCAGGGCTTGCGGCCCAGAGCGCAAATCCCGCCGCTGAACGAAGGGTCGTCCGACATCCGGTCCCCAGCGCTCGATTCACCCGCCTCCGGGTGCCAGTCCGACACCCACGAGATGCCCGGCTCCACGAGTTCCAGCCCGGAGAAGAACTCCGCGAACTCCGCCCGCGAACGGAAGTGGAACGGCGTGCTCGACTGCTGGTACTGCTTGTGGATCGCGTCGCGGCGTTCGCCGTCGTTCGTCGGCACGCCGTCGTCGGTCAGGTGCGAGGACAGGAAGTACGAGCCGGATGGCAGCAGCGACAGGTACTTCCGCACGATCTCCAGCGCAGGCTCGTCGCGGCCGATGAAGTACAGCACTCCGACCATGATCAGCCCGATCGGGCGCTTCGGGTCGAGTACGCCGGTATCGAGCGCGCGCGGCCAGACGTCGGCCGGGTTGCGCAGGTCGCCCTGCAGCACCGCGTGCCGGTCGGCGACGCCGTCGCGTTCCAGCAGGATCTGCGAATGCGCGACGGCCACCGGCTCGTTGTCGACATAGACACAACGCGCGTTCGGGTTCACCGACGTGGCGATCTCGTGCACGTTGCCGACCGTGGGCACGCCGGAGCCGATGTCCAGGAACTGGTCGACGCCCTGTTCGGCCATGTACCGCACGCCGCGGCCGAGGAACTCGCGGCCCGCCTTGGCAATGGTCTTGATCATCGGAAAGGTCTGGGCCGCCCGTTCGCCGAACTCGCGGTCGATCGCCCAGTTCGCGGTGCCGCCGAGGAACCAGTCGTAAATCCGCGCCGCGTTCGGCCGATCGAGGTCGACGCCCTCCGGGGCTTCCGGATCCGGTGCCTGAGTCATCAGCTTCCCCTTCCGTGCGGGTACCAGTGTGCCCACTCGCCGCGGCCGCGCACCGCCGCCCCCTGGTACCGCCCGAAAATGCCACGACGCTGGGACGTTCGGGCCACTAGGTTGCGGTGGATGCGCGTACTTTTCTCCTTCGTCGGCGGTCGCGGCCACTTCGATCCGATGGCACCGGTCGCGCGAGCGCTTGCCGCACGCGGCCACACCGTAGCCGTCGCGGGCGGTGGTTCGCACGTGCCCGCGCTCGCCAAAGCCGGGTTCACGACCTTCGCGGTCAACGAGCCACGCGAAGTCGAGGCGACGCGGCAGCCGATGCCGCCGGTCGATCCGGCGCGCGACGACTGGGAAATCCGGGAGCTGTTCGCCCGCCGCGCGACGCGCGAACACGTGCCGGTGCTGCTGGAGCTGGCCCGGGAATGGCGGCCGGACCTGATCGTCCGGGACGAAGTGGACTTCTCCGCCGCGATCGCCGCCGAGGTGCTGGGCCTGCCGTGCGCCACCGTCCTGGTGCTCGCCGCGGGAACGTTGCTGCGCAAGGAACTCCTCGCCGAACCGCTCGCCGAGGCCCGCGCCGCGTACGGTCTGCCGGACGATCCGCAGCTCGAAATACTGACCCGCGGCCAGGTGCTTTCGCCGCTCCCGCCGTCCTTTCGCGACCCCAGCTCGCCGCTGCCGCCCGGCACTTTCTCGTTCCGCCAGGGAAATCCGATCGCGCCCCGGACACCTGCCGAGAAGCCGGGCGTGTACTTCACCCTTGGCACCAACTTCAACCTGGAGTCCGGCGACCTCATCGAGCGCACCCTCGCCGGGCTGGGCCAGCTGGACGCCGACGTGACCGCCACTGTCGGCACCCAGATCGACCCCGCCGAGTTCGGACCGCAGCCGGCGCACGTCCGCGTGGAACGGTTCGTGCCGCAGGCCGAACTGTTGCCGCGCACCGACTTGATGGTGTCGCACGCCGGGTCCGGCAGCGTGATCGGGGCGCTCTCGCACGGTCTGCCGTCGCTGCTTTTCCCGATGGGAGCCGACCAGCCCGGCAACGCCCGGCGCTGCGCCGCGCTGAACGTCGGCTACGCGCTCGACCCGGAAACGTCCACAGCGGACGAAATCCGGCAAGCCGCCGCGCACGTGCTCGCCGATCCCCGCTATCGCGAGGCCGCGCGGCGCATGCAGGCCGAGATCAACGCCCTGCCCGCCGCCGAAGAAACCGTGCCCGTGCTCGAAGCACTGGTCACATCATCTGCGAACGGTAGCTTTCCGCCAGTTCCTTGAGGAACTGGCGCGTCTCGCCCCGCTCCAAGGCGGCGCCGCGCAGCCGGTCCCACGAGTCCACGAAGATGTTGAAGTCCTTCACGTCGTCGAGGTACAGCCCGCCCGCGGAGTGTTCGATGTAGACGAAGTCGCGGGTGCGGTCCGGGAACCGCATGATCGTGAAGTCGTTGGGCACCGCGGCGAGTTTCGCGCCGAACGGCAGCACATGCACGTACACGCGCGGGTGCCGGTCGAGCGCGAGCAGGTGCTCCACCTGGTCCAGCATCACCGCGGGCGCGAACCCGCCGGGTGCGCGGCGCAGTGCGCCCTCGCTGATGATGAACCGGTAGTACGGCGGCTGCTGCTGGTCGAACACCGCCTTGCGGTCGAGCCGGTTGCGCACCAGCGAGGTGACGTCGGTGGCTCCCGCCTCGGTGAACTGCTTGAGCATGTAGTGCTCGGACTGCAACGGCCCCGGCACGCGCTCGCCGTGCCAGGTAAGGATCTCCGCGGCGGCCGGCTCAAGGTCGGTGAAGGTGCGGAACCAGTGCGGCACCACCGACCGGTAGCCCGACCAATGGCCGCGCTGCCCGGCCGCGGCCCGGGCCAGGTTCATCAGAGTGTCGGCTTCTTCGCCGTTGATCCCGAACGCGTTCAGCATGGTCCGCACATCTCCGNGGACTCGATCTTGTTGACCTTGCCCTGGGTGCAGCCGAGTACCTCGGCGACTTGCTGCTGCGTCATCTTCGCGGCGTTTCGAGCATGCCTGAGCTCATTGCCGAGCTGCTTGCGGCGCGAGGTGACGGTGCTCGCCATCTCCCCTTGCTCTCCTGGACCACTCCTGCCGACGGGCTCTCCGCCGGACCGCGAACTACGAACCACCCAGGCCACTGCGACCCAACGGAGTTCGATGATGACACCCGGCAGCGTTTCAGGAAATGCGCGAGAACGCCAGTCACCCGGCATGTCACCCTGCCGGAGCAGTGGATTCCGGGCGCCCCGGACATCTCGGCTACTCCATTCGGACCAAGCGGAGACTTCCGGGCACAGCTGAGCCGCAGGTCCCCAACATCGGCGGCCCTGGCGGCATAGTGTCGGCGTGATCGATCGATCCCCCGGCGCGGCGAGCGTCAAACAGCTGGCAGACGGCGCGTTCGGCTACGTCCAGCCCGACGGTTCCTGGTTCATCAACAATTGCGGCTTCGTCGACGCCGACGGGCACGCTGTGCTTATCGACACATGCGCGACCGAACGACGTACGCGCGCCCTGCTTTCGGCCGTCGGCGACACCGCCGGCCCGGTCACGACGCTCGTCAACACCCATCACCACGGCGACCACACCAACGGCAACTATCTGGTCGGCGGCGCGACCGTCGTCGGCCACCGCAAGACCCGCGAGACGCTGCTGGCCGACGGAATCCAGCGGTACGAGGGCGTCTTCACCGACAGCGAGTGGGGCAAGCTCGAACTGCGCGTGCCCGACCTGGTCTTCGACGACACGGTCACGATCTACGCCGGGCGGACCCGGATGGACCTCATCCACCCCGGGCACGCCGCGCACACCACCAACGACGTCCTGGTCTGGCTGCCCGGACAGCGCCTGCTGTACGCGGGCGATCTGGTGTTCAACGGCGGCAGCCCGTTCGCGCTGATGGGCTCGGTGGCCGGTTGGCGGGCCGCGCTGAACGTGATCCGCGAACTCGACCCGGCGGTCATCCTGCCCGGCCACGGCCCGGTGTGCGGCCTCGAAACGGTGGACGCGGTCGATGACTACCTGGAGTTCGTCCAGCGCGCGGCGGAAACCGGCAAGGCGGCCGGACGCTCGCCGCTGGACCAGGCGAAGGCGACCGACCTCGGCCGGTTCGCCGAGCTGACCGAGCAGGAGCGGCTGGCCGGGAACCTGCACCGGGCGTACGCCGAACTCGACGGCGAAGGGTGGGGTGCGCCACTCGATCTGGGTGCGCCGATGCGGGACATGCTGGCCTGGAACGGAGGCCCGATCCGCTGCTTCTCGTAAGTGTTCATCACGGTTCCAACCGGGACTGCCACTCGCGAGGGTTGACTAAGCTCGGAATCCGGCAGAGGCTTTCGGAAAGGTTTCGGATGAGCAAGAAGGCGAGCATCGGGGTTACCGGCCTCGCGGTCATGGGCCGCAACCTGGCGCGGAACCTGGCCCGGCACGGGCACACGGTCGCCCTGCACAACCGCTCCGAGGAGCGCACCCGCTCGCTCGTCGAGCAGTTCGGGGACGAAGGCGACTTCATCCCGGCGTACTCCGCGCAGGAGTTCGTCGACGCGCTGGAGCGGCCGCGGCAGATCGTGATCATGGTGAAGGCGGGCGGCCCGACCGACGCCGTCATCGAGGAGTTCGCGCCGCTGCTGGAGCCGGGCGACGTGATCGTGGACGCGGGCAACGCGCACTTCGCCGACACCCGCCGCCGCGAGCAGGCACTGCGCGAACGCGGCCTGCACTTCGTCGGCACCGGCGTGTCCGGCGGCGAGGAAGGCGCGCTGCACGGGCCGAGCATCATGCCCGGCGGGTCGAAGGAGTCCTACGAGTCGCTCGGCCCGCTGTTCGAGGACATCTCGGCGAAGGTCGACGGCGAACCGTGCTGCACGCACGTCGGCGCGGACGGGGCCGGGCATTTCGTCAAAATGGTGCACAACGGCATCGAGTACGCCGACATGCAGCTGATCGCCGAGTCGTTCGACCTGCTGCGCGGCGCGGCGGGCTACTCCCCGGCGGAGATCGCCGACGTGTTCGGCACCTGGAACACCGGGCGGCTCGACTCGTACTTGATCGAGATCACCGCCCAGGTGCTCAAGCACGTCGACGGCGCGTCCGGCAAGCCGTTCGTCGACGTGGTCGAGGACGCGGCGGAGCAGAAGGGCACCGGCCGCTGGACCGTGCAGATCGGGCTCGACCTCGGCGTGCCGATCAGCGGCATCGCGGAAGCCGTGTTCGCGCGGTCGCTGTCCGGGTCCACCGGCTTGCGTTCGGCCGCACGCGGTCTGGGCGGCCCGACGCGCACGCCGCTGACCGGGTCGGCGCTGGAGACCTTCGCGGACGACGTCGAGCAGGCGCTGTACGCGTCGAAGGTGGTCGCGTACGCACAGGGGTTCAACCAGATCCAGGCCGGTGCCGCGGAGTACGGCTGGGACATCGACCTGGGTCGCGTCGCCGCGATCTGGCGCGGCGGCTGCATCATCCGGGCGAAGTTCCTGAACGACATCACATCCGCCTACGCCGCGGAGCCGGGCCTCCCGACGCTGCTCACCTCCGGCGGCTTCCGGAAGGCAGTCGAGGACGCGCAGGACTCGTGGCGTTCGGTCATCTCGACGGCGGTCCGCCTCGGCATCCCGACGCCCGGCTTCTCGACCGCGCTGGCGTACTACGACGGCCTGCGCGCGGACCGGCTGCCAGCCGCGCTGGTGCAGGGGCAGCGCGACTTCTTCGGCGCGCACACCTACCGGCGGGTCGACCGCCCCGGCTCGTTCCACACGCTGTGGGCCGGGGACCAGTCTGAGGTCGAAGCCTGATCTTGGCGCTGCGAGAAGGGCTCTCCCCAACGTGTTGGGAGAGCCCTTCTTTCGGTCAGTTGCGCAAGGTGCCGAGGATTTCCGCGAGATATTCCTTGATTTTCGTTTCGGCCTGTTCCTTGTCGACCCCCAGCGCGGCAAGGACTTCGTACCCCGCGCCCTCGCCCTGTTCGAGGATGCCGAGCAGAATGTGCTCGGTACCGATGTAGTTGTGCCCGAGCCGCAGGCTTTCCCGGAGGGTCAGCTCCAGCGCCTTCTTGCCCGCCGGAGCGAACGGCACCGGATCCGGCGCGTTGTCGACCGGCGCCGGCAGCCTCGCCTCCGCGGCTTCCTTCACCGCCGCCAACGTCACGCCCTGGGCGACGATCGCGCCCGCAGCCAGCGCGTCCGGTTCGGAAAGCAGGCCGAGCAGCAGGTGAACGGTGTCGATCCCGGGGCTTTCGCTCTCGATAGCCGCCTGCTGAGCAGCGACGACGACGTGCCGCGCCCGGTCGGTATAGCGGCCGAACGTCCGCTGGATCCCGCCGGGGGAATCGTCGCTCTTCGGCACGAATCTCTTCTGCGCGGCTTGTTTGGACACGCCCATACTGGCCCCGATGTCGGTCCAGGAAGCCCCGTTCCGGCGAGCCTGGTCGACGAAGTGGCCGATCAGGTGGTCAGCGACGTCCCCGAGGTGCTGTCCGACGTAGACGGCGTCGGTGAGCTGGGCGAGGGCGTCTTTTTCGTTGTTGGCCTTGATGGCGCCGATGAGGTCGTCGAGTTTCACTGAGTCGGTCATGTCGTCAACTGTAGGTTGACGATTGCCGTGCGTCAACCTTGGGTTGACCAGGTTGAGACCCTCAGGTGAACGGCAACCCCACGTAGTTCTCCGCCAAACTCGTCGCCGCCGCCCTCGACGAAGCCGTGTACCGCAGCTGTGACAGCTGCAACCGCCGGGCGAAAGCGTCCGCCCCCGGATCCACGTGCAGCATCGTCGTCATGAACCACGAGAAGTGCTCCGCCCGCCACACTCTCCGCAGGCAAGTGTCCGAATAGGACTCCGCCAGCGACGAATCCCCCTGCAGCAAAGCGGCCAAGGCCCGCGACAGCACCACCACGTCCGCGACCGCCAGGTTCATTCCCTTGGCCCCGGTCGGCGGCACGATGTGCGCCGCGTCGCCGGCCAGGAACAACCGGCCATGGCGCATCGGCTCGGTCACGAAGCTCCGCATCGGCGTGATGCCCTTGTCCAGGATCGGCCCCTCTTGCAGAGTGAACTCCCCCTCGACCGCCAAGCGCGCCGACAGTTCCGTCCAGATCCGGTCATCCGACCAGGCCGTCAGATTCTCCGTCGGAGCAACCTGAAGGTACAACCGCGTGACATCCGGGGAACGCATGCTGTGCAAGGCAAATCCCCGCGGATGATGGGTGTAGATCAGCTCCTCGTGCGACGGCGGTGTCTGCGCCAGCACCCCCAGCCAGGCGAAGGGGTACTCCCGTTCGAAAGTCGTCAGCACACCGCCTGGAATGGACGGGCGCGAGACACCGTGGAAACCGTCGCAGCCTGCCACGGCGTCGCATTCCAGACTTTGCCAGTAGCCAGCGGAATCCCGGTAACGCACAACGGGCCGCGAAGTGTCCAATAAGGACAGAGACACTTCCGAAACCTCGAAGTGCAACGGAAGAGCCGCGGCCTCGTGCGCGTCCACGAGGTCTTTCACGATCTCCTGCTGCCCGTACACCGTGATCGCCTTGCCGGTCAGCTCGGTGAGCGCGATGCGGTGATCGGCACCGTCGAACCGAAGCGAAAAACCCTCGTGCGGCAAGCCTTCCGCGGCCAACCGACCGCCGAGGCCGATCTCGGTCAGCAGGTCGACCGTCGGTTGTTCGCAGACCCCGGCACGCACGCGTTGCCGCACGTACTCACGGTCGCGGGCTTCGAGCACCACCGCCTCGACACCCGCCTGGTGCAGCAAGTACGACAGCAGCAACCCGGCCGGGCCGGCACCGATCACGGCGACCTGCGTGCGCAACGGGACCTCCGTATCAAGCCGCGGTGCGCGACTTCAGGTGTGCTTTCAGATCGAACGAGCTGGCTTCCAGATCCGCGTACGCCGGATGCGGTTCCACGGCGAAAAGCCGGCGCGCGGCGATGTGGTCCGGCGCGCGGTTGACCGACTCGACGGCGATCAGCACGTCGTCGCGGAAGGACAGCACCGAGAACTTCCCGGCGGACCGGTCGCCGGTCACCACGGTCCGGTCCGCGGCGTCGAGGATGCCCGCGATCTGCAGTTTCGCGCCGGTCTGGTCGGTCCAGAACCAAGGCAGGCTGTCATAGCGCGCCGGTTCCCCGGCGATCGCCGCGGCTACCGAACGGGCCTGGTCGACGGCGTTCTGCACGGATTCCAACCGGGTCGCGGCACCGGCCTGGACGCAGGGGAAGCACGCGCAGTCGCCGATCGCGAAGATCTTCGGGTCCTCGGTGCGCAGGTGTTCGTCCACGACCACGCCGTTGCGCACCTCAAGCCCAGCCGCCTCGGCCAGCGCCGTCTCCGGCAGCACGCCGACCGCGACGACCACGAGGTCCGCGGGCAGCCGTCGCCCGTCGGACAGCTCAACCGACTCCACGTGACCGGACCCGTGCAGCGCGGTAACTCCGACGCCCAGCAACAGCGTGTGCCCAGCCGCGCGGTGATGCTCGGCGAAAAACTCCGAGATCTCCGGCGACGCGACCCGCGCCAGCAGCCGGTCCTGCGCCTCCACCACGGTGACCGGACGGCCGGCGTGCGAGGCGAACTCCAGCCCGATGAAGCCGCCGCCGATCACCACGACGTCGCCCGCCGCGCCGAGCGAAGCCCGCAGCCGGTCGGCGTCCTCGCGGGTGCGCAGCATCAGAACGCCTTCGAGGCCGGCACCGGGCACCGGCAGCGCACGGTTGCGCGCGCCGGTGGCCAGCACCAAATGGTCGTACCCCAGCTCCGTACCGTCCTCAAGCCGGACTCTCGCCGCGTCCCGGTCGATCGCGGCGACCCGGCCGGGGACCAGCTCGATGTCCTTCTCCGCGAAGTAGTCCTCCGGCCGCAGCACTAGCTGCTCGACGCCCGCGCTGCCCGCCAGGTACGCCTTCGACAACGGCGGTCGCTGATACGGCACCCCCGGCTCGTCCCCGATCAGAATCACGCGGCCGGCGAACCCCTTGTCCCGCAAGGACGCCGCGGCCTGGAAGCCGCTTTGCCCGCTGCCCACGACGAGAACGGTCTCGGTGCTCATCTCGCTCCTCCCGACATCCCGGGCTCCATCTGAGCACACCTGGGCCAAGATCGTCGAGGAGCAGCGGTCACACCCGGTGCAGGAACGCGATCGCGTCCGCCGCCCCGACCGCGTCGAACGGCAGATACCCGCGTCCGTCGCCGGTCCGCGCGGGCAGATCGGGGTCGATTCCGGCGGTCTCGACCAGCTCACGGTCCTGGACCGTCGCGGCGAGATACGCCTGCAGCGTCCCCGGCGCGGGAGCTTCTACCCCATCGGACGAGCCGAAATCGGTGGCAATGAACACATACCGGGCACCGAGCCGGTGCGCGACCTGCGCGCCCGCGCTCCACCACTGCGCAC
This sequence comes from Amycolatopsis sp. M39, assembly GCF_001651785.1. Classification (NCBI taxonomy): domain Bacteria; kingdom Bacillati; phylum Actinomycetota; class Actinomycetes; order Pseudonocardiales; family Pseudonocardiaceae; genus Amycolatopsis; species Amycolatopsis sp. M39. The sequence continues at coordinate 27,444 of NZ_LWSF01000040.1, forward strand.
CCACCATCGAGGCCGCGCGCCGCTGGAGGTGCTGGTTGTGCGCGGAGACGAAGGTGCCCGGCAACGCGAGCAGGTTGTCCGCCATCATCGCGTCGCGCTGCGCGCCGAGGCGGCCCATCCGTTCCGGCGAGGTGTCGGCCATCAGCGAGTGGTAACGGCAAAGCCCGACCGCGGTCCGGGCGAGCAGATCGCCGCCATCGGGCAACGCGGGCCGAGCCCGTTCGAACTGGCTCGCGAGATCGTCGGCGACCAACCGCAGCTCACGCGCGTCCGGACTGTCCCCTTTGGACTTCGCCCCATCCCACATCGCCGCTTCGTCCGCCCAAGCCGCGTCGTCGCCAGCCAGCCCCTCGATGGTCGCGACATCGTGCGGCACGTCGTCAAGATGCCTGGCCAGGAAGCCGTGCAGTTCGGTGAGCACCGCGCGCGGGCTGGGTGCGCTCGCCATCTCCAGCGGGGCGTCGAAGCCATGGAAGTGCACCTGGTCCTCGGGCTTGCGGCCAGCATTGTGGTCGCGCAGCCACTCGACCAGCACACGGTTCGACGGGAACGCTCCGAAGCCGTGGCTGAACCCGGTGGCCAGCACGTTGTCGAGGTCGCCTTCGCCGGTGGTCACGTAGCGGTCGACCAGCCGTCCGGCCAAGCAGTCGCTCTCCAGCGCGATCGAGCGGTAGCCGTGTTCGAGGACGAGGTGCTGGAAGATTTCGTTGCGGAACAACGGGAACGCTTCGGTCCAGTGCGTGGGCTCCCCCAGCCCGAGCAGGGTCGGCGAACGGTGCACGAGGAAGTCGTCGAGGGTCTTCATTGCTTTGACCGTATCGTTGAACTCTCGGTTGGCACTTATCCGCGAATCACCTGGTTGAATAGCGTGGAAACCCTCAAACCGGAGGTGACATGCGTCCGAAGGACCTCGCCCGCGAGCACGGCTTGTCGACCCAGGCCGTCCGCAACTACGAGGAGGACGGAATCCTCCCGCCCGCCGAGCGCGGACCGCAGGGCTACCGGACGTACGCCGAACACCACGCACAAGCGTTGCGCGCCTTCCTCGCCCTGCGCCCCGGCTTCGGCCACGCCCGCGCGGCAGCGATCCTTCGCGCGGTCAACGAGCGTTCAGAAGACACCGCGTTCCAGCTGATCGACGAAGGCCACGCCGAGCTGCTGCACGACCGCGGCACCCTCACCGAGGTCGAACACGCGCTGCGGAACCTGACCCGGGGAACCGGACGTGCGCCAGACCGTTCCGTCGATCGGCGCGCTCGCGCACCAACTGTCCGTGCACCCCGCCACGCTGCGCAAATGGGAGGCCGCCGGGATCCTCCAACCGGAGCGGGATCGAGCCGGAAACCGCCGCTACCCACCGGCCGTGGTCCGCGACGCCCGCCTCGCGCATCAACTGCGCCGCGGCGGCTACCCGCTCGCCCGGATCGCCGCGGTGCTCCAGCAGGTCCGGCACGCCGGCGGGGTCGCCCCGCTGGAAGAAGCCTTGCGCACCTGGCGTTCCCGGCTCACCGCCCGGGCGCACGCGATGCTGGTCGGGGCCGCCCAGCTGTCGCGCTACCTCGGCTGATCACTCCGGCAGCAACGGCCGCAGGAACGTCCGCCGGTACCGGATCACGCAGCCGCTCTCGTCCCGGATCCGGTCCGCCGCCACGAACTCCGGGTCCACTCCGAACAACGTCCGGTACCGCTCGTACGCGGCCAGGCTTTCGAAGCTGAACAACGCCCTTGCCTCGTCGCTGGCCCCTTCCGCGGGGAGGAAATACCCGTGGTGCACCCCGCCCTCGCGGCGCACCAGCCGCATCCACTCGGCGGCGAATCGTTCGAAGTCCGCGATCTTCTCCGGGTCGATCACGTAGTCGACAACGCAGGTGATCACGAGCGGCCCCAGACCCGCTCCGCCGTCGAAACGATCAGCTCCAGCTTCCGCAGCTGCTCAGTGGCGGTCAGGTCGTTCCCCTCTTCGGTGGAGGAGAACCCGCATTGCGGTGACAAGCACAGCTGGTCCACGTCCACGTACCGCGACGCTTCCTCGATCCGGCGCACCAGCGCGTCCGGGTCTTCCAGCTCCGGCCGTTTGCTGGTCACGAGCCCGAGCACGACCCGTTTTCCCTTCGGCACGAACCGCAACGGCTCGAAGCCGCCGGAGCGTTCGTCGTCGTACTCCAGGAAGAAGCCGTCCACCGCCAGCTCGCCGAACAGCGCCTCGGCGACGAACTCGTAGCTCCCGGACGCCACCCACGACGAGCGGAAATTGCCGCGGCACAGGTGCGTCGTCACGGTCAGGTCAGCCGGTTTCCCGGCGAGCGCGGCGTTGATCGTCGAAATGTTGCGCAGGTGCATGGTGTCCGGTTCGCTGCCCATGCGCGCGACGAGTTCGCGTTGCTCCGGGTCGTTGAGATACGCCAGGCTCGTGTCGTCCAGCTGCAGATACGTGCAGCCCAGCGCACTCATCGCCCGCAACTGCTCCGCGTACGCCGCGCTGAGGTCGGCGAAGAACTCGTCCAGCTCCGGGTACACGGTCTCGCTCACCGCCGCCCGGCCGCCGCGGTAATAGACCATGCTCGGCGACGGGATGGTCAGCTTCGGCGTTATCCCCGGGTCGGCGTGCGCCTTCAGGAACTCGAAGTGGTCGGCGAAGATCGGCTTGTCGAGACGCACCTTGCCCTCGACCTGGAGGCCCGGCGGGCTGAACTCCAGGTCGCCGGCCAGATTGTGGAATTTCACGTGCAGCCGCTCGTCGCTGCGCGAGACGCCGCCGAGCGCGTAGATGAAGTCCATGTGCCAGGAGGACCGGCGGAACTCGCCGTCGGTCGCCGATTCGAGCCCGGCCGCCTTCTGCATCTTCACGACGTCGCGGATCGCGTCGTCCTCGACGGCTCGCAGTTGTTCGGCGGAGATCTCCCCCGCCGCGTGGTCGCGCCGCGCTTCGCGCAGCACCGCCGGCCGCAGCAGGCTCCCTACATGATCGGCACGGAACGGAGGTCGTGCAGTCATGTCTGGCATGGTCACACACAAACCGGCGGTATGTGCAGCGATAATCCGGCGGGACCACACCGAAGGAGCCGCTCATGACCAACGCCGCGCACCCGGTCGACCGGGGCCTTCCCGCCGGACGGCTGCTTCTGCTCGGACTGCAGCACATGGCGATCATGTACACCGGCTGCATCGCCGTGCCGCTGGTCATCGGCAGCGCGCTGCATCTGGACACCGCGTCGATCGCGCTGCTGGTGAACGCCGACCTGTTCGTCGCCGGACTGGCCACTTTGGTCCAGTCGGTCGGCATCGGGCGGGTGTTCGGCGTCCGGCTGCCGGTGGTCGCGGGCGCGACGTTCACCGTGGTCAACCCGATGATCCTGATCGCCGCGCAGTACGGCCTCACCGCGGTGTACGGCGCGATGATCGCCTCCGGCGTCTTCGGGCTGCTGATCGCCCGGCCGTTCGCCGCGCTGATCCGGTTCTTCCCGCCCCTGGTGTCCGGGACGCTGCTGCTGGTCATCGGCATCTCGCTGCTCGGGCCCGGCACGGCGATGATCGGCGGGCACGACACCGGCGACCCGTCCTACGGCGATCCGGCGAACCTCGGGCTGGCGTTCGGCGTGATCGCGCTGGTGGTGTTGTTCACCCGGGTGCTGCGCGGGTTCCTCGGCCAGATCGGGCCGCTGGTCGCGCTGATCGCCGGTGTCCTGATCGCGATTCCGCTCGGCCGCACGCACTTCTCCGGCGTCGGCGACGCGAGCTGGTTCGGGCTGGCCTCGCCGTTCCATTTCGGAGCGCCGACGTTCCCGGTCGCCGCGGTGGTGTCGATGTGCGTGGTGATGCTGGTCTCGTTCACCGAAACGACCGCCGACCTGATCGCGGTCGGCGAGATCACCGGCCGCCCGGTCACGCCGTCGGATCTCTCGCGCGGCCTGGCGACCGACGGCCTGTCGGCGATCTTCGGCGGCTTCATGAACTCCTTCCCGGACACCGCCTTCGCGCAGAACGTCGGGCTGGTGCAGATGACCGGCGTGCGCAGCCGCTGGGTGGTCGCGACGACCGGCGGCATGCTCGTCGTGATGGGCCTGGTGCCGAAGATCGGCGCGTTCATCGCCGCGATCCCGGAGCCGGTCGTCGGCGGCGTCGCGGTGGTGATGTTCGCGATGGTCGGGGCGGTCGGCGTGCAGACGCTCAAGAAGGTCGACTTTTCCGGCAACCACAACGCTTTCGTGGTCTCCGTCGCGCTCGGTGTCGGACTGCTTCCCGCGTTCGGCCTCGACCGGTTCGGCAACTCGGTGTTCTTCCAGCACTTCCCCGCCTGGCTGCGGACGATCTGCGGCAGCCCGATCACCGTCGCCGCGGTGCTGGCCTTCGTGCTGAACCTGCTGTTCAACCACCTTGGCCGGAAGCGGGAGGAAGACCTGCTGCCCTAAGCAGCCGATCCGCGAGCCGCACGCCGATGCCCGGCTCGATCGGCCTGCTCAGCAACACCCGCAGGTACATCGGAGCGAGCACGTAATCCAGCAGGTCCTGCAGCTTCAGCGCGGGCTCGCCCCGGCCCGCGGCGGCGGTCAGCATCCGCTCCAGGTCCTCCCCGCGCGACAGCAGATGCTCGATCGGGTCGGCGTTGGTCCCGATGAACGTGATCAACGCCCGGACCAGCACCGCACCGTCCGGATCAGCGAGCGCGCGCTCGACCGCTGTCGCCCACTGCTCGACATCGCCGCGCAGCGACCCAGTGTCGGGCACCGGCGAGGCAAGGCTCAACCGCGCGACCGCGGCGTCGAGGAGCACGCTCGCACAACTGCCCCAACGACGGTAGATGCTGGTCGGATTCACCCTCGCCCGCTCGGCGATCTGCGGGATCCCCGCGGTCGTTTCGCCCTCCGCGAGCAGCTCGATCACCGCACGGTGCACCGCTTCGCGCACCCGCGCGCTACGTCCGCCCGGCCGAGTCACCCCACCATCCTAAAGCAAAGAGGCTGGCCTTAATGACCGGAGTGTGCGTAAACTAAAGGCAAATCAATTGGCCTTAAGGAGCACTCTGAGATGGTCAGCAAGATCCCGCCGGCCGAGCGCGAGGCCCTGCTCGCCGAACCGATCATCAGCGTCCTGAGCGTGACCGCCGAGCCCGGTCGCGCACCGCTCACCACCCCGATCTGGCACCAGTACACACCCGGCGGCGAGGTCACCGTCCTCACCTCGCCCGGTGCCCGGAAAACGAAACTGATCGAAGCCGCCGGCCGCTTCGCGCTGTGCGTGCAGGATCCGAAAACCATCCGCTACGCGACCGCTGAAGGCCCGGTCACCGGCATCCGCGCAGTCACCGAGGAAGACCGGCTCGCGATGGCCCGCCGATACCTGCCCGAGGAGACGGCGATCGCCTACGTCAAAGCCACTCCGCAGCAGAGCGAGAACATCGTGATCTCGATGCGCCCGGAACGCTGGAACACCGCTGACTTCAGCGACCTGACCGACGAACTCTCCTGACCCGCGCCCCGGTCGGCTCCGTTCCGCGGAGCCGACCGGGCCCCTTGTCCCCCAACCTTTTCCCCGGTACCGCCGTTCGGTCGCACTGCTGATCATGTCCGGCCGCCCTCGTTTCCCCGGCCGTTCGGGCAGCTCTTTCCTGGCCCGCTACGCACGCCGTCCCGGCCATGGCACCTTGTGCCCGAAAAGACCTTCGGACAGAAGAGGGCGCATGGACGGCACTTCCCTCATTCTCAATTCCGCCGAACGGACCAGAGCGGCCGAACTTTTGGCCCGGTTCACCGACAGCTACGAAAATTCACTCACCAGTCGCCCCATCGCCCCAGACGCGGACCGGGAAACGCTGGCTAAACTGTTAGCGGAACCGTTCCCGGAAGAAGGTCTCGGCGTCGAAGCATTCTTCGCCGACGTCGTAGACCGCCTCGTGCCCTACACCACCACGATCGCGCACCCAAGATTCCTCGCCTACGTACAAGGCCCGCCGAACGGCATCGGCGCCTACGCGGAAGCGATCGCCGCGGTACTGAACCAGAACTGCAACCTGTGGCAGATCTCCCCAGCCGCCAACGTGATCGAACGCTCCGTCATGGACTGGCTCACTGGCCTCTTCGCCATGGGCCCTGCTTCCGGCGGCATCCTCACCAGCGGCGGTTCCGGAGCCACGAAGGACGCGATCACCACCGCCATCGCCAACCGCCGGCCAGACTTCCGCGAACGCGGTCTCCAAGAAAACCGTGCCCCGCTGGTCCTTTACACCTCCGACGAAGCGCACCGCAGCGTAGTCAAAGCCGCGACACTGCTAGGAATCGGCTTGGCCAACGTCCGCGCAATCCCCACCGACGCCCATTTCCAACTGCGCGTCGACTTGCTAACCCGAGCGATCGCCGAAGACCGCGCCGCCGGAAAAGAACCGTTCTGCGTAGTCGCCACCGCGGGCACAGTAACCACCGGCTCGATAGACCCAATCGGCCCCATCGCCGACCTCTGCGAAAAAGAAAACCTCTGGCTGCACGTAGACGGTGCGTATGGCGCACTTTTCGTCCTGGCCGATTCAACCCGCGACGCACTGCTCCCGCTTTCCCGAGCAGACTCCGTCACCCTGGACCCGCACAAGCTGCTGTTCGCCCCGCTGGAAGCAGGAGCCCTGCTGGTCAAGGACATGGCAAAACTACGCGCCGCCTTCGCCTTCTCCTCCTCGTCGTCCTACCTCACCGCAATCGACGACGCCCACCTGCTCGACTACATGGACCACGGCCCGCAACTTTCCCGCAGCTTCAAGGCGTTGAAGGTCTGGGCCGCCCTGCGCACCTTCGGCGTAGGCACCTTCCGATCAGTCACCGAACGCTGCCTGACCCTGGCCAACCGCCTAGGCGCACACATCGCCGCCGCCCCCGGCCTGGAGTTGATGAACCCAGTCACGCTCACCGCAGTCTGCGTCCGAATGCCCGGCCGCACCGCCGAAGCACACGCAGAACTCCTCACCAGACTCCACGAAGAAGGCACCGCGATGCTGGGCCCAGCCAAGGTCAACGGACAGCCCTGCGTCCGCGCCTGCGTCACCAACCACCGCACCACCGAGGCGGACATCGACCTACTGGCCAACCGCCTAACCGCACTGGCCGCACTCTGAGCCCGCCCCGCGAAACCGCGGGCAATGCACCCAACCAGCCCTAAAGGCAAATGATGTTCAAAACACAAGGCGGCTCGTGACTGCTCGGCGACGACGGCTGGCTGGAAGTCGACGGACCCGACGTGGTCGACGACGGCTGCGTCGGCCCGGCCGGACCGGTCGTTTCCGGCCGCTCGCTCGACGACGGATGCGCCGGAGCGGAATCAGCCGGGTGATCCGCGGTGCTGTGCTCGCCAAACGGATTGACATTCGCCTTGCCAGAAGGCGCGTCCCCGACCCCGGCAGTGCCCTCTTCGGTTTCCTCGCCGGTGGGCGTCGGCGGGTTCGTCTCGTCGACGCCGCCCGCGCCGCCGGTGCGGTCCGGCATCTCGATCACGCGCATCTCGGTGATCCGGGCGGCCCCGTCGTTCGCCGTGGTCCCGTACGAGACGAGCATGGCCGCCGCCCCGCAGCCGACGATCACCGCGAGCATCACCGAAACCATGCGCCACCTGGACCGGGACGGCGGCGGAATCCGTCGTTCGTGTCCTTCGCGCACCAACAGCTCGGCGACCGAAACCTCGTCGTTCACCAGCGAGACCTTTCACCAGGAGTGGCCTATTCCTACCGGATGCGGCCACCGAACGGGTGACAAAGAGTGAAACCTTCTACCCAGAGTGCTCACTCTAGCGGGTGTGAATCACAGCGCATTCACAGCTGCGCTTAGCCAAAATCCCAGCATGCCCAGCCACTCTGGACGCATGTCGCTGCGCGAGCCGGATCCGGCACCCCGCCCGGCACGCACTGCTGCCACCACCGGAACCCCCCGGAAGTGGCGCTCCTTGACGTGGTTGCGCGCACGGCCGTCCGCCGTCCCGATGGCCGGGAAGCCGGGGCCGGGCACCGAAATCCCCGAACCGGCCACCACCGCGGCAGCGACCCCCGGCAGAGCAGGCGGCACCCCGTTGGTCGAGATCATCGACGGATCCTCGCGGCCTACGGCGACCGCCGTGCTGGTCAAGAACGACCCGGCCGCCAGCTCGCTCGGACTCGTCCAGCCCGCGCCGAGGCTTCCCTTCCTGGCCGCCGTCCCCGCGACCTGGCGGCCCAAGCGAGCCTGGCTGCGCCTCGTCCCCAGCCCGCGGTCCACGCCGTTCACCTTCGGCTACCTGGTGCTGCTCCTCGGCACCTCGCTGCTGATCCGGTTCGGCAGCTCCACGCTCACCGGCAAACTCCTCACGGTCTCCAGCACCGACGCGCACAACATGGCGCGCCACCCCCTGACCGCACTCCTGACCAGCGCGTTCTGGATCGCCGGCGGCGGCTGGCTGCCGTACGCGGTGATCTTCGCGATCGCGGTCGCCCCGTTCGAGCGGCGGTTCGGCGGGCTCCGGACGGCGCTGGTCTTCTTCAGCGGGCACGTGCTCGCCACGATCGCCACCGAACTGCCGGTGATGGCCCTGATCCACACCGACGTGCTGCCGCATTCCGCGGGCCGCTGGCTCGACATCGGAGTCAGCTACGGCTTCCTCACCACCGCCGGCGTGCTCGTCGCGCTGCTGCGCGGGCGGGCTCGGATCGCCGGGATCGTGGCCCTTGAGCTATTCGTTATCGGCGTCTACGTGACCGACGACCCGGCCAGTCTCGCGTCCGTGGTGACCGTCCTCGGACATGCCTGTGCGGCCCACTTCGGCCTGCTCGTGTGGGGTCCGCGACTGCGCAGCGTGCCCCGCATCGCCCGATAGCACCCGCCGGCGGCGTCCGGACGAGTGACGCAAGCAGCTGCCCGTGCGGATATACACGGGCTTCACTCGGTGGTGTAATCGACGGGCCATACGCCGACAAGGGGGATCGGAAGCACCATGGAGGCTGACGCCCTGGCCGGCGAACCGGGTGGAATCACCCGGCGCGCCCAGCTCGCGGGCCTGCGGCCGGACGCCGGCGCGGGGGTCCTGTTCTCCCTGCACGCCTCCGAACCGGCGACCCTCACCTGGCTGCCCGGCCTCGACGCGGTGCTCGGCCTCCCCGGCGCGACCGGCAAGGAGCTGTGCGACCGGCTCACCGAACTGCTCCGCCCGCTCACCGCGAACCTCCGCCGCACCCCGCCCGGCCGCGATTTCGAACTCGAACAGCCGCAGGACGGCCCCGACGGCACCCCGCGCCGCATCCGGCTGCGCGCGCGGACCGTCGGCGAACAGGACCACACGACCGGCCTGCTCGGCGTCGCCTCGGCGGTCGCGGAAACGGCGCCGGAGAAGTCCGACCTCGCGGAGCTGTCCGACCGGTACCGGTTGCTGATGGAGCAGAGCCCGGACGCGATCTGCGTGTACTCGGGCGGTGTCGTCACCTACGCCAACCAGGCCGCGCTCGACCTGTTCGCGGCACGGGCGGCGCACGAGGTCGTCAGCCGCGAGTTCGCGGACTTCGTGGCGGCCGAATCCACGCAGCTGCTGGAGGATCCCAGCGCGGAACCCCGCGAAGCGGTGCTGAAACGGTTGGACGGGAGCAAATTCGTGGCGGAGACCGTTTCGGTGCGCACCAGCGACTCGAACCCGCCGTCCTACCAGGTGGTGATCCGCGACAGCACCGTCAAACACGCCGCCGCGGCCGCTGTCCACGCACAGGAAGCGCTGGTCACGCACGTCAGCGACGCCATCGTCACGATCACCGCCGAGGGCATCGTCACCGGCTGGAACCCGGCCGCCGAGACCGTCTACGGCTGGCCCGCCCCGGAAGCGCTCGGCAGGCGGGTGCACGAGGTACTCGGCATCGACCCGGACCCGGCCTCGATCCGCGACGGCGTCGCCGAGCAAACCCACCGCGGCCGGGACGGCTCGCCGCGGCAGGTCCGGGTGTCCGCGACCGAGACCGTCGACGGCTTCCTCCTCGTCTGCACGGACGAAACCGCACGTCGCCGCGTAGAACAGCACTACGCGACGGTCGTCGCCGCACTCGACGAGGGCGTACTGGTGATCGGCCCGACCGGGCTGATCCAGTCGGCGAACCCGTCCGCCTGCCGCATCCTCGGGGTCCCCGAAGCGGAGCTGCTCGGCGTGCCGTGCACGACGCTCGTGCTGTTCGACGAGGACGGCAACCGGATCCCGGACGACGAGCTGCCGTCCATGCACACGCGCCGCACCGGGATCACGCACAACGGACTGGTCGTGCGCCTGCGCCGCCCCGACGGCCGCGACGTGTGGGTGTCGTTGACGTCGCGGTTGCTCGATCCGGACGACCCGAAGGGCGTCTCGGTGGTCACCTCCTTCACCGACATCACCGAACGGCGCGCGATCAGCGCCCGGCTGGCCCACGAGGCGACGCACGACCCGCTGACCCGCCTCGCCAACCGCACCCTGGTCCTGGACCGGCTCGACCGCCGCGACGGCGCCGAGGAGGCCGCCGTGCTGTTCCTCGACCTGGACAAGTTCAAGCTGATCAACGATTCGCTCGGCCACCCGGTCGGCGACCAGGTCCTGCGCATCGCGGGCGAACGGCTGCGCCGCGCCACCGGCCCCGAGGACGTCGTCGGCAGGCTGGGCGGCGACGAGTTCGTGGTCGTGACGTCCGCGACGACCGGTCCGGCGCAGGTCGGCGTGTTCGCCGCGCACCTGCGTTCGGTGCTGGCGGAACCGGTTTCGGTGCACGGCAGGCAACTGCACCTGGACGCGAGCATGGGCATCGTGCTCGTGGAGCCGGGCGACCGCCGCAGCGCGGAGGACCTGCTGCGCGACGCGGATGTCGCGATGTACCAAGCGAAATCCCGCGGCCGCGGCCGGTTCGAGTTCTTCGACGTCGCCCTGCGGAGGCGCATGCAGCGTCGGCTGCGGATGGAACAGGACCTCCGCGACGCTGTCCACAGTGAACAGTTATGGCCCGCTTATCAGCCGGTGGTCGACCTGCGCACTGGCGAAATGGTCGGCGTCGAGGCCCTGCTGCGCTGGACCCACCCGAAACACGGCGCGATCTCGCCGGCGGAATTCATCCCGCTGGCCGAGGAAAGCGAACTGATCAACGTACTGGGCAAGTACGTCCTGCGCGACACCACGCGCGAACTGGCCGCCCTGCGCACCGGCCGGGGCCTCGACCTCAGCTTGAAGGTCAACCTCTCGGTCCGGCAGCTGGACGACCCGCACCTGGTGCCCGCGGTCCGCGACGCTCTGGCCACCACCGGCCTGCCGCCCGGCTCGCTGACGCTGGAAGTCACCGAAAGCGCCCTCATGCGCGATACGTCGGCGGCCGCGGAAGTGTTGTCCGCCTTGCGTTCCCTCGGTGTCCTGCTGGCGATCGACGACTTCGGCACTGGCTACTCGTCGCTGGCCCAGCTGCGTCGGCTGACGCTGGACACGCTCAAGATCGACCGCTCCTTCATCACTGGAATCGCAGATTCCCGCGACGCGGCCGCGATCGTCACGAGCATCATCGCGATGGCGCACGCGGTGGATCTGACAGTGGTGGCGGAAGGCGTCGAAACCGCGGAAGAGCTTGCGCTGCTGCGAGAACTTGGCTGCGACCAGGCCCAGGGCTATCACCTGGGCCGGCCGCTGGCCGCCGCGGAGTTGTTTCAGTAAGTCTTGAGCAGCGCCGCCAGCTCGTCCTCGGNCGTCCTCGGCAAGGAAGACGTCGAGGTCCTCCAGCGTCTTGCCGAGATCGACCGGTTCGATCGTGCGCGTCTCGACCGTGCCGTCCGGGCGGCTTTCCTGGTACTCGCGGCCGAGCAGCCGGCGGAACCGCCCGGGTTCGAGCCGCATCACCACGACTCGCCCGGTGAACGGGGATTTCGGGTGCGTGGACGTGTAGTGGTGGAACACCTGGTAGTCCAGCGGACGGCTGTGCACCAGCGGAAGCACCTCGTGCAGGTCGTCCCAGCCATCGGCGTCCTGTTTCTGCAGCACCCACCAGCCCTCGCGCAAGGTCATCCGGTGCCTCCACCCGGCCTGGTCCACCTCGGCCCCGTCGATCAACGGCATCGGCACCAGTATCCCGGCACCGAACCCGACGTCCACGAGAAACTGTTGCCCCTCAACGGTAATCACGAGCGTCATGTGCGTATACGGACCGCTCTTGCGCGGCTGCACCCGCGCGACCGTGCGCTGCACCTGGTAACCCAGCTGCTCCGCGACGGCCGCGAACAACCCGGCCTGCTCGTAGCAGTACCCGCCCCGGCGCCGCCCGACGAGCTTCTCGCTGACGACCTCCAGCTCGATCCCGCGATGCCGGCCGATCACCACGTCGACGTTCTCGAACGGGATCGTCTCGACGTGCGCCTGCGCCAGCCGCCCCAGCGCCGACGCGGACGGTTCCTCCCGGCGCTGCCCCACGCGGGCGAGGTAGGCGTCGACGTCTGCTGCCTCGATGTTCCATTCCCCAGCCATGCGATCAGTCTGCAACCTCCAGCCAGCTCTAGGTCAATAGTCACCCAGGGTCACAACGGTTGTGACTGGCGCCACTCTCTGGTGTGATGTAGCCCCGATGCCTACCGGTCAGTAGCACACGTTCGAGTGAGTGCTGGCCTTCTCGAAGGGAGCCCGATGAAGACCCCTCGACCACTGGCCCGGGCCAGTGCGGTGACGGCACTGGCGACCGCCGCCGCGTTGCTGCCCGCGACCGCGTGGGCGGCGGCCCCGACCTGGGCCCCGGCCGGCACCGCAGCCGTGCACCCCGGGGTGCAGACGCACACCAACGGGGCGCAGTGCACCTCGAACTTCGTGTACAGCAACGGAACCGACGTGTTCCTCGGGCAGGCCGCGCACTGCTCCGGCACCGGCGGTTCGACCGAAACGAACGGCTGCTCCGCCGGTTCGCTCCCGATCGGCACCCCGGTCGAGATCACCGGGGCGAGCAAGCCAGGCACGCTCGTCTACAACTCGTGGCTGACCATGCAGTCCCGCCACGAAGCGGACGCGAACACTTGTCAGTACAACGACCTCGCACTCGTGAAGATCGACCCCGCGGACGTGTCGAAGGTCAACCCGAGCCTGCCGTTCTGGGGCGGGCCGACCGGCGTGCACACGACCGGCACGAAGCAACTGGGTACCGTGCTCAGCTACGGCAATTCAGAACTGCGCGGCGGGATCACCCAACTGTCCCCCAAACAGGGCACCAGTTTGGGGGACACCGGCAGCGGCTGGAGCCACACGGTGCTCACCGTGACCCCCGGCATCCCCGGCGACTCCGGCAGCGGCTTCCTCGACCGTGACGGCAACGCACTCGGGGTGCTGAGCACGCTGAACCTGCTGCCGCAGCCGGGCACGAACGGCGTTGGCGATCTGTCGCGCGAGCTGCAGTACGCGAGCGCGCACAGCGGGCTCGGGACAGTCCAGCTTGTTCCGGGGACGACCAAGTTCCGCGGGCCGTTGATCTAGCTTCGAGTTCGCGGCCACCGGCGTGCCCGGCACGATTCAGCTCGTGCCGGGCACGATCCGGTTGTGTGGCCGAGCGCTCGTGAACGCCCACGGCGAGCCGGGGACCGGACCGGCTCGTGCTGGGCACGACCAGGCTCCGTAATCCCGGTAAGACTTCCAGGAAACCAAGCGCTGCAACAGGTTCTGCGCCGGGCGATCCGCTGCTTCGCGGTACGCTGGTTTCTTGGTCACCTGGTACAACTCGACCGCCGCCAGCAACGCACCGTAGTCGTCCTGGATGTTTTCCTTGCCGTCATTGGTCATCTCGACGTTGTGCTGCTCCAGGAATTCGAACGCGGCTTTCGCTGTCGCCAGATACTCCTCGTGCGAGTAGTCGCCCGACGCGTCCAACGTCGCCGCCGCAGCCAGCGCCGCGATCGCGACCCCGCCGCCCTCGCGGTAATTCACCTGGACAGGCTCGCCGTCGCTGTTCGCGAGGACGTACCGCAGCTTCGGATCCTTCGGCGGTCCAGGCTGGATGACCGAGGCGACGAAGGTGCCGCCGTCAAGTTTGACCCGGCGCAGGTAGTCGGGGTCGCCGCGCGCGGTGAGCCGCTGGTACGCCTTGGCCAGCACCCAGGCAGTGAGCGGGATCTGGAGAGTGTTGAAGTAGCTGCGGTCCGACAGCTGCGTGAAATGCTCGCCGAAGTCGCCGGTCGCGTCGTACCAGGCGCCGTGCGCGTCCATGACCTGCGTGGTCTTGGGGCCGATCGACGCTTGCCGGTCCCGGCGATCGAACCGGTCCGAGCTGCGGGTGCCCTTGAAGTAGTGCACGACAGGGGAGAGCGTGTAGCGCTCAAGCACCAGCTGATCGATGCGAAACGGCTGCGACCGCCCGTCCGCGGCGAGCAGGACGTACTCGCCCTCGGTCTTCAGCGCGGAGAAGTCCGCGGTCCAGTAATGCCGGTCGTCCTATCCCGGGACCTGAGCCGTCGGGTGCGGGCTGCCGGTGAAGGCGACCTTCCCGATAGCGACGTCCGCGACGGTAAACCTCGGGATCGCCCGCGGCGATTCGATCGCGAGCACCGCCCGCTCGGGCGCGCCGGGTGCGTAACCGACGTTGTTCGCGTAAACCGCCACCCCGGATCGCCCCTCGACGGCCCCCGCCTCGGCTCCGAACGGAGTCATCGCCCCCACTGCCCCGACCCCCACCGCCGCCGATCCGGCAACATCTCCCGGCATACTCGACCTCCGGTGGTCCAGACCTTTTGAGAGGTCATTGCGGCTAAGTAGCGATCCAGCGGGTTGGCAAAACTGCCGCCGAACGGCGACCGCCTGGCAGATCGAGGCGACGAAAAAGCCCCCATCCGCTGGATGGGGGCTGCTTCACCGAAATTCGCTGTGGCCAGGGCCGGGGTCGAACCGGCGACCTTCCGCTTTTCAGGCGGACGCTCGTACCAACTGAGCTACCTGGCCGGGAACGCCGGCTAGGAGCCGAACGATCTTGCGACCCTGACGGGACTCGAACCCGCGACCTTCGCCGTGACAGGGCGACGCGCTAACCAACTGCGCCACAGGGCCTTACTGGTACTGCGTACTCCCAACGGGATTCGAACCCGCGTTGCCGCCTTGAAAGGGCGGAGTCCTAGGCCACTGAACGATGGGAGCCCGATCGGTTTCGGTGGACCGACCGACCGCGCTCTCAGGTGTTCCCCTGGGAGCGATTACAAGCATAGGGCACGTTCCAAGGGCTTTGCACGGGGGGTTCATTAAGCGATCGGCGAGCCTCCTGCCTGCGGTAACGCCAGCACCAACGATCCGGCCGCGCCACCTCCCGCCGATCGGCCGCTTCGAAGCCGGGCCCGGCGACCGGTGTGCGCCACGCCACTCTACGCCGGAGACGGTCGCGCACGCCGGGAATCCGGGCCTTCCCGGCCACCGAGACACGAGTTCGGGCAGTTCGTCACCAGGACGGCGAGCCGGACGCGCTGGCGACCGAACACCGGCAGCCGGCTCCGCCCGGACCCGCGAACCCAGCGTCCAGACCCTCAGCGCTGCACGGGAGCCTGACCGTCGTCGCCCGGACTCAGCCCGAGCATCTCCAGCAACTGCGCGCAGTCCTCCACGTCGAGCGCGCCGGCCGCGACGGCCAGGCGGGCTCGGCGGACCTGGTCGTCGGAGACCCGTTGCCCTTCCGACGACCCGCGCTGCGCCGGCACGCCGCCGGACAGTGACGTGCTTCCCCCGTCGGCACCTTCGTACCGAAGGAGGAACTGACGAACTTCGACCGATCCGCTCATGGCCCCTCCGTGCGGTTCGCAACAACTGGCCGCGAGGCTAACCAGCGACGAGCGGCACCGGCAGCCCCCCGGAGAGTGAACCTGCGAACACTCTCCGAAGCTTCCCTGGTAACGCATTCCAAGATCGCGCAGAACGATTTCTCCCGGCTTCCCCTCGCCGATCCCCGGAACTCGTGCAACAATCGGTGTTGCTGACACACCCCCGGTCAGCGCCTGTGGAGATCCCCTCCGACCCCCGCGTTCCTCCCCCTGGCGCGGGGGTCTCTCCATTTCCGCACATCGGCACTGACCTGCGGATCCACTCCCCGTACCCTGATCAACAGACAGTCGCGAAATGCGTTTGCCGGCTGGGCTGAACAGGTGATCGAATTAGGCTTGCCGGGCATAGAAATGCGTGTGTCGTGGCTCACAGTGGTTTCCTTGTCGAGACCCAACCGTTATCGTGACCGCGTGCCTCTTCCCTCCCTCGGCCGCCTCAGCAGCCGCACGAATCTCAAAGCCGTCTCGAGCGGGCGGCATCGCAATGCCGCCAAGGCCGTCGGCGACGAAGTCGTCGAGGACAAGGAGCTCACCAGCTACCTCGCCGCCCTCGCCCCGGACTCCGACCCGGAGAGCACCGGAACCGGCAGCCGCTTCGGCGACGCGCAGGTCTACCAGCTGCGCATGAACCTCATCGCCAGCCAGCAGCTCAAGGACATCGCCGTCGCCAGGAACCTGACCCCGCAGGCCCTGGCGCAGGAATGGATCCTGGAGCGTCTCTCGTGGGAGGGCCAGGCCGCCTCCGCCCAGGAGCGCCGCCACTCCGACGCGATGACCGACGAATTCCACTTCCCGGCGGAGACGTTCGAACAGCCCCTCGTCGGACGCTGATCCCCGCCCCCCCCCGAACGAAAACCCCCGGCTTCCCCCGACGGCCGGGGGTTTTCCCTTTTCCGGAGTCGCCGCAGAGCCGCGGTTCCGGTGGGTGGGACGCTGCGGTCTTGGCCGCGGAACGGGCGGCGCGGCGGGCGGCGGAGGATGGCAGAGGGTGGCGAGACCGCCGCGCCGGAAGCCAGCGGAAGCCAGTTGCCGGAAGCCAGTTGAGGAGCGATGGGCCCGGCCGCTGCTGTCGGGTGGCGGCAAGATGGCGGCAAGGTGTGCGATCACCTGGCAAGAGCGGCGCAGCGCAGCATGAGTCGCGAGCGGCNGTAAGCGGCGATCACCTGGCAAGAGCGGCGCAGCGCAGCATGAGTCGTAAGCGGCGATCACCTGGCAAGAGCGGCGCAGCGCAGCATGAGTCGCGAGCGGCGATCACCTGGCAAGGACGGCGCAGCACGAGTCGTAAGCGGCGATCACCTGGCAAGAGCGGCGCAGCGCAGCATGAGTCGCGAGCGGCGNGGCAAGAGCGGCGCAGCGCAGCGTCGTGAGCAGCGATCACGGTTAAAACCGTGCTTGCCACTCACGAGAGCCCCGGCCTCCAGCCGCAGCGGCCAGCGCCACCCAACCGGGTCAGACCACACAGCCCACCCACAGTCGAGCAACCATCCGTTCCGGCGTCGCCCGTCCGTGCCGGAAGCCTCGACGAGACCCGCCAAACCAGCCCGCAACCGCGAGCCCAGCCCGGTAGCCCGCCCGAAACCCCAGCACCCGGTGGCGCACCCGCACACCCGGCAACCGTCGACCCAACCCCGCCCGGATCGACCGCGGTAACCGTCGCTCCAAACATTCCCCACAACGGAACCCGCAATGAAAAAAGGCCCCGACGGGAAATCCCGTCGGGGCCCTTCTTTCAGGCCTGAGAAAACGCGCGGGCCTGACTCAGATCGCGCGGACCTTCTGGGCCTGCGGGCCCTTCTGCCCCTGGCCGACCTCGAACTCCACTCGCTGGTTCTCCTCAAGGGTGCGGAAGCCGCGTCCCTCGATCTCCGAGTAGTGCACGAAAACGTCGCCTTCGCCGCCGTCCTGCGCGATGAAGCCGAAGCCCTTCTCCGCGTTAAACCACTTCACAGTGCCTTGCGCCACCGCTGTACTCCTCGTAACAGATCCGCTTCGAATGCCACCGAAGCGGCACCCAGGCCGTCCCGGGCGGTTCCAACGAGACGAGCGAAGAGCTTTTCGGCCCCACGGCTCGCGTCAGAAGTTCCGCGAGTGTGAAGCCACGAACACGCAAAACGACGGCCTGGTCAGCAGCCTACCGGGATCTCACCAAATCTGAACCCCGTTGATCGCAAGGATCGGTTCCGACGTGCGCGCATCACCGGAACGTCGTATCGCCGCCTACGCACCGCTGTCGGACCCCGCGACTACTCTGATCCAGTACACCCAGCGCATTTCGGGGATGCACAGTGCGCGGTCGGTCGAGCCGCTTCCGTAATGGTCACTCGGTGCAGTGTGATGCTGGTCACCCCGTTTCCGGTGAACGTGAAGGCATCTCGGGACGTCTGGGTGTTCGGGGTACCAAGGGGAGATTGGGGATCGGTGTGACAATCCGACACTTCGCACGCCGCCGGGCCGGCGTCGCGGTGCTGGGCTTGATCGCCGCGCTGACGCTCGGGGCGTGCAGCAGCGGCGGGTCGAGCGTGAACGCGGGCGGGACCGCGGGCGGCGGGCCTACCGAGGCGCCGGCCACGCCGGTGAAACCGGCGGCCGTGGCGCTCACGCCAGCCTCCGGCACAGGCGACGTGGCGCCGGGCGAACCGGCGAAGGTGACCGTCGCGAACGGCACCATCGGGGCCGTCACGCTCACGAACGCCGACGGCAAACAGGTACAGGGACAGCAGTCCCCGGACAAGAAGAGCTGGAGCAGCACCGAAGATCTCGGCTACGGCAAGACCTACACCTGGTCCGGGCAGGCCATCGGCGAGGACGGCAAGCAGGTCCCGATCAACGGCTCGTTCACCACGGTCAAACCGCGCCGCCAGATGCAGGGCAGCCTGAACGTCGGCGACGGGCAGACTTACGGCATCGCGATGCCGATCGCACTCACGTTCCCGAGCGCGGTCAAGGACAAGGCCGCCGTCGAGCGCGCGCTGTCGGTGGAAACCACGCCGAAGACCGAGGGCGCGTGGGCGTGGCTCAACGGCAACACGTCGGTGCACTGGCGGCCGAAGGAGTACTTCAAGCCGAACACGAAGGTCATCGTCTCGGCCAACGTCTACGGCGTTTCGATGGGCGACGGCGTCTACGGCAAACAGGACGTCTCGGCGAGCTTCACCATCGGCCGGTCGCAGATCGTCAAGGGCAACACCCAGGAACACACCATGCAGGTCATCCGCGACGGCCAGCAGGTCATGGACTTCCCGGTGAGCTACGGCCTCGACTCCGACCCGGGCCGCGTCACGCACAGCGGCACGCACGTGGTGATGTCCAAGCACGCGACCTACTCGATGAGCAACCCGCGCTACCACTACACCGACGTGAACGTGCCGTGGGCGGTCCGGATCTCCAACAACGGCGAGTTCATCCACGGTCTCGCGGGGTCGATCTACGCGCAGGGCAAGCAGAACATCTCGCACGGCTGCCTCAACCTGTCGCCGAAGAACGCGAAGATCTACTACGACAGCGTCCTTCCCGGCGACCCGGTGGAGATCTCCGGCAGCACCCAGCAGCTGGGCCCGAAGGACGGCGACTACAGCGACTGGACCTATGACTGGGCGGCGTGGACCAAGCTGTCGGCGCTGGCCGCCTGAGCACAACCGAACAAGCGCCAACCGGACGGCCGGGAGCTCTCGAACGCTCCCGGCCGTTCGCTGTCCCGGCCGGAAAAATCCGATGCAACCCCGGCGACCGCCGACCGCATGACTAGAGCAGAGAGGCGCCACCCGGCGCTCGCCTGAACCAGGAGGAAACTCGTGCGTGTTCGCTTCGCTCTCGCCATCGGTTCGCTGCTGCTCGCCGGAGGCGCGCTGACCGGCGGCGCGGTCGCTTTCGCCGCGGACGCCCCGCCCTCGGCGCAGCCGGCCCCGACGAAGACCGCCCCGGCCGAGCGGCCCACCGCTGCCCCGGCCCCGGTGCCCACGGAACGCCAGACCGCCGCCCCGGCCGCGCCGAGGGTCGCCGCCCCGGGGCAGCCCGCGAAGTCCAAGCGCGTCCCGACCGCCGTGCCCGCGGGCCCGACCGGCGACCTGCACCTGCCCTCGGTCTGGGGCTGATCGCCCGGTGCCTTCCCGCTCCCGTCCGGCGTCCGGGCAGAACTCGTCGTGGGACGGCGAGTTCGCCCGGTACTTCGGCGAGCGCGCGCACAGCCTGCGGTCCACGGCCTACCTGCTGTGCGGGGACTGGCACCGGGCCGAGGATCTCGCACAGGCGGCGCTGCTCAAGCTGTACCTCGCCTGGCCGCGGCTGGCCCGGCACGACGCGCTCGACGCCTACGCGCGCAAAATCGTGCTGCGCACTTTCCTCGCGGAAAACCGCCGCAGCCGCTGGAAACGGGAGCGGCTCACCGACGCACCACCCGACGTCCCGGCTCCTGCCGCCGAGACTGAGCACGACCAGCTGATCCAGCAGGCCCTCGCCGTGCTGGCCCCGCGCCAGCGCGCGGTGCTCGTGCTGCGGTACTTCGAGGACCTGTCCGTCGAGGAGACCGCCGCGGCGCTCGGCTGCCGGACCGGCACGGTGAAAAGCCAGGCCGCACGCGGTCTGGCCACCCTGCGGACCCGGCTGGGTCCGCATTTCGAGGCACTGCCCGTGCCTGGAAGGAGGTGAACGAGATGGTCTCCGATGATGCCGAGGATGTGCGCGCGCTGTTCGCTCGCACGCCGGACGGCCCGCCCATGCAGGTCGGCGCCGCGGACGTGATCGTGCGCGGTGCCGCCGTCCGTCGCAGGCGCAAGCGCTGGGCGGTCGCGGGCAGCTCCGCCGCGACGGTCGCGGTAGTCGTGCTGGCCGGTCTCGCGGTGGGCAGCCGCGGGACCGAGCAGCCGCCGGTCATGCCTGCCGGACCGGGGCTCGCCACCGTCTCGCCCGCCCCCTCCAGTCCGGCCGCGCCGACGAAGGCGCCGTCGGATCCGGCACAGGTGCCGACACCCGGTCCGGAGGTGAGCCCGGGTTCGCCGGACAGGCAACCGCCGGCGGAGCCGACCGGTCCGCGAGCGGGCACGTCCCGGGTGCCCGCGCCCCCGCGAGCGCATCCGACCGCGGGCGAACGGGCCCCCGCGGCTATGCGTTCACCTGCGGGAAGCACCTCGTTACCCAGCTCGACCTCCAGGTGAAACGCATTCGCGGCAAGAGTGGTGGAGGTCACCAGATCAAGTGGGTTTTCGACGAAATATCCCAGGCTTCCGGGGCGATGTTCTCAGTGACGGCCGGAGCGGCCGTCGAACCAGTCGCTCAGCCGGCACACCATTGGCCGGCCCGAGAACCTGAGGAGGAAGCACCATGGTGCTCGTTGCACTGATGATCGAAACCGTTGTTGCCGTCGTGGTCGCCGGTGGCCTGGCAGCTTGGGCCCGCAAGCGCTTCGCTCCGCAGGCGGTCGAGGCGACGCAGAACAGCTGACTCGCAACCGAAAAACCGCCCTCTGTCCTTAATGGACGGAGGGCGGTTTTCGGGTCGGCTCAGCCGCTCATTTGCCGGCGCCGACGAACTTGCCGCCGGTGTCCGCGGTGTCGATCTGCTCGATCGGCACCTGGGCCGTCTCCGGGATCTTGATGATCGGGACCAGCGCTATGAGCGCCGCGGCGATCAAGTAGTACGCCGGCCAGTCCGCGTTGCCGGTGCTGTCGATCAACGCCGTGACGATCACGCCGCAGGTACCACCGAACAGCGACGTCGAGATGTTGTAGCCGATGGCGAACGAGCCGTAGCGCACGCGCGTCGGGAACATCGCCGGGAACGTCGAGCCGATCACCGCGAGCAGCAGCGCCAGCAGGATCGCCACGACCAGGAAGCCGATGATCAGCCACAGAAGGCTGCCCGTCTGCATCAGCTTGATGCTGGGCCAGCTCAGCACGATGAACCCGATCGCCGCGGTGAGCATCAACGGTTTCCGGCCGATCCGGTCGGACAGCGCGCCCAGCGGGATCAGCAACGCGAACTGCACCATCTCCACGCCGATGATGATCAGGCTGGATTCGGTGTCGCCGATCTTCAGCGTGTCGGTGAAGTACGACGGCATCGTGGTCAGCAGCATGTAGTCGGCGATGTTGACCAGCAGCACGATCCCGATCAGGTTGAGGATCATTCGCCAGTTGCGCTGGATGGTCTCCTTGAGCGGAGCCTTCTCCGCCTTTTCGCCCGCCGCCTCGAGCCTGCGGAACTCCGGCGTGTCCTCGAGCTTCGACCGCAGGTACAGCCCGATCGCACCGATCGGAAGCGCGATGAAGAACGGGATCCGCCAGCCCCACGAGTCGAACTGTTCGGTCGTCAGGGACAGCGAGGTGATCAGCACGGTCGCGTTGCCCAGCACGTAGCCGGCCAGCGTGCCCATCTCCAGGAACGAACCGAAGAAACCGCGCCGTTTCGTCGGCGCGTATTCCGCGATGAACGTCGCCGCGCCGCCGTACTCGCCACCGGTCGAGAAGCCCTGGATGAGCCGCAGCAGCAAGATCGCGATCGGAGCCGCGATGCCCATGCTGTACCCGCCTGAGTACGTCGGCAGCACGCCGACCAGGAAGGTGCAGCCGGACATCAGCAGAATGGTGAGCGCGAGAACCTTCTGCCTGCCGAGCTTGTCCCCCAACGGGCCGAAGAACGCTCCGCCGAACGGTCGTACGATGAAGCCGACTGCCAGCAGGGCAAGCGATTTCAGCACCGCGTTGCCCTCGCCGGGGAAGAACAGCGTTCCGATACTCGTCGCGATCGCGCCCGAGGTGAACACGCCGTAGTCGTACCACTCGGTCGCATTACCCATCGCGGACGCGATCACCGCGCGTTTGACTGTTCTCTGATCGACCTCGGGTTTCCCCGTCTTTGGCTCACTCATCCCGGCGGTGACCTCCTCCTGCACACGTCCCGGTCCATCCCGTAGAGCACATTTCCCCAGTCTTGACCTGTTGAACCAAGCTGGCAGGGTGAGTCGCGAAATTTCTACCGTGCGGAATTTTCCGACTACCCTGCGCTCAGGAAATGCGACCGCGCCGGTCAGGGCGGGTGCCGGCGGGTCCTTCCGCCGGGTTAACGTCGTCCCATGAGTCCTGTTTCCGGCCCGTGGCCGCCCGTGCCGGTGGAGCCGCCGGAGATCCATCCGAAAGCCCCCGCCCCCGGCACCGAACTCGGCGCCCACTTCGCCGAATGCTTCGGCTGCGGCGACGAGGTAGACGACGGCCTGCACCTGCGCTCAGCCATCGGCGAGGGTTACACGGTGCACTCGAAGTTCACCGTGACCTCCGCGCACCAGGGCGCGCCCGGACTCGCACACGGCGGCCTGCTGGCGTGCGCCTTCGACGAGGCGCTCGGCTCGACCGTCGGCAACCTGCTGCACCGCCCCGCGGTAACGGGAAAGCTTGAGACGGACTTCCGCCGCCCAGTACCGGTCGGGTCCACGTTATACATCGAGGCCCGGCTGGACGGAGTCGCCGGCCGGAAAATCTACGTCAGCGCGGACGGCCACCTGGACGCCGCGGACGGCCCGGTAGCGGTGAACGCCCGGGCGGTATTCATCGCCGTGGGCTTCGAGCACTTCAGCACCCACGGCGACCCGCAAGCGCTGGAGAAGCTAGCCGAACAGCACCGCCGCAACAAACGCGAGTGGGACATCAACCCCTGACCCCTCGCCCCAGTCGAACCCTCTCGACGTGCGTGAGGGCCACCCTCATTGACTCTGATTCCCGCAGGGTTCCCCTCACGNGGCCCGCGAGGGGGCCCCTTCACGAACGCGGGTTCCCTCAAGAAGCCCCTCACCGCCCCACCCGCAGACCGCAGCCGACGCACCCACCATCGAGGCACCCAGCCCCTCCCCGCAGCCGACGCACCCGACCATCGAGGCACCCAGCCCCTCCCCCGC
>NZ_LWSF01000041.1:0-50467 GCF_001651785.1 Amycolatopsis sp. M39
CGGGCGGCGGGCGGCAGCGGGCGGGGCAGCGGGCAGCGGCGGCAGCGGCAGCGGGCGGCAGCAGCGGCAGCGGGCGGCAGCAACGGCGGCGGGCGGCAGCAACGGCGGCGGGCAGCAGCAGCGGGCGGCAACGGCGGCGGCAGCGGACAGCGGGCAGCAGCAGCGGCGGGCAACGACCGGAGGGGGTCTCGTGAGTGCTGGCGCCGCGAGAACCGGGACCACCACTCACGAGGGCTACTTGCGCTCGCCGAGGTCCGCCCGGAGCCGGGTGAGCAGGTCCGCGGTCGCCTTCGCGCGGTCCGGCTCCCGGCCCGCGATGGTGTGCGCGAGGATGTCGGTGACGATCGAGGCGGTCAGGGTTTCGCCGGTGAACTTCGTCGGGGAATCCGGTGCGGGCAACACGACGCGGACTCGCGATTCGAGGTCCGCGGACAGCTGGCTCGTCACGAGCACCACCGCCGCCCCGACCTCCTCCGCGTAACGCAGGATCAGCTCGACGTCGCGGTTCTGCCGGGCCGGGACGTACACCAGCACCGCGTCCTCGGCACGCAACGGGAGCAACGCGTCCGCGAGCCGGAAGCCGGTGTCGTCGCAGTGCCGCGTGACCAGACCCCGGCGGGCGAGCCGGAACGCGGCGTACTCAGCGCAGACCGACGAGAGCCCGAGCCCCCAGGTGAACACCATCCGGGCGTCGAGCAGCAGTTGCGCCGCCTCCTCGACCGCTTCCGGCGCGAGCTGGCGCTGCATTTCCTGCAGCCGCTCGGCGCTGTCGGCCATCACCCGGTCGATCTGGCGCGAACCGGTCGATCCGAGGTTCTCCATCGCCGCGCTCAGCCGGACGGTCGGCTCGGTGCGTGCGGTGAACGTCTGGCCGAGGTGCCGCTTCAGCTCCGGCAGCCCCGAGTAGCCGAGCGCTTTCGCGGTGCGGACCACGGTCGCGTCGCTGGTCCCGGCCGCCGCGCCGAGATCGCCCGCCGAGGAGAACAGCACCTCGTTCGGATTGGCCAGCATGAACCGGGCGACCTGGCGTTCCGCCGGCTTGAGGTCGTCGAGCCGGGCGCGGACGTGGTCGTCGAACTGGTCGCCGCCGAGATAAGTAGTGGACATGACACCCTTGACTAGACGTAGTGGCTACTACAAACTGCCGGAGGGTTCTCCGTTGTGTAGCGAACCCTACCCCGCCGGCTCGACGAGGAGCGCTCATGAGCACAGATCAGCCCCTGGTACGGCTGCGCGGCGTCGGCAAGTCGTTCGGATCGGCCCGGGTGCTGACCGGGATCGACCTCGACGTCCGGCGCGGCGAAGTCGTCGTGGTCATCGGACCGTCCGGCTCCGGGAAATCGACGCTGTGCCGCTGCGTCAACCGGCTGGAGACCGCGGACGAGGGCTCGATCGAGATCGAGGGCCGCCCGCTGCCCGCCGAGGGCGCGGACCTCGCCCGGCTGCGTGCCGACGTCGGCATGGTGTTCCAGTCCTTCAACCTCTTCGCGCACAAGACCGTGCGGGACAACGTGATGCTCGGCCCGGTCCGGGTGCGCGGGCTCAGCCGCGCCGACGCGCGGAAACGGGCCGAGGAACTGCTGGAGCGCGTCGGCGTCGGCGCGCACGGCGACAAGTACCCGGCGCAGCTGTCCGGCGGCCAGCAGCAGCGGGTCGCGATCGCCCGCGCGCTGGCGATGGAGCCGCGCGTGCTGCTGTTCGACGAACCGACCAGCGCGCTCGACCCCGAGATGATCCACGAGGTGCTCGACGTGATGACCGCGCTCGCCGCCGAAGGCATGACCATGATCGTGGTGACCCACGAGATGGGCTTCGCCCGCAAGGCCGCCGACCGCGTCGTGTTCATGGCTGAGGGCCGGATCGCCGAATCCGCCGCGCCGGAGGACTTCTTCGGCTCGCCGCAGACCGAACGCGCGCGCGATTTCCTCGCCCGCGTGCTCAGCCACTGAGCCTGGAGGCTCTCATGTCCGCTCTCCTCTCCCGCCGGACCGCGCTGCTCGCCGCCGGCACGGTCCCGCTTCTCGCGTCCTGCGGCGGCGGAACCACTCGAACGGCAGGCAATCCCGCGTACGCCACGCTTGACCAGGCCGACGCCGTCGCGCGCGGACCGGTCGGCGCCGACCTGCCGGAAACGCCCACGCTGCGCCGGATCCGCGACCAAGGTGTCCTGCGGCAATCCGGTTCGGTGACCACGCCGGGGTTCGGCATGATGAACCCGGCGACCGGCAAGATCACCGGATTCGACATCGGGATCGCCCAGCTGCTGGCCAAGTACCTGCTCGGCACGCCCGAGGTGGACACCATCACCGGCGGCGCCGACACGCGCGAGGCGATCCTGCAGAACCAATCCGTCGATGTCGCCGTCTGTACCTACACGATCAGCAAAAGCCGGGCGCGGCTCGTCTCCTTCGCCGGGCCGTACTACATCGCGCGCTCCGGCATCGTCACCGCGGCAGACGGTCCGCAGGTCACCGCCGTGCGCGACCTGTCTGGCAAAGACGTCGCGGTACAGCCGGGCGCGGCGCAGGAAGCGCTGCAGAAGGCGTGCCCGCAGGCGCGTGCGGTGGTGTTCGAGGAATCGAGCCAGTGCGCCGCCGCCGTCCGGCAGGGCCGGGTCCAAGCGTGGTCGGCGAACACCGCGATCCTGCTCGGCAAAGCGGCAGTCGACGCGCGACTGCGGATGACGCCCGCGACGTACGGCAGCAGCCCGTTCGGGATCGGCCTGCCGAAGGACGATCCGGCGTTCAAGCAG
The DNA here is from genome assembly GCF_001651785.1 of Amycolatopsis sp. M39. Classification (NCBI taxonomy): domain Bacteria; kingdom Bacillati; phylum Actinomycetota; class Actinomycetes; order Pseudonocardiales; family Pseudonocardiaceae; genus Amycolatopsis; species Amycolatopsis sp. M39. The sequence continues at coordinate 2,753 of NZ_LWSF01000041.1, forward strand.
ATCGTCGTCGGTTTCCTGCACCGCATCGCCGCCGACGGAAGCTGGCGGCGGCTGTGGGAGCAGACCGTCGGCCCGCTCGTGTCCGGTCCCGCTCCCGAGCCGCCCGAGCCCGGCTCTGTCCCCGGCTCCTGAAGGGAGACCACCCGTGCTTTCCGGTCACGCCGGGGAAATCCTCGGCGGTTTCACCACCACTTTGCTGCTCACCGCGTGCGCCTTCCCGCTCGCGCTCGTTCTCGGCTGCGTCGTCGCGATCTGCCGGATCAGCCCGGTCCGGCCGCTGCGGGTCGCCGGCCGGTTGTATGTCGATCTCGTCCGCAACTCGCCGTTGCTGCTGATCGCCGTGCTGATCATCTTCGGGCTGCCCGACGCAGGCGTGTTGATTCCGTTGTTCTGGTGTCTGGTGCTCGCGCTGGGCGTCTACTTCGCCGCGTATGTCTGCGAAACCATCCGCTCGGGCGTCCGTGCGGTGGATCGCGGCCAGGTCGAGGCGGCCAGGGCGATCGGGCTGCCGTTCCGCCGGGTCGTGCTGGATGTCCTGCTGCCGCAGGCATTCCGCGCGATGGTACAGCCGCTGGGCACGATCCTGATCAACGTCGCACTCGGGTCGGCGCTCGGCGCGGCGGTCGGAGTGGACGAACTGACCCTGGAAACCCGCTCGTTCAACCTCGAGACCGCCGAGCCGATCCTGGCCTTCGCCGTCGCGGCCTGCGGCTATCTCGTGATCAACCTGGCGGTCAGCGGGGTCGTGCGGCTCATCGAGCGAAAGGTCCGGGTGCTCCGGTGAACGACGACATCCTCTTCGACGCGCTCGGCCCGAAAGCCAAGGCCCGGCTGCGCACGGTTTCGATCCTCTGCGGCATCGTGCTGCTCGGGCTGCTGGCCCTCGTGCTGGTCAAGCTCGGCGCCTCCGGCCAGCTCGACCCGGCCCGCTGGGCGATCCTCGCCGACGGCGCGATGCTCCGATTCCTCTTGCAGGGCCTGGCGATGACGCTGCTGGTCGGCGTCGTGTCCACGGTGCTGTCGGTCGCGATCGGGGTGCTGCTCGCGCTGGGCCGGTTGAGCCGGAAGCGGTGGCTGAGCTGGCCGTCGGCCGCGGTGATCGAGTTCTTCCGCGCGATGCCGCTGCTGCTGATCCTGTTCTTCTTCATGTTCGGGCTGCCGCTCCTCGGCGTCCGGGTGCCGATCTTCTGGCAGCTGGTGCTGGCGATCGTCGCGCACGCCGGGGCGATCTTCGCCGAGATCGTGCGGGCCGGGATCCTCGCGGTGGGCCGGGGGCAGAGCGAAGCCGGGCATGCGATCGGCCTGCGGCACTGGGAGGTCATGACGTTCGTCGTGCTCCCGCAGGCGGCCCGCGCGCTCGCGCCCGCCCTGATCAGCCAGACCGTGCGGGTCATCAAGGAATCCAGCCTCGGCTACGTCGTCGGCATCGCCGAACTGCTGAACAACGGCAAGGTGCTCGGCGAGTTCAGCGGCGATTTCATCCAGGCCTACGTCGGGGCCGGGCTGCTCTACATCGTCGTCAACATCACCCTCTCGCGGGTCGCCGAACGACTCGCCAACCGCAAGAAAACACTCGTCCGGGAGCCTTCGTGACCTCTGCTTTCCCCTCCGCCGCCCCGTCCGACGCGGGCCTCGACGCCCACCGCGTGCGCGGCTTCCTGCAGCGGCTGACCGCCGACGGCATCTCGCTCGACAGCCTGCTCGTCTACCGGTCGGGCAAGCTGGCGTTCGAGCACTACTGGTGGCCCTACCGCGCGGACCGTCCGCATACGACACATTCGGCGACGAAGTCCTTTGTCGGCACGGCGATCGGCTTCGCGCTCGACGAAGGCTTGGTGCGACTGGACGATCGCCTGGTTTCGTTCTTCCCGGAACTCGTGCCGCCCGACGCGTCGGAGCACCTGCGCGCGATCACCGTCGAAGACCTGCTGACCATGCGGACCGGCCACCGCGTGGGCCTGTCCGGCAAAACCTGGCGGCTGCTGAAGACCAGCTGGGTGCGGGAATACCTGCGCACTCCCGTGGATCTGCCGCCGGGCAAGGCGTTCACCTACTCCAGCGCGACGTCGCACCTGCTGTCCGCCATCGTGCAACGGACGTCCGGCCAGTCTGTTTACGACTACTTGCGGCCACGGTTGTTCGAGCCGCTCGGTTTCGCCGGGCACACCTGGGACACCGACCCGGAAGGCATCTGCTCCGGCGGGAACGGCCTGAGCCTGCGCAGCATCGACTTCTTGAAGTGGGGCGTGCTGCACCTGCACGACGGAATCTGGCAGGGCGATCGAATCCTGCCCGAGGGGTGGGTGCGCGAAGCCACTGCCTGGCACGTCCAGAACGCCGACGCCGGAAGCTGGAACGGCACCGAGTTCGTCCCGTCCTCCGCCGACTCCGGCGAGCGGCCGGAAGGCTACGGCTACCAGTTGTGGCTCGACGCCGACGGCGGCTATCGGGCGTCCGGGATGTTCGGCCAGGACGTCTTCGTACTCCCCCGGCACGACGCGGTGGTCGTCACCACCGGCAGCATCACGCACGGCAAGCACCGGCTGCTGTCCGGGCTGGTGCACGACTTGCTGGTGCCCGCGTTCGACGGCGCACCGTCCACTGTGGCCGATGCCGCACTGGCCGCCGACCTGACTTACACCGCTCCGGAGCTTTCGCCGACCTCCGTTGCGCTGGACGGCCAGCGATACGAATGCGAGTCCAATGAGGACGGGCTCTCGGCGATCTCGTTCACTGTGGACGACGAGGCGTTAGTCGTGACCCTGGACGACGCTCGCGGCCGCCACTCGGTCCGTTGTGGACTGTCCACTTGGGTCGAGTCGGACACTGGGGTCACCACCTGGCAGCTGCACCACTCGTACCAGGCCGAATCGACGCGGGTCCTCGCCGCCGCGCAGTGGCGTTCTCCCGGTGAACTGGTGCTGGAGTGGTACTTCGTGGAATCGCCGTTCCACGACACGGTCACCATCGAGTTCGGCGACGACCGCTTGCGGTGGCATCGCCGGACGAATGTGAACAGCGGACCGACCGAGCGTCCGGCGATCACGGCCCGGCTCGGGTAAGCCGCGCCAGAGCGTCACCCGCACCGGCGGCTACTCCGGCGGTGCGGAAGGCGCGGCGGCGAGACGCCAGCGCGTGCGGTCGAGCTGCTGCTGCCAGAACTGGGCGAACCGGCCCTGCCTGGCGAGAAGTTCGTCCACCGAGCCGTCTTCCACGATACGTCCGTCCTCAAGGAACACGACCCGGTCGGCGTAGCGCATCGCCGCGACCCGGTGCGTCACGATGACTCGCGTCCGCGGAACCGGATCGGCGCTGAGCGCGCGGACGACCGCGGCCTCGTTCTCGGTGTCGAGCGCGCTGGTCGCTTCGTCCACCAGCAGCAGCGGCGCCGGTTTGAGCAGGGCGCGGGCGATGGAGACCCGTTGCCGTTCGCCCCCGGAAAGCGCGGTGCCCGCTTCGCCGACCGGAGTGCGGTCGCGCTCGGGCAGCCGGGCCAGCAGTTCGTCCACTCGGGACAGTCCGATGGCCTCGGCGAGCCGCTCTTCGTCCGCGTCCGGGTCGCCTGCCAGGATGTTCTCCCGCACTGTGCCGTCGAACAGATACGGCTGCTGGAACACGAAACTGACCAGCGCGCGGCGGTCCTCCGCGGACAGTTCGGCGAGGTCGGCGCCGTCGGCCAGCACCTGCCCGGCGGTCGGCTCCCGCAGCCCGGCGAGCAGGGCGAGCACGGTGCTCTTGCCCGAACCGGACGGGCCGACGATCGCGGTCGTCGTGCCCGGTTCGAGGACCAGGTCGAACCCGTCGAGCACAGGTTCGGCCTCCGGCGAATAGCGGAAGCCCGCCGACGCCAGCCGCACCCGGGCCCCGCCGCTCGATTCCGGTTTCGCCGCCGCTCCGGACCGGGCGAGCGGCGCGGTGAGCACGGTCCTGATCCGACCCAGAGTCAGCGCAGCGTTCTCCAGCCCCGGAGCGAGGTCGGCGAGCGCGGCGAACGGTTCGAGGTAGCGCGCGACGACGACGATCAGCGCGATCGTCTCGGGCGCGCTCAGGTCTCCGCGCGCGGCGAGCAGGACAGTCACCCCGGCGAGCAGGATCAGCGCGCATTGCGTGGCCACGCTGAACAAGATCTGCCCGGGGACCTGCATCCGCAGCACCCGCAGCGTCGCGCTGTGCTGCGCGGCGAGCGCCGCGCCCGCGTGACTGCGGGCTGGTTCCGCCCGGCGGGCCGCGCGCAACGCCTGCTGGGTGCGCGCGAACTCGACGATCCGCTCCCCGAAGGCGGTATTGGCTTCCTCGGCGGCGCGGTCGGCCCGGCGCGCGATGCGGCCGCTCGCCCACCAGGCCCCGAGCAGCACCGGAACGCCCGCCAGCGCGGCCGCGCCGAGCGGCCAGGCGATCGGCAGCAGCGCCAGCCCGAGCGCGATCGGCAGCAGGACCGCGCCGGCCAGCGGCGTCACCAGGTAACCGATCAGCCCGACCAGATCCGGGCCGGTGGCGGCGATCGCCTGCCGCGCGGTCGCGGTGGTGTCCGGGCCGAACCAGGCCAGCCGGACCCGGGCGAGCCGGTCGGCGACCTGGTGCTGGGCGTCGTCCAGGACGGCGAACCCGAGGTCGAACCCGAGCCGGTGGACCGCCGCGTCGACCGCCCACCCCGCCGCGGTGGCGACGGCGAGCGCCGCCAGCCACGGCACCGAGTCCGCCGGATCGGAGCCGAACAGGGCGGCGACGAACGGGACGAGCAACACCGAACCCGCGGCGCGCAGCAGAACCGAGACGACGGTCAGGACGGCGTACCGGCGCAGGACGGGGCGGGAGCCGGCGGGGATCAGGCGGAGCAGGGTGCGGATCATCGAGCGGCCTCCGGTGCGAGTCCTGCGTGCGGCGGGCGAGTCATCGAGCTGCCTCGGCCACGACCGCGGCGCCGCCCGCGCGCCACAGCCGCGCGTAACGACCATCGGCGGCCAGAAGCTCCTCGTGCGTCCCGGATTCCGCGATCCGGCCGTGGTCGAGCACCACGATGCGGTCGGCGCCCGAAACGGTGTACAGCCGGTGCGCGATGACCAGCACGGTCCGCCCGGCGGTGAGCCGATCGAGCGCCCGCTGGACGAGATACTCCGACTCCGGGTCGGCGAACGCGGTCGCTTCGTCCAGCACCAGGACCGGCGGATCGGCCAGCAGCGCGCGGGCGATCGCGAGCCGCTGGCTTTCGCCGCCGGACAACGGGGCGCCGGGGCCGAGCACGGTGCGGTATCCCTCCGGCAACCGGGTGATCCGGTCGTGGATCTGCGCGGCCCGGGCCGCCGCCTCGATCTGTTCGCCGGTCGCGTCCGGTACCGCGAGCGCGATGTTGTCGCGGACCGAAGCGTGCACGAGCTGGGTTTCTTGCAGTACGAAGCCGATCCGCCGGTACAGCTCGTCCGAGGGGAGGCTGCGCAGGTCCCGGCCGTCGACCCGGATCGCGCCCGCGGTCACGTCGTGGAAGCGCGCGACGAGCGCGGCGAACGTCGACTTGCCCGAACCGGACGGGCCGACCAGCGCGGTCACCGTGCCGGGCGTCAGCCGCAGGGACACGTCCCGCAGCACCGGAACCCCTGCGCGGTAAGCGAAATCCACGTGGTCCAGCTCTACCGTACCCGGTGCGGTAGCGGCGGCCGCGGGCAGCTCGCGCACGTCCAGCTCCGGTTCGTCGAGCACGACCTGGATCCGGCGCGCGGCGAGCACCCCGTCGCGGACGCCGGAGAGTCCGTAGCCGATGCCCAGCAGCCGCGCGCCGAACGTGGTGCCCAGCACCAGGAACGGCACGAGCGCCGAGGGATCGGTCCCGCCCAGCACCAGCGCGGTGCCGACCGCCGCGATCAGCAGCAGGAAGGTGGCCGGCCGGGTGGCGAAGTCCAGCAGTGTCTTCTTGCCGACGAACGGCCGCTGCCAGGCGCCGAGGAAGGAAACGTACTCGTCCAGCCTGCGGCGGAACGCCGAGGCCGCCGCCCCGCCGAACACCCGGACCACCGGCTGGCCCTCCAGATAGCCCGCCGCTTCCCCGGCCATCCGTTCGGCCCATCGCTGGGCCTGCCCGGTCTTGCTGCCCGACTGCACCAGCATCACCGCGGTCGTCACGACGTAGACGAGGATCGGGCCGAGCAGCACCAGCGCGAGCCGCCAGTCCACCGAGAACAGGTAGCCGAGCACAGCCAGCGGTGCCACGGCCGCGGCCACCGCGTCCGGGACCGCGTGCGTCACCAGTTGGTGCAGCGCCAGGGTGTCGCCCTGTACCAGTTTGCCGACCGCCCCGGAGCCGCGCGCGGAGAACCAGCCGAGCGGCAGCCGCGCGAGCTTGCCGAGCAGCCGCTGCCGCAGTTCCCGCGCGAACCGGGCGTCGACCGCGTGCAGCCAGCCCATCACCGCCGATTCCAGCAGCGCGCCGGCTGCCAGCAAGACGACCGCCAGGATTCCGACCGTCCACAGCCGTTCCGGCGCGGCGTGCGCGAGCACCAGCCGCGCCAGCTCCGCCAGCAGCACAAACGGCGCGAGCCGCAGCAGCGTGACCACGGCCTGCACGATCCCGGCGAAGATCAGGGTGCGGCGCAGCGGGGCCAGCAACCGCCCGGCCGCCTGCGCCTGCCATCGTCCGCGCATCGGAGTCCGTTGCGGACTTTCCGTCGGCTGGTCTTCCCCGGAGGCCGGTTCTGCTTGCGGCACCGCGGTTTCCGGCTGGTCTCCGTCCTTTCCGGACCGGAAGGTGCCCATCGCGCGGCCGTAGTACCAGTACGCCCGGCCGTGCACCTCCGCCTTCGGGAACCCGAACGCCTCCCGCAACCTGGTGCGCGCGTGCTTCAGCGTGCCCGATTCGGTGGCGAGCCAGGCGTGCCAGTCCGACCAGTCGCGTGCTTCGATCGCGTCCGCGAGCGTCGTGGCGTCCCGGCGCGGCACCCAGTGCACGCGCAGCATCGGGTGCTCGCCCAGCGGGATCAGCAGGTCGTCGCCGGTGTGCTGTTCGAGGTACAGCTCCACCGGCAGATCGGCCGGGAGCACCGCGAGAATGCTGTTGACCGCGGGGATCGACGCGGCGTCGCCGAGCAGCAGGTATCCGGCGGGCCGGTCCGCGGGCACCTCGAACCGCGTCGAACCGAGCGACACCACCGGGACCGTCGTGCCCGGACGGGCCCGGCGCGCCCACTGCGACGCCGGTCCGGCCGGTTCGTGCAGCACCACGTCGACCGCGAAGGTCCCGGCCGCCGGATCCGCCTCGGACAGCGTGTAGGCGCGCTGGTGCTCGGCCGGTCCGCCGCCGGGGTCCGGGAACCAGAACCGCAGCCACGCGGTCGGCTCGGCGGTCACGTCCTCGAACAACGTCGGCGAGGAGAACCGGATCCGCACGAAATGCGGCGCGAGTTCCTCGGTGCCGAGCACGGTCGCCTCGTGGTCGCGCGCGCCGAACCCGCGCAGCACCGCGCCTTGGAAACCTCTGGCCATCAGTTCTCCCCGATCCCGGCCAGTTCGGCCACCATCTCCGCCACCGGACGGCCCGGCGGGCACGCCGCCACCAGACCGCGGATCGACGCGGTGAGCAGCAGCCGCACGTACTCCGGCCGCGACGGCCGGGGCAGCATCGCGTGCGCGGGCCCCAGCCGGTCGTCCCGCGACAGCCGCTGCCACACCGCAGCGCGTTCCCGCTCCAGTCCGTCGCCGTCCGCGGTCTCGGCCGCGATGCTGTTTTCCTCCGAGGCCGCCATCGCGATCGTCAGCGAAGCGACCGCGCTGCTGAGCACGATCGCCGCGTCCGCCGCGTAACCGCGCCGCCCCAGCGCCTCGACCTCCGCGGCGAGCAGGCGCTGCCCGCCGTCCCCTCGCGGGAACAGCACCTGGAGGTAGCCGGCGAGGCCCGGATGGTCGAGCACGAACTCGCGCAGCCGCATCGCGAACGACACCAGGTGCGCCTCCGTGCCGTGCGCCGGATCGTCGGGCAGCCGCAGCTGCGCCAGGATGTCCTCGCCGACCAGCCGCTCCAGCCCCCACCGGCCGTCGACGTGCCGGTACAGCGCGGTCGCGGTGACCCCCAGCCGCACCGCGACCGCCTTCACGCTCAGCCGGCGCATCCCGAGTTCGCGGCCCGCCGCCAGGATGTCCGGCACCGCGATCCGGGCGGGCCGTCCGCCTGCCGATGCCGCCATTCGCTCTCCTTGGCCCCGGGTTAGTTACCGGGTAAAACTAAGGGTTGGCTAACCTTGCGTCAAGACCGTTGACGCGGCCGTGCCGCAGAAGTTAGGTTGCCCTAACTATCGGAACGAGGGGGCGGCGATGGGAAAACCGGTGGAACTGGGCGCGGTGCAGGAGACTCTCCTGATTCCGTTGTACGGACGTGCTTTGGACGCGAAAAAGCGTCATCCGGTGCTGGGCGACGCGAAGGCGGCCGAACTGGTCGAGCGCATCGACTACGACTTCGCGAAGTTCCGGGGCCCCGCGCTGTCCGGATCGGTGCTGCGGAGCGCGATCTTCGACGGCTGGGTGCGGCGGTTCCTGTCCGCGCATCCGGCCGGGACGGTCGTCGAACTGGGCACCGGGCTCAACACCCGCGCGCAGCGGCTCGGCACCGACCGGATGCACTGGTTCGACCTGGACCTGCCGGACACCGTCGCGTTGCGCCGGGAGTTCTTCGCCGACTCCGGCCGGGTCACGACGATCTCCGCTTCGGTGCTCGACCCGGAGTGGCTCGACCAGGTCGCCGGGACAGCGGGCCCGTACTTCTTCGTGAGCGAGGCGGTGCTGCTGTACCTCGCCGAAGACCAGGTGCGCGAGGTGGTCCGCCGGCTCGCCGACCGGTTCCCCGGCAGCGGATTCGCCTTCGACACCGGCGGCCGCGCGATGATGCGCAACCAGGACCGCAACCCCGTTTTCAAGACGCTCACCGCCCGGATGCAGTGGGAATGCGACGATCCGCGCCGGCTGGAGGAATGGGGCCTCCGGCTGGAGGAGAGCCGCACTTTCGCGACGCCGCAACCGGAACTGGCGCGCACCTGGCCCGCGCGCTACCGGTACGGCCTGCCGCTGCTCGCGCGGCTCCTGCCGCCGCTGATCAACACCTACAAGATCAATCTTTTCACCCTGGGCTGAATTCCCGCCCCCGAAACGGAAGAAGGCCGCGATGGCATCCCTTCGTCCCCGGAAACGGGCGCCCCGGCACACCCGGCTCGTCCGCTGGGCCGGACTGGCCGGCGTCGCCGGATCCGCGCTGTACGCACTCGGCGACGTGCTCCTGCTCGGCTCGAAAGTCGAACCCGACCGGCATCCGATCCTCGCCGAACCGGAGGTGGACACCAAGGTCGGCGCGATGCTGCCGGCTTCCACGACCCGGCTCACCGCCGGCGCGCTCAGCGGTGTGTTCGGCTCGCCGCTGTACCTCGCCGCCGCGTGGCATCTCTACCAGGGTCTCGCACCGGCCGGCCGCGCCCGGGCGTTCGCACCGGCGGCGGTGCTGGCCGCGGCCTGGACGACCCCGGCGTTCATCCACGGCACCTTCTTTCATTGGGCCGAGGCGTACAAGGCGGCCGAGGACCTGGCCCCGGTGAGCGAACCGGCCAAGCGGCGGATGCTGGATCAGGCCGCCGCGTTCGGCCGCGCCATCGGGATCGTCTACTGGCCCTTCGGAATCGCGACCGTGGCCGCGTCCGCCCTCGCCACCGCCGCGGTGGCCACCGGCCGCACTGCCTATCCGCGCTGGTCCGCGCCGTTCATCGCACCGGCCCTGCCGATCGCGGTCGCGAGCGCGGTCACCGGCACGCATGTGCCGCCGGGGCGAGCGAAACACCTGCTGCAGGGGGCCGGGATCAGCCTCGGGCACCTGGCCAGCTACGGGCTGAGCACCGTGCTGCTGTGGTCCGGGAAACGACTGGTCGCTCCCCGCGACTAACCCACCTCCGTCCCAAGGTCCGTGAGGGCCGCCCTGAGGGAATCTGATTCCCTCAGGGCGGCCCTCACGCGCTTTCCCCGCGGGGCTGGCCGCTTAGCTCTTCGCCTTGCGCCGGATCTGCGCGACGAACACCAGCGCGGCGCCGCCGAGCAGCAGCGACAAGCCCAGATACAGCGGCGGCCAGGCGTCCGCGCCGGTGGAAGCCAGCGCTCCCGTGTCGCTTTCGGGGCGGAATTTCAGCGGCGGCACCAAGTCCTGGCCGGAACCGCCGCCGGTGCCGCCCGTGCCGGAAGCGTCGCCGCCGAGAGGGGGCGGAGCGGCGCACGAAGCCGCGATGCCGACCGTCGCCGGGTCCAGTTCGGCACCGGTCTGGTAGAACCCGGCGAACGCGTCCGAACTGGCCAGTTTCGCGCCGATTCCGCTGACGAGCAGGGTTCCCTCCCCCGGCTGCCGCTGCGCGCCCGACAGGGTCAGCTTCGCCAGCGTCGCCTGCGGCAGGTCCACCGACGAGGCGGGCGCGCCGGGCTGCGCGACGAGCCGGACGTCCGCCTTGAGCACGCCGGTCTCCCCGGACACGGTGACCGCCGGGTTGGCGAGGATCATCGTGAAGAAGTGCGCCGGGTAGGCGAAAGTGACTTTGCCTTGGTACTGCACGGAAAAGTCGGACGGTGACGCGTAGCGGCCGGTCTTCGCCGGGAACCGGTAGGCGCCGGTGGGGATTCCGTCCGGGTCCGGCACGCCGTCGGCGACCGCCCGGTCGGTGCCGGTGATCTCCGCGCCGTCTCCGGCGGTGATGCTGTTGCCCTTCGCCGGGCCACCGGTGAGACTGGTGCCGACGTATTCCCGGAAGCTCTTTTTGAAGCCCCACAGCAGATCGCCCTTGGTCGCGTTCTGCGGGGTCAGCGTGCAGCCCTCGGCGGGCGGCGGAACGTTCCGCGCGGTCACCGTGATCTTCGCGGCCGCCGAGGCTTTCGACACCGATCCGGCCGCGGCGACCGAGTACTCGCCGGGCGCCAGTTCCGCGGGCACCGCCACGGCGGCGGTGAAGCCGCCGGAGGCATCGGCCTTCGCGCTGCCGGCCGGTTGCCCGCGCAGGCTGAGGGCCACGTCTTCGCCCGCGGTGAAACCGGTGCCGGTCACCTGCACGGACCCGCCCTGCGCGACCGACGCCGGAGCGACCGTGATGGCCGGGACCGCCGGACCGGCTTTTCCGGGGAAGACGATGTCGCCGGTGTCCAGTTCAGCGCCTGCGTTGTAGAAACCGTTGAACGAAGCGGCTCCCGCGTCGGTGAGCGTGGCTTTGGCGATTTTCGCGACCGCCGCGTCCGCAGTCTGCGCGGCGGGCCCGCTGACGTCGAGGTTCGCGATGACCGCCTTCGTCGGCGACTGCACCTTCTCCGGTTTGTCCTGGGTGCCGTAGAACTTGTAGTTCACCGTCATGCCGAGGGTCGCCTTGCCCGGTCCGGTGAAGGTGACCACCGGATCGGCGAGCCCGATGTCCCAGATGAAATGCGCGGGCATCGCGAAGTGCACCGCGCCGCGGTAACGAACCGTTCCGGTGCTCGTCGACGCGTCGTAGTCGGCGCTTTCGAGCGGCCACACGTACGGCTTCGGATCGGAGAACTTGTCACTCGGGTCGAGGATCGCGCCGCCTTGCGGCGTCGTGGTCCCGGCGAAGTTCTTGAGGTAGTTGCGCCAGGAAAGCTTGAAGCCCCAATAGAGACCTGGTTTTCCGTCTCCGGTGGGCGGCGGCGGGTCGACGGTGCCGCGGAACCGGATCGGCGTCGCGGTGTCGAAGGAGCTGTCGTCGCCGCGCCAAGCGAAGGTGTAGACCGAGAACGGCTCCGCGGCCGCGTCGTGGTTGCGGCCGTCGCTGCCGTCGTAGACAGCTTTCACTTTGGCTTTGTACGAAAAGGACCCGTCGTCGCCGAGCGGGACCTGGTTGCCGACGGCGCCCTTCTTGACCAGCCGGGCGAGCTGGTAACCGTTCGCCGTGCCCGGGTCCTTCAACGTGGACAGTGCCGGGCCGATGCGCAGGCCGTAACCGTTGCCGCCGTTGCCGTCCGGGCGGAAACCGGTGCCCTTGATGGTGATTTCCGTGCTCCCGTCGGGAGCCAGATCGGTCGACGGCGTGACGGTCACCGAAGGCCCGGCGTCGGCACCGGCGATTCCGGCACTGCCGGTCGCCAGGACCAGAGCCGCGCTCGCGGCGACGGTCAGGGTCCGCCGAAGCCACCGTCTCGCACCGGGTCTGTTCTTCTTCATCAACTGATTGCCTTTCCTGGGGAGAGAATGCGGTCAGCTGTTCGCGGCGGCACGGGAACGCGCCCGCCGCCACAGCAGGAATCCGGCCACGGCCAGCACCAGGACCGCGGCGACGGCGAACACGACAGTCGCCCAGACCGGCCAGCCGCTCGGCTCCGCCGCCGGTACGGCCTTCTGCGCCACCGCCGCGACCGGAGGCGCGGCGACGGAAAGCGGTGCCGACACTTCCGTCGCCGAAGTCGCTCCGGTGAACGCGATCCGGTGCTCGCCTGGCGGAAGCCCGTCCGGAAGCGAAGCGACATAAGCGAATACGCCGTTCGCGTCGGCTTTCGCGTCCGGCAGCGAGACGGGATCGGAGTGCAGGACCACGGAGATCCGCTCGTTCGGCGCGAACCCGCGACCGGTGACCGGCACCTTGTCGCCAGCGCGGGCCTCGTGCATCGCCGCGGTGACTGCCGGTGCGGGTTTGGCTGCGGAGGACGACGGCGGCGGCGGCGAAGAAGCAGGAGGCGGCGCGGCGGTTTTCGGCACCGCCGGTTTGCGCGCGCCCGGCACGGCGAACGTGACCGGGGTGAACGTCTCGTTCTCCGGATTGACCACGCCGTGCGCACCGACGGTGATCACCCCGCATTGCACCGTCGAACAGTCCACTGTGGTCGCTTTGCCGGTGCGGTCGGCGGCCGGGAACCGCGCGCCCGGCACGACCAGTTTGGCCGACCAGGTCCCGTCCGGCGCGATGGTGCCGCCGTTGGCCGCGTAGGCGGTGTCGCCGCCGGGGAAGGCCACGAACCGCTGATAGCCGTTGTTGTCCTTGGTTTCGCTGTCCTGGACGTACCGGTAGGTCGTCCCGGTGGCCCCGCCCTGGCTCGGCCGCCACCGGTCGCCGGACACGGTGCCGAACAGGACGTAAATCCCGCCGTGGCCCTTGGGAATCGACTGGAAACCGGTGCCGCGCAGGGTGAGCACGGTCGCGTAGTCGGGATCGGCGGCGGCGGGCGACAGCCGGACGCTCGCGCCCGCCGCCGAGGCCGGGACCGGAACCAGGCCGGCCGCCGCGCCGGCGGCGAGCACGGCGACGGCCGCGCGGAAACGGATGCTCATCGGGTTTTCCTTCAGTCGCGTCGGGGCAGGACGATCGGTTTGCCGCTGCCGGGATGGGGGACGATCTCGACCGCGCAGCGGTACACCTCGCTCAGCAGTCCGGCCGTGCACACCTGCTCGGGCGGCCCGACCGCGGCGAGCTTGCCCTCGTCGAGCACCGCGATCCGGTCGGCGTAGGCCGCCGCGAGAGTCAGGTCGTGCAGCACCAGCACCACTCCGGCTCCCCCGGCGGCCTTCGCGCCGACGAGCCGGAGCACGTCCTCCTGATGGCGCAGGTCCAGCGAAGCGGTCGGCTCGTCCAGCAGCACCAGTTCGGTGTCCTGCGCGAGGACCCTGGCGAGCGCCACCCGGGCCTGCTCGCCGCCGGACAGCGTGGGGTACCGGCGTCCGGCGAGATCGGCCACGTCGGTTTCGGCGAGCACCGTCGCGACGATCTCCTCGTCCCGGTCCTGCGACTCGGTCCCCCGCCAGGGCGCCCGGCCCATCGCGACCACTTCCCCGACGGTGAACGGGAAAGACAGCGGATTCTGCTGCGGCAGCACGGCCCGGCGCCGGGCCAGCTCCACCGTCCGCCACTGGCCCGCCGGACGCCCGGCAACCGTCGCGGTGCCCGCGTCCGGGGCGAGATCGCCTGCCAGCACGGACAGCAGCGTGGTCTTGCCCGCGCCGTTCGGCCCGACGACCGCGAGCACCTCCCCGGCGCGCGCTTCCAGGTCCACCGCGTCGAGCAGCGCGCGACCGCCCGCCCGGACAGTGGCCTGCCGCACCGCGGCCAGCGGTTCGATGCCCGGGCCGCGCCGGTCGAGCGGAAGGCGCACGACTGTGCTCATGCCCATCCTCCGGAGCTTTTCCTGGTGCGCAACAGCAGAACGAAGAAGAACGGCCCGCCGACCAGCGCGGTGAGGATGCCGATCGGGAGATCGGCGAACGGGAACAGCGTGCGGGCGAGCAGATCGGCCAGCGACAGGAGCACCGCGCCGCCGAGCGCGCTCGCCGGCAGCAGCACCCGGTGGCCCGGACCGGCGATCATCCGGATCAGGTGCGGCACGACCAGCCCCACGAACCCGATGATCCCCGAGTACGACACCGCCGCGGACACCGCGACCGCGACCACCAGGACCGCGGTCAGCCGCAGCGATTCGACGTTGACGCCGACGTGCCGGGCCTGCCGGTCCCCCAGCGAAAGCAGGTCGAGCTTGCGCGCCAGCACCAGCGCGACGAGTACGCTCGCCACCGCCAGCGGCGCGACGGTGTACACGTACGGCCAGCGGCTCGACGCCATCGAACCCAGCTGCCAGAACACGATCTGCTCGCGCGCGCTCTGGTCGCCGAGGAAGACGAGGAACGCGATCGCCGCCCCGGCCACGGCGTTCACCGCCACTCCGGTCAGGATCAGCGTGACGACCTCGGTCCGGCCCTTCGACCGGGCGAGCAGATACACCGTCAGCACCGTGGCCAGTCCGGTGGCGAAGGCGAGCGCGGGCGTGGTGAACGTGCCGAGGAAAGTCCAACCGCCCACAATGGACAGACAGGCGCCGACCGCGGCCCCGGACGACACTCCCACGACCCCGGGTTCGGCCAGCGGATTGCCGAAAACGCCCTGCATCAGCGCGCCGCACACGCCCAGCACGCCGCCGACGATCAGCGACAGCACCACCCGAGGGAACCGGACCTGCCACAGCGTGCCCTCGGCGTAGCTGTCCATGCCCGCCGGAGCGGAGCCGATCCCGATCCGGTGCAGGATCGAGCCGAGCACGTCCGGAACCGGGATCCCGTACTGCCCGGCCGCCGCCGAAACCAGCGCCACCGCGAGCAGTCCGGCGACGAGCACGGCGAACAGCACCGTGACGCGCAGCGGACGTCTCCGGAGGCCGGGCTCCGGCAGCACCGCGACGGGTTTCTCCTGGACCGCGCTCATTTCGCCGCCTTGACCGAATCCGGCGCGTAGACCGCACGGGCCAGCGCGTCGAGCACGGACGCGGTCAACGGGCCGAAACTGAGGATCTGGTAGTCGCTCAGGTCGACGAACCGGCGCTTCTTCGCGGCCGGGGTCTGCGCGAGGCCGGGAATCGCCAGCGCGCCGTCGACGCCGCCGACCGACTCCAGGCCCTTCGTCATCATCAGCACGAGATCCGGCCGCGCCCGGCTCAGCGCCTCCGGGTTGATCGGCCGCATGCCGTCGATGCCCGCCTCGGCCGCCACGTCCACGACGCCGAGCGCGGAAAGGATCGACTCGACGCCGCTGCCCTTGCCGAACATGTAGTAGACGCCCGCCTGCCCGCGGACGTAGAGGAACGCCACGCGCGGCCGCTTCGCCGGATCCGCGGGAACCAGGTGCGCGATTTCGGCTTTCTTCCGCGCGATCTGGCCGTCGATGCGGTCGGCCAGCTGTTTCCCCGCCGCAGGGACGCCGAGCGCGGCGGCGACGCTGCCGACCAGCTCGCGGGTGTTGTCCATCGAGCGCTTCGAGTCCACCACGACGACCGGCACGTGCGCGTCGCGCAGTTGCAGCACCACGTTCCACGGGCCGATCGACGTGTCGGTGAGCACCACGGTCGGTTTCAGCGCCATGATCGCTTCGCCGTTGAGCTGGTGGCCGTTCGCGGTGATCACCGGGAGCTTTTCCGAACCGGGGAAGCCGGTGGACACGTCCCGGCCGATCACCCGGTCGCCGAGCCCGAGGCCGAACACCGTCGCGGCGAGCGTGCCGGACATGTCGAACGCCAGGATCCGGCTCGCGTCGGAGACCGTCACCTTCGTTCCCTGGAAATCCGTGACTGTCACCGGAAGCGCGGGCTTCGGTTCCGGCGCCACCGGCTGGATGTCCGGCTGTGCCACGACGGCGGTGGTCGGGCCGGTGTAGCCGCGGGGGTCGGCAAGCGGTTTCACCTGTGCCAACGGCGTTTGGCCCGGCACCGCCGCGGGGACTTGCGGCGGTGCCGCCCCCTGCCCGCCGCAAGCGGTCACGACGAGTGCCGCGCACACCCCCGCGGCCCATCTCCCGGACCGGACGACTCGACTCCAGCGCACCGCGCCCCTCCCCTTCGGCAAGCCGGCCGCGCGACTGAGGCGACCCTCACTTCAAGTTGTTAGGTTAGGCTTACCATATCGAGTGAGTTTTGGGTAAGCTGCCGGTGTTCCTCATTTCGGAGCGTGTTCCTCGGCGCTTCTCGTGTCCCCCGAACGGATTTCTCCCCACCCGACAGCGGTCTCGGTATTCCACGGAACTAAGGAGCGCTTCCCCGATGTCTCAGCACATCTCCCCCGCAGACCGCTCAGCCGCCGCCCAGATCCGCCGCAAGCGGCAGAGACGCGCCGTGCTCGGCCTGGTGCCGGCCGCGGTCGTCGGCCTGCTGCTCGGCGCCGCGGGAGCCGCGTCGGCCGCTTCCGGCACCGCGACCCACAACGGGCACACGCTCACCGCGTCCAACGCCACCGGCCTCGCTGCGGCCGGGGAAACGATCACCGTCACCGGTTCCGGCTACGACCCGGCGAAGGGCTACTACCTCGCGCTGTGCCAGGTCCCCGACGACTACAGCTACGGCCAGGTCCCGAGCCCGTGCGCCGGCGGCGACGGCCAGGGCAGCACCGGGGTCGGCCCCTCGGCCTGGGTGACGAACAGCCCGGTCGGCGGCAGCGCCTCGACCCCGATCGACTCCAGCGGCGGCTTCAGCGCGCGGATCCGGGTCAAGCAGGCCAGCACCAATCTCGACTGCGCGACCGTGACCTGCGCCGTCGTCAGCCGGCGCGACCACCTCGGGTCCGCCGACCGGTCCTTCGACGTGTTCATCCCCGTCTCGTTCAGCTGACCCCTCGGTCCGTGCGGGGGACTCTGATTCCCTCCGGGTTCCCCGCACGGACCTTCAGCGAGTGCCGATCCGGGTTCCGATCCAGCGGCCGATCTCGATCAGCACCACTCCCGCCGCCGCGCAGATCACCGCGATCAGCGTGTACCCCGTGTTGCTCGGGTCCAGCTGGAAGATCTCCCGCGTCCACGGCAGCAGGAACATCAGCGCCGACACCACCGCCATCGTCGCGACCAGCGCCGCCTTCCACCACGTATACGGCCGCGCGACCACTGCCAGCACCCACAACGCCAGCGCCATCAACGTCATCAACGCCGTAGTACTCGCCTGCACCTGCGCGGTGCCGGTGGTCGCGTGGCCCGGGTGGACCAGGATGTACGACACGAACGACGCGGCCCCGATCACCACCCCGGCCGGAACCGCCATCCGCAGCACCCGGCCGACGAATCCGGGGCGCGCGCGGTCGTTGTTAGGGGCCAGCGACAACACGAACGCGGGCAGGCCGATGGTGAACCAGCCGACGATCGTGACATGCCGGGGCAGGAACGGATACGGCATCGCGTCCAGGCCGATCAGCCCGGGCACGCCGACGATCAGCGCCAGCAGCACCGAGTACACGGTCTTGGTGAGGAACAGGTTCGCGACGCGTTCGATGTTGCCGATCACCCGGCGGCCCTCGCCGACGACCTGCGGCAGGGTCGCGAAAGCGTTGTCCAGCAACACGATCTGCGCGACCGAACGAGTCGCCGGGCTGCCCGCGCCCATCGCGACGCCGACGTCGGCGTCCTTCAGCGCGAGCACGTCGTTGACCCCGTCGCCGGTCATCGCGACGGTATGCCCACGAGCCTGCAACGCGGCGACCATCGCCCGCTTCTGCGCCGGAGTCGCCCGGCCGAACACCGCGGTCCCGTCAAGCTGCGAAGCCAACTCCCCGGGATCTTCGGACAGGGTCCGCGCGTCGACCGGGGCCTCGCCGCCGGGCAGGTCCAGCGCGCGGGCCACGCCGCCGACCGACACCGCGTTGTCGCCCGAAATCAGTTTCACCGCGACGCCTTGGGCGGCGAAGTAGTCCAGCGTTTCGCGCGCGTCGCCGCGGATCTTCTGCTCCAGCACGGCCAGCGCCACCGGCGTGACCCTGCCCGGCCCTTCCGGCGCGTCGACCGCGTTCGCGGCCCGGCCGAGCAGCAGCACCCGCAGGCCCTGCGCGCCGATCCGTTCCGCTTCCGCGCGTTCCTCCGATTCGGCGGGCAGCAACACGTCCGGCGCGCCGAGCACCCAGTCGCCGTGCTCGCCGAACGCCGCGCCGCTCCACTTCCGGGCCGAGGAGAACGGCACCACAGCGGTCGGCCTCCAGTCCGGCGCGGCCGGGCAGCCCTCGGCGATCGCGACCAGGCTGGCGTTCGGCCGCGGGTCGGCGGCGGCGAGCGCGGCCAGCACCGTCTCCGGCACCTCGCCCGCTTCGTGCAGCCGCCGCAGCTCGGACAGCCGCATCGTGTTCTCGGTGAGCGTGCCGGTCTTGTCCGCGCAGACGACGTCCACCCGGGCCAGGCCCTCGATCGCGGGCAGCTCGTTGACCAGGCACTGCCGCCGCCCCAGCCGGATCACGCCGACCGCGAACGCGACCGACGTCAGCAGGATCAGGCCCTCCGGGACCATCGGGACGAGCGCCGCGACCATCCCGCGCAGCGCGTCGGGCAGCCGCTGCGAACCGGAAAGCTGGTTGTAGATCGACAGCCCGCCCGCCGGGACCAGCAGATAGGTGATGACCTTCAGGATCTTGTTGATCCCGTTCCGCAGCTCCGAATCGACCAGCGTGAACCGGCCCGCCTCCTCGGCCAGCTTCGCCGCGTACGCCTCCGAGCCCACCTTCGTCGCCCGGTACGCGCCGTTCCCGGCCACCACGAAACTGCCGGACATGATCGGGTCGCCCGCGCGCTTCACCACCGGATCCGACTCGCCGGTGAGCAGCGATTCGTCGACCTCGAGCGCGTCCGCCGCCAGCACCTCGCCGTCGACCACCACCTGATCGCCCGCGCCGACCTCGATCACGTCGTCGGCCACGACCTCCTCCGGGGCCAGCTCGCTGCTGACCCCGTCGCGGCGGACGCGCGGACGCACCTGGCCGACGATCGCGAGCCGGTCCAGCGTCCGCTTGGCGCGCAGCTCCTGCACGATGCCGACGACGCTGTTCGCCACGATCACCCCGGCGAACAGCCCGTCCAGCAGGTAGCCGGTGGAGAAGATGATGACCGCGAGCACCGCGAAGATCGCGTTGATCCGGGTGAAGACATTCGACCGGACGATCTCCCACGCGCTGCGGCTCGTGCGCGAGGGCACGTCGTTGGTCCGTCCCGCGGCGACCCGCTCGGCCACCTCGGCCGCGGTGAGCCCGCGCGTGCTGTCCTGCGTGAGCAGGCCGTCGTCCCCTGACATGGCTTCGACCTTACGCAGTTTCCGGGCAAACCCGTCACGCCGCCGCCCCCGGCGGGTCCGCCCGTTCGGGTGACTCGGCGCAGGTCACCGGCCGAGGCGGGTCGCGCGGACCTCCCGGGTGTCGAGCAGATCGAGGTGCGCCTCGCGGCGCGCGAACCGCCATCCGCCGCCGGTCTTCGCGTAGCGGTCGAGGTAGTGCCGGTGCCACACCGCGTCGGCGAATCGGCCGTCGCGCGGGCCGACGTGGTGGGCGACGCAGGTGATCCGTCCTCGCGCGGCGGGATTGCCGCCGGGGTCGAAGACAACGCCGGTGATGCCGTGTGCGGTCAGCGGCACGTCATCCAGCACCGATAACGCGGCCGCTACGCCTTCGGGACTGGGATGTTCCCGGACCGGGCCGAAGTCGTGCGGCGGATCCGGCAGCACGAGCACCCCGTCGCCGCCGAACAACTGGGCGACACCCGCGAAATCCCGCTCGTCGACGCGGGCTGCGTAACGGTGCACGAGATCGTGCAGCGCGGCCCATTCCGCCACCGGGATCACCAGTCCCGCCACGGGACGATCGACGGCAAGACCCGCTCGGCGATTACGCGGCTCACCTCGACCGGGTCCTCGTCGAGGTACAGCAGCGAACCCGGCGTGCGGTCCGCTCCGGAGCCGATGTCCAACGTCGGGTCCAGGCACCGGCGACGCCCGGGCAGGTCGGCAGTTCGGGAATCCGGGCCCGGTCCTGCCACGCGAACTGCGCGTGCGCCTCGCCGCTGTGCGGTTCGGCCAGCTCGGTGACCGTGACGTGCAGTCCGCGATTCGGCCGGGACAGCCGGATCCGCGGCGCGACATACCCGAGGACCGGCGTGAAGAACGCCAATAGCGGCCGCCGCACGCCCGGGGTTAACAGTCCGCGCTTGCGCCATCCGGCCACGCTTGCTCGTACGGCGGGGCGCCGTCGCCGGTCCACGCCCAGCGGTCGTCGTGCGCGACACCGGGGAGGCGCAGGTTCTCCGGCAGGTGATCGAGCTGGTGCCCCTCGTTGAACACCGGGCCGAGCCTATGGACCACGACGGCCTGGCGGCGGCAACCGTCCCGGCGACTGGGACGCGGTTCAGCTCAGCCACTTCTTCGGCGGCGGGTACACGTACCGCGCGATCGTCGTGCTCGCCCAGCCGATGCAGGAGCCGACGAACACCGGCAGCACGACCCACCTCGTGTCCGCCGCGGAGCACTCCGGCGAGCAGGAAGACGAGCCCCCACGCGACGAGCAGCCCGGCGCTGTAGGTCCAGCGGGTGCGATACCTGCGCATGGCGGCCTCCCGATGTTCTCCCTGTCCAGTTGTTCCTCGCGCAGATCTCGATCGCAGGTTCACTGGGGAGATTTTCGGCATTCGGGCACAGTTCAGGCGAGCACGCAATCCCCGCATTTCGGGCCGTCGCGATCCGGTGCCGCCCGATAGAAAAGACAGCAGCTGCGACGACGGAACCGCCCGTTCTCCCGAGTCGCGGTTCCGGAAAGCTCCGGCAGTTCCTCCAGCGCGGCGACAATCCCCGAGACCCGGTCAGTCCACTCTGGACGCTCGGACCGCAACACTGTCACCGCCCCGTTCAGCGCCGACGCCACGTTCCCCCGCCGAACGTTCCGCGCCAGCGAGAACTGCGCCATCGCCTTGTCCAACCGCGCCACCGGACCGCGCAGAACCCGTTCCGCGAACGCACTGACCACATCGGACTCGACCGGCGATTTTTCCGCCAGAGACAACGGAAACGCGCCACCCAGCTTCGGCTGCCACCACGCCGTCGAATAGTCCGGCACCGCTCGCGCACCGACCGCGAGACCGAGCGCGGGCGAGATGATCCGAGCCGCCAGCCCGAGATGCGCGATCGACGCCGCGACCCGCAGTTCCACGAAATCGCCGCCGAGCACCGACCGGTTCCGCGCGATGCGTTCGCGCAGCACCGGGCCGTCGTCGAGGACCTCGGACAACGGACGCCACGGCCCGGCCGGTTCCCCGGCCGGATGCGTGTCGACAGCGAAGAACGGGCCCAGTCCGGTCAGCGGGTTCACGCCTCGACGGTAACCGCGCGCCCGCGGTCGAGCACGCGTTCGGCGAGCGGGCCGAACACGAGCGCGATGGTCCCCCACAGGATGACCTGCGCCAGCACCGAGCAGAGCCGGAACCCGGCGAGCGTGTCGGCAGGGAACCCCGGGTACACGATCTGGCCGTCGGGACCCTTGAGCGGCAACGGGGTTTCGCTGGCCTGCGGGCCGTACTCGGCGACGTTGGAGGCCAGCGACCCGAGCGACGGCAGCAGCGCCATCAGCAGCGCGCACAGCACCACGAACCCGGCGCCCGCCACGAGTGTCGCGTTCCAGTTGCCCAGTCTCGGCGCGAGCCGCTTGCCCGCGACGACGGCCGCGACCAGGAAAACCACCGACGCGACGACCATCGTCAGGTACAGCCCGGTGCGCGCGCCGATGGTCGCCTCGTGCCCGATCGCCGGCGGGTTGGCCGGGTACTTCAGGAACGGCACGAGGTACAGCGACAGGAATCCGGCCCCGGCCACGAGCACCGCCAGCACCCGCGCGCGGATCCGGCCGACGCGGCCCAGCAGCACGGTGTACACGACGGCGAACAGCAGGCCCATGGCCACGCCGAAGAGCACCATCCCGAGCCCGATGCCGAGGTTGCCCTGCACCGCGCGGCTGAAGACCTCGTGCCCCTCGGGCTCGACCGGCAGCCCGGCGGCCTTGTCGAGCGCCGTCTGCGCCTCGTCGCGGCCGGATTCGTAGTCGATGGCGGCCTGGATCGCCGGCTCGGCGAAGATCCGCGCGAAGACGAACGCCAGCACTCCGCCCAGCGCTCCGGCGAGGAGGCCGCGCAGAATCAGCTTGTTCTGCATTGTTCGGTTGTCCGTTCCGCGCGCGTCAGTGGCAGGGGAAGCCGAGGAAGTGCCGCGCGTCGTGGACGAACTCGTGCACGTGCGTGTCGCTGCCGAAGATCGAGACCGCGCCCTGGTCGACGCCGATGAAGTAGTACAGCAAGAGCGCGCCGACGACGGTCGCGCCGAGCAGCAGCACGGCTTTCGACACGGGCAAGACGACCGGGGTGGACCGATCGGCCGGAATGGTGGCCATGGCTCTCCTTCGGGATGACGCGTCCCTTGCGGGTGGACCTCGACGACGGCTCCTCGACCTGACTCGCCCGGGATGGGCACACAGTGGCGCGACCGTGCCGGAATCCCACCGGCTTCGGGAAGCCGTCGCGCGAGCAGCACGGTACGGCGGCGCTGGTCCGCAGTCAATCGAACCGGAGCCCGATGTGTCCGCTATCGCCTGGTTTGCACAGCCGGTGTGCGCGGGGTCGCACCGAACGGAGCAAGACCGCTCACGCGGGGCCGCGGGAGAAGGCCAGGTGCTCCGGGCACAGGCAGAGCGTGCGCCCCCCTCCGGAGGCTCGCCGTCTCCCCCAGCCGCTCCAGCCACCGGACGAGGCGGGCCTGGCGGACGTTCAGCGCCCGCAGGACGTCGCCCTTCAAGACCAGCTTCCCGAGACCGCCGATCCCCGGCTCTCCCCTGACGGGACCTCGGTCAGGTGCGGGCCCCGCAGATCCAACGTCGCCTCCCCGGCGGTTGGCTTCCTCGGTCCCATGGAGGGTTTCTCAGTAGCTGCGGTGCGCAGTCTCGCTACGCCCGGGCCGCGTGACTCCCTGCTCCCGCACGCGCACACCGACCAGACCGCGCCCATCGGCCAGGGACAACTTCAGGCGCTCCTGTCACCGCGCCTGCGGGGTTCTGCCTCCTGCCGAGACACGCGACGCCCGCGAAGGCGCGACACCCGCGAAGGCGCGACACCCGCGAAGGCGCGACACCCGCGAAGGNCGACACCCGCGAAGGCGCGACACCCGCGAAGGCGCGACACCCGCGAAGGCGCGACACCCGCGAAGGGCTCCTTGAGGGAATCTGATTCCCTCAAGGAGCCCTTCGCGGACCTCAGCGGGAGAAAGCCACGCAGCCGGTCTCGCCAGCCAATGCTCCGCAGCGCTGAGAAAACCTCACGAGGGCGAGTCCATCAGGTTCGCGCGCGAGGCGTTGCGCGTCCGACGGGAAAGCTATACCGTGCCTTAACTAGAACAGGTTACAGTTTCGGCGGGGCGCGGGACGAGGAGCGGACATGGCAGCCAGGGTGGCCCGAGGCAACGAAGCCGACTACGTGGTCGTCGGGTCGGGCAGCTCGGGAGCTGCCGTCGCCGGGCGGCTCGCGGAGTCTGGGGCCAGCGTGATCGTGCTCGAAGCGGGCAAGAGCGACGAGCAGCTGCTGTTGCGCAAGCCGGGGTTGGTGGCCCCGTTGCACGCGGTGCCCCAGCTGAAGAAAATGAGTGACTGGGGGTTCTCCTCGGTCCCGCAGAAACATGTTCTCGATCGGCGCCTGCCGGTGCCGCGCGGGAAGGTGCTCGGCGGCTCCAGTTCGGTCAACGGGATGGTCTACGTCCGCGGCAACCGGGCGAATTTCGACTCCTGGGCGGCCGAGGGCAACACCGGCTGGGACGCCGACAGCGTCAACGCCGCGTACAAGCGCATGGAGGACTTCGAGGACGGCGAGAACGCCTTCCGCGGCGCGGGCGGGCCGATCAAGATCACCCGCAACAAGATCCCGCAGGAAGGCACGCTGCAGTTCCTCGACGCGACGGCCGACGCCATCGGCTGCGAGATCATCGACGACTACAACGGGCCGTCGCAGGAGGGCGTCAGCCGGATGCAGCAGAACGCTGCCGACGGCCTGCGCTACAGCGCCTCCCGCGGCTACCTGCATCACCTCGCGCCTCGGACGCTTGAGATCCAGTCCCGCGTGTTCGTGCGGAAAGTGGTGATCGAGAACGGCCGCGCGACCGGTGTCGAGGTGACCGACGCCAACGGCGGGCACCGCACGGTCCGGGCGGGCAAGGAGGTCATCCTCGCCGCCGGGTTCGTCGGGTCGCCGCAGCTGCTGATGCTGTCCGGGATCGGGCACGCCGAGCACCTCAAGGAGCACGGCATCGACGTGCTCGCCGATCTGCCGGTCGGCGACAACCTGCACGACCACATGTTCCACGCGCTGACGTTCCAGGTGTCGTCGTGCAAGAACAAGGGCACCGCACCGTATTTCGCCCGCGGGATGGCCCGCGAGCTGCTCAAGCCGGGCTCGACGTTCCTCGCGAACTCGGTGTTCGAGGCGCTCGCGTTCCTCAAGACGTCGCAGGCCACGACGGTGCCGGACCTGCAGCTGCACCTGCTGCCGTGGGCGTACGTGTCGCCGAACCAGGACGCGCCGGTCCGGCATCCGGTCGACAAGCGGCCGGCGCTGACCGTGCTCGCCACGCTGATCTACCCGAAGAGCCGCGGCACGATCCGGCTCTCCTCGGCCGATCCGGCCGCCGCGCCGCTCATCGACCCGCAGTACCTTTCCGACCCGGCCGACCTCGAAGTGCTCGGCGAGGGATCCGAGACGGTGCGGGAGATCTTCGCCTCGAAGGCGTTCAAGGGCTCGGTCAACGAGGAAATCCACCCGGGCAAGCAGCTGCGCGGGCAGGAACTGCGCGACGCGATCCTCAACCGCGCGACGTCGGTCTACCACGGCGTCGGCACCTGCCGGATGGGCGTGGACGACCTCGCCGTCGTCGGGCCCGACCTCAAGGTGCGCGGGGTCGACGGGCTGCGGGTCTGCGACGCCTCGATCATGCCCTCGATCACCGGCGGCAACACCAACGCGCCCTGCATCATGATCGGCGAAATGGGCGCGCAGCTGGTCCTTTCCGGCAACTGACGGGAGCGCGAGACCCATGACCCTCACCCCGGCCCGGCCCACCCGCCCGGCTTCGGCGACCGACGAACTCCTCCGCGGGCTCGTCGCGCGCGTCCCCGGCTCGGGCGGCGCGGTGTGGCCGCTCACCGAGGTCTACACCGGCGACGTCCTGGTGGAGCTGCCGCAGTCGACGCCCTCGGACATCGAGCAGGCGTTCGCCGCCGCGCGGACGGCACAGGCGAAATGGGCCGCGACGCCGCTCAAACAGCGGCTCGCGGTGTTCCGGCGGGCGCATTCGCTGTTCATCGACCGCGCACGGACGATCGCCGACCTGATCCAGATCGAAAGCGGCAAGAACCGGCGGATGGCGATCGAGGAAACGTGCGATCCGCCGATGATCATGAGCCACTATCTGCGGCGCGCGCCCAAACTGCTGGCCCCGACGCGGCGCGGCGGACCGGTGCCTCTCGTGTCTTCCTCGACCGAGATCCGGGTGCCCAAGGGCGTGGCCGGGATCATCGCGCCGTGGAATTTCCCGTTCGCCACCGGCATTTCCGACGCTATTCCGGCCTTGCTGGCAGGTAACGCGGTGGTGTTGAAGCCGGACAACAAGACCGCGCTTTCGCCGCTGTACGGGGTGCACTTGCTCGAAGAAGCCGGGTTGCCGCAGGGCCTGTTCCAGGTCGTGTGCGGCGAGGGCCCGGACGTCGGTCCGACGCTCATCGGCCAGGCGAACTACGTCATGTTCACCGGCTCCACCGCCACCGGGAAGGTGATCGGCGAGCAAGCGGGCCGGAACCTGATCGGCTGCTGTCTCGAACTCGGCGGCAAGAATCCGATGATCGTGCTGCCGGACGCCGATTTCGCCGACGCGGTTCCGGGCGCGGTGTTCGGCGCGTTCGGGAACACCGGGCAGATCTGCATGCACATCGAGCGGATCTACCTGCCGGAGTCGCGCTACGAGGAATTCAAGGAAGCCTTTGTGGCCAAGGCTTCTTCGCTGGATGTGCGGGCGGCGTACGATTTCGGCCCGGAAATGGGCTCGCTGGTCTCGGTGGACCACCTGAACCGGGTCAAGTCCCATGTGGACGATGCGGTCGCGAAGGGAGCCACCGTCTTGTGCGGCGGGCGTCCCCGGCCGGATCTGGGCCCGGCGTTCTTCGAGCCGACCATTCTGGAAGGCGTCACGAAGGACATGCTGTGCGGGGTCACCGAAACGTTCGGCCCCGTAGTCGCCTTGCATCGCTATCGGACAGTGGACGAGGCCGTCGAACTGGCCAACGACACCGATTACGGGCTGAACGCTTCGGTGTGGGGCAAGGACATTCGCGCGGCTTCCGCGGTGGCGGCCCGGTTGGAGACGGGCAACGTCAACGTGAACGACAGCCTGGCGACCGCGTACGCCGCCAAGGGAACACCTTCCGGCGGCGTGAAGACGTCCGGAGTAGGTGCCCGGCATGGCGACCAGGGGCTGTTGAAGTACACCGACGTGCAGAACCTGGCGGTGCTGAAGAAGCCGGTGATGAGTCCGCGACCGGGGCAGAAGTACGAGAAGTACGTGGAAGGAATGCTGTCCGGGCTGAAGATGATGCGGCGGCTCAGGATCCGGTAGTGTCCGCAATGGACTGACGCACGACCTGGACCACCTTGCCCTCCGCTCCGGTCAATCCGTTGAGCCGGGCGCGGCGCGTCAACAGGCCGCCCAGGACCAGCTCGACCAGTTGCGCGCCCACCTGCTCCGCCGACACCGGACCGGCCGGGTCGAACCACGTCCACGCCCAGTGCGCCGAGCCGAAGATCAGCAGGCTCTGCACCTCGACGTCGCACGGACGGAACTCCCCGGACGCGATCCCTTCGGCCAACGTCGCGCGCACCAGGTCGAGGTATTCCGCGCGCATCCGGCGGCCCTCGGCCATCGCCTCGTGGTCGGCGAGCCGGACGACCTCGCGCTGGAACGCGACGGTCGCCTCCCGGTCGACCACTTGGTACAGCACGAACGCGTACAGCAGCCCGGCCAGTTGCCGGGTTGGCGTCGCGAGGCGGTCGCGGATCAGCGCGGCCTCGGCGAGCCTGCGGCGCATGTACGACTCGTGCAGCGCGGCGAGCAGCCGGTCCTTCGTGCCGAAGTGGTGCACGATGGTGCCCTTCGACAGCCCCAGCTCGCCGGCGATGTCGGAGAAGTTCGTGGCGTCGTACCCGCGCTCGGCGACATACCGGGTGAACGTCGCGAGGATGTCCCCGGCGCGGCCTTTGGATGGCATCGGCCCACTGTAACCGAAGGTTTGACCACTGACCGTCCGTACGGTTACCTTCGTCGTGGTCCCCGGCGACGAAGGAGTCTCGGCATGGCATCGAGCTTGGCGCAGTGGATTGCCCGGCGCGGCACCATCACCCCCGGGTCGGTCGCGCTCGTCGCCGCCGAGACCGGCGAACGGATCACGTATGCCGACCTCGAACGCCGGGTCGCGGGGCGAGCGGCGGCGCTGCGCGCACTGGGCGTGCGCAAGGGCGACCGGGTGGCCTTGCTGGGCTTGAATTCCACCGGCTACCTCGAAACGCTCTTCGCGGTCGCGTGGCTCGGCGCGATCACGCTGCCGATCAATTTCCGGCTCGCGGCGGCCGAAATCGAGTACCTCCTCGACGACGCCCGGCCCGTGGTCGTGGTGCACGACGACACCTTCGCCGCACTCGCGAAGGAGGCTTCGGGCGCGCGGACGCTGGTCAGCGACAGCGAACTCGTCCAGGAAGGCCGCGTCGAACCCGAACCGGCCGGGCCGGACGACGTCGCGGTGCTGATGTACACCTCCGGCACCACCGGCCGTCCCAAAGGCGCCATGCTCACGCACGGCAACCTGGAGGCGAACGCGATCAACGTGCTCACCTCCGGGGAAGGCATCCTCCCCTCGGACATCACGTTGACGGTGGCCCCGCTCTTCCACATCGGCGGGCTGNNCGCGGGCGGCACCGTGGTGGTCGCGGGCAAGTTCGATCCACAAGAGACACTCGCGCTGATCCAGCGGGAAAAGGTCACCGTCCACTTCATGGTGCCCGCGATGTGGGCGGCGATGACGCAGGTCCCGGATTTCGATTCCTACGACCTGTCGCGGCTGCGGTACCTGCTGTGCGGCGGCGCGCCGTGCCCGCTGCCGGTGATCGAGTTCTACGAGGACAAGGGTCTGACCTTTGCGGAGGGTTTCGGGATGACCGAACTCTCCCCCGCCGCGCTGGTGCTGGAATCGGCGTTCGTGCGCTCGCACGCCGGGTCCGTCGGACGGCCCTTCCTGCACGTCGAGGCGCGGATCGTGGACGAACGCGACGACGACGTGCCCACCGGAACGGTCGGCGAACTGGTGCTGCGCGGCCCGAACGTCTTCGCCGGCTACTGGGGCCTGCCCGAAGCCAGCGCCGAGACCCTGCGCGGCGGCTGGTTCCACTCCGGCGACCTGGCCCGCTGCGACGCCGACGGTTTCGTGACCTTGGTGGACCGCAAGAAAGACATGATCATTTCCGGCGGCGAGAACGTCTATCCGATCGAGGTCGAGCAGGTGCTGCACCGGCATCCGGACATCGCCGACGTCGCGGTGATCGGCGCGCCGGATCCGCAATGGGGCGAAACCGTGGTCGCGGTGGTGGTGCCCGCCGGAGACTCGCTCGACGGGGACGCGGTGATCGCTTATTGCCGGGAGAGGATCGCCGCTTTCAAGTGTCCGCGCCGGGTCGAGGTGGTGGACGAGCTTCCGCGCAATGCCACGGGGAAGCTGCTCAAGCGCGAACTCCGGTCTCGCTACACCGACTCCGCCGCTTCGGTCTCCCGGTAATGCCGTCAGCGGGTTAGCTGAACCGCAGTTTCCCGGACCGCCGGTTCTGGATTCGCCGCCACGAAGTCGTCGAAGCGGCCGGGCGCGGCAGCAAAACCAGGCACCCAGCGGCGACCGGGCGTGCTTGGAAGCCCGATTTCCGGGCGTCGGCGACGAAATACCAGCCGGAGAACGGGACCCGGGAGCCAGTCGTATCGGCGAAGCTGTAGACGCCTTCGACGAGCGTCGTGCGGATGTCGGTGTGGCCGGTCAGCCAGGCGGCCGTCCACAACTCCCAGTCGGCCTTCGTGTCATCGTGGCGGAGGTCCAGCGGGACGGCGTGTGCGCCTCGTTTCGACTGATACCAGGCGGCTTCCCGCGCGGCGGCGCCGAGCGGAACCAGGTCGAGGCCCACCATCCGCAGGTGCGAGCGGTCGTCGGCCAACGTCGTCCACTGGCTGATGTACGCAGGGCATCGGCGGAATTTCCGGTGACATCGGCGAGAACCGCCATCGCGCCTACGCCGATGACGCCCTTCAACGCGAGGTTGGCGCTGTGCGCGATCCAGCCGGTGAAGTCGCCGGCCTGGTTTTGGTTGCCCGGGTCGAGAGTGTCGCCGACCAGGTATTCGGCCCAGGCGCTGCACGACTGCGGCCGACATGATGAGCATATTGGCCGATTCCTCGACCGGCATGCTTTCCTCGTTGCCGTCGTTGTGGATAAGAGGGTGCCGGTGTCGTGCTCCGAAAACGTCATCGGCCAGCCGCCGTGCTCCGCGTGGTCCAGCACCGGTAGACCACGTCCACTGTGGACACATTGCCGCTGGACGAGATCTCCGTCAGTAACGCCCACGGCGAGCCGTTCCGGTCGACCAGTTCGGTGCCGCCGAAGGCTTGGCGCAGGGCGAGCGCACAGATCGCCGCGTAATGATCGTCGGCCGCGGCAGATGCTTCGCTGTCGATCCGCTGGTCCACCACGGTGCCAGCTGCGCACCGAGGTAGCTGACCGCGGGCGTGCGCACGTGCCCGATCGCGACCACCAGCGGGTCGGCGTCCGCGCCCGGCTGGACGGCGCCCAGGTCTTTGGCGAACGCGAGCACGGGCCGGCGGTCGTTGATCGCCCGCGGCTGGTCCGGGTCGCTCGTCCCGGACAGCGCGGGTCACCGCCCAGCGGCATACCCTTGCGCGCCACGCGAATTCGCCGCCGCCGAAAGCACACCGGTCTCCGGATCCTTAGCCACCGCGCACAACCGCCCCTCCGACCACGGCCCGCCGACCGTCACGTCGTGCCCCCGGCTTTCCAGCGCGGCGATCACGTCCGCGCCGATCCGCGACTCCACCGTCACGCTGCCCGCCGCCATGCCGCGCGGGTAGAACGAACTCGGGAAGCTGTCGGTGTGCCAGTTCGGCGCGTCGATCGCGCCTTGCAGGTCGAGTCCGCCGCGGACCTTTTCGCGCAGCGCCGCGGCAAGGAAGAAGTGGAAGTTCCACTGGTCCTGCTGGTCGCCGCCGGGGGTGCCGAACGCCATCACCGGGACGCCGTCGCGCAGTGCGAGCGACGGCGAGAGCGTGGTGCGCGGCCGTTTCCCCGGGACGAGCGAGTTCGGCAGGCCCGGGTCGAGCCACGCCATCTGCAACCGGGTGCCCAGCGGGAAGCCCAGCTCCGGCACCACCGGGTTGGACTGCAGCCAGCCGCCGCTCGGGGTCGCGGCGATCATGGTGCCCCAGCGGTCGACCACGTCGAGATGGCAGGTGTCGCCGCGGGTCAGGCCATCCTTCGCGACCGTCGGCTCCCCCGCCCCGATCGCCGGCGCGGTGACCCCGCCGCCCGCGACGTAATGCACGTGCCGGCTCAGTTTCGGCTCGCGGCTTTCGGGGCTGCCCGGCCGCAGGTCGAAGGACGCGCGCTGGCCGATCAGCTCGCGCCGGGCCGCGGTGTACTCCGGGGAAAGCAGCGCCTCGATGGGCACCTCCGTGCTGTCGCCGTACCAGGCTTCCCGGTCGGCCATCGCGAGCTTCGTGCCCTCGATGAGCCGGTGGTAGTACTCCGGCGTCGCGTACTCCAGCTCGTCCGGCAGGAGGGCGAGCTGCTGCAGAAAGACGGGACCCTGGCTCCACAGCCCGGCTTTCGCGACCGTCCAGCCGTTCCAGGTGGAGGTGACCGGGTCCTCGTAGGCCGGGCGGAACGCGGCGATGTCGTCAGCGGTGAGGGTCCCCGCGTGCCGTTCGCCGGAAGAGTCCATCGCCGGTTTCGCGGCGAAGGCGGCGAGTGCTTCGGCGACAAACCCCTCGCGCCACGCCTTCCGCGCCGCCTCGATCTGCGCTTCCCGGTCGCTCCCGGCCGCCTCCGCTTCCGCGATCAGGCGGCGCCAGGTCTCCGCGAGGGCGGGATTCTTCAGCAGCCCGCCGGGTTTCGGCGCGACCCCGCCGGGCAAGTACAGCTCGGCCGACGTCGTCCATTCGTTCTCGAACAGCTCCCGGACGGTCTCCACCGTCGCGCCGACGCGCTCGACCGCCGGATGGCCGTCCGCCGCGTAGTGAATCGCATACTTGAGCACCTCGCGCAGCGGCTTCGTGCCGTGGTCGTGCAGCAGGAGCAGCCACGCCTCGACCGCGCCGGGCACGGCGGCGGCGAGCGGGCCGGTGCCGGGGACGAGGTCCAGGCCGAGCGAGGTGTAGTGCTCGATCGTCGCTCCGGCCGGCGCGGGGCCCTGCCCGCACAGCACCTGGGGCGTGCCACCCGCCGGGGCGAGGATCATCGGCACCTCGCCGCCGGGCCCGTTGAGGTGCGGCTCGACGACGTGCAGCACGAACGCGCCCGCGACTGCCGCGTCGTAGGCGTTGCCGCCGTCCTCGAGCACCGCCATCGCGGCCGCCGAGGCGAGCCAGTGAGTGGACGACACCATGCCGAAGGTGCCCTGCAACGTCGGGCGCGTCTGGACCATGGGCCCTATCGTCGCGCGCGGGCTGGCGGTACGTCAAAGACATCTGAGACACCAGTCCGATAGCGTATCGCTATGGAACGCCGCCAGCTGGAGTACTTCGTCGCGATCGCCGAGCACGGCGGGTTCACGCACGCGGCGCGGGCGCTGCGGGTGGCGCAGCCGTCGTTGTCGCGGGCGATCGCGAAGCTCGAACAGGACCTGGGCGTCGAGCTGTTCCATCGGGTCGGGCGCAACGCGGTGCTGTCGAACGCCGGCGAACTGCTGGCCGAGCGCGCCCGGCTGGTGCTGCGCGACCTCGACGCCCTGCGCGCCGCCGCGCGGATGGCGGGTGAAGGACCAGCCGGGCGGATCGACGTCGCGGCCACGTCGTCGTCCGCGCTGGAGCCGGTGATCAGCATCGTCGCCGAAATGCGCACGCGGTATCCGGGCGTGCTGGTGAGCACGTCGGCGGCGTTGTCGGCGGCCGAGGTGGTCGCGATGGTGGTGCAGGGCCGGTGCGAGGCCGGGGTGTGCGGGAGCGCGGAACGCCCGGCCGGGCCGGGTCTGGTCGCACATCATCTGCGGGACGAGGAACTGCTGCTGGTCGCCCCGCCGGGCACGGAGATCGGGGCGGACGGGGCCGTGGAGCGGGCCGAACTCAGCGGCATGCAGTTCGTGGTCACCACGTCGCCTACCGCAGTGCGCGGCTTCTTCGACCGGCTCGCGGCGAGCGTGCCGGACCTGTCGATCGCGGCCGAGGTGGGCGACCGGAGCGTGGTGCTGCCGATGGTGCTGCGCGGGATCGGCGCGAGCCTGATGCCGGACGGCTGGGCGGAGCTGGCCCGCCGGGCCGGTGCCCAGGTGCTCCGGTTCGCGCCGCCGGAGACACTCCCGCAGTGGCTGATCTACCGGTCCGGGCCGATGACCGCGGCGACTCAGGCGTTTCTGGACATCACCACTGGCGGGACCGACAGCATCGGCGCGTGGTGACCGTCCGGGTACGGCTCCCCCACCGCGTGCGCGGCGAACGGGCTCGTCCGGACGCCGGTGCACCAGGTCGGCCGGGAATCGAGCACATCGCCGAACCCGCGAACGGCGGCGTCCTCCCGGCTCTGGTGGCGGTGTCCGGCCCGGAACTCGTGGTGGGGCGCGACGAGGCCGTGCGCGCCCTGCGGAGCGCCGTTTCGACGGTCAGCCTTCGATGGTCTTCTTGATCCACTCCAGCTGGCCGAAGACGTCGCCGTCGGCCGCGAGACTGCTGCGGTCGGATTTGCTGGTAACCCCCACCAGCGTGTCGCGATCGACGGTGGACATGACCGGTCCGCCGGAGTCGCCGCCCGCCGTGACGCCCGCCGTGGTCAGCGCGCAGAAATCGGTGCCGCCGGAGACGGTCATGCCGTCGCAGCGCGGGTCGTCGGGGTCGATGACCTCGGCGTCCACCTGCTTGAGCACGTCGGACTGGCAGCTGTTCTCATCGCCGGGACAAGTCGCGCCCCAGCCGAGCTGACGAACCGTCTCGCCCGGCCGCACCGGTCCGCCGGTCGGCAGCTTCGCCGGGGTGATGTCCATCGGGGTGACTTTGATCAGCATGATGTCGGCCAGCGTGTGGTTGTCGCGGCTTCCCGGGACCGGCTTGACCACGGTGCCGAGCCGCTGGTCGAGATTGCCGACGCGGAACTCGATCCGGGAGTCCGCGATGGGCTCCGCGGCTTCGGCGAAGCAGTGGTCGGCGCTGATGATCCACTCCCGGCTGATCGCGGTGCCGGTGCATTCGGGTTTGCCGTCGACCAGCATCCGCACCGCCCACGGTCCGTAACCGCTGACCGAACCGCCGATCACCGCCGGCGCCGGGGCCGCTCCCGCCACGGCGACCAGGGCAGCGGCGGAGGCCAGGAAGGCGAACCGGCGCAGTTGCATGGCGAGGGCATCCTTCCGGCAGCGGACGGCGACACCATCAGGACGCGTCGGCTGGCGCGGGGTTGCGCCTCGGGAGCGGCAATCCCGGCGAGAACCGGGATTGCCGCTCACGAGGCCTGGGCGCCGGGAGCGGCCCCGGTCCAGATCTCCCGGACCAGCGGCCCCTCATCGAGATACCTGGCGTAGCTGGGCCTCGGCTGAACTGCTCAGGCCGGACGGCGAGCGTAGACAACCGCTTGCGGCACCTCGCTGTCCAGCTGTTCCACCCACTCCGCCTCGACGCTGAACCCGGCCTCGCGCAACCACTCCGACACCTGCGCGGGACGCCGGCGATGGACGCGCACCCGCATTCGGATGCCCGCCGTACCCTCGCGTCTTCACCCTCGCCACGTCACCGACGTGAAAGCCGATCGCGACCGGCGCTCCGGGCCGCAGCACGCGGTGGAACTGCGCGAGCGCGGCGGGCGCTTCGTCGTCCGGGACGTGGATCAGCGACCACCACGACAGCAGCCCGGCCACCGAAGCGTCGGGCAGCGGGAGCGCGGTCATCGAGCCGACCGCGAACCGCGATCCCGGGTGGTCTCGCCGGGCCACCTCGATCATGCCGGGCGAGAGGTCGAGGCCGAACGCGTCCAGGCCGAGGCCGTTCAGGTGCGCGGTGACGTGCCCGGTGCCGCAGCCGACGTCGGCCACCGGGCCGGTTTCGCGCACCAGCGAAGCGAACAATCCCAACGTCATGCGCAGCGAAGGGCTTCGGGCGATCGAGTCGCGCAACCGGTCGGCGTAGCTGACGGCGACGGTGTCGTACGAGGTCCGGGTGTCGGTCAGCCAGGTCCGCACGACGGCCACGCTAGCTCACCGGCGCGCCGAACCACTGGCGGATCGCGGGCTCCAGAGCGTCCGGATCACCAGTCCACGCCACATATCCGTCCGGACGGACCAGCATCGCTTCGGCACCCGTCTCCACGCGGTCGACCCGGTCCGCCCACCGCGCCGCCACCTCGCCGAACCGCTGTTCGGGGTCCACGAGAACACCGCGTGCGGCGCGCAGTTCCGGGCCGAGGCCGGGCGCGGGAAGCCCCACCAGCGGGTGGTCCGCGCTGCCCGGGACGGCATAGCGGAATCCCATGCCGGACAGCATGTCGTCCAGCAGGTACTGAACTCCGGGCAGCTGCACCAGGTCCGCGAACAACGACCGGGCCGCGGCCGAATCGGGGCCGTCGTCCAGGAGCAGCGACTGCGCTTGGACGTTGCGCAGCACCGCCGCGCCGACCGGATGCCGTTCCGCGTGGTAGCTGTCGAGCAACCCCTCGGGCGCGGTGCCGCGGACCGCCGCGGCGAGCTTCCAGCCGAGATTCATCGCGTCCTGGATTCCGGTGTTCATCCCTTGCGCGCCAAGCGGAAGATGCACATGCGCGGCGTCGCCGGCGAGGAAGACGCGGCCGTGCCGGTACTGCGCGGCTTGCAGCGCGGCGTTGGTGATCCGGCGCGCGTAACGGAGTTCGACCAGCTCCACCCGATCGCCGAAGACCGTCTTCAGCCCGGCGCGGAGTTCGTCCTCGGTGACCGGGACGTCCCGTTCCAGCGACCAGCCGGGTCCGCCGAGCGTCAGACGGCGCAACGGCCGCCCTTCGGCGTCGGTGCCGAGCGGGAACACCTGCGCGCGGTAGCCCTCCGGGGTGATCGTGTGCATCGGGACCTCGGCGCTCAGCCGCACGTCGGCGGCCACCATGGTCGCCGTCCCGGCACGGCCGGAGAACTCCGCGCCGAGCAGCTTGCGGACCGTGCTCCGCCCGCCGTCGGCCGCGACCAGGTACCGGGCCCGGATCACCGCACCGTCCGCGAAGGTCGCGGTGACGCCGTCCGCATCCTGCTCCAGCGCGGCCAGCTCGTGGTTTCGCCGAATGGGAATTCCCCGCGCGGCAAGGTGTTTCTCCAGGAATCCTTCGATCACTACCTGCGGGAGCGACCGCCACGGGAACCGGTGCCGCCCGCGGACCAGCGGCAGCAGATTGCCCGCGAAATGCGCGGTGGTGACCGGGTAGTCGCCGGTGGCCAGCAACGGTTCGAGCAGGCCGCGCTGGTCGAGCGCCTCCTGCGTGCGGGACTGCAGCCCGCCGGCCTTGGACAGGTCGCTCGCCCGCGGCAGCCGGTCCGCCAGCACACAGGACACTCCGGCAAGCTGGAGTTCGTTCGCCGTCGTCATCCCGGTCGGACCGGCGCCGACGACGAGCACCTCGGCAGTCATGATCTCTCCCCTCGTGGGTCGGTGTTCGGAACCGACTCTCGGCTCGGCACCAGGTCGCGGGCCAGAAAACGACCCGGATGCGGCGGATTCCGACACCGGTACCTTCAAGAGGGTGGATTCTGACTACGACGATCTCGACCGGCAGCTCGTGCACGCGCTGCAGATCGACCCCAGGGCACCGTTCAGCGCGATCGCCGAGGCGCTCGGTGTGTCGGATCGCACCGTCGCCCGCCGCTACACCCGGCTTCGGTCGACCGGGGCGGTCCGGGTCATCGGCGGCGTCAACGAGGCGGCTTTCGGTGCCGTGCAATGGTTCCTGCGCATCCGGTGCGCACCCGCAGCGGCGGGCGTGGTCGCCGAGGCACTCGCGCGGCGGCCGGACACCGCGTGGGTGAGCCTGACCTCCGGCGGCACCGAAATCACCTGCGCGGTCCGGCTCGAAAACGCAGCCGACAGCGAAGCGTTGCTGCTGGCCAAACTCCCCCGCACGCCACGGGTCGAAGGTGTCACCGCGCATTCGGTGCTGCACGCGTTCTACGGCGGCTCCGACAGCGTGGTCGCCAAAATCGGCACGCTGGACGACGCCGCCGTCGCCCGGCTGCGCCCACCGCCGATCCCCCTCCGGCCAGGCCCGGCGACGCTCGACGACGGCGACCGCAAGCTCCTCGCCGCCCTCGCCGACGACGGCCGCGCCGGATTCGAACCCCTCGCCGCCGCGACCGGCTGGTCCCCGACCACCGTCCGCCGACGCATGGCGGAACTGCGCGAACGGGACGTGCTGTACCTCGACCTCGACCTCGACTGGCGGTTGTACGGCAAGGGGATCCGGACCCTGCTGTGGCTGTCGGTCGCCCCGGCGGCACTGGCGGAAACGGGCACCGCGCTCGCCGCGCACCCGGAAGTCGCCTACGCCGCCGCGACCACCGGCCCGACCAACCTGTACGCGACAGTGGTCTGCGCCAGCCATCAAGAGCTGTACCGCTACCTCACCACCAGCGTCGCCGCGCTCCCCGCGGTCACCCACGTGGAAACAGCACCGGTGATCAAGACGGTGAAACAGGCAGCGAACCGGCTGTGACGCAGTACGAACGGGCGCCATCCCGGCCGGCGGTTGACAGCGCGCGGATCATCCATCGATGATGCGTTCGGCCTTTCCCGGTGGGAAATTCCCGAACGCGTCCGCGAACTGTCCCCGACTTTTCGAGGAGACATCGATGTCATCGGTCAGCCGTCGCAGATTCATGCACCTCGCCGCGGCCACCGCCGCCGGCACGGCTCTGCCCGCGAGCATCGCGCGGGCGGCTTCGGTGCCGGCCGCCGTGCGCACCGGCACCCTCGCGGACGTCGAACACGTTGTCGTGCTGATGCAGGAAAACCGGTCTTTCGACCACTATTTCGGCACCCTCAACGGCGTCCGCGGCTTCGGCGACCCGCGCCCGGTTTCGCTGCCGAGCGGGAAACCGGTGTGGAACCAGGCGGACTCCTCCGGTGCCGAGACCCTGCCGTTCCGGCCCGCCGAGGACAACCTGGGCCTCACCTTCATCGAGGACCTCAACCACGACTGGAACGGCACGCACACGGCGTGGAGCACCGGCCGGTGGGACCAGTGGATCCCGGCGAAAACCAGCACCACGATGGCGTACCTGACACGCAAGGACATCCCGTTCCACTACGCGCTCGCCGACGCGTTCACCGTCTGCGACGGCTACCACTGCTCGATGCTGTCCTCGACCGACCCGAACCAGTACTACATGTACACCGGCTGGACCGGAAACGACGGTTCCGGCAACGGACCGGTGCTGGGCAATGAAGAATCCGGCTACGGCTGGACCAGTTTCCCGGAAATCCTGGAAAAGGCCGGAGTTTCGTGGAAGATCTACCAGGACGTCGGCAACGGTCTCGACAAAGAGCACAAGTGGGGCTGGACCGATGACGCCTACATCGGCAATTACGGCGACAACTCACTGCTTTATCTGACCCAGTACCAGAAATCCACGCAAGGCACACCGCTCTACGACAAGGCGCGCACCGGCACGCACGCCGCCGCGGGCGACGGTTTCTTCGACCACCTCACCGCGGACGTCAAGGCGAACCGCCTGCCGCAGGTTTCCTGGGTGGTGGCCCCGGAAGCGTACTGCGAACATCCGGCGTGGCCCGCCAACTACGGCGCCTGGTATGTCTCCGGCGTGCTCGACGCGCTCACGTCGAATCCGGACGTGTGGAGCAAAACCGTCCTGCTCATCACCTACGACGAGAACGACGGTTTCTTCGACCACGTCGTCCCGCCGTACCCGCCGCGCGACGCGAACTGGGGCAAATCGACGGCGAGCGTCGCCGGAGAATGGTACGAAAGCGGCGCGGCCGCGTCCTACACCAAAGCAATGCCTTACGGACTCGGCCCGCGCGTGCCGCTGCTGGCCGTTTCGCCGTGGAGCACCGGCGGCTGGGTCTGCTCGCAGACTTTCGACCACACCTCGCTCATCCAGTTCGTGGAAAAGCGATTCGGCGTGCACAACCCGAACATTTCGCCGTGGCGCCGCGCGGTGTGCGGGGACCTCACGTCGGCGTTCGACTTCACCGGAGCCAACAGCGGCGTCCCGGCCCTGCCCGGCACCGGCGACTACCAACCGCCCGCCGACCACCGTACCCCGCCGACCTACCACCCGGTTCCGCCGTCGAACGGCTCGCTCCCGAAGCAGGAACCCGGCACTCGCAAGGCCCGCGCGCTGCCGTACGACCTGGCCGCGGACACCGAGGCCCGCGACGGCCGGATGTACTTCACCTTCGCCAACCTCGGCGACGCCGGAGCCGGATTCCACGTGACGTCCCGGATGCGCTCGGACGGGCCGTGGCCCTACACCGTGGAAGGCCACAAGTCGGTCGCCGACAGCTGGCAGCTGCCCGGCGGCGCGGGAGATTGGTACCAGTACTCGGTTTTCGGCCCGAACGGCTGGCTCCGCGAACAGGCCGGGACGATCGGCGGCTTGGGCCCGGAAGTCACCGCGCGGCACGACGCGGGCTATGTGACGGTGACGTTCGCGAACCCGACCAGCCAGACGGTCACCTTCACCGGCGTCGACGCTTACGCGCCGGCCGAGGCTTACCAGTACACGCTCGCCCCGGGCACGTCGCGCACGGTGCCGAAGTGGGGCGTGGCCAACGGCTGGTACGACATCACGGTCAAGGCGGATCACGACGGGCAGTACGTCCGGCGTTTCGCTGGCCACGCCGAGACCGGCCGACCTTCCACCAGCGACCCGGCCATCGCGACGAGCTGATCGCCGGTGCGGGGAACCCTGAGAGGGTGTTTCGAAAGCCGCGTGGTCAGTCGCTGAATCCGTGTGTTACTCGGAAGCTTGCACACAACCGCCCAGCGAACGGCGCGCCACGCCGAAATCACAGTCAACGCCCGACCACACCACCGGGTTTCGAAACACCCGCTGAGGGAATCAGATTCCCTCAGGGTTCCCCGCACGGCTTTCGGAAGCCAGCCACCAGCAAGCCGGCCGCAGCGAGCACCACAGCCAGCCCGCCGAACCCCGCCCCCAGCGTCGCCGCCGACGCGAGCGCGCCGACCAGCAGCGGCCCGCCCGCGTCGCCCAGTTCACGGCCGACCTCAGCCGCCCCCATCGTCTGCCCGAGCCGTTCCTTCGGCGCGGAGCCGGCCAGATGCGCGAACCCGATCGGCGTGGCCACCCCGACCCCGGCGCCGATCGCCACGGCCGCGACCGCCACTCCCCCGACACCCGGCACGAACGCGCCCAACGCCAGACCGGCGGCAGCCAGCAGCAACCCGCCGGCCATCCCCCGCCCGTCGGGGATCCGCCCGGCGTCCCGGAGCCGGCCGGCCCACGGCTGCACCAGCGCGGAACACAACGCCAGCACCGACACGACCGCGCCGGTCGCCAGCGTGCCGAGACCGCTCGCCGCCCCGGCCACCGGCAGGAATCCGATCCCGGCCGCGAGCGCCCCGGTCGTTCCGGCCAGCACCGCGGCCGGCCGGAGGAACCCAGGCTCAGCGAGCCGGCGGGCAAGGTCGAGAACGGTCTGTCGCCGCCGCGGCAACGGTTCCGGCGCGGGCACCACCAGCGCGGCCCATCCGGCGACAACGCAGGCCAGCACCGCCAGGGTGCCGAACAGCAAGGAAAACCCGCCCAGCGTGATCAGGACACCGCCGAGCAACGGGCCCAGCGTGTACCCGACGCTCTTCCACGCGCCGTAACCGCCGAACGCGCGCCCCTGCCGTTTCGCCGGCGACAACCGCGCGACGAGTGCCCCGGCCGCAGGCGAGAAGGCCGCCGCAGCCGCGCCCTGACCGAACCGCGCCAGCCCGACCGCAGCCGGGTTTCCCGCGACGACGAAGGCCGCCGACGCGAGCGCGAACGCGAGCAACCCGCCGAGCAGGACCGGCCGCGGCCCGATCCGGTCGGCCAGCGAGCCGAACACCGGCTTCAGGACGACCTCGGCCCCGTCGTAGACCGCGAGCAGCAAGCCCAGGGTCAGCAAGGAATCGCCGTGCGTGTACGTGCCGAGGCTGGCGGCGACGCTGTGCGCCCCGAACGCGGTGACGAACCCGGCGGCGTACAGCGGACGCAGCTCAGCGGAACGCATCGGAACTTTCACATCTGGTGCAGGGCTTGGAAAACCTGCTCGGTGTAGTCCGCGAGCCGCTCGGCGCACCGCTTCAGCCGCTGTTCGGCCTCCCCCGCCGAAGGCGCGCCGAACACGTCCCGCGCCTTCAGGTCCCGATGCCAGCGCCGCAACCGCTCCAGGCTCTGCTCTTCCTCCTCCAGCTCGGCCATCGTGAACTTGCCGATCCGGATTTCCTTGTCGATCTCGGCGTCGAACTTCCCGCAGTCGGCCAGGAACTCCGCCCACTCCTCTTCCCGCTCGGCGGTGAACATCTCCACCAGGCGAGAACCGTCCCGTTCCGCGGCGTCGAGCGTGATCACCTCGCCCTCGCCGCGTGCGGCCAGCTCACCGACCCGCGCGACGCCACCGGCGAACCCGGGCACATCCGGCACCGCCCAGGCGCCCTGCCCGAGCGACAACGCCCCTGTCCGCCGCAGCTCACGCCACACGGCGACGCGATGCCGCGACGGCCCGGACGGCACCCGCACCACCAGCACCAGCCACTTGTCGTCCGCCACAGCACTGAATGTATCACGTGTTACATTTACTCAGGTAGCGCTGCCAGGAACGTGCCGACCGTCCGGTCCGCCAACGCCCGACGCTCCGCCATCGGCAGCGAGAGACACTGCAGCGTCACGCCGTCGATCATCGCGAGCACCTGCGCCGCCACGTCCTCGGACAACCCGGCGCCGACGCACCACTGCCGCAGCTCG
Organism: Amycolatopsis sp. M39; assembly: GCF_001651785.1. Lineage (NCBI taxonomy): Bacteria > Bacillati > Actinomycetota > Actinomycetes > Pseudonocardiales > Pseudonocardiaceae > Amycolatopsis > Amycolatopsis sp. M39. The sequence goes on from NZ_LWSF01000041.1 coordinate 44,266, forward strand.
CGATCGAGGTTCGCGTTTTCCTTCCGCAGCACCGGATCCACGACGGCCGCCGCGGCGTACGCGAGCCATACCCGGGCACGCCGGGCACGCGGTTCGTCCAGCGGCAGCCACAGCTCGACGAAACCGGCGATCGATTTCGGTCGCGCCGCCTCGATTTCGGCCAGGAACTGCTCGCCCGCGTACTCGAAACCGGCGCGCACGAGGTCGTTTTTCGTCCGGTAGTAGTACTGCACCTGAGCCGGGGAAACGCCCGCCGCCGCGGCGACTGTCCGCACGCTGAGCGAGCCGATTCCCTGCTCGGCCAACACAGTAAGCACGGCATCGAGCACATGGGCGCCGCGTTTCACCGCCGGGACGCCCCCGTGCGCGCCCGCCACGCGACCGCGACCAGCTCAAGCACCCCGAGCACTCCCACGACCACGCCGACCTGCCGCAACCCGATCACCGGCGTCTCGACGTCGTGGAACACGAAGTACAGCACCGCGCCGACGACCACCATCAGCACGCCGACCAGGACCCGCGCCCATGCGCCGCTCATCGCACCCCTCCTATACGAACGTACAGGATCAGCCGGCCTTCCGCGCGGCCAACCGCTCGACGATCCCGGCCTTGCTCCGCTCCGCCCGTTCCACCTCGAACCCGGCCGCGGCGAGCAAGGGCAGCGGCCGGCGCGTCAGGTAGTCCCCCAGCCGCGCCACGGTCAGCTTCTCCAGCAGCCGCTGAGCAGCGAGAACGAACCGGCGATGGCTGCCGACGTGGTCCAGCAGCAACAACCGCCCGCCCGGCCGCAGCACCCGGTGCATTTCCGCGATCGCGCCGCCTTCGTCCGGGACGCCGCACAGGCCCAGCGTGCAGACGACCGTGTCGAACGTGCTGTCCGGGAACGGAAGGGACTGCGCGTCGGCCTCGGTCAGCGTCGCCGCGCGGCCGGTCTCGGCGGCCCGGCGCCGGGCGAGGTCCAGCATCGACGGGCTGAGGTCGACCCCGGTCAACCGCACCTCCGGCGGGTACAACGGCAGATTCCGGCCGGTCCCGACGGCAACCTCCAGCACCTCCCCCGCGGCCTGCCCGCACACCCATTCGCGGCCGTCGGCGAGCAGCGCCCGCTCGAACCAGGCGATGTCGCGGTCGTACCGCGGCGCGGCCTCGTCCCACGTCCGCCGCAGCCAGTCCGGTCCCCGTTCCGCCATCGTCGCGAACTCCTCTCCGCCGAGGTCTCCTCCGGCTACCCTCGCATCCCATGGGGGCCTTCGACCACGACGCCGAGCTCCGCCGCTACCACCGGCGCCTGCACGAGGCCGCCGACGTCCAGCCGGACGACCATGTCCTCGACATCGGCTGCGGCGCCGGGGAGCCCACCCGCGCCGCCGCTCAGCGCGCGACGCGCGGCAGCGCGCTGGGAGCCGACCTGTCCGCCTCGACGATCGCCCGCGCCGAGCGAGCGGCCGCGGACGTGCCCAACGTCCGGTTCGCCCAGGTCCATCCGTTCCCGCCGGCCGCGTTCACGCTCGGGCTGAGCCGGTTCGGCACGATGTTCTTCGAGGATCCGCCCGCCGCGTTCGCCAACGTCGCCCGCGCGCTGCGGCTCGGGCAACTCGTCTGGCAGGAGCGGCGCGGCAGGAATGGGTCACCGCGATCCACCGCGCGCTCGCCGAGGCCGATCCGCCGTCCGGCACCGCGCGCGGCGACGCCTTCTCCCCCGCCGATCCCGCGACTGTCCGAAGTGTCCTCACCGCGAACGGCTTCGCCGACGTCGAACTGGCTGGCGTGCGCGAACCAGTCTGGTACGGCCCCGATCCCGCCGCGGCATTCGACGCGGTGCTCAAGCTCCGCGAAGCGAGCGACCTGCTCGCCGCCCGCGACGCCGGTGAGCAAAACCGAGCCCGCGCCCGGCTGCCCGCCGAAATGACGGAGCACCACGGCCACGACGGCGTCTGGTTCGGCGCACGGGCGTGGCTCGGCACCGAGCGCCGGACCTGATGTCACAAACTCCCGGCGGCCGGCGTCCTATGGGCGATCGACCCCAGAACGCGAAGGAGCCACCCATGACAGCGCCCGGCGAAGCGAGCGCGGACCTCGCCACCGAGACCTTCCTCGCCCACCGGAACCTGCTGTTCACCGTGGCCTACGAGATGCTCGGCTCGGCCGCCGACGCCGAAGACGTGCTGCAGGAGACCTGGCTGAAGTGGGCGGGCGTCGACCTCAATGAGATCCGCGAGCACCGCGCCTACCTGGTCCGGATCACCACCCGCCAGGCGCTGACCCGGCTGCGCACGCTCGGCAGGCGCAAGGAGTCCTACGTCGGCACCTGGCTGCCCGAGCCGCTGCTCACCGCGCCGGACGTCGCCGAGGACGTCGAACTGGCCGACAGCGTCTCGACGGCGATGCTGCTGGTGCTCGAAACGCTGCGGCCGACCGAGCGCGCGGTGTTCGTGCTGCGCGAGGTCTTCGACGTGCCGTACGACGAAATCGCCGAAGCTGTCGGCAAAACCCCGGCGGCGGTGCGGCAGATCGGGCACCGGGCGCGGTCGCACGTCTCCGCCCGCCGTCCGCGCGGCGACGTCACACCCGCCGAAACCCGCGGCGCGCTCGACGCGTTCCAGAAGGCCGTCGAGACCGGCGACCTGCAAGGGCTGCTCGACCTGCTCGCCCCGGACGTCGTCTTCCTCGGCGACGGCGGCGGCGTCAAACAGGCGGTGCCGCGGCCGATCGTCGGCGCGGGCAGGGTCGCGCGGCTGCTGGCCGCCGGGAGCGCCCAGATCCCCGCGCCGCTGCGCCCGACGCAGGTCAACGGGCACCCGGCGCTGGTGCTGAAGCTCGACGGCGAGGTCGACACGGTGCTCACGCTGCGCATCGACGAGGGCAAGATCACCGGCCTGTACGCGGTGCGGAATCCGGCGAAGCTGTCGCACATGGACACCGAAACCGCTCTCCGCCGCTGACTCCCGCCGGTGCTACGGACAGTAGCCCCGATGCTGGCGGGCGCCACCCGGTCGGACCATGCCATCCTGATCCGGTCAGGGGCGGCCCGACGGGCCGCCGCCGTACCGAGGAGAGGACCGACGTGGGCGTTGTCAGCTGGATCGTGCTGGGCCTGATCGCCGGATTGATCGCGAAGGCCCTCATGCCGGGCAAGGACCCGGGCGGCTGCATCATCACCATCCTGCTCGGGGTCGGAGGCGCGTTCGTGGGCGGCTGGATCGGCAAAACGCTGTTCCACACCCAGCTCGGGACGTTCTTCGACCTGCGCACCTGGGGTCTGGCGGTGCTCGGCGCGCTGGTCATCCTGACCGGCTACCGGCTCATCGCGGGCGGCCGCCGCCGCGACTGAGCCGCGAGGGCGGCCCGCCGCGTCCGCCACGCGCTGGGCCGCCCTCGCCGCGCGGTCCGGAAGCGCTTTCGCGCCGCTCGCCGGACTCGCCCGCACAGGGCGTCGAAACGAACTCGGACCCGGATTCCGGCCGCTTTTCGTGGCAGAATCAGCGGAGAAAATCCCGGCCAGGTCGACGGGCGGAGCGGACGATGGCGCTGCGCGACCACGAACAACACCAGCTGGACGAGATCGAGCGGTGCCTCGCCCAGGAAAATCCGCGCCTTGCCCGCCGGTTCGAGAAGTTCCGCCCGATGCCCGCGGTCACCTTCGCCGCGGCCGCGCTCGGCGTCCTCAGCGTGTTCCTGACCGGGCTGGTCGTCCTGGTGGTCGGGTTCGGGATGGGCTCCGCCGCGCCGATCGCGGTCGGCGCGGTGCTCACGACGGCGATCCCGCTCACGATCGTCTGGTTCTACCGCTGCCACTGGCGCTGACCCCGCGCGCCGTCCCCGGGCAAGACCCCCGCCCAGGAAACCCGTGCCTGCGCGCGGCCGAGCCCGGCGCAAGTTCTCGCCACTGCCGACGGACCCGGCAGGCGATCGCGAGGAGATCAGTGAAGGACTCCTTGAGGAACTCTGTTTCTCTCAAGGAGCCCTTCACCGAACTCCCTCGCCATGCGCTCCGCCCCGCCGCTGGCGGCTGAGACTTCAGGCGGCGCGCCCTCGCGCGAACCGGCGGTACAGCGCGAATCCCGCGATCACGGTGACCAGTTCCCAGGCGATCGTCGTGATCACTGACACCGACAGCACGTCGATCCGGTCCGGCGACGAGGCCCGGAGCTGGCCCCGTGCGTCAACGCGGACGCGGGTCAAGCCGCGCGCCGCCGGGTCGGAGCGCAGCGGGATGTTCGCTTCTTCTCTGCCGCCGTCCGGGGCGGTCCACGTGACGCGCCGGGTGTCGGGTGTCGCGGCGCCCTCGCTCCCGCGCAGCGCGCCGGAGCCGGGCTGGACAGCGGCGACGACGGACCGGCCGGGCGCGCGGCCGATCGCCGCCGAGCCCTGCCGGTGGATCCACAGCCCCAGGCAGATCCCGGCCAGCGCCGAGACCGCGACGGCCGCGGCCAGGACCGGAAGGAGGAACGTGCGCCCGCGCTGCGCGGACGCGCGCAAACCACCAGAAGCCATGTCTCGAGAATGCCGCGAAAACCGGGACCGTGACAGGGTTTGCGGACAAATGTGCCCAAGTCGCAGGAAAAAGCGCCCACCGCGGGCAGTCGGCACCGAGCCGATGTCCGATTTCACCCGTTCTTTTCACTCATTCGTGGGTAACGCCACACCGAGGCAACCCAGACGCCGCAGCAGGATCGGCAATCCGCGTTCCATTCCGCGCCGGTGGAGGCACCCTCGGTACCGCGTCGCCTGCCAGTCGTGCGGTCACGTCGTTTATTGCCGCGGTCTTCCGTTAGTACGTGGAATTCTTCCCGCGCGCACAATCATTCCCCGTCACCCGCCGGACGCGCTCAGCAACGCCTGACCGGTGGCCGTCACCGCGTGCCGGACGGTCTTCCCGTCCTGCTGGCTCTCCACCAATCCCGCGCGGCGCAGGACACCCGCGTGCCGGCTCGCCGCGACCGGGGTCACGCCGATTTCCCCGGCCAGTTCGGCAGTGGAGAGCGGGACCGCCAGCGCGTGCAGCGCGCGGGCGCGGGTCGCGCCGAGCAGGTCCGGCAGCGGGTCCTGGGCGCTCTCGCCCGCGGTGATCGCGCGCCCCGCGGGCCGGACCAGTACCGCCGACGGCTCCGGTCCGGTCGCCGGATCCGTTTCCACGAAACGGAAATAGCCGGGGATCACGAGCAATCCTCCGAAGTAGACACTGCGGTCCGCGGGAGGATCGCCGGAGAATTCCGGGCCCTCCCAGGAGATCGCGGCGCCGGCCCGGTCGATGCGGGCGGCCGGGGTCTGCCGTGCGAGGCCGTACGACGTGAGCGCCGACCCGAGCAGCGCACGGGCCCCGTCGGCCAGTTCCCCGGCCCACGACGGCGCGACCCCGTGCACGAAGAACGTCTGAAGGTCGGCGCGCAGCCTCGTTTTCTCCACGCGCACGACGCCGTCCCCCGCGACCGGGCCGATCTCCCGCCGCCGCTCCGCCGGTCTCAGCACCCCCGTGCGGCGGGCCGTCGCTTCGCCGCCGCCGGACTGCCCGCCGGGCGGCAGCGCCTTCACGGCCCGGTTGCGAAACTCCAGCGCGGGCACCGGACGGGGGTGCGGAAGCAGCCCCTCCCGGCGAAGCTGCTTGCGGGCACGCGCGGACCAGACCCGCGGCCCGCCCGCCGGACGGCGGCTCTGCAGCGCGGTGAGGCTCAGCACCAGTTCCCACAGCGGATCGGGGCCGGCGGGCCGCCTCGCCCGGCCGAAATCGTCGTCGGTGAAATGAATGCGCAACGCCATGTGCTCCCCCTGCCCCCCGACATGGTTGCACTTCCAGGGTGCCGCGCGAGTCCGCCGCTGTCCAGGCGATTGTTCGCTCAGGGGAAAGAACCCACCGAATGCCAGCGAATCTCGCTGAATCAGGTGGTCCTTCCGCGGACGGCCGGTCGCGCGAATCGGCGGCCGTATTCGGCGGGCGTGCGGCGTGCACGCCCGGATGCACCCGGATCCAGGCTGTGCGGGCAACTTCCGGGGTGAGCGGACGGTGCGGCGGAGCGCCGACGGACCAGCGGTTCCCGACAGGTGCCGCGGCGATTTCCCCCAGCCGGGCGACTATTGCGCCGAAACCGGCGAAACGGGGCCCGGCCGCGTGGGCCGGACCCCGTTTCCGGTGCCTTCAGTGCGTCGGGTTCAGCTGAGCAGGAGGCCGTTGCCGCCGGCGACGGCGTTGTCGAAGCGCTTGCTG
>NZ_LWSF01000042.1:0-50284 GCF_001651785.1 Amycolatopsis sp. M39
ACCACCGACACACCCAACCGACCACCAGGTTCCACAACACCCTCTCAGAGTCCCCCTCACGTACCAGCGGCCGGGGCGAGCAGCGCGGCGACCGGGAGCGTCAGCCCGCTTGCACCTTCTGCGCCGCCTTCGCGTAGCCGTCGGCCAGGCCGAAGACCTTCTGCGCGTACTCCGTCGAGTTGTTGTACGACAGGATCCCCGCCCACCAGCCCGCCGGGCTGGCCATGTCGCGGCCGCCCGCGCACAGGTAGCGGGCGGCGGTGAGGGCGGCGTCGTCGATCTGCTGCGGATCGGCGCGGCCGTCGCCGGTGGCGTCCGACGCCCATTTCCGCCAGGTGCCCGGAATGAACTGCATCGGGCCGACCGCGCGGTCGGCGACCGGGTCTCCGTCGAGCTGGCCGCCGTCGGTGTCGCCGATCGCGCGGACTCCGGAGGAGCCGTCGAGCGGCACGCCGATGATCGGCTTCGACGGGCGGCCGTCCGCGCCGAGGACCGCTCCGCCGTACTGGCCGTGGTTGGACTCGATGCGGCCGATGCCGGCGAGCGTCGCCCAGGAGATGTGGCAGCCGCGGTCGACCTCGCGCATCGCGAGTTCCGCGTTGCCGTACGCGCGCACCGCCCTCGCCGGGATGCCGGTGACCGGCGCGACCTTGTCCGCCCAGGCCTGCAGCGGGTCGCCGCCGGTCGGGCGCGCCGACTGCGGTGCGGTGCCCTGGTCCGCCGCCCCGCCCGCGGCGACGGCGTTGACCGGCGCGATCGAACCGGGTTTGACGTCGACCGCCTTGACGCTCAGCGCCGGGATGTCCGTCGTGGTCGGGCTGGCCTCCGGGGCGGCCGCCCTGGTGACGATCCAGACCCCGCCGCCCGCGACCGCGAGCACCGCGACGACGACGGCGAGCCGCACCGCGAGCGCGGCGCCATGACCGCGACGGGCGGGCGAGGGGGCGGCAGCGGGAGCCGCGGTCTCGTCCCCGGTCCGCGCGGTGTCGGGGGTCTGTCCGGTGGCGGGCACGAAACTCCGGTCCTCCAGCATGGCTTGGGGTTCGCAACACACAACGAGCCCGCGCAGGTTAGCGTTACGCACGCATCGCCATGGTCCCCGCCACGCCGGTTCACCCGGCCGGGTAGTCCGGTTCCGTCAGGTGGACGGTTGACGCCGCACAAACACCGCCAGCCCCAGGCCGAGGCGGGTGTGATCGAAGCGGCCTCCGGCGCGGTTCGCCGACCGGCCGCGCCAAGCGCTTCGACCGCTGATGGGGTGGCGGCACCGCCGAAGAGAACGTCCGCCGCATGCGGCTTCGGGCACTCCCGATCAAGAAATGCCTTCCGCCGCACCGCGACGGGCGCTTCGCCGTGGTGCCTGGCCGATTCGCCGGCCAGGCACCACAGCTGTCAACCAGGCTTCTTCCCGCGCGAGCCGCGCGGGACGAACGATCAGGCAGGCTTCTGCTGCCGCGCCAAGCGCGCGACGCACCACGCGGGCGCGCTGCCCCGGCGGAGATGCTGCAGCACCGTCATCGGGCCGAGCCGCCGAGCGAGGTCGGACGGCGCGAGACCGGCCGCCCGGTAGTCGAGGGCACGCTGGTCCAGCGGGCTGATCCCGGCGTCCCACCACTGCTGCGCTTCGGCGACGTCGCCGACCATCTGCCACCAGCCCGCGGCGGCGACGAGCAGGTCTTCCGGGACCTCCGGCAGCCGGGCGCGCATCGCGTCGAGGTAGCCGGGGTCGGCGGCCTCGACCGGGGCCCAGCGGGCGGGTCCGGACCGGGCGCGCTGGCCGGGGATGCCGGGCGGAGCGGCCGGCGCGTCGGCCAGCCAGGCCGAGGCGATGCGGTCGACCTCCTGCTCCTCAGGGGTCTTCTCGCGCTCGGCCGACCACTGCCGGATCAACGCGTCCACTCCGGGATCTCCGGTCATCCCTGCCTCCTCATCGGTCCCCGACGGGCAGGCATTGCGATCGCCTGCCCCGTTGCGCGTCCACGATTGGCTCCCCACGCGTGACCGGGCCGAAAACCCGCCGTGACCCGGTTCCCGGGGGATCGGAGAACCGGCTGATCACGCAATGTGAGCACCGTAGGGCGGCACCCGCTTTCTCCGCCATACCCCGGACCCCGGAAATTCCGTGACCAGGCGGTTTCACGGGCCAATCCACCCGGATGGTCGAGCGAAGTGCCCGAATCCCGGGATCCGGTGACAAAGCGTGACTAGTTGGCCGGACGGCGCTCGAAAGCGGTCCGGCGAGGGGAAACCGGGGTCAGGCGAAGAGGCTCTTGAAGAAGGTGACGATCGCTTCGGCGCCGTCCTTGAGCCAGCCGAGCACGCGGTGCACGAAGGCCGCGGAGTTGGTGGGCTGCGTGATCAGGAAGAACAGCACGAGCGCGACCACTCCGACGACGACGATCTTCTTCAGGCCGCTCGACATGGTTTCGTTCCCCTCCGCTCCCCCGGCGCCCGGACCGGCGCCGGCCCCGCCTCGGCAGAGTCGGCTCCCACTGTAGTGACGGCACGCCGGATTGGCCCGTCGCAGGCCCCGATCCAGCCAGAAAGCTCACGGCCGGGTGACCCTGGTCACCATCGGGTGAGCCGGGCCAGGAGGCCGCCCCCGGTACGCTCCGGCGATGGACGACGGCCCAGTGACTCTCCGCCCGGTGCGCGAGTCCGACCTCGGTCTGCTGGAGGCCCTGACCAACGACCCGGAGACGGTCGGCGAGCACCAGTGGTTCGGCTGGCACGACCCCGGCTACGTCCGGCGGCTCTGGCGCGAAAACGGCATGCTGACCACCGACAACGGCATGCTCGTCCCCACGCTCGGCGAACGCCCGCTCGGGCTCGTGTCGTGGCATCGCACGCGGACCGGCCCGCACACCTACTGCTGGAACATCGGCATGGTCCTGCTGCCGGAGGCGCGCGGGCACGGCCTCGGCGCGCAGGCGCAGCGGCAGCTCGCGCGCTACCTGTTCGCGCACACGCAGTTCAACCGCGTCGAGGCCAGCACCGAGGTCGGCAACCGGGCCGGGCAGCGTTCGCTGGAGAAGGCCGGGTTCACCCGCGAGGGCGTCCTGCGCGGGTTCGACTTCCGCGACGGGCAGTGGCGCGATCACATCCTTTACTCGGTGATCCGGTCCGATCTGCCCTCGTGAGTGTTGATCGCGGTTCTAACCGTGATCAGCACTCACGACACCCGCCTCCCTCAACCCCGCCACGCCCTCGCTGTCGTACCCCAGCTCCGCCAGCACCTCCGCGGTGTCCGAGCCCTTCTCGTGCGGTGCTTCCGGCGTGGCCGCGGGCGTCCGGTCGAACCGCGGCGCCGGAGCGGGCTGCACCGTGCCGCCGATGTCCACGAACGTCCCGCGCGCCGCGTTCTGCGGATGCTCGGCGGCTTCCCACGGCGACAGCACCGCGGTGAGGCACGCGTCGGTGCCTTCCGCCCGCGCGACCAGTTCGTCGCGCGTGAACCGGCCGACCGCGCCGGCCAGGATCTCGCGCAGCCGCGGCCACTGGCTCGGGTCGACGTGCGCCGGCAGGTCTTCGTTCTCCAGCCCGAGCACCTTGACCAGGTCGGCCCAGAACCGCATCTCGATCGCGCCGATGGCGACGTACTTGCCGTCCGCGGTCTCGTAGGTGTCGTAGAACGGGGCTCCGCCGTCGAGGAGGTTCTCGCCGCGTTCCCCCGGCCACACGCCCGCCGCGCGCATCCCGTGCAGGCTCGTGGTCAGCAGCGCCGCGCCTTCCACCATCGACGCGTCCACGACCTGGCCGCGCCCGGACGTCGTGCGCTCGTGCAGCGCGGCCAGCACGCCCATGGCGAGCATCAGGCCGCCTCCGCCGAAGTCGCCGACCAGGTTGAGCGGCGGCACCGGGCGTTCGCCTGCCCGGCCGATCGGGTCGAGCGCGCCGGCCACGCCGATGTAGTTGATGTCGTGCCCGGCCGCCGACGCGAGCGGACCGTCCTGGCCCCAGCCGGTCATCCGGCCGTAGACGAGCCGCGGGTTGCGTGCGTGCACCTGCTCCGGGCCGATGCCCATCCGTTCCGCGACGCCCGGCCGGAAGCCTTCGATCAGCACGTCGGCGCGTTCGGCCAGCTTCAGCACCAACTCGACGCCCTCGGGCGTTTTCGTGTTCACCCCGACGGAGCGCCTGCCGCGGGCGAGCGGGTCGTTCGGGATGCCGAGCACGTCGGAGCCCGGGGTGGCGCGGTCGACGCGGATCACGTCGGCGCCGAGGTCGGCCAGGACCATGCAGGCGAACGGAGCAGGCGCGAGCCCGGCCAGCTCCACCACCCGCAGCCCGGCGAGCGGACCTTGCTTCACGGGGAATCCTTTCGCAGCAACGAGTTCAGAGCGTGCGGGAGATGATTTCCTTCATGATCTCGCTGGTGCCGCCGAAGATCCGCGAGATCCGCACGTCCGCCCAGGCCCGCGCGATCGGGTACTCGGTCATGTAGCCGTAGCCGCCGAACAGCTGCAGGCAGTCGTCCACGACCTTGTTCACCCGCTCGGTGGTCCACAGTTTCGCCATCGCCGCGCCCTGCACGTCGAGTTCGCCGCGCAGGTGCCGTTCGATGCACTGGTCGAGGAACGCGCGCGACACCGCGGCTTCCGTCGCCGCCTCGGCGAGCTTGAACTTCGTGTTCTGGAAGGTGAAGATCGGGCGGCCGAACGCCGTGCGCTCCTTGGTGTAGTCGATGGTCAGGTTCACCGCGGCTTCCAGACCGGCCACCGCGGTCACCGCGATGATCAGCCGTTCCTGCGGCAGCTGCAGCATCAGCTGGACGAAGCCCTGGCCCTCGGCGTCGCCGAGCAGGTTCGCCGCGGGCACGCGGACGTCGTCGAAGAACAGCTCGGCGGTGTCCTGCCCCTTGAGCCCGACCTTGTCGAGCACGCGGCCGCGGCGGAAGCCCGGGGTGTCGGTCTCGACCACGATCAGCGAGACGCCCTGCGCGCCGGCGTCCGGGTCGGTCTTGCACGCGACCACGACGAGGTCGGAGTGGAAACCGTTGGTGATGAACGTTTTCGCGCCGTTGATCACGTAGTGGTCGCCGTCTCGGACCGCGCGCGTCTTGATGTTCTGAAGGTCTGAACCAGTGCCCGGCTCGGTCATCGCGACCGCGCCGACCATCTCGCCGGTGGCCATCTTCGGCAGCCACTCGCGCTTGCGCTCCTCCGACGCGTACGCCAGGATGTAGTGCGCGACGATTCCACTGTGGACAGTGACGCCCCACGCACTGTCCCCGGCGCGGGCCTGCTCCTCGTACAGCACGGCTTCGTGCGCGAAGGTGCCGCCGCCCCCGCCGTACTCCTCCGGGATCGACAGGCACAGCAGGCCGAGTTCGCCCGCCTTGGTCCAGATTTCCCGGTCGAGCTTCTTCTCCGCCGCCCAGCGCTCCTGGTTCGGCACGAATTCCTTCTGCAGGAACGACCGGGCGAGCTCCCGGAGGTCTTCGAGTTCGGTGCTGCTCCACGAGCTCTTCTGGGTCTGCAACGGCACGGCTGGGCCTCCCGCGAACTGGAAAACATGACGCTTGGCAGGTAAGTTCTAGCCGGAATGTACATCCCATCCGTCCGGTAGGTAAAGCAGGAGCCGCGATGACCGAGGTCGCCCGGGGACACCGCACCCAGGCCGAACGCCGCGAGCAGACGCGCACCGCCCTGCTGGACGCGACGATCGACTGCCTGGTCGACATCGGGTACTCGCGGGCGTCGGTGCAGGAGATCTGCACCCGCGCGGGAGTCTCGAAGGGCGCGGTGCAGCACTACTTCGCCACGAAGGCGGAGCTGATGGCAGCCGCGGTCGAGCACCTCACCACGAAGCTGCGCACCCAGCTCGCCGCCTCGCTCGGTTCGCTGCCGGGCGGCGCGTCCGGCGTCGCAGCGGCGATCGACCTGCTGTGGGAGGGCTATTCAGGCACGCTGTCCACCGCGGTCACCGAGCTGTGGGTCGCCGCCCGCACTGACCCGGAACTGCGCGCCGCGATCCGGCCGGTCGACCGCGCGCTGGGCCGGGCGACGCTGGAGCACATCAGCGAGGTCGCCGGCGACCTGCCGAAAGAGCGTGCCGAGATGCTGTTCTGGCTCACCGTGAACCTCACCCGGGGCCTCGCCCTGGACGCCGAGCTGGGCGGCGACCCGCGTCGGCGCCGTCAGCTGCTGGAGGAGTGGAAGCGGATCGCCGTGCTGCTGTACTCGGGCGACTAGTGTCCATACCGCCGGTATGGTGTACTCGTCGGTAACACCCGGCCCCGCACGGAAGAAGGTGCGCTCGATGACGAGTACGACCCCGGCGAACCTCACCGGCCAGCCCCTGCCCGCAACCGTCGGCGGCGTAGCAGGCGCCCCGTCCGCGTCCCGCGCGGCCGCACTCGCGGCCCGCGCGACCGGCGGTGCCGACAACGCACCGGTGCAGATGACCGCGCCTTTCACCGGCCAGCCGATCACCTCTCTCCCCCAGGCCGACGACGCCGAAGTGCGCGCCGCTTTCGCCTCCGCCCGCGACGCACAACGCGAGTGGGCAGCGCTGCCGGCGACCCGGCGTCAGCAATTCCTCATGCGACTGCACGACCTGGTGCTCGCTCGCCAAGCGGAAGTCCTCGATCTGGTCCAGGTCGAGGCGGGCAAGGCCCGGATCGACGCGTTCGACGAGGTCAGCGCCACCGTGCTGGTCGCGGCTTACTACGGCAAGCACAGCGCGAAAATCCTCTCCCCGCGCCGCGCGCCCGGCGTGATCCCGGTCCTGACGCGAGCAGGCGAACTGCGGCACCCCAAAGGCGTCGTCGGAATCATCTCTCCCTGGAACTACCCGCTGGCCCTGACCGCGATGGACGTCTTCCCCGCCCTCGCCGCCGGGAACGCAGTCGTGCAGAAACCGGACAACCAGACCGCGCTGTCCGCGCTGTGGCTGCAGGAACTGGCGGAAGAGGCAGGTCTGCCCTCCGGCCTGTGGCGCATCGTGCTGGGCCGAGGTTCCCGAATCGGCGACGCCCTGCTGGAAGAATGCGACTACCTGTGCTTCACCGGCTCCACCCCGACCGGCAAGGACCTGGCAGGCCGCATCGCCCAGCGACTCACCAGCTATTCGCTCGAACTGGGCGGCAAGAACCCCATGATCGTCCTGCCGGACGCGGACATCGCCAAGACCGCCGCCGGCGCCGTCACCGCGTGCTTCTCGTCCGCGGGCCAGCTGTGCGTTTCGGTGGAGCGGATCTATGTGCACGACAGCATCCGCGAGGAGTTCACCCGAGAGTTCGTGGCCAGGACAGCAGCAGTGCGCCTGGGCGGCGCACTGGACTACCACGCCGGAATGGGTTCGCTGACGTCGACGAGCCAACTGGAAACCGTGACCGCGCACGTGGAAGACGCCCGGGCGAAAGGCGCTCGCGTACTGACCGGCGGACGCCCCCGACCAGACCTCGGCCCGCTGTTCTACGAACCAACCGTGCTCACGGACGTGCGGCCAGGAATGACCCCGTTCGCCTCGGAAACCTTCGGCCCAGTGGTGTCGATCTACGGATTCAGCGACATCACTGACGCGATCGAGCGCGCAAACGACACCCCGTTCGGCCTGAACGCCAGCGTATGGACCCGAAACGGCCGTGCGGGCTGGGAAGTAGGCGCACGCCTGAAGGCAGGCACGGTCAACGTCAACGAGGGCTACGCGGCAACGTTCGGCACAGTCGGCGTCCCCATGGGCGGCATGAAGGAATCCGGTGCCGGGCGACGGAATGGTTCTGAGGGTCTGCTGAAGTACACGGAACCGCAGTCGATCGCCCTACAGCGCGGCCTGGCCTTGCGCCCGCCCAAGGGAGTGCCGGGCTCGTTGTGGGCCCGCTTCATGACGCTGAGCATGAAACTCCTGCGCCACCTCCCCGGCCGCTGAGCTGGTCGTGAGGGCCACCCACACAGCCGCTGATTCCCTCAGGGTTCCCCTCACGACCCTCGACGGTCCCGCCCCGCGCCCCGCCGGGATGCGCCCACCGCGGCCGATGCACCCAGCAGTCGAGGCACCCAGCCCCTCCCCCGCACCCCGATACGAAGCCTCCCTGCGGGCGGCGGGTGCTTGTCAAGGCATCTTTCCCGCCTTGACAAGCACCCGCCGCCCGTCAGCACAATCAAGCTTCGGGGTGCCCCACGCAACCACCCGGGCGCGATGTCGCCCCCAGAGCGACGAGCCGCTCACTCCGGAGCAGTAAGCAACCCCCGCTCGTAAGCGATCGCCACAGCCTCAGCCCGCCGGCTGGCCCCCAGCTTCGCCATCACCCGGGAAAGATGCACACTCACCGTCTTCTCGCTGATGTACAACTCCTCCCCCACCTGCCGATTGGTCCGCCCCAGCGCGACCCGCTCCAGCACATCCCGCTCCCGGTCCGTCAGCGGATTCACCTGCGGCCGAGCAACGGGAACCGCCTCGACCCCGGACAACTCGACCCGAGCCCGGCGCGCCACATCCCGCACCGCATCCCGCAACGGAACAGCGTCCAGCTTCACCGCCACCGAATGCGCCGCCTCCAGGGCTTCCGCCGCCCCCGGCCGTCCAGCGGCCAGCAACGCCTCCCCCTGGCGCCACCGGCACACAGCCTGTTCGTAAACCGCCCCATACGAATAAGCCCCGGCCGCCGCACCCCACAGCTCAGGATCAGCCGGACCCTCCAGCCCGGACGCGGCAGCCTCCATCCGGGCCAGCCAAGCCCGCCCCTCCGGCCCCATAGACCCTGACCGGGGGTGCCCTTCGGCAGCGCAACGCCGCCCATGCTCCAGAAGCCGCCGCCCAGCAGCCACAAACGCGTCGGCCGCGGCCAGATCCCCCTTGGCCCGGGCCTCCGCGGCCAACGCCGCCGCCGACGGAATCGCCAGCGCCACAATCCGGATCCCGCCGAGCAGCGCGGTCTCGACCTTCTCCAGCCAAGACACCACTTCGTCGGTAATCCGCAGTGCCTCGGCGTGTTCGCCACGCCAAGCAGCCAGCTCGATCGCAGCGTCGCCCGCCGACAAGGCGATCTGCAGATCCGCCGTCCACTGCTGCCGAAGCCCCGGCAACGCCTTGGCCGCGTCCGCGAACCGCCCGCGTCCCACCAGGAACAGCACCCAGTTGGCCAGAATCCGCGCGGCGACCGCACTGGACACCCCCCGCCGGGCGCGCCCCGCAGCGTCCTCCTTCGGCCAATCTCCGCTGAGGTACCGCAGATAAAGGAGCCGAGCGCGCAACTCCAGCCCGTACGCGCTCCAGGTAAGCCCGACCGCCTCGGCTCTCTCGACCCCGCGCGCGGCGTGAGCGAGCGCTAGATCCATCTCCGCCTGGTCGTCGTAGCTGAGGGCGAGGAAGTACATCGCCCGAATCTCGACGTTCAAGGCACCGGCGTTGTGCGCCTTGCCCTCGGCCTCGCACAACCGCTGACGAGCCTCGACCGGATCACCTGCGCCGTCGGCCAACGTGCCCAGCGTGACCAGCGCCGACGCCTCAGCACCTACCGCCCCGACAGCGCGCGCGTCAGCGACCGCGGTGTGCGCACTGGCCAGCGCCTCGTCCGGCTGATCGAGCAGCCGCTGGAACCCGGCCCGCGAAGCCAGCACCCAGGCCCGCGCCCCGCTCGGCTCCCGATCCGCGACCAGCTCCCAGGCCCGCTCGATCGCCTGAACCGCCTCGTCGAACGTGCCTTCCAAGGTGAGCAGCGTTTCCGCCAGCCGACGCCACACCTTCGCCGCGTGTTCTGGCGACGCGTCCGGTTTGAGAGCTTCGGTCGCTGACCGCGCGTACGCCACCGCGCGCTCCGGCTCGCCCGACGTCCCGGCGAAGTACGACGCCTCGCTGAGCAGCTTCAGTTCGCTAATGCCTTCCGGACGGTTCTCCGGGGCCACCGCGTCCCAAATGGACTGTGCCTGCTCGATATGCCGCAGCGCGGCGCCCGGCGCGCCAAGCTTTTCCGCTTCGTTCGCGGCACGCAGCAACGCGGACAGGGCAGTGTCGAAGTCCCGGCTTTCCAGACTGTGGAAGGCGAGCTTCGCGTCGTGGCCGCGACCCTGCGGCATCGACTGAATCCGCGCGGCGTACCCCGCGTGCATCCGCGTGCGCTCGCCGGGCAGCAGATCGCCATAGACCGCTTCCTGCAGAAGAGCGTGCCGGAAGGTGTAGAAACCGCTCTCGATGACCAGGACGTGGTGCTGCACGGCTTCCCGCAGCGCCTCGTCCAACTCCAAGTCGCCGATCCCCGCCACTTGCGCGAGCGCGGCATGCGACACCGACTCGTTCGCCACCGAGATGACCCGCAGCACCCGGCGCGTCTCCGCGGGGAAGCGTTCGAGCCGGGCGAGGAGGACTTCGGCGAGCCCGGCGGGGAGATCCTGACAGTCGGCGCCGGTGGCGAGGAGTTCCTCGACGAAGAACGGATTGCCCTCGGACCGTTCGGCGATGTCCGCGACCACGTCCGGCGACAGCGGTTCCTCGGCCAGCGCCGCGACGAACGCCCGCGCGTCAGCCGGTCCGAACGGCGCGAGCGTGAGCTGTTCCACGGTGTTCAGCCGGACCAGCTCGGACAGCAGGCCGCGCAGCGGATGCCTGCGGTGGACGTCCTCCTCGCGGTAGCTGCCGACGACCAGCAGCCGCTGCGCGCGCAGGCGGCTGAGCAGGAAGGACAGCAGGTTGCGGGTGGAGGAATCCGCCCAGTGCAGGTCTTCGAGCAGGACGACCACCGGCTGCTCCTGGCCGACCTCGGTCAGCACCCCCAGCACCGCGTCGAACAGCTGGAGCTGGCCGAGGTCCTGCTCGGGCCGCACCCGGCGGAAGCCCTCGCGTTCCCCTTCCGAAACCTGCCCGTGGTCGCCGGTGGCCGCGGGCTGCGGTTCGCCGCCTTGCGGCAGCAGCATCCCGAGCGCGGACCGCGCCCGCACCGCGGCCGACACCGCGGGATCGGCCGACGACCCGAACGGAGCCAGCGCCTCGGCGAAGGGCAGGTAGGGCAGACCGCCGTCGCGCACGTCGATGCACCGGCCGGTGAGCACGAGCCCGCCGCAGCCCGTGACGTGCTCCCCGAGCGCGGTGAGCAGGCGGGTCTTGCCGACCCCGGCATCACCCGCGATCAGCACCGCACCTGCTTCTCCGCGTTCAGCGCGCGCGAAGGCCGCGCGCAGCCGCCGCATCTCCTGTGTGCGGGCGACGAGCGGAATACCAGAACCGAGACGAGGCACGAGATGCATTCTCACCTACACCCCCGACAGTTCCGACATGGATTTCGCCGTGGCGGCCGGTGATCTCCGTCCGACCGGCGGACGAAGGACCCTTCAGGCGACCGGTGCGGGCTCTCCGGGGACCGGCTTTTCCGGGTGGTCCCGGTCTGATGGGCGCGGGGACCGCAGCGAGCTTCCGGCGGGAAGGGAGCCGGATGGCTCGCGGTGGCGCGTCCGATCGGGACGCACCCCATGCCCCATTCGGCGCGCGAGACGCACCCGATGCGGCATGGGGGCAGTCGCGGCGGAGGAGCACCTCGCGCGGGCGATGCGGGATCGGGTCCCTGCTCGGCGAGCGAAGCGGTCCCGGTCCCGAACCGGCGGCGAGCGGTCCGGTTCCCCGTCCCGCCGGGCGAAGCCGGACAAGATCCGGCAGGCGGCACTCGCCCAGGATCCGATCGGGCAGGCAAGGCAGCGAAGCGGAGCCAGACCCGCCCCCCGGACGAAGCCGAACAAGAACCGGCGGGCGGCACTCGCCCAGGACCCGGCCGGGCAGCGGCGCGGCTCCAGATCCGGCCCCGGACGAAGCCGAACAAGAACCGGCGGGCGGCACTCGCCCAGGACCCGGCCGGGCAAGCAAGGCAGCGAAGCGGAGCCAGATCCGGCCCCGGACGAAGCCGAACAAGATCCGGCGGGCGGAGCGGCCGCCCCGGAAACCCGGTTCCGGCTCAGCCGCCCCGCCCGGCCCCCTTACCGTCCCCGACCCGGTCCCGGGGCTCATGCGCTATGTCGCGCCCTGGCCTCCGGCACCGTCGCCGTGCGCCTTTCCTGGCGGGGCACCTCGACGTTCGTGATGCGGTGCGCGCGCACCCAGCGCACGACCCGGTTGCCCCGGCTCATGCGCGCGTGGCGGGCGGCGCGGCGCAGTTCGGCCATCCGGTAGTCGACCTCGGCGCGGGTGGCGTCCCAGTGGTAGTCGCTCATCGTGTTCTCCCCAGCGAGTGGTCGTTCCTTGACGACGTCCACTTTCGTGCTGAGGGACCGCCCCGGGCATCAGGTGATCGCCTACACCCGGACGCGAAAAGACCCCTTACCCGCGCTTTCGACTAGGGAAGTCCAGGTCGAGCGGGGTAAGGGGTCTCCGTGCCGCGATCAGCCGGGCGAACGGATCAAGCCTGCCCCTGGCCGCGCACCGCGTCCAGCAGCGCCTGCCAACCGGCGGCGGGCAGGCGGAACGCTCCGCCTTCCGGGTCTTTGGAATCGCGCACCGCGGCGCCGCCTGCGACGAAGGCGACCTCGACGCAGTCGTTGCCGCCGCCGCTGTAGCTGCTCTTGCGCCACTGGGCACCGGAAAGGTCGGCCATCATGGTCCCCACATCCTCACTGTCTCGGGTCGGTGTTCCTCGGTTTCTGAACCACGGCGGCCTGTTCGGCGAACCGGCCGGCCGCGTCGGTGATCAGCGCCACCGAATCGTCCGGTTTCAGCGCTGCTGCGCGCAGATGGTCGAACATCAGCGCGTAGCGCCGGACGTCGTCGGGCTGTTCGAGGTACAGGCCGCTGGAAGTGCTGTCGTCGACGTAGACCACGTCGGGATCGGCCTGCTCGGGGAAGCCCATGATGAGGAACGGTCCCTCCATGCCGGGGTGCGCCCCGGCTCCGAACGGCACCACCTGGACGGTCACGTTCGGCTTTTCCGCCATCGCGGTGATCCGGTACAGCTGCTCGGCCATCACCTCGGGGCTGTCGACCACGCGGTGCAGCACCGCCTCGTCGATCACCGCCCAGTACTCGACCGGCGGGTCGTCGGCCAGCAGCTGCTGGCGCGCCATCCGCGCGGCGACCCGGCGGCGGGTCTCGGACTCTTCGGCGTCCGGGCGCAGCGCGCGGATCACCGAGAACGCGTAGCGCTCGGTCTGCAGCAAGCCCGGAACCAGCAGCGCCTGGAACGCGCGCAGCGAGCTCGCGTCGGCTTCGAGGCCGACGAAGGTGCCGGTGAAGACTTCGTTGTACGCGTGCCACCAGCCGCGTTTGCGCGCTTCGCGCGCCAGCTGGACGAGCGCCTCCTGCTCGTCGCCGGTGATGCCGTACAGCGCGAGCATGTCCCTCGCGTCGCGCGGGGTGACGCCGACGTGGCCGGTCTCGATGCGGCTCACTTTGGACGCCGAGCACTCCAGCTTTTCGCCGACCTCGTCGATGGTCAGATCGGCGGCTTCGCGCAGCCTCCGCAGCTCGCTCGCGAGGCGCCGGCGGCGAACGGTCGGTCCCTGGCCTCTCGCCACGGCAGCACCTCCGGTCCGTATTGTTGCCCGCACTGCATATCTAACCAGGTGATCGACTTGTCAGTGGAGTAATCACACCGGCGAATTCCGGCGGGCGCTCCGGGAAGTCGCCGAGACCTCGTTCCGACCTGCATTATGCAGAGTGCGCTTGTACTCTGGCATCCTGCGGGCCGAGACGCGGATCCAGCCGCGCCGACCGCCCTGAGCAGCGTAGACGACGGCCGTCCGGGGCCATTCGCGACTACCGCGAAAACCGGATGACGTGGTGTCCGGGGCCGCCCCCCGACCGGCCCCGGGCACCTTCCTTCACCTCGCGGGTATTACCCAAACGTGTTTCCCCGCGCAATTCCGCCACGCCCGCGTGGCAGTTTTCGGTGTTTTCCTCTGCGGACAGCCACGCTGAGTGGTCGTCGGTCCTTATCGGACCCGCAGCAGTCCTTCTTGGACCACGGTGGCGACATGCAGGCCGTCGCGGGTGAAAAACCGTCCGGTGGCGAGCCCGCGGGCACCCGAAGCGCTCGGCGACGTGCTGTCGTAGAGGAACCACTCGTCAGCCCGGAAGGGACGGTGGAACCAGAGCGCGTGGTCGAGGCTCGCGCCGAGCACCTTGTCGACGTCCCAGTACACGCCGTGCCGTGCGAGCACCGAGTCAAGCAGCGTCATGTCCGAAGCGTAGGTGAGCACGCAGACGTGCAGCAGCTGGTTGTCGGCCAGTGCGCCGTCGGCCCGCATCCAGACGCGGTGGTGCGCCGGGCGTTCGCCGGTGGTGCGGGTGACCCACGGCGGCTCGCCGACGTAGCGGATGTCGATCGGCCGCGGGATCTCGCTGAAGCGCAGGCCGTAGCCCGCGGTCAGCTCGGGGAAGGTCGGCAGCGATTCGGGATCGGGCACGCCGGCCGGCATCGTCTCGGCGTGGTCGATGCCCGGCTCGTCCTTCTGGAAGGACGCGGACAGGGAGAAAATCGCCTTGCCGTGCTGGACGGCGACGACGCGCCGGGTGGTGAACGAGCGGCCGTCGCGGATGCGGTCCACTTCGTACACGATCGGGACGCTCGGGTCGCCGCCGCGGATGAAGTAGGCGTGCAGCGAATGGACCCGCCGCTCCTCCGGAACGGTCCGGCCCGCCGCGACGAGCGCCTGCCCGGCGACCTGCCCGCCGAACACCCGCACCGACGAGTGGGCGGGCGAGACGCCGCGGTAGATGTTCTCTTCGATCTTCTCCAGGTCGAGCAGCGCGACGAGCTTGTCCAGCACCGGCTGCCCGCCGCCACCGGGGCTCGTGTCGAGTTCGGTGGCGGCTTCCCTGGCCATCTCAGTCATGCCGAAAATTTACAGTGGCGCGCAGCGCCTCCGTTGAGGGTGGCGGAGGGGAGGAAGGCGAAGCCTCTGCAACCGGGTTCCGGCAGGTCCCTTATGCGTGGTCGTCTTCACCGAGCCGGTGGACGTGGATCAGGTTGGTCGACCCGACGGTCCCGGGCGGCGAGCCCGCGACGATCACCACGAGGTCGCCGCGCTGGTACTTGCCCATTTCGAGCATCGCGTGGTCGACCTGCTGGATCATCTGGTCGGTGGAGTCCACCCTCGGCACGATCTGCGTCGTGGTGCCCCAGGTCAGCGCCAGCTGGCTGCGGACGCTCTGCTCCGGCGTGAACGCCATCAGCGGCAGCCGCGTGTGCAGCCGCGCGAGGCGGCGCACGGTGTCCCCGGACTGGGTGAACGCGACCAGCGCCTTGGCGTTGAGCCGCTCGCCGATGTCGCGGGCGGCGTAGGAGATCACGCCCCGCTTGGTGCGCGGCACGTGCGACAGCGGCGGCACGACCGGCGAATCCGTCTCGACGGCCTCGACGATCCGGCCCATGGTCTGGACCGTCTCGATCGGGTACCGGCCGACGCTCGTCTCGCCGGACAGCATCACCGCGTCCGCGCCGTCGAGGACCGCGTTGGCGACGTCGGAGGCCTCGGCGCGGGTCGGGCGGGAGTTGCTGATCATCGACTCCAGCATCTGCGTGGCGACGATGACCGGCTTCGCGTTCTCGCGGCAGATCTGGATGGCGCGCTTCTGCACCAGCGGGACCTGCTCAAGCGGCAGCTCGACGCCGAGGTCGCCGCGGGCGACCATCACCGCGTCGAAGGCCAGCACGATGGCCTCGAGGTTGTAGACCGCCTCGGGCTTCTCGATCTTCGCGACGACCGGCAGCCGTCCCTTGCCTACGCGGTCCATCACCTGGTGCACGAGGTCGATGTCGGCGGGCGAGCGCACGAAGGACAGTGCGATGAAGTCGACGCCCAGCTGCAGCGCGAACTCCAGGTCCTCGATGTCCTTGCCGGACAGCGCGGGCACCGAGACGTCCATCCCGGGCAGCGACACGCCCTTGTTGTTGCTGACCGGGCCGCCCTCGGTCACCTCGCACACGACGTCCGGGCCCTCGACGTCCTTGACCACCAGGCCGACCTTGCCGTCGTCGACCAGCAGCCGGTCGCCCGGCTTGGCGTCCCTGGCGAGTCCCTGGTAGGTGGTCGAGACCCGGTCGTGGGTGCCCGCGACGTCCTCGACGGTGATCCGGACGACGTCGCCGGTGCGCCACTCCGCCGATCCGCTGGCGAACGTGCCCAGCCGGATCTTCGGTCCCTGCAGGTCGGCGAGGATCCCCACCGCCCGGCCACTTTCGGCGGCCGCGGACCGGACCAGGTCGTAGACCTGCTTGTGGTCGCTGTGGCTGCCGTGGCTGAAGTTCATCCTCGCGACGTCCATCCCGGCGTCGACGAGTGCCCGCATCTTCTCCGGGGTGGAGGTCGCGGGACCCAATGTACAAACGATCTTCGCGCGTCGGCTCACGTCCGGAGAGCCTAGTCGCTCGGGCCGCTCGCGTCTGTACCGATCCCGAAACTCCGGCCGGAGATCGCGGGAAGGATTCAGTCCGGGCACCGGCGAGCGCTGGGCGCCGCCGCCTCCCCGCCGGTCCGGAACCACCCGCGCGGGGGATGCCCGGATCAGCGGCACGGCTGCTCGCTCGCCCCCACGCGGTCGCGTGCCCACTCGTTGAACTTCCGCAGCTGGCGCCACGATTTCCGGACTCGGTCCAGCGCCTCGCGCTCGTGCAGGAAGTCGTCCGGCTCCCAGCCGCGTACGGCGTACACCGAGCGGTGCCGCAGCAGGTCGAGGCGCGGATGGTCCTCGGCGAACCCGCGCGGTTTGGACTTCAGCCGGTCGCCGAGAATTTCCCAGCCCGCCTTGCACAGGCTCGCCAGGATCTTCTCCAGCGCGGGCCCGTGCAGTTCGGTGTCGACCGCCGTGCGGTACCGGGCCAGCTGGTCCGGGGCCAGGTGGAAGCAGCCGCCGCCGACGCGCAGCCCGGCCGGGCCGACCTCGACGTAATAGGCTCCCCCGCCGCGGCCGGACTCGATCACGCCGCCGCAGTGGGTCTTGTACGGCGTCTTGTCCTTGGCGAACCGGACGTCGCGATAGGGCCGGAACACCTTCGCCTCCCCGAAGCCCGCGCCGAACTCCGGCTCCAGTTCGGCCAGCAGCGCCTCCATCGGAGCCCGGACGTGCTCCTTGTAGATCGCCACGTGGTCGTCCCAGTAGGCCTTGGTGTTGTCCGCGAGCAGCCCGTCGTAGAACTCGACGGCGTGCTCCCCGAATCCGCTGAACTTCACCCGCAGCACGATAAACCGGGGCGCCGACAGAACCGGCGCCCCGGCTGCGTCGAGCGGGCTTACTTGGCGAGTGCCGTGATCAGCTCGCCGTTCGAGGTGTCGCCGGACAACTCCCAGAAGAAGGTGCCGCCGAGACCCTGGGACCTCGCGTAGGAGGTCTTGCCCGCGATGGTCGACGGGGTGTCGTAGCTCCACCAGTTCGAACCGCATTTGGCGTACGCGGTGCCCGCGACGGTTCCGGTCGCCGGGCAGCTGGTCTTCAGGATCTTGTAGTCCTCGATGCCCGGCTCGTACTTGCCAGGGGCCGGTCCGGTCGCGGTGCCGCCCGGCGCGCTCTGCGTGACGCCGGTCCAGCCGCGGCCGTAGAAACCGATGCCCAGCAGCAGCTTCGACGCCGGGACGCCCTTGCTCTTGAGCTTCTGGATGGCCGCGTCCGAATAGAAGCCCTGCGTCGGCAGGCCGTTGTACGACGTCAGCGGCGAGTGCGGCGCGGTCGGGCCCTGCGCGGCCCAGCCGCCGAAGAAGTCGTACGTCATCACGTTGTACCAGTCGACGTACTGCGCGGCACCCGCGTAATCGGCGACGTCGAGCTTGCCGCCGTCGCTGCCGTCGGCGGTGATCGCGGCGGTGACGAGCTTCGACGAGCCGAACTTCGCCCGGACTGCCGCGAGCAGCTTCTTCAACGCGTCGGGACCGCTCGTGTCACACGTGAGACCACAAGCGTTCGGGTACTCCCAGTCGAGGTCGATGCCGTCGAACAGCCCGGCCCAGCGCTTGTCGTTGACCAGGTTGTAGCAGGAATTCGCGAAGGCTTCCGGGTTCTTCGCGGCCTGGCCGAAGCCGCCGGACCAGGTCCAGCCGCCGAACGACCAGATGATCTTCAGCCCGGGGTGCTTGGCCTTCAGCTTCTTGAGCTGGTTGAAACTGCCCGCGAGCGGCTGGTCCCAGGTGTCGGCGACGCCGTCGACGCTGCCCGCCGCGTCGTAGGTTTTCTGGTAGTCGGCCCACGCGTCGCCGATCGCGCAGCCGCCGTTCGCGACGTTGCCGAAGGCGAAGTTGAGGTGCGTGAGCTTGTTCGCCGACCCGGACGTTTCGACGTTCTTCACGTGGTAGTCGCGGTCGTAGATGCCCCAGTCGGTGAAGTAGCCGACCACCTTGCCGGACGCGGCCTCGGTTCTCGCGGGCGCGGCCGTCGACGCGGCGGGGACGAGCGCGGCCGCGGCGGCGAACGCCGCGGTCGCCAAAGCCAGCAGGCGTGTTCTGCGCAAGCGAAGCATCGTTGCTCCCTTCAGGAGTCACCGTCGGTGACGAACTGGCAACGGCAGGGACAAAGGCACCGTAAGTGGACTAGACCACCAGGTCAATGGTTTAGACCATAAAACGGACATTCGGCGGTACGCGCATTCCTTGACAGGCATATGCGCCGCGAGGCAGATTTCCGGGGTGATGCAGACCTTCGACGTGCTGGCCGAACCCCGCCGCCGCGCGCTGCTCGACCTGCTGCTGGAGGGCGAGCGGTCGGTCGGCGAACTGGTGGCCGAACTGCGGCTCAGCCAGCCCGCCGTGTCCAAGCACCTGCGCGTCCTGCGCGAGGCCGGGCTGGTGAGCGTGCGGGTGTCCGCGCAGCGCCGCTGTTACCGGCTGCGTGCCGAGCCGCTGGCCGAAGTGGACGCGTGGCTCGCGCCCTACCGGCAGTTCTGGGCGAACCGGCTCGACGCGCTCGAACAGCGGCTCGACGAAACCGAGTGAGGAGCACGCCGTGATCCGAGTGGACGGCCGGACCCTGCGGTGTGCCGACGTGGTCACGGCGGCACACACCGAAGGCCCGCTGGCGATCGACGTGTCCATCGCCGCGCTGCGCGCCGCCGAGCACTCGTGGAAGCTGGCCGAGGACCTGAGCACCCGGCGAGTGGTCTACGGCCGCACCACCGGCGTCGGCGCGAACAAGGACGACGCGGTGGACGAGCCCGCCGAACACGGCCTTCGCCTGCTGCGCAGCCACGCCGGCGGCAGCGGCGAACTGCTGCCGGACGGCCAGATCCGCGCGATGCTGCTGATCCGGCTCAACCAGCTGCTGGCCGGCCGGTCCGGAATCAGCCCGGAACTGATCGGTGCGCTCGCCGAAGCCGTGCGCACCGGAGCACTGCCCGTGGTGCACCGGCTGGGCGCGATCGGCACCGGAGACCTCGCTCCTCTCGCGGAAACCGCGCTCGCGTTGGCTGGGGAACGCGATTGGGCGATCGGCGCGGTGCCACCGGTTCCGGTGCACGCGGGCGACGCGTTGGCGTTCATGAGCAGCAACGCCGCGACGCTCGCCGAAGCGACTCTCGCCGCGATGAGCCTGGACACGCTCACCCGCGCGAGCCACGCCGTCGCCGCGCTCACGTACGTGGCTCTCGACGGCAACCCCGAGGCGTACGCGACGCCTGTGCACGAAGCGCGTCCGCACGCCGGACAGGTGGCGTGCGCAGCCGAGATGCGTCGGCTGTTGGGCATGCACGGCACGCCCAAGCCGGGGCGTCGGCTTCAGGATCCCTTCGGGCTGCGCGCTTTTCCTCAGGTGCAGGGTCCCGCGTTGGACGCGATCCACTATCTGCGTGACGTGCTCGCCGTGGAGATCAATGCCAGTACGGAAAATCCGATGATCTCCACGGTGCACGGCGACGCGTACCACCACGCGCACTTCCACACCGCGTATGTCTCGACTGCACTCGACCAAGCCCGCGCGACGGTGCATCAGGTCGCGGAGCTGTCCGTGGCCCGGTTGGGGGACTTGGTGGAACCGGAATTCACCGGCTTGCGGCCGTTCCTCGCGGTCGGGCCGCCGGGGAGTTCCGGGGTGATGATCCTGGAGTACGTGGCGCACGACGCGCTGACCGAACTGCGGCAGGCGGCGTTGCCCGCGACGCTCGGGACTGCGGTGGTGTCGCGTGGGATCGAGGACCACGCGAGCTTCTCGACCCAGGCCGCCCGGGCAGCTGCCGCGGCTGCGGCGGCTTATCGGCAGGTGCTGGCTTGCGAACTGGTGGCGGCGGTACGGGCGTTGCGGATCCGGAGGGCGGAGCTGGTGGATCTGCCGGTGCGGGCGGCGTTCGCGGCTGCGGCGGGGGTGCTGGACGAGCGGCTGGAGGATCGGCCGTTGACTGAGGACATCGCGAAAGCTGCTGGGGTGCTCGACGAACTGGCTCGGATCTGACTGACCACAGTGGGCATTCGCTCCCACCGACGTCCGTGCGGGGAAATCTGCTTCCCCCGGGGTTCCCCGCACGGACGGATCACTCCTCCGCCAAGGCATCCCGCCGCAAAGCCGTGAACAACTCCTCCGCCCGCTCCCGCTCCCGAGCCGCGGCCACAGAGTCCCCGAGGCGGTCCGACAGCTCGGCGTGCGCCGCACTGACCCGTGCGAGCAGATAAGGCGAAGCCATCCGTTCCGCCAACGAACGCGCCTCCGCCATACTCTCCTCCGCCGAGGAAAGGATCCCGCACCGGAGAAAAGCCAGCCCCTGCACCCGGAAAGCATCCGTGCGGGCCAGGATGTGGTCGATATGCTCAGTACACGCGACAGCCTCCGCAGCGGTCTCCCCGGCGGCAACCGGGTCACCGGCGGCCAGTTGCGCTTCGGCGAGGAACGGCAAGGCGTCGGTCATCTGCCAGCTCCGTTCCCCTCGCAGCGCGAGCAAAGGCAGCAACCTCCGTACTCCTCGCTCAGGGCGGCCCGCGCGCACGTCGTTCTCCGCCAGCTGGGCGGACGCGTTGCAGATAATGTCGGCATTGTCGCTTTCCTGGCCCAGTCGGATCACTTGGGCCAGGTCGTCGGCTGCCGCGTCGTAGCGGCCGCAAGCTGACCGCAGGCCGCCGCGCCCGATGAGGGCCATCGCGCCGCACATGGGCGAGCGGCCGTGTCCGGCCAGTTCCAGTGCCTGGCTGAACCGCCGTCGGGCGTCGNGGGCGTCGCCCCAGCGGCCGACGTAGATCGCGCTCGCGCCGACGTTGCAGACCGATCGGCTGAGCAATTCCCGGTCGCCGAGTTCTTCGGCCAGCCGGAGGATTCGCGCGAACTGGCGGTCGGCCCGGGCCAGTTCGCCGCGGTAGTGGTGCAGCACGGCGACCCCGGTCAGCGCGCGGACGACGATCTCCCGGTCGCCGCACAGCTCCGCGGTGGCCGCGGCGGTGTGCAGATCCGCCAGCGCTTCCTCGTTGCGGCCGAGCAGGCGCAGCGCGAGTCCGCGGCGCAGGTGTCCGCCCGCTAGGCCATGCTCGTCTCCCGCCGAACCTGCCGCGACGATCGCGGCCGTGGAGACCTCGACGGATTCTCGGTAGCGCGTGCTCTGGTAGAGATTCGCGGCGCGAGCCAGCCGTAGCCGTACGGCCGATCCGCCGGGCCGGTCCTCGGTCAGCGTCGGAGCGATCCGGGCCAAGCCCTCGCGCGGAGTACCGCGTTGGTAGTGCAGGTAGCCGATCCTCGCGATCACGAGACGTTGCCGTTCCTCGTCGCCTTCCTTGCGGTACACCAAAAGCGCCCGTTCGGCGGCGGCGAGCGCGGCGTCGTACCGACCGGCGGCGGCGAGCGCGTCCGCCCAGGCTTCGGCGGCTTCGGCGACCGCGGCCTGGGAACCGGTGCGGTCCAGCAGGTCGGCCAACGCACCCAGGTGCTGGGCGGCCGTGTCGTGCGCGGCTTGCCTGCTGGCTTTTTCCGCTGCGTGCCGCAAGGTCTGCGCGGCGCGTTCGGTGTCCTGTGCGTGCGTGTAGTGGTAGGCCGCCGCCGCGCCGCCCAATGCCTCGGCGAGCCTGCGGTGCAGCACATGCCGACGGCTCGGCGGCAGGTCCGCGTTCACTACCTCGGCGACCAGTTCATGCGTGAGCCGGACACCCTCGGCGTTCTCGTCCAGCAGCCGCGCGGTGTGCGCGGGAGCCAGCACTTCGGACAATTCGGCCGGATCCAGCCCGGCAGCCGCGGCCAGGACGTCCGGGTCCATCCGCTGCTGCCCCACTGCCAGCAGGGTGAGCACTTCGGCCGTGCGTTCGGGCAGCGAACCGACCTGCCGCCGCACCGCGTGTGCGAGCCCCCACGGCAGTTCCGCGGGCGGTTTGCCGGATCTGCCCAGTACGTGCCCCAGTTGGACCAGGAACAACGGGAGTCCGCCGGCGAGCCGGAGCACCCGGTCGCGGGCGGACTGCCCGACCTCGGTTCCGGCACTGTGGTGCAACAGCGTCGTCGCGTCGTCGTCCGCCAGCGGGGCCAGCGAATGCTGTGTCAGCAAACCTTTCCGGTACAAATCGAGCAGCGTGTCGGCCAACGGCTCGGCCGCGGCGATTTCGGTGTCGCGGTAGGCGGCGAGGAAGCGGACGCGGTCCGGCCGGACGTCCTGGACCAGCGAAGCCAGCAGCGCCAGTCCGTCCGGACCGGCCCATTGCAGGTCGTCCAGGATCACGAGCACGCCACGGCGCCGCGCCAGCGTGTCGAGAAACCGCGCTGCTTCGGCGAACATCAGCCAGCGGGCAGGAGCCGGTTCGGCGGTGCGCTGTTCGGGAAGCAGGAACGCCAGACCACCTCCGGCGGGATGCTCGGAAACGTGCCGCGCGAACGCTTCGGAGAGCGGCGCGTACGGCTCTCCGCCATACCGGGAGCACGCCGTCGAGAGCACCGCCGTTCCCCGCGCTTCGGCCAGCGTCGCGGCTTCGGCGAGCAGCCGGGTCTTGCCGATTCCGGTTTGTCCCGCGAAGACCAGAAACGGCCTGCCTGTGCCGGAAATGTGCTTGTCCAGCAAGGCGTGTTCCTCGGTGCGGCCGATGAGGTCCGGTGCCGGCCGAGGCGGCGGGACGGGGTGGTCCGGCGGCTGTCGCCTGCCGCGCCGGGCGGCTGCGAGCAGTTCCGCCCGGCTGTCCTCGGGCAGCGCGAGACCGTCGGCGAGCAGCTGCACGGTGACTCGCCGCGGATGCCGTTGCCCGCGTTCGAGATTCCCCACGCCGCGCGTGCTCAGCCCGCAGCGCTGCGCCAGTTGTTCCTGGGTCAGCCCGGCCGCCCGGCGCAACCGGACCAGCGTCCGGTCGAACGTTTCCGTCGCGCCGTCCGGCATGTCCCGCACCTCCCGCCGGTCCATGGTCGCTCGCCCGGGGACGGGCGGCCATCCTCCGAAGGTCGGGTTCCTCCTCCCGGCACAACGGCCGGTTGTGCCGGTTGTTCCTGGTTCCGCACCGCCTCGGTGAAATCCAATGGCGGCACCGCTTTTCGCCCGTCTTCCGGGCAGCGGCGTACGAGGAAGGACGCGATGATGCGTGCAGGAATGACCTTGAGACGGCTGGCCGCCGCCGGTGCCGCGCTCGCTCTCGGAGCGGGGGTGGCGGCGATCTCGGCCCCGGCCGCGGACGCCGGACCCCAGCTGAGCCCGGCGTCGTGTGCCAACGCGCCCGCCGGTTACGCGAAATGCCAGGCCGTGCAACTGGTTTCGTCCGGAGCCCGCCCGGCCAGCGCGATGAGCCCGGCCGACCTGCAGAAGGCCTACGGCGTCGCCGGGATGAAGAGCGGCGGCACCACCGTCGCGATCGTCGACGCCTTCGACGATCCGGGCATCGAGAAGGACCTGAACGACTACCGGTCGCACTGGAACCTGGGCTCCTGCACCAAGGCGAACGGCTGCCTGACTGTGGTCGGCCAGGACGGCACGAGCACGCTTCCGTCCAAGACCGACTCCGGCTGGGCGACCGAGATGGCCATCGACGTCGACGCGGTCAGCGCGCTCTGCCCGGACTGCAAGATCCTGCTGGTGGAGGGCAACAGCAACGAGGACAGCGACCTCGCGGCGGCGGTCGACAGCGCGGTCCGGCTCGGCGCGAAGATCGTGTCGAACAGCTACGCCGACCATGAAAGCGCGATCCCCTCAGACGCCGAGCAGCACTACAACCACCCGGGCGTCGCCATCCTCGGCGCCACCGGCGACTGGGGCAGCGAAAGCGGTGCCCAGGCCGAATACCCGGCGACCTCGCCCGAGGTGGTCGCGGTCGGCGGCACCACGCTGACCGCGTCCGGCGGCGGCTACTCCGAAACCGCCTGGAACAAGGCGGGCAGCGGCTGTTCGAGCAAGTTCAGCAAGCCCGCGTTCCAGAACGGGATCAGCACCGCGTGCGACAATCGGGCCACTTCGGACATTTCAGCCGACGCGGATCCCAACAGCGGCATCACGATCTACGTCAACGGCCAGCAGTCGCAGTACGGCGGCACCAGCCTCGCCACCCCGATCGTCGCCGGCATCTGGGCACTCGCGGGCACGCCGAAGGACGGCGACAACGCCGCGTCGTACCCGTACGCGCACACCGGCGACTTCAACGACGTCACCTCGGGCAGCAACGGCAGCTGCGGCACCGTGATCTGCAACGCGGGCACCGGCTGGGACGGCCCGACCGGCCTCGGCACCCCGCACGGCGTCACCGGCCTCACCCCCGGCGGCGGCACCAACGGCAAGCTGAGCGTCAGCAACCCGGGCACCCAGAACAGCGTGGTGGGCAAGGCGGTTTCGCTGAAGGTCACAGCCTCCGGCGGCACCTCGCCCTACACCTACTCGGCGGACGGCCTCCCGGCCGGGCTGGCCATCGACGGCAAGACCGGCTCCGTCACCGGCACGCCGAGCGCCGCGGGCACCAGCGACGTCACCGTGACGGCCACCGATTCCGCCGGGGCGACCGCGCAGGCTCCGTTCACCTGGACCGTCACGACGGCCCCGGTGGGCAAGCTGACCGCGAAGTTCACCACGGACTACGACTACGGGTTCGGCGCCTTCGCGCACTTCACGATCACCAACGGCGGTTCGTCGGCGGCGAACGGCTGGACGCTGTCGTTCGACCTGCCCTCGAACGAGTCGCTGTCGATGACGAACCCGGGCACCGCGTCCGCCTCCACCGGGCACGTCGTGATCACCGGCCAGAACAGCGTCCCGGCGGGCGGCAGTCTCACCGTGACGCAGTTCTACCAGGTGTCGGGCGGCGCGTTCACCGCTCCGGCCAACGTTTCGGTTTCCTGAACCGGCGGCCGCCGTGCCGTGGCCTTCACCGGCACGGCGGCTTCCTCAGTCCAGGCAGAACTCGTTGCCTTCGACGTCCCGCATCGGGATGCAGGACTCGTTCACCTCGTCCGCGACCAGCACCTGCACCACCGACGCCCCCAACGCCGTCAGCCGTTCGGCCTCGGCCTTCAGCGCCGCCAGCCGTTCCTCGCCCACCAGACCGGTGCCCACGCGCACGTCGAGGTGCACGCGGTTCTTCACCACGCGGCCTTCGGGCACGCGCTGGAAGTACAGCCGCGGACCGACCCCGTTCGGATCGACGCAGGCGGACGCCGCGCCCTGGTGCTCGGCAGGCAGCGAACGGTCGAACTCGGCCCAGTCGGCGAACCCTTCCGGCGGCGGCGGCACGACGTACCCCAGCGCCTCGCACCAGAAGCGGGCGACGCGCTCGGGTTCCGCGCAATCGAAAGTGACCTGGAACTGCTTGACCGACCCCATGCGCTCACCTTACCGGCGGGCTGCGGCCAGCGCCGGGTCTCTTCCGGCGGCGAGGTCGTCCGGGGCGAAAACCGGGACCCGGAGGTCCGGGCCGATGCCGGTGCCGTCGTAGGCGCGGCCGCGGGAGTCGAGGTACTCCTCGTTCGGCAACGCCACCGTCCAGCCCGGCTTCGGCAGCGTCCGCTCCAGCAGGTCCGAGAAGGCGCCCTGAGTGGACTGTCCGATCAGGACCGGCCGCGGATGCCGGTTCAGCAGTGCTTGCAGGAAGGTCTCCCCCGCTGAGACGTCCAGGCTGCCGGTCAGGACCGTCAGCGGGCCGGTGTAGCGCGGCGCTGCGGCAGGTCGGACGAAGAACGGTTGCGGCACGGTGAACCGGGTCGGGTCGTCCGGGTCGTTGCGCGCGCGTTTGGCGTAGGCGAAATGCGGGACGCCGGTCAACCGGGCGGCGACTTGCAGGCCGAGCGGGTCGTCCCCGCCGCCGTTGACGCGCAGGTCGAGGATCAGGCCGCGCAGCGTGTGCACCCGGTCGGCGGTGAAGATTTCGTCCAGCGCTTTCGCCAGGACCTTGCTGCTGGCAGCGAAAGTGCCGGCGTAGTCGTGGAATCCGCTGATCCGCAGGTATCCGCGGCCCTCCGGCAGGTCCGCGTAGGCGATGGCTCCGGATGCCCACCGCTTGATCGGCGCGCCGAGATTCGCGTCGGCTACGGCGATCGCGCGCGGGACAGTCGTGTTCAGCTCCGGAGTGCCTGGTCGCGGAAAAGAGCAGTGCCGGCCCGCCGCGAGCAGGCCGGCATGAGCGTCGTGCAGCGGACGGATCAGTCCACAAAGGATGTCGAAGAGCCGTTCCGGATGTGCGGCGGCCTCGCGGCGGGCAGCGTCCCCTTCGGACTTCCAGTCGACGCCTTTCGCGCCGAAGAAGGGATAGTTCTCGGCAAAGGTGCGCCAGAAGACGTCGAACACGTCCGCTCCCGAAGCCTGGCACGCGGACGGCAGACCCCCCGGCACCCGACGCAACGACCGCGCGCCGAGGTTGTCGTCGAAACTCATCCTGCCCGCCCGGACGGTGACGACCGAGCCTTCGTTCGTGGAAAACGTCGTGCCGTCGCCAGTTCCGGAAAGAGTGCCGGGCAGGCAACTGGCCTTGGTCACGTCGTAGGTCGTCAACTTGCCGCCGGACACCTGGACCAGCTGCCCGTAGCCGTCGGTCCGCCAGACACCGTCCACAGTGGAAGGAGGGGCCGCGGTCACCGAGAGCATCGTCAAGCCCGCCAGAAAGATTCGCACGAGCCGAGGGTAGAAAAAAGCCGGGGGCGCACGGAATACCGCGCGCCCCCGGCACTGTGGTGGGGTTGCCCCCACCACAGGAGAGCCTCAGCCGAAGAAGACTTCGGCTTCCTGGTACCGCTCCAGCGGAACGGTCTTCAGTTCGGCCGTCGCCTCGGACAGCTTCACGCGCACGATGTCGGTGCCCTTGAGCGCCACCATCACGCCGAAGTCGCCGTCGGCGACCGCGTCCACCGCGTGCAGGCCGAAGCGCGTCGCGAGAACCCGGTCGTAGGCGGTCGGGGTGCCGCCGCGCTGGACGTGGCCGAGCACGACCGCCCGCGATTCCTTGCCGGTGCGCTCGGAGATCTCGTCGGCCAGCCAGTTGCCGATACCGCCGAGCCGGACGTGCCCGAAGGCGTCCTTCTCACCGGTCAGCAGCTTCTCCTCGCCGCCCTCGGGCAGCGCGCCCTCGGCCACGACGATGATCGGCGCGTACTCCTTTTCGAAGCGGCGCTCGACCCACTGCACCACCTGGTCGACGGAGAACTGGCGCTCCGGAACCAGGATCACGCTCGCGCCGCCGGCGAGGCCGGAGTGCAGCGCGATCCAGCCCGCGTGCCGTCCCATGACCTCGATGACCAGCGCCCGGTGGTGCGATTCGGCCGTGGTGTGCAGCCGGTCGATCGCCTCGGTGGCGATGGAGACCGCGGTGTCGAAGCCGAACGTGTAGTCGGTGGCCCCGAGGTCGTTGTCGATCGTCTTGGGCACGCCGACGACGCCGATGCCGTCGTCGGTCAGCCGCTTGGCGACGCCGAGGGTGTCCTCGCCGCCGATCGCGACCAGCGCGTCCACGCCCTGGTCGGCGAGCACCTTGCGGATCTGGTCGACGCCGCCGTCGACCTGGTACGGGTTCGTCCGCGACGACCGCAGGATGGTGCCCCCGCGGGTGAGGATGTCCTCGACGTCGGCGAGGCCGAGCGGCCGGCTGTCGCCGGTCAGCGGGCCCTGCCANCCCTGCCAGCCGTTGCGGAAGCCGACGAACTCCCAGCCGTGCACCTCGACGCCCTTGCGGACCACCGCGCGGATGACCGCGTTCAGGCCGGGGCAGTCGCCGCCCCCCGTCAGCACACCGACACGCATCTGTTGCCTCCGTCTTTCCTCGCAGGGAGAGTGCAGTCACAGTCCGCGGACAGCGTAGCGGCTCGGATCTGGATCGGTGCAGGGCGGACCACCTGCCAATCCGGTCCGGATCGGGACGGTTCGAGGGTGTGTTACCGTGGCGGCGTGCAGCGCTATTTCTGGTTTACGAAGCCGGCCCCGGGTGGGCACGGCGGCGTGAACCTGCGCTGACCTCCACCCCGAGCCGGATCTCGAACCGGCTCGGCGAATCCCCCGCGGGTCGGTGTCCACCAGGAAGGAACCACCCGCTCATGAGCACCCGCCTCGTCGCCGCCCCCGCCGACGCGAGCACGCTGGACAACCGCCGCACGACGTCGGTCAGTCCCCTCATCTCGCCCGCGCTGTTGCGCGAAGACCATCCCGCGGACGCCGCGGTCGCGAAAGTGGTGGAAAACGGCCGCACGGAAACCGTCGACGTCCTCGACGGCCGCGACGACCGCCTGGCCGTGATCGTCGGCCCGTGCTCGGTCCACGACCCCGAAGCCGCTCTCGACTACGCCCGCCGCCTGGCCGCCAAGGCTGAGACTCTGCGCGAAGACCTGCACCTCGTGATGCGGGTGTACTTCGAAAAGCCGCGCACGACGCTGGGCTGGAAAGGCCTGATCAACGATCCCGGCCTGGACGGCACCTTCGCCGTCAACAAGGGCCTGCGCCTGGCCCGGAAACTGCTCCTGGACGTCTCCGAACTGGGCCTCCCGGTCGGCTGCGAATTCCTCGACCCGATCACCCCGCAGTTCATCTCCGACATCGTCACCTGGGGCTCGATCGGCGCCCGCACCGCGGCCAGCCAGGTCCACCGGCAACTGTGCAGCGCCCTGTCCATGCCGGTCGGCATCAAGAACTCGACCGAAGGCGACATCCAGGTAGCCGTGGACGCGACCCGCGCCGCCGCCGCCTCGCACGTCTTCCCCGGCATCACCATGGACGGCCTGGCCGCCCTGGTGACGACCTCCGGAAACCCGGACTGCCACGTCATCCTGCGCGGCAGCTCCGCGGGCCCGAACTACGACCCGGCCTCGGTCGGGGAAACCCTCGCCCGCCTGGCGAAGTCCGGCCTCCCGGAACGAGTGGTGGTCGACGCGAGCCACGGCAACAGCGCCAAGGACCACGTCCGCCAGGCGGAAGTCGTCCGCGACCTGGCCGGCCGGATCGCTGCGGGAGAACGCGGAATCGCGGGCCTCATGCTGGAAAGCAACCTGGTCGCCGGACGCCAGGACCTGGTGCTGGGCCGCCCGGCGGACCTGACCTACGGCCAGTCGATCACCGACGCCTGCATGGACTGGGACACCACCGACGACCTGCTGGACACCCTGGCCGCCGCCGTCCGCACCCGCCGCCGCTGACCCGCTGTCCGTGAGGGGAACCCGCACGAACTCTGATTCCCTCAGGGTCTCCCTCACGACCCTCAACCGGAGGCGCGAGACCCCCTCACGGACCACTCCGCCCATCGCCGCCACCACCCCCACCCGCAGCCAGTGCACCCGCCCCACCAGGCACCCACACCACCCCCGCACCCCGATCCGAAGCCCCAAATGCGCACCATCAGCTTCGGGGTGCCCCACGCAAGCGACCGGGCGCAAGGTCGCCCCCAGGCGACGAGCCGCCCCCGTCACCGCCGCCGAAAAGCCTCCTCGATAACCCCCCACCGCTGCAAGTTATGCCGAGCATCCGCCAACGCGTCATGCTGATCCCCAGGCGCAGCAGGCAACTTGGGCTTCCCGGCGTCCTCCCACCGCTGACGGAGATCCCGGGTGAACCGAGGCAACTGCCGAGGCAACGCGGGCATCGGCCCCCACAACTGCGCCAACGCCACATGGTCGTAAGCCGCGAACCAGGCCCACAGCTCGATCCCCCCGGGCGGCTTCCCGAAGAACTCCAGCAGGTCCGCCCGGATCCGCTCCCGGCTCCGCCAAGCCGGATCCGCCGGAGACGGCAGTTTGGGCAGGACATTCTCCCGGACCCAAGCCCCGGCCCGCCCGGGGTCGAAGTCAGTGGACACGGCGTAGAACTCGCGCCCGCGCTCGTCAACGACACCGATCGACACCAGGTCAATCGTCACGCCGTCCTCGATAAACTCGGTGTCGTAGAAAAAACGCACCGGGGAACTCTAGTGGGGCCTTAGCCGGCCTTTGTCTCCGGCACCCGATCGGCGTCCAGAGCCCGCGGCTGAGCCGGCACCGCGGGCTCCACTCCGGCCGCCTCGGCGGCGAGCAGCTCCTTGGCCTTGGCCGCGTAAATGTCCACGTACTCCTGGCCGGACAGCTCCATCAGCGCGTACATGATCTCGTCGGTGATGGACCGTTCGATGAACCGGTCGCCGGCCAATCCCTCGTACCGGGAGAAGTCGAGCGGCTTGCCAAAGCGCACCTCAAGCCGCCGCGGCCACCACATCTTGGAACCGATCGGATTGACCTTGTCGGTGCCGACCATCGCCACCGGGACCACCACGCCGCGCGATTCGAGCGCGATCCGGGCGACGCCGGTCTTGCCCTTGTACAGCCGCCCGTCCGGGGAGCGGGTGCCCTCGGGGTAGATGCCGAGCAGGTGCCCGTCCTTGACCAGCCGGGTCGCGGTGTCGAGCGCGGCCTGCGCGGCGTTGCCGCCGGAGCGGTCGATGGGGAACTGGCCGACGCCGGTGAAGAACCACTTCTTGAGCAGGCCCTTGAACCCGGGCTCGGTGAAGTACTCCGACTTCGCCGGGAAGGTGACCTTGCGCTTGACCCGCAACGGCATGAAGAACGAATCCGCGACCGCGAGGTGGTTGCCCGCGAGGATGGCGCCACCCGTCTCGGGGATGTTTTCGGCACCGACGACTTTGGTGGGCCACAGCGTCTTCAGCAGCGGCCCGATGAACACCCACTTCATCAGCCAGTACAGCACCGGGTTCCAGTCCTTTCCTGCCCGCGCGGGCCCCGGCAGGTCAGCGTACGGAACAAGCACCGGCCCGCACAACGCGAGAGCGGGCGGTCACCCGGCGGCAGCGACCGATCTCACAGCGGGACCGGAAGGGCCCCCGCTTCCGGAGTAGGCCCCACAACCCGGCTTCGGCGTGAGAGCATGGGGAGACTCCACCGCTTCGATTCGGAAGGGCGTTCGTGATGGGCGTGCTCGCCGGCGCGGAACCGTTCTCCCACCCGGGTTCCTCCGGGGCCGGCTTCCTGCTCTGCCACGGATTCACCGCGACGCCCGACGGCATGCGCGCCTGGGGCGGGCACCTGGCCGCCGAGGGCTTCGCGGTGCGCTGCCCGCTGCTTCCCGGCCACGGCACGCACTGGCGCGAGGCGAACCGGACGACCTGGCAGGACTGGTACGCCACAGTCCGCGAGGCGCTGCTGGCGCTGCGCGCGGACTGCGACCAGGTGTTCGTCGGCGGGATGTCGATGGGCGGCACGCTCGCCCTCCGCCTCGCCGAGGAGTTCGGCGCGGACATCTCCGGCATCGTGCTGGTCAACCCGTCGGTCACGCGGCTCGGCCTGGACGCCAAGGTGCTGCCGCTGCTGTCGCGGGTGGTCCCCTCGATCCGCGCGATCGGCAACGACATCGCGAAGCCCGGCGAGGTCGAACTGGCCTATCCGCGCACCCCGGTGCGGGCCGCGGCGAGCCTCGCCCGGCTGTGGAAGATCGTGCGGGCCGACCTGCCGAAGGTGACGCAGCCGGTGCTGCTGCTGCACTCGCGGGTCGACCACGTCGTCGAACCCGAGAACTCGCAGATCGTCCTGGACGGCATCTCGAGCACGAAGGTGACCGAGGTGGTGCTGGAGAACAGCTTCCACGTCGCGACGCAGGACCACGACGCGGAACTGATCTTCAGCCGCAGTGTCGACTTCGCCCGGCAGCTGCGGGCGGGACAGGTGGGTGCCGGATGAACCGGGGGAAAGGCGCGGACGGACCCGAGGACGTCGACGCCACGTTCGCCGAGATCGTGGCCGACCTCCGGGCCGAGGGCGTGGGCGTGTTCCTGGACGAGGACCCGTTCTCCGGCTCCTCGTCAGCCGGACCCGAGGCGTCCCCCGGAACCGAACCCGAAGCGGGCGAGGCCAAGCCGAAACCCGCCGCGGACCCGCCTGCCCCGGCCGCTCCCCCGCCGCCGTCGCCGGAGGGCTGGCGCACCGGCGGCACCGACTGGGACACCACGATGTTCTCCGGCGACCCGGCCGAGGACGACGAGCACTACGTGCCCCCGGAGCCGCCGCCGCTGCCGCGCTGGCGCAAGGGCGCGTTCATCGTGCTGCTGTTCTTCGTCGTCGGGCTCCTGCTGCTGATCGTGCCGAACCTGATCGGGGTCGNGGGGTCGGCCCCGCGCTCGCCACGCCGCTCGGCATCCTCTCGCTCGCCACCGGCATCGCGCTGCTCCTGCTGCGCGTGCGCCAGGGCCCGCCGCCGGGCGCGGACCCCAGCAACGGCGCCCAGGTCTGACCGGGCGGGCATGCGGATCGATTTCCGGGCGTCCCGGCGTTCCACCGTCGGCGCGGAATGGGAACTCGCGCTGGTGGACCGGCGCAGCGGCGAACTGCGGTCGGTCGCGGAGGAACTGCTCGCCGCGGTCCGCCCGGACGGAGCCGCCGAGCATCCCCGGATCAAACAGGAACTGCTGCTCAACACGATCGAGGTGGTCAGCGGCGTCTGCCGCACGGTCGGCGAGGTGAAACACGACCTCGCCGAGGCGCTCGACGAGGTGCACCGGGTCGCCGACCCGCTGGGCGTCGAGCTGTTTTCCGCGGGCTCGCATCCGTTTTCCTCGTGGTACCGGCAGAAGGTGACCGACCAGGAGCGCTACGCCAAGCTGATCGACCGCACCCAGTGGTGGGGCAGGCAGATGCTGATCTACGGCGTGCACGTCCACGTCGGGCTCGACCACCGGGACAAGGTGCTGCCGGTGCTCGACGGGCTGCTGCGCTACGCGCCGCATCTGCAGGCGCTGTCCGCGTCGTCGCCGTACTGGTCCGGCGAAGACACCGGATACGCCTCGAACCGGGCGCTGATGTTCCAGCAGCTGCCGACCGCCGGGCTGCCGTTCCAGTTCCGCGAATGGACGGAGCTGGAAGGCTACGTCGAGGACATGTTCACCACCGGCGTGATCGACCATTTTTCGGAGATCCGCTGGGACATCCGCCCGGCCCCGCATTTCGGCACCGTCGAGATGCGCGTGTGCGACGGGCTGCCGACGCTGCAGGAGGTCGGCGCGATCTCGGCGCTCACCCAGTGCCTGGTGGACGACTTCAGCGCCCGGCTCGACAAGGGCGAAACTCTGCCGGTGCTGCCGCCGTGGCACGTGCAGGAGAACAAGTGGCGCGCCGCCCGCTACGGCCTCGACGCGATCGTCATCCTGGACGCCGCCGGTCGCGAACGCCTCGTCACCGAAGACCTCGCCGAGCTGCTGGACCGGCTGGAACCGGTCGCCAAGCGGCTGGACTGCGTCCGCGAGCTGCGCGATGTCGAGAACATTCTCCGGGTCGGCGCGAGCTATCAGCGGCAGCGGGCGGTCGCGAAGCAGTACAACGGATCATTGAAGGCCGTGGTCGCCGCGCTGGTCACCGAGATGCGCGACGGCGTCCCGCACGCTTAGCTGCGTTGGGTCTAGGAGGCAGCGATGTCGCATACGTTCAGCACGCTGGTCGAGCTCAACGGCAAGACCGCCACCGGTTTCCGGGTCCCGGCCGAGGTCGTCGAGGCGCTCGGGCAGGGGCGGCGGCCGAAGGTGCGGGTGACCGTCGGCCCGCACACCTACCGCAGCACGGTCGCGGTCTACTCCGGCGAGTTCATGCTGCCGCTCAGCGCGGCGAACCGGGCGGCGGCCGGGGTCGCCGCCGGGGACACGGTCGAGGTCGCGCTCGAAGCCGACCTCGCCGAGCGGACCGTCGAGATGCCGGACGATCTGGGTTCGGCGCTGGCGGAACGGACCGGCGCGCGGGCCGCGTTCGACAAGCTTTCCTTTACCGCCCAACGGGAACGGACTGAAGCCGTCACCTCGGCCAAACGCGCCGAGACCCGGGAGCGGCGGATCGCGAAGATCGTCGCCGAACTCGCCGGGGACGGGCTCCTCTAGCCCATCGTCACGCCGGGTTTGCCGAACCCGCCGAGCACGGTGTCGACGACGCGGGTGGCCAGCGCGTCCGGGTCGTCGGAGCCCTGGTCCTGCGCTGCTTCGTGGATGAGCGCGCAGTACACGCGACGCGCCCAGACCAGGTCGACGCCGGGTCGCAGCGCGCCGCTTTCCTCCAGCCGCCGGAAGAAGACGTCGCATTGGGCGAGCACGTCCGGGGTCAGGACGCCTTCTTCCGCCGGGTGCGCGTTCATCGCGAATCCCCACCGGAGCTTGACGCTCAGCACCTTCGCGGTCACTTGGTAGAGCGCGACCAGCGGCGGCGTGACGTCGGGCCGGACGCTGGCGAGCGCGTTGTGGAACTGCTGCGTCGCCCACAGAGTCATGGCGTCGACCAGCGCCTCCCGGCTGGCGAACCGGCGGTGCACAGTCGTCCGCGAGACGCCGGCGGCCTCGGCGATCTGCTCCATCGTCGCCGCCGGGTTGTCGCTGAGCACCCGTTCGGCCGCCTCGAGGATCGCCTGGGCCGTCCGTTCCGAGTCCGCGCGCAGGGCCCGTTTCTCCATGGTGCCCAGTTTACGTCATGGTTGCCACTCGGTTCATAGTTGCTACATCGGTGTTGCAACTGCTAGCTTAGCCGCATCACCTTTGACACGACTTTGGGGGTTTTGCGATGGACCTGCAGCTGGCTGACAAGACCGCGGTAGTCACCGGAGCGAGCCGGGGAATCGGCCTGGCCACGGTGTCCGCGCTGATCGGCGAAGGGATGCGCGTGGTGGCCGCGGCCCGGACGATCACCCCGGAACTGAAGGAAACCGGCGCGGTGCCGATCGCGGCGGACCTCTCCACGCCCGACGGCCCCGGGCGGGTGATCGACCAAGCCGTCGCGGAGTTCGGCGGGGTGGACGTCCTGGTGAACAACGTCGGCGGCGGCGACAGCGCCCGCGGGCAGGCCGGTGGTTTCCTGTCGCTCGCGGATCGGCAGTGGACGGACTTGCTGGAGCTGAATTTCCTCGCCGCGGTCCGGGCTTCTCGTGCCGCATTGCCGCATCTGGTCGAACGCCGGGGCGCGATCGTCACGGTGTCCTCGAATGGCGCGCGGATGCCGCATTCGGGCCCGATCGCTTACACCACCGCGAAAGCCGCGCTGACCGCGTTCGGTAAGGCATTGGCGGAGGAGTTCGGGCCGCAGGGAGTCCGGGTCAACACGGTCTCGCCCGGACCGGTGCGCACCGCGCTGTGGGAAGGCCCGGACAGCTACGGTGCCGAGCTGGCTTCGTCGATGGGGTTGACGCACGAGGATTTGCTGGCCGCGCTGCCTGCCGGTGCGGGAATGCTGAATGGACGGCTGATCGAACCGGGTGAGGTGGCAAACGTTGATCGCGTACCTGGCGTCGCCGCTGGCTGCGAGCATCACCGGGACGGACCACCTCGTGGACGCGGGTTCGGTGAAGACCGTGTGACGGCGGCCGGGGAGCGCTGATGCGTCGCTGACCTGATCGCGAGGGTCACGGCCGACCGCCAGCACGACAACGCGATCGGCTGGAAACGCTGCCGAGCGGCGAAGCGATGGCGACTGCGCGGCGGTTGCTGCCGAGTTCCCGCAACCGAGTTCCCGGGCCGAGCGCGCAACCGTCGCCACCAGGACACGTTCCGCCCGGAATACCGCCGCCTGACCGCGGAGCGATCATGCCCGCGCGGCGCTCAACGGCCCAGCTCCCGCAGCACGGTCCCCGGCCTGAACACGCGCGCGCCGAGATCCCCGACCACCCGACGCCCGGCCATCCCCCGCTACGGAGGTGATCCCCCGAAAACCACCGGACAACAACCGAGACCGCGCCACACCCGCTCAACCACCCAGCTCCCGCAGCAGGCTCCCCGGCCCGAGCACCAACGCACCAAGCCNCCTACCCAACAACAACCGAGACCGCGCCACACCCGCTCAACCGCCCAGCTCCCGCAGCAGGCTCCCCGGCCCGAGCACCAACGCACCAAGCCCCCGACCACACCACTCGCGGTCAGCCACCACGGAAGCGACCCCCGACGCCCTACCCGACAACAACCGAGACCGCGCCACACCCGCTCAACCACCCAGCTCCCGNACCACTCGCGGTCAGCCACCACGGAAGCGACCCCCGACGCCCTACCCAACAACAACCGAGACCGCGCCACACCCGCTCAACCACCCAGCTCCCGCAGCAGAGTCCCCGGCCCGAGCACCCGCGCACCGAGATCCCCGACCCGGCCACGCAACTCGCGGTCAGCCGTCACCACCACGACGTGGTCGTCCGGGCGTCGGCGGGCGGCGGCGGTCACCTCGACGATCTTCGAATCGCCGTCCGTCTCCGCCGCGACGACCTCGACGCCGGGAATCGGTTCCACTCCCCTGGCCTTGCCCTCGACGACCAGCACCACCCGGGGCCACCAGGACCACGCCGGGCCCGCGCCGATGCCCGTCACGTCGTCGCTCAGGCCGCGTTCGCCCACCTCGGTCAGCTGGTCGCGCAGGCGTTCCGCGGCGCCGTGGCGGTCGCGCCACCAGCCGTCGGGGCGGGAGCCCATCACGTTCGCCGCGTCGACCACCAGCACGAGTTCGCGGCCCAGCTGCTCGCGCAAGACCGGCCAGGCGGCGGCGAAATCGCGGTGGAGGTCCAGTGCGGCCACCTCGTCCGGCGGGACCCAGCGCATCTCGGCGCTTTCCTCGTTCGCGACCCGGGCCTGCAGCGCGCTGTCGGCCAGACCGAGGACGGTCGTGTACTGCCATTCGCCGTGGTCCAGCACGGACGCGGACATCGCGCGGAAGGCGGACGCGGGAATGGCGGCTTCTTCCCGCGCCTCCCGGGCAGCGGCCTCGTGCACGGTCTCGCCGGCTTCGATCGCGCCGCCGGGCAAGGCCCACGTGCCGCCGTTGTGCACCCACGACGCGCGCTGCTGCAACAGCACGCCGCGGCTGGGATCGCACAACAACAAGCCGGCCGCGCCGAACGCGCCCCAGTGCTGCCTGCCGCAAGAACACCGCACGAAGCGGTTGGCGGTCATCGGCGTCACCCGGCCCAGCCTTCCACAGAACCTCGCGAGTGTTAATCCCGGTTGGAACCGTGATCAGCACTCACAACGTGTCCATCGCCAGGGCTGCCGCCCCGACGATCGCCGTGTCGTCCCCGAGATGCGCCGTGCGGATCCGCGCCAGCGGACGGTGCCGCGCGCCGGTGATCGCACCGGCGTAGTGCTCCCGGGCCTCGTCCAGAAACAGCGGCGCGGACTCCGACACTCCGCCGCCGATCACGATGATCTCCGGGTCGAAGACGTCCGCCACCAGCGCCAGTCCCTCGCCCAGCCATTTCGCCAGTTCCGCCATGGCGCGCAAGGCGATCGGGTCGCCGTCGCGGGCCGCGCGGGCCACCCGGCGGCCGGTGACCGAACCGGGGTCGCCGGCGATTTCCCTGGACAGC
Organism: Amycolatopsis sp. M39; assembly: GCF_001651785.1. Taxonomy (NCBI): domain Bacteria; kingdom Bacillati; phylum Actinomycetota; class Actinomycetes; order Pseudonocardiales; family Pseudonocardiaceae; genus Amycolatopsis; species Amycolatopsis sp. M39. Next base: position 37,526 of record NZ_LWSF01000042.1, read on the forward strand.
ACGGTGGACCGGCCGGGGTACCGGGCGAGCAGCTCGACGGCGGTCGCGGCCAGTGCGGTGCCGCTGCAGTAGCGCTCCCAGCAGCCGTACTTGCCGCACGGGCACGCGCGGCCGTCGCGCACCACCGTGAGGTGGCCGAGTTCCGGCGCGACCCCGTGGGCTCCTCGGTAAATCTCGCCGTCCAGCAGCAAACCCGCGCCGATTCCGGTGCCCAGCGCGACCAGCGCGGCCACCCCCGCACCGCGCGCGGCGCCGAAGTGGTGTTCGGCGACGACCGCCGAATTGACGTCGTGCTCCAGCGTCACCGAGAGGCCGACGCGCTTCGCGATCCGGTCCGCCACCGGGGCGTCGCGCCAGGCGAGATGCGGCGCGAACATCACCGAGCGGCGGTCGCGGGTCACGAAACCGGCCACGGCAAGGCCGACCGCGGCGACGTCGTGCCGGTTGCGCAGGGTCTCGACGACCCCGGCGATGGCGTCTTCGAGCGCGTTCTCCTCGCTCGGCGTCCCGACGCGCGCCGTGTCGAGCAGCGAACCGCGCTCGTCCACGACGCCGGCGCGCACGCTGGTGCCGCCGACGTCCACCCCTACGGTCAGCAATCAGTTCTCCCGCTCCGGCTGCCAGTCCGCGCGCTTGCGGACGACGATGTGCTGGACCCGCGACGACGGCTCCGTCGAGGACGCTGCCGCGGTCGCGGGCGGGTGCGCGGCGGGCCGGAACCCGGGCATGTGCACGCCCTCCTCCGGCTCCCACCGGTCCGCGAGCACCGCCCGCAGCAGCGCGACGAGCTGGGCGGCCTGTTCGAGAACCTTGGCCACGAACTCCGGCCGCTCGCCGCGCACGACGGCGACGATCGCACACAGCGGGCACCACCCGCATCCCGAAGTGCTGTCCTCCACACCGGACGCGCCCGGCGCGCCCGCGTCCTCCGGAGAACCGTGCCCGGCGGCCATGACGCCTTCCAGCCACGGCGCGGCTCGTTCGATCACCATCTCGACCAGCAGCCGGATCTCCTCGGCCAGCTTCAGGCTGTCGGAAAACGACCCCGCCTCGTGGTCGTCGCTGTGTTCTTCGCTCATCCGGATTCCCGGTTCCCGGCCAGGCTGACCACCAGGCCGTCGGCGTCGGATTCCGCGCCGGTGATCCGGCACGGGCGCAGCGTCTCGGGCAGGGCGACCAGGCGGCGGAACCCGTCCACGGTGATCGCCAGGTCGTCGCCGACGCGGGCCAGCTCGACCGCCGAATCCCGGTTCAGCGGGAGCGCGACCCGCAGCCGGAAGCCGTCCTCGCCGTCGGCCACCGACAGCAGCGGCGTGACCGGTTTTCCGTTGCCGGACAACGGATCCCGGCTGCCGTACAGTTCGCGGGCCAGTTCCGTGAGCGCGTCGGCGCCCACGGGTTCGCTCGCCCGGTGCTCGACGCGGGCCAGCTCGCCGGGGCCGAAGCCGGCCTCGGCCAGTTCCGCCAGCACCGCGTCCTGCTGGTCCCGCCGGGTGCGCAGCCACTTCGCCGCCGAACCGCGCCAGAATCCGGGCGCGGGCATGAGCCGGTTGGCGATCAGGCCGTCGACCGCGATGCCGCGCAGCGCCAGCGAAGTCAGCGTGCGCCGCGCCTCGGCGACCACCACTCGTTCCGGCGTCAGCACCAGCCGCACGGTCGTCACCCGCGGGTCGGTGAGCAGTTCGCGCAGCGCGTCGAGGTGCGCGCCGAGCTGACGCACCGAAGCCGCGACGCGCCGGTTGCCGAACACCCGGCCCAAATAGCCCGACACGGCTTCCGGCAGCGAAAGCAAGCGCAGCGTTTCAGCGGTCGGACCGCAGTCGACCACCACGGTGTCCCACGGCCCCTGCGAGGCCAGCCGCCGCACCTCGCTCAGCGCGAGCAGTTCGTCGACGCCGGGCAGCACGGTCAGTTCTTCCGCGTCCAGCACGTCCAGACCGGCTCCGGCCAGGACTTTCCGCAGTTCGGCGCGCAGTTCGTGCCAGGTGCGGTCGGCCAACGCCCGCGAGTCGACCTGCGCCGCCCAGAGACCAGCCGGCGTGCCGTCGCGGCGGATGTCCACTTCGGAGGGTTCGGCGCCGAGCGAAGTGCCGAACGCGTCGCCGAGCGAATGCGCCGGGTCGGTGGACACGACGAGCGTCTTCCTGCCGCGGCCGGCGAGCGCGGCAGCGGTGGCCGCGGCGAGCGTCGTCTTCCCGACACCCCCCTTGCCGGTGAACAGCAGGATGCGCATCTAGCCCTCGGCCCTGCGCTTGAGCTCCTTGAGCGCGGTGTCCATGACCATCTTCTCCGCCTTGCGCCGCAGCAGCCCGATCATCGGCAGCGCCAGCTCCACCGACAGCGTGTAGGTGACGCGAGTGCGTCCGCCGCCGAGCGGTTCGAGCGCGTACCGGCCGTTCTGCGCCTTCTGCATCTGGCCCTTGACCAGGTGCCAGCTGACGCCGAGGCCGGAATCGTCCCAGTCGTATTCGAGCGTGTACACGTCCTTGATCGGCCCGGCGTCGAGGGTGAGCTTCACCTGTTTCGCCCGGCCCGCGTCGTCGGCCGCGAGCACCTCGGTCTCGCGGACCGCCTTGGCCCACTCCGGGTACGCGGGGAAATCGGAGATCACCGACATGACCCGCGCGGGCTCGGCGTCGACCTCGATGGACTGCGTGGACTGCTCGGCCATGGGACGAAGCGTAGCCGGACAGCACAGTCACCAGCGCAGCACGTAGGGCTGCCCGGTCTCCTTGAAGTGACCCACGTTACGGCACTCGGTGTGCCCGACCCGGCGCCGCACGGCCAGCGGCTGGTGCACGTGCCCGAACACCGACCAGCGCGGACGCTGCCGCCGGATCAGGTCCAGCAGCGCCTTCGACCCGAGTTCGGCGCGGCGCGCGACCACGTCGTAGGTCAGTTCGGGCACCGCGGGCGGAATGTGCGTGCACAGCACGTCGACCTCGTCCAGCAGCGAAACCGCCGCGTCGAACTCCTCGCGCGCCCGCAGATACGGCCGCCACGCCGCGCCCTTGCGCGGACGCGGGAGCACGCCGTCCGGCAGCACCGCGCCGCCGGCGAAGCCGAACCGCAGGCCGCCGATGCTGACGACCTCGCCGTCGACCAGGTGCACGCCCTCGCCGGCGAACTCCGGCCATGCCGAAGGCGCGTCGACATTGCCGGGGATCGCGTACGTCGGCGCGGTCATCGAAGCGAACAACGTGGAGTACTGCTCCCGGACCGCTTCGTCGACCGCGGCGGCCGGGTCGTCCAGGGTGGCCCACAGCGTGCGCGAATAGGCGACCGTCTCGTCCCTGGTGCCTTCGCGGCGCAAGCGGGCGAATTCGCCGACCTTCTCCGCGCCGAACAGCACGCCCATGATGCCTTTGTCGTGGTCGTGGTAGTCGACGAAGTCGAGCAGGTCGCCGAGCACGACCAGCGCGTCCGCCCCGTCCCCCGCCCGCTTCAGCGCGTCGGCGTTGCCGTGCACGTCCGAAACGACGTGAACCCGCACAAGAGCCTCCTACTCGACGGGCCGGGGCGGAATCCCCGGCTCGCGCCCGTCCTCGAGGATCTCCTTCAGTCCCAGCGCCACGTCCTTCGCCGCGCGCGCCCGCCGGTCGAATTCGCGGCGCAGTTCGCGCGGGCTCAGCTCGCGCGCGACGCCGCCGGGACCGGCAGGCGTGGCCCGGAGGAAGTAGTGCAGCACCGTGCCGTCGAGAACAGGTTCCAGCCAGACCTCCATGGTACCGATCAAGGCGCCCGTGACGGTCCAGCGCAGGCCCTTGTCCCCCCGGTCGGTGTAGACCTCCAGCTCCAGGTCGGGCCAGTAGCGCCGCCACGAGCGCGGGTCGGCGAACGCCGCCGCGACGGTGGCCGGGGGCACGACGAGGAAGGTCTCGTCGACAAGATCGAGAGCGGGCGGTTCGTGCACCCGGACACGATGTCACGACCTCGCCGCGCGCCCCGTGCCAGCATGGTCTTAAGGTCTACGGCACGCTAAGTTGACTGGCGGGTAACCGCACGCGTCGAACACGGAGGTCCACGTGCGCGAATACAGCGCCCCCGCCGGGAAGCCGGTGACCGACGACGAGAACCTGGCCGATGTCGTCTGGGCGAACGCGGAGCGGTTCTCCGACGTGGTCAGTTTCCGGAGGCAGGTCGAGGGCACCTGGCTGGACGTCACCGCGAAGGACTTCGCCGACCAGGTCGCGGCCGTGGCCAAGGGCCTGATCGCGGCGGGCGTCGGGCACGGCGACCGGGTCGCGCTGATGTCGAAGACCCGCTACGAGTGGACCCTGGTCGACTTCGCGATCTGGGCCGCGGGCGCGGTCACGGTGCCGATCTACGAGACCTCGTCGCCCGAACAGGTGTACTGGATCCTTTCCGATTCGGCGGCCAAGGCCGTCGTCGTGGAGACCGGCGCGCACCGGAAAGCGGTCGAGGAGATCAGCGGGCGGCTCAGCACGCTGGAGCACACCTGGCAGATCGAGGGCGATTCCCCCGCGGTCGACGAGCTGACCGCGCTGGGCGCCGAGGTCTCCGACGAGGACCTGCACACCCGCCGCCGCGGCGTGACCGCGAACGAGACGGCCACCATCGTCTACACCTCGGGCACCACCGGGCGGCCCAAGGGCGTCGAGCTGACCCACCGGAACCTGCTCGCCGAGATCCGCGCGGACATCGAGGCCTTCCCGGAGCTGATGGAGCAGGGCAACTCGCTGCTGTGCTTCCTGCCGCTCGCGCACATCCTCGCCCGCGCGATCGCCGTCACCGCGCTCACCGCCCGGGTCACCCTCGGCCACACGCCGGACGTGAAGAACCTGGTCCCGGACCTCGGCACCTTCCGGCCGACGTTCGTGGTCGCCGTGCCGCGCGTGTTCGAGAAGGTCTACAACACCGCCAAGCAGAAGGCGCACGCCGACGGCAAGGGCAAGATCTTCGACGCCGCCGAGGCCACCGCGGTCGCCTACAGCGAGGCGCGGGAAAAGGGCGGTGCCGGGCTCGGCCTGCGCGCGAAGCACCTGGTGTTCGACAAGCTGGTCTACGGCAAGCTCCGCGCAGCTTTGGGCGGCCGCTGCATCGCCGCCGTGTCCGGCGGGGCCCCGCTGGGCGCGCGGCTGGCGCACTTCTTCCGCGGCATCGGCGTGCCGGTGTTCGAGGGTTACGGCCTCACCGAAACGTCCGCCGCGGCGAACGTGAACACCAGCGCGGCGTTCCGGGTCGGCACCGTCGGGCGTCCGGTCGCGGGCACCTCGGTGCGCATCGCCGAGGACGGCGAGGTCCTGTTGAAGGGCGACGTCGTGTTCGGCCGGTACTACAACAACCCGGAGGCGAGCGCGGAAGCCCTCACCGACGGCTGGTTCCACACCGGCGACCTCGGCGAACTGGACGCGGAAGGCTTCCTCAAGATCACCGGCCGCAAGAAGGAGATCATCGTGACGGCGGGCGGCAAGAACGTCGCCCCGTCCGGACTCGAGGACACCATCAAGGCCGCGCCGCTGGTGAGCCAGGTGATGGTGGTCGGCGACCAGCGGCCGTTCATCGCCGCGCTGGTGACGATCGACGAGGAGTACTTCCCGGCCTGGAAGTCCCAGCACGGCAAGCCGGAGGCGGCGACGGTGTCCGAACTGGCCGAGGACGCGGACCTGCGCGCGGAGATCCAGGCGGCGGTCGACGAGGCGAACAAGCAGGTGTCGCACGCGGAGTCGATCAAGAAGTTCACCGTGCTGGCGAACGACTTCACCGAGGCGGGCGGCGAGATCACGCCGAGCCTGAAGCTGAAGCGCAATGTGGTGAACAAGAACTACGCGTCCGACATCGAGGCGCTCTACCGGAAGTGATCCGGACGAGAAAGCGGGCCCGCGCCATTCTCCGGCGCGGGCCCGTTTTCGTTCGTCAGAGCGGGATCGGCTCCGCGAGCTTCGGGTTGGTGAAGTACTCCAGCATGAGGTTTTCGCGGATCTGGTCCGCTTTCCCCTGATACCGGGGTTCCTTCAGCATTTCGTTGATTTCTTTCAGCATGGCCTGGTTGCGTTCCCGAACCTCTTTGTTCGGCATGTGGTTGATCTCGTCGACCATGTTCTCGTAGGTCTCGCCCGGTTTCGGCTTCGTGCCCGGCTTGAGCGTGTAGTTGTCGCGAAGACCGTCGTTGACCAGGTTCTCGTTCTTGAGCACGTTGTGGTATTCCAGCAGGGAACCGTTGGTGTTGTTCTTCGTGTACCCGCCGTGCTGGTTCTGCTGGGCGTGCCCCAGTTCGTGCGCGATCTCGTTGTCGCTCTTGCGCGGATCCATGCAGATCGCGTTGTCGCGCGGGTTGTACCCGGCGCCGCCCTGCTGGTCGACGAGATCGCTGGCTTTCGCCTCCCTGCCGAATTCGGTGGGCTTGCCGTCCGGGCCGATGATGTCGGACCGTTTCTGCCCGAGCATTTCGCCGAGCGTCTTGTCGTTGTCGCCCGGCCGGAGATTGTGCTTGAGGTAGTCCGGCAGCTCCGACACCTTCGTGCTCGCGGTGAATGTGGGGTCGTCCGGGATGCGCAGCACCGGCGGCCGGTCCTTGAGCGGCACCTTTTCCAGGGTCTGGTCGATCTTCGTGTCGATCCGCTGTTTTTCGGCCTTGGCCTCGTCTCCGGTCTTCATCTTGTACGGCGGCGGGGTTTCCTTGGGCGGTTCGGCGGGGGGCCGCGCCGGCCGTTTCGCGAGCGGCTTCGGCGGCAGCTTCGCACCGCCGGGCGGCGGAGGCGGCGCGGCAGGCGCTTTTCCGGGAGGGGGCGGCGGAGGCGGGGGTGCGCCCGGCGCCTTGCCCGGCGGAGGAGGCGGCGGCGGTGGAGGGGCCGACGACGCCGTGGTCGGCTCCGGAGCCGGCTCCCGGGGCGGCGGGCTCGGCTCGCGCGGCGGCGGGGTGGGTTCGCGCGGCGGAGCCGAGGACGGGTTGGTGTCCTGCACGTGCCCGGCGTTGTTCCCGCCGCCCGGAGTCTCGTTCGGGCGCGCTTCGTCGTCCGGGCCGGATTTCTGCCGCCCCAGGCAGTTGCCGAGCCCCAGCGGGTCCGCGCAGGCGAGCGGGTTGGGCACGTAGGCGGCCGGGTTCGGGGCCGGGGCCAGGCCCAGCGGGTCCTGGCTCAGGTAGCGGCCGGTGCCGGGGTCGTAGTAGCGGAAAACGTTGTAGTGCAAGCCGGTTTCGTCGTCCGCGTACTGGCCGGGGAACCGCAACGGCGTGCCGCCGGGCCGGGTGCGGCCCCACAGCGAGCCCGACGCGCGCCAGGCGACGGTGCCGTAGGCGTCCACCAAACCCACCGGGGTGCCGACCGGATCGGTGACGAACGAGAAGAACCGGGCGCTCGTGCCCAGCAGTTCGATCTGCGTCACCGGGCGCACGGTGCCGGGCAGGTGGTCCCACGTCAGCGTGAGCGGGGCGGCACCGGCCAGCCGGTGTTCCTGTTCGACCAGCAGCTGGCCGCTCCAGGAGAACAGGGTTTCCTCGGCGGGGGCGTCCGCGCCGGGCAGCCAGCGTTGTTTGGCGATGCGGCGGCCCAGCGGGTCGTAGCGGTAGCGCCATTCCACGCCGTCCGGGGTTTCCACGGCCAGCAACCGGTCCTGCGCGTCCCAGCGGTAGGTCCAGGTTCGGGAGTTCTCGTGGCGGGCGACGAGCCTGCCCTGATCATCGTGGACGTACCGCACCGCGCCGGCCGCGGTGAGCCGGTTTCCGGTGTAGCCGCGGGAACCGGAGTCCGGTTCGGCGAACGGCAGCCGCGCGTGCCGGATGTTGCCGGACGGGTCGTATCGGTAGGTCTCCTGGCCCTCTCGCCGGGTCACTGTGGTGACGCGGCCAGCGGCGTCGAGCTGGTAGCGCGTGCTGCCGGACAGCGAGTCGTCCACGCCGGCCAGGTGGCCGTCGGGGCGGTAGCGGTACTCGCGCCGCTGCCGGATCTGGTTGCCAGCAGCCAAAGTCTGCCCGACCAGCTGATGTTCCGCGTCGAAAGCCTGTGCCAGCACGACGCTTCCGCCCAGCACGCGCTCGACCTCGTGGCCCGCTTCGTCGTGACGGAAGACCACCTCGTGCCCGGCGGTCGACAGCGCGACCGCCTTCCCCGCGTCGTCGAAGCTCCACTCGCTGACCGAGCCGGACGGAGTGGTGCGGCGGATGCCGGAAGCCTCGTGCGCATACGAAACCGTGCGGCCGTCGACCGATTCCCGGACCACGCGGCCGTCCTCGTCGCGCTCGATCTCCAGCACGCAGGAACCTTCGGTGGCGCGCGAGAGGAAGCCGACGGGGTCGTACTCGTAGCGGACGGTCCCGGCTTCCGAGCGACGCTCGATCACGTTGCCGAGCGCGTCGTAGCTGTACCCGGTGACCGCGCCCAGCCCGTCGACCGACCGCACGAGCTGGCCCGCCGCGTCGTAGGCGAACTGCCGCTCGCGGCCGTCGAAGTCGGTTTCCGCGACGAGCCTGCCGTCAGCGTCGTAGGTGTAGTTCCAGGTCAGGCCTGCCGGATCGGTGATCCGGACGAGCTGAAGCTCGGTGTCGTACTCGTAGGAGGTGCGGGCGCCAATGGCGTCGGTCTTCGCGACCGGCAGGTCGAAGGGGCCGTATTCGAATCGCGCGTCGGCACGTTCCACGAGGTTTCCCTCGGCGTCGTAACGCCATTCCTCGCGCCGTCCGGACGGGCCGGTCCGGCTGGCCTGGCTCCCGTCGACCGTCCAGCCGAAGCGGGTTCCGCCGGCCACCACGCGCGGGCGGCCGAACTGGTCGCGTTCCACCGGATCGGGCTCGGCGCGTGCCGGTTCTCCCCCGGTCAGCTGACGGTCCTGGGCGAATTCGGCCGCGGCGATCCCGGCCTGCGCGGTGAACAGATCCGGCGCGGTACCGGGCGGATAGACCCGCCGCCAGGAGCGTTCGGCACTCTCGACGGTGACGGTCAGCGTGCCGTCCGGCGCGGAGCTGACCTGCGCGCGGCTGCCGTCCGGGCGGACGACCGCGGTGAGCAAACCCTCGGCGGTGTACTCGAAACCGGTGGTGCGCCCGAGCGGATCGGTGCGCGACAGCAGCCGGTCGTAACGGTCCCACGTGGACACTGTGGCCGCGCCGAGCGGGCTGACGTCCTTGATCGGCTGCGAGGCCTCGTTGAAGTGGAATTCCGTGACGTGGCCCAATGCGTTGGTGTAGCGGGTGATCCGCTGCTCGCGGTCGTAGGCGAACTCGCCGTCGTACACGCCCCGGTCGCCGACCGTGCGGACACAGCGGCCGTCGGCGTCGTAGATGTAGCGGTACCAGCTGCCGTTGCGGTCCTGCCAGCCGGTGATCCGGCCGTCGGCGTCGTAGTCGTAGTGCGTTGCCAGGCCGGAGGAATTGAAGACCCGGACCAGCCTGCCGAGCCTGTCGTAGCCGAAGGTGCGGACCAGCACCGGTTCCTGTCCGTCGCCGAGCACCCGGATCGCGGTGACGCGGCCCGCCTCGGCCTCCAGCGCGACGCGGTATCCCGCGGAATGCCGGATGAGCCGGGGAGCGCCGCGGTCGTCGTACTCGAAGTCCATCCGGTCGCCCGCGGCGCCGGTCGCCGTACGCAGCGGGAAGACGCCGCCTCGGCCAGGGGCGAAGCGCAATTCCGTGCCGGTGACCGGATCGGCGAGCAGGTATCCGTCGTCGGTCGCGGTCAGCGGACGGCGCGGGCCTTCCAGCGGCAGCACCGGCTCTCCGGCCGCGGCCCGCGGGTACACCAGGATCCGGCCGTCCGCCGCGTAGAACCGGACAGCGCCGGAGCCGGCTTCGAGCCGCTGGTCCACCGTCGACGTCCAGCTCGGGCCGAACCAGCGGCCGGACCGGTAGGACGAGACGTGCAGCCGTTCGAGCACGAGCGGGCTCGGCAGTTCGAGGTCGACGTCCGCGATCAGGACGGAGCCGCGCACGACGTCGACCGGGTCTCCGGCGGTCTTGCACTCGTCCTTGCCGCCCCGGGTGTCCCCCGCTTTCGGGTCGTCCTTCGGCGGTGTCTTGCCGGTCTCGCCCTGGTTGCCGCTCCGGTCCGACGGGGCAGGCTCCTCGCCCCTCGGCTGCTCGGAGTGGCTGCCCGGCGGTTTGGTCTCGTCCTTCGGCGGCGGGGAATGGTCGCCCTGAGGTTTGACCTCGTCCTTCGGCGGCCCGGAGTGGTCGCCGGAGGCAGTCGTCGAATCGCCGCCCTTCTCGTTCTCCGGCTGGGGTTTCGGCTTCGTCTCGATGTTCTTCGGCGCGCCCGGCGGCTTGGCTTTGCCGCCTTTGATGCCTTTCAGCGCCTTCGCGGCGTCCTCGAACAGGACACCCGCCTTCTTCAGCAGCGGCATCAACGCCTTGAGCGCGGAGACCAGCTGCTTGGTGATCCGGGCCAGCTCCGCGGCGGTCTTGGCGACGGCGGCGGTCACCTGCGGCAGCACCCACGCCATCCCGATGCCGGCGGTGAACAGCACCTGCAGCGCCCAGCTGATCAGGTGCCCGACGAGCTGCGCGATGATGTCGCGCACCAGCATCCGGACGGCCGCGACGACCTCGCCCGCGGTTTTCACCCCGGACGCCGCCCCCTCGGTGCCCTTCTGCGCCGCGCCGAGCAGGTTCGCGACGTCCTCGGTGCGCTCGCGGTAGGCGTCGGCGGCTTCGCCGGTCCAGCTCTGCAGGTCCTTCTCCACGCAGGAGGTCAGGTCCTTGCCGATGCTTTCCAGCTCTTTGGCGACGTTCTGCCAGGTCTCGGCCTGCGCCTTGATCTCGTCGGCCTTGCCGGTGAGCGCCTCCAGCGCCTCCTTCAGCGGCCCGACGTGCTCGATCAGCCAGCCGACGCCCGCAGCCAGGATCGACCCGAACGGGTCCATCGCGGTCGACAGCACGTCCAGCGCGACCCCGACCGCCCCCATCGCGATCGAAGCCCAGTCGCCGGATTCGATGCCGGACTTCACCATCTCGCCCGATTCGAGCAGCGTGATGCCCGAATACGCCTTGGTCGAGTCCTTCGTCTCCGCGATCAACGGGTTGCTCACCCGGTTCACGCTATCCGGGGCGGAGCACACCCCTCCCGGCCCCGCCCGCTAGGTGCCCGTGCATCCACCCGGCGGCCGGACGCACGGGCAAGCCGCTCGCGGGCTCAGGCCTGCGGCGGCTGAGCCTGGTACTGCTGCTGCTGCTGCTGCGCCTGCGCGTACTGCTGCGGGGCGGCCTGCTGCTGTTGCTGCTGAGTACCGTCCGGGACCACGTACACCGCGGTGCCGTACGCGGCGATCTCGCTGGCCGTGCCCGCGATCTCGTTGCAGTCGAAGCGCAGCGCGAGCACGGCGTTGGCCCCGTGCTGCATGGCCTCCTGGCACAGCCGGAAGAGGGCTTCCTGGCGCGAGTCCGACAGCAGCTTGGTGAGGCCCTTGAGCTCGCCGCCTCCCATCGCCTTGAACCCGGACCCGATGTTGGAGAACATGTTGCGGCTGCGGACGGTGAGCCCGAAGACCTCGCCGAACACGCGGACTACGCGGTACCCGGGCAGATCGTTCATGGTCGACAGCAGGATCGGGAACTGCTGAGGTGGCGCGGCTTGAGTCATGCGCGGATCGTATCGCCGGCGAGCCGCTCACGCTGTGATTCGCGCGGTCCAGTCCAGATGATGCCGGTATGCCCAGCCTCGCTCGCCGCCGACGTCCTTGCCCGCGCTGGCCGCCACGAGCTTCTCGACCCGGGCGCGGCGCAGCCGGTCGTAGGCCGCGAACGCGGCGGGCGCGTCCGGCAGGTCACGGAGGCACTGGCCGAGCACCACCGCGTCTTCCAGCGCCATCGNGCCATCGACGCGCCCTGCCCGGCCGCTGGGGAGGCTGCGTGCGCGGCGTCGCCGGCCAGCACCATCGACGGCGTCGACCACACGCGGGTGGTCGGCAGGTCGTAGGAGTGGCCGCCGTGCACGTCGTCGCCGGTCGCGGCCACGATCGCGGCGCACGGCAGCGGGTCGTCCGCGAAGGCGGCGCGGGTGAACTCACGCCAGCCCTCCGGAGTGACGGCGGCGATCTCGGCGCGCGAACGTTCGGTGTCGGGGACGCGGGCGAACCAGTACGTCGTGCCGTCGGGGGCGGTGGTGTAGCCGAACGCGGCGCGGCTGCCGCGGAGCATCCGGTAGCTGCCGGGCGCGGCGGGAAATCCTTCGGCGCGGGTGGAGCCGTAGACCACGGTGAGCCCGGTGAAACGCGGCGGCTCGGCCTGCGGGTCGATGAGCGTGCGGACGACGGAATGCAGGCCGTCCGCGCCGACGAGTACATCGCCGGATGCGGTGGTGCCGTCCTGGAAGGTCGCGGTGACGCCCTCCGTAGCGGAGACGAGGCGTTTGCCGTGGACGATCTCGACGCCGCGGCGTTCCGCTTCCTGTTGCAGCGCACGGTAAAGCGCGGCGCGGGTGAGAGTGCGCGGGCCGTCGAGCTCGCGATCGAACTCGCGCACGCCGAGCGTGGTTCCGTCCGGGCCGACGAGTTCCAGGCCGGTCGAGGCGAAGGACGCTTCGATCACTGGACGGTCGGCGTCGATCGCGCGCAACGCGTTCATGCCGTTGTGCATGACGACGAGGAACGCGCCCGTGTCCGCTCCCCCGCTGGAATGCGCCTCGTACACGACCGGCTCGTGCCCGGCGAGCCGCAGCGCCATCGCCGTCACCGTGCCCGCGACTCCGCCGCCTGCGATCAACACCCGCATCGCGCCCCCTGGAAACGACTGTGCCGCGCCGCGCGCGGGGTTTGCGGTTCGTGAGGGGAACCCTGAGCTTAAGTTTTAACCTTTGGTGTCCGTTTTCTTGG
>NZ_LWSF01000043.1:0-4750 GCF_001651785.1 Amycolatopsis sp. M39
GACGGCCAGACCCCCTATGAGAGACTGCGCCAGAAGACACAGACCGAAGCCTCGGCCACGTAATCGATCACCGTCAACGGCACAGCCAGTGAGAACCGGCGCCAGCACTCACGACACCTAACGCGGCAGCCGCCCCGTATACGCGTCGCGAGCCTTCTCGACCGCTGGCAGATGCTTGTCGGTCCAGTCGGCGAGTGCGGCGAAGACCGGTGACAGGCTCCGGCCGAGTTCGGTGATCTCGTACTCGACGCGGGGCGGCACCTCGGCGTAGGAGCGCCGCTCCACCAAGCCGTCGCGTTCAAGCTGGCGGAGCCGCTGCGTCAGAACTTTCCCCGTCGCGCCGAGCCGCCGCTCCAGTTCGACGAACCGCACCGGCCCGGACTGGCTGAGCGTCCACAGGATCGGGGTCGTCCACCGGCTGAACAGCAGGTCAACGGCCGGGCTGATCCGGCACGCGGCGAGCGGATCGGCGCCGGTTTGCGCGGTGGTGGTCATGCGGCTCCAATACTTTCCCTGGGGAACCTACTGTACGGCGGCTTTTAGCCTCGCTGTGTCGCTTTCGACCCCTAGCTGAGGAGCAAGTCATGATCGTCGTCACTGGCGCCACGGGCAACGTCGGCTGCCTGCTTGCCGAGTCCCTGACCGAAGCCGGGCACGCCGTGACCGCCGTTTCCCGCGGCGTGACTTCCCCGCCGCCGTCGCGGCCCGGGGTGACCCCGATGGTCGCGGACCTGGCCGACCCGGACAGCCTGGTTCCGGCGCTGAAGGGCGCGGACGCACTGTTTCTGCTGGTCTCCGGCGCGGGAGCGCACGTCGACGGGGAAGCTGTCCTGCGCGCGGCGGCCGACGCTGGCGTCTCGCGGGTCGTCCTGCAGTCGTCCCAGGCCGCGGGGACCCGGCCGGACGCGGTTTCGCACGCGCCGCTGGTCGCGCTGGAAGAGGCGGTGCGGTCGTCCGGTCTGGAGTGGACAGTCCTGCGGCCCGGCGGGTTCACGACCAATACCTTCGCGTGGATCCCGTCGATTCGATCCCAGCGCACGGTTTTCTCGCCGTTTGCCGACGTCGCGCTCCCGGCCGTGGACCCGCTCGACATCGCCGAAGTCGCCGCCGCCGCACTGACCGAGGGCGGCCATGCCGGACAGGCTTATGTCCTCACCGGACCGGAGGCGACGAGCCCGCGACAGCGTGCGGAGATCCTCGGTGCTGCCCTCGGCGACCCGCTGGAAGTCGTCGAGCTTGGCCGCGCGCAGGCACGAGAGCAGATGCTGCGGCAGATGCCGGAACCGGTCGCCGACGGAACGCTCGACATCCTTGGCCAGCCGCTTGCGGAGGAGATTCGCAGCAGCCCTGACGTCGAGAAGGTGCTCGGCCGTCCGGCGACCTCGTTCGCTTCCTGGGCCGGGCGCAGCATCGACGCGTTCCGGTGATCAGAAGTCGCGCGAGTGCAGGAGCGAGCGCACGCGGAGCCGCCGCCGGGGCTCGTGGCGACGCAGCCCGTCGACAATCACCGCGACGCCGATCCACGTCGCCCCGGCGTCGGCGACCAGGGCTTGCGCGGCGAAGGCTTGGCCGCCGGTGTCGATCCAGTCGTCCACCAGCAGCGCGCGATCGCCTGCCCGCAGCAGACGGCGGCTGAAGCCGAGCCGCAGGTGCCGGTCCTGGTAGTCCGGCGGCGAGGTGCGCTGGAGCCACCGGTCGGAATCGCAGGCCGGGTACCGGTTCTTGCGCACCTCGACGAAGCCCGCGCCGAGTTCCACCGCGACCAGCGGACCCAGCAGCGACCCGCGGGATTCGGGGCCCAGCACGACATTCGGCCGCTCGCCGGCGAACAGCCCGGCGAGCGCCGGACCGAGTTCGCGCAGCAGTTCGGGCGCACGCCACCATCCCGTCGGGTCGGGGTAGCGGCCCTCGTCCGTCCGGTCCCCGAGCACGACGGTGGCTTCGCGGATCCGGTCCGCCACGGTGCTCGTGCGCATGGGTCGATGGTCGCAGCGGCGCCCGCGCGAGGCGAGCGAATTACGGTTTCCGCGCGGCTCCGGCGAGGATCACCGAATGCGCCGGCGTCGGGAACTCCACCTGCGGCGCGCCCTCGCCGGATTCCTCCGGATGCCACGACGGCGTCCAGGTGAGCCCCGGTTCGAGCATCTCGAACGACCCGAACAGCGCCTGGATCTCCTCGCGCGACCGGAAGATCACCGGGCTGCTCGATCGGTCGTAGGCCGCTTTCAGCTCGGCCAGCCGCGCACCGACGTCGGACGGGATATCCCGGTCGGTGACGTGCGAGATCCCCAGAAAGGAGCCCGAGGGCAGGAGATCCCGGTACTGCGCGGCGAGGGAGGGGCCGAGATCCTCGGTGCCGCCGCTCTCCTCGGCGGGCGGCTGCTGAACGTGCAGGACCGCGATCAGCAGCAACGCGAGCGGCTTCTCGACGTCGATCACGTCGGTGGCGGCGATCTGCTCCCACATCCGTTTCGGATCGCGCATGTCGGCGTGGATCACCGCGTGCCTGCCGAGGTCGCCCGACTCGCGGAGCAGGGTTTCCGAATGCGCGACGGCGACCGGTTCGTAGTCGACGTAGCAGACGTGGCTCTCGCCCGGCGCGAGTTCGTCGGCGACCTGGTGCGCGTGGCCCATGGTCGGCACGCCGGAGCCGATGTCGACGAACTGCCGCACGCCCTTTTTCACCAGGTGCCGCACGAGCCGGTGCAGGAACAGCCGGTTGGCCTTCGCGATCGGGCGGATCAGCGGGAACTCGCGGATCACCTCGTCGGCGAACTCCCGGTCGATCGTCCAGTTCGTGGTGCCGCCGAGGTAGTAGTCATACACCCGCGCGACGCTCGGGTGGTCGAGGTCGACCCCGGGAGGCGGGAAGGGTTCGTCGGCCACCGGTGGCTGTTCCTTTCGTTCGGGACTGCTGGTCAGCGGGCGGGCGTCGCGCAGCGGCTGGCCCATTCCTTCAGGTATTGCAGGGACTGGTCGCGCGAGAGGGTGGCGGCGAGCTGGGCTTCCCACGACTCCTCGTAGGAGGCGAACTCGTCCTGGCCCCGCGGCACGGTGATGAGCTTGACTTTGCTTTCCTGGTACGCGAAATCGGGCAGGTCGGGATGGTCGAAGCGGAGGATGGTGAAGTCCTCGTCCGGATAGGCGGCCGCGTCGCGCGGGAGGATCCGGACCTCGGCGAAGGGATGCGTCTCGACGATCCGGATCATGTGCTCGAGCTGATCGGTGGCGATGCTGGCCTTGGTGCCGCAGACGAGTTTCTCGATGCAGCTGTACTCCAGCATGAAGACCGCCCGCGGAGCCGGGAAGGCGTCGAAAAGCCGTTGCCGCGCCTTGCGCTCGGCGACCCGGTCGGTGACCCGCTCCTGGCGGCTGGCCTGGAACTGCGCGAGCATGTAATACTCCGATTGGAGCAGTCCCGGGATGCGGTTCCCGGTCCAGCTCAGGATTTCCGCCGCCGCTTGTTCGCGTTCCAGGATCTCGCGGAACCACTGCGGCGTGATCATCCTCCGCTCGGCCCGGCGTGCGGAAGGATCGTTGGCCTGGTTGAGCTCCCGCAGCTGATCGGCGTCGGCGGGCGGGATGTCCAGCACCTCGATGATCCGTTCGAGGTCGTCGGGCCGGGTGCCTGCCTTGCCGGACTCGATTTTCTGGATCTTGGGCTGTTTGCAGCCGATCCCGTCGGCGAGGTCGACCTGGGTCAGCCCGCGCGCGGTGCGCCACGTGAGGATCCGGGAACCCAGCCGGGAACGCTGGGTCCGCAGAGACGGCGGCGGTTGCCGGATCGGGGAGGTCACCAGGGGCTCCGTCATTTCGTCCAGGGGCCGATGTGAGAACCTCCGATGATAATGCGCCGACCCGGCGGGCAATAGGCCGGGTCGGCGCCTTTTTCGCGAGGTTCACGTTGCTTTCGGCGGGCACCGCGGTGTCGTGCCTGGTCAGCCGTCGAATTCCCCGCGTCGCACGGCCTCGACGAAACTCGCCCACTCGCCCCGGTCGAAGACCAGGACGGGGGAGCTGCCGATCTTGCTGTCCCGCACCCCGACCAGCCCGTGCTCGGCCAGGTTGACCTCGACGCAGTTGCCGGAATTCGGCCCGCAGGCGGAGGGTTTCCGCCAGGCGTGGCCCGGGAAGCGCGCCGCCGGCCCGGCCGCCGGGGCGTGGGTCGGGTGCGCGTGCTGCTGCTCGTGCGGGTCGTAGGCGTCCACTGCAACCCCTCGTTTTCTCGGTTTCGGTCAGTGAATGGAATATTCCGCGAAGTACGGAATGTGCTCGGAATATTCCTGAGGGTAGTGGGCTGGTGGATCATTCGCGCCGCGGGGCGGGGATTTCACCTGAATGGACACTTCTCGTGCATTCGGTGATGCTTTCGCACGTGCAATTTCGGATTGGTGATGTGGATTTCGTTGTTGAGGTGGGGCGGTGGTGCTTTTTTCGTGGTTTTTTGACGGGTGGAGGGGTTGGGGTGTCCTGCAGTCGAGAACACCTGTCGAGCGGTTGATCAGCTGAGCTGTTCGGCGCAGTCCCGTTTGCGCCGCTCCGTGAGGCGGCTGCCTGGGCGCGAAGGGCGGGCCCGCGGGATCGGGGTCATGGCTCGGGAGACTGGGCTCTGGGGCTTTCGGCTGAGGGGAGCGGACCTGGGTTGCGGCTGAGGGTTGCGGCTGAGGGTTGCGGATCCGGGTCGGCGGGCCGACTCTCTCCGAGCCGAGCCGAGCCGAGCCGAGCCGAGCCGAGCCGAGCCGAGCCGAGC
>NZ_LWSF01000043.1:4761-41014 GCF_001651785.1 Amycolatopsis sp. M39
GAGCCGAGCCGAGCCGAGCCGAGCCGAGCCGAGCCGAGCCGAGCCGAGCAGGTGAGCCGGGAGGGGCCGTGGTCGAGCGGGGAGGGGCGGGCCCAGTCCCCGCGAGCCGCATGAGCTTGATCCGAGTTTGCGCCCGGCCGTGCGGGGTCGGGCGGGCCGGTTAGGCGAGGTTGTCCGCGCCGTGTCGGGGGATCGAGTCATGCCGGGCCGAGTCACGCCAAGCGGGGTCGGCCGAGAGCGTGGGGCGGGCCGCCGAGTCAGGCGACGCCGCGTCGAGCAGGCGTGCCGTACTCGCGCAGGTCCGATGGAGCAGCGCGCTCCGGCCTTCCCTCCCCGCCGTCACCCGTCGCCAGCACTCGGCGCGGGAACGGCAACCTCGTCTCCCGGTGCCCGGCCCTGCCCGGCCGGGCACCGGGAGCGCAGAACGCGGGCGGCTGCGAGCCGCCGCCGGCGTCCGCTTCGAGGGTGGTCAGGCGTCCCGGTTCGCGGTGTGCCGCTTGCGCAGCACGGCGCCGGTGACATTGACGAGGGCGACTCCGCTCGCGGTGGCCAGACCGGCCAGGACGCCGGCGGTCGCGAAGACGATCGCGGTCGCCCCGGCGAGCAGGATCAGCAGGAGCGCGATCAGCTGCCACGGCTGAGTCCCGCCGTCCGGCCGCTGCGCGGCCAGCTCGACCGACGTCCACGCGGTCTTCCACGACGGATAGGCCGGTCTGGTGCTCGGCCGCGGCGAGGGCGCGACCGGAGCCGGCGGGGGCATGCCCGGTTCGTGAAACGTCACTGTCACCCGGCCGGGGCGTTGACTCACGGCGACGGCATACGGTCTGTCGTCGCCAATGTCCGGTTCTTCTGCCTGGCGGCACGCCTGGCCTGCATTTTCCGCGCCAGGAACGGTCATTGCGCATC
Source organism: Amycolatopsis sp. M39 (assembly GCF_001651785.1). NCBI lineage: Bacteria > Bacillati > Actinomycetota > Actinomycetes > Pseudonocardiales > Pseudonocardiaceae > Amycolatopsis > Amycolatopsis sp. M39. Next base: position 5,668 of record NZ_LWSF01000043.1, read on the forward strand.
CTTTCTTGTCCGCCGGAAAAAGTGCCGGAACACAGTTCCCGGCCCGCCCCCGAGGGGAACTGGTCCCGGCGGCCGCGGCGGGCGTCCGGGGAATGGAATATTCCACCCTTTTAACCCCTCCTGCCTGCGGCAACGCTATCTTTGCACGCCCGCTGCCGATAGCGCTAACCCGGTGCGGAAAATTCTTCGCCGAAGCCGTGCGCACTGGTGTTCCCGGAACGGGTATTCACGATCTTCCGGACTATTCCAGGTGTTATCCATCCGTGCGTATTCGACCCGATCGGATGAATGTGCGCAGAGGTCCACTTTGGAGTTCCCGTCCTGATCAACCCGGCGAACGCGACGGCTGCGCTGCTACGGTGAGTGTCCGCCGCGGACAGGGGAGGGCATGGACGTACGGACGCTGGCTCGCGAGGAGCGCGCCGACTTCGCGGACTTCCTGGAGACGCTCACGCCGGAACAGTGGGACCAGCCGACGCTGTGCACCGGCTGGAACGTTCGCTCGGTCGTCGCCCACGTCGTGAGCTACGACGAACTGAGCGGACGCCAGCTGGCGCGACGGCTGGCCCGAGCGAGGCTCTCGCTGAGCCGGGCCAACGAAACCGGCCTCGCCGAATATCGCGTGCGCGCGCCGGAGGAGCTGATCGGCGTCATGCGCCGGCACCCGCAGCCGGGCCGGATCCTGGGCAGGTTCGGCGGGATGATCGGGTTTCTCGACGGCCTGATCCACCAACAGGACATCCGCCGCCCGCTCGGGCTGCCGAGGACGATCCCGGCGGTGCGGCTGCGCCGGGCGCTGGAGCTGTCGCTGCGCGCTCCGCCGATCGGGGTGTCGCGCCGGCTGACCGGTCTGCGTGCGGTCGCGACCGACCTGGACTGGGCGTCCGGGAACGGCGTCGAAGTCAGCGGCCCGGCGGAGGCCTTGCTGCTCGCATTGGCGGGCCGACGCGCGGCGGCGGACGATCTGACCGGCCCCGGCCTCGACGTGCTGATCAGTCGTACCACCGTGCCGTGACCCGGCTCGTTGCCGAGCAAGGCGCGTGTCGGGCCCGCATTGCATAACCATGAGGCCGGTGTGCTGATCAGCCGCACCGTTGTCGACCCGGCCTGACGCGGTGCAACGCCCGCTGTGCCGCGACCCGTGGCTGTGGTGACCGCACTGCGTGACTCGGACGCGGCGTGCCCGCCATCGTGGCGTGATCGAGCCCGCGCTGGCGATTCGCGCCACTGTCGTGTGACAACCCTCGTGCGGGGGTTGCGTATGCGCTCGGCGACAGCAGTCATTGCCGCGACCGCACTCCAGAAAGCGAGGTGATGTCCCCGCGGACGTCCGCCGCCTTCCCCCTCGCGGCACCCGTGGCTGCTGCCGCGCTTCGCATCGCTGAGGCAGCACGGGCACCGTAACGCTCGCGGCGGCGTCCGCCCTCCGGGGGTGTCACCATCTGGTGACAGCTTACTCGGCGGTAACCCGTGCTCGGCCCCCGGCGCGCGGGGAAAGTGCTTGTGGCTACGGGAAAATCCCGGTTCTGATGATCACCCGGAACGGGGGCTTGCGTTACGCGGCGGCGACATCCGAAATGGGACTCCACGCACCACAAGGGGAGGAGCCCGGTGTTCAGATGGCAACAGGCGGAGGGGAAACGGCACGCGCTGGACGAGCCGTTCGCGCCGCGACCTGGGGAAACATTCACCGCGCTGTGCGGAGCCGAAGTCACGGTCGCGCGCAGTGACGTGCCGCAGCTCGGCGGCCATTGGTTCGATCCGACGTGCACTGACTGCGCGGACGAATGGCTCCGCCGGGAGGGACGGGCGCGCTCGAGCGATGGACGGTGCCTGGCGTGAACAGTGCGGTGACGGCTGTGCGTGCACGGGTCGCGGCGGGGCCGGACTCGGCGCGCATGGCGCGAAAGGCAGTGCCGTCGGGATCGGCCGGAGCATCGAGCGCGGGGTCGACGCGCAGGGACGCCGGCGTCCGGCGCGTGGTCGGTGCAGCACGGGGCCGCAGGGACGCTGGCGTCCGGCGCGTGGTCGGTGCAGCACGGGGCCGCCGGGCGCGGACCGGGAACAGCGCATGACCGGCCGCTGGAGCAGGCTGCCCGAACAGCGCACGTCGGCAGTCGGGCTCACCGGCCCAGAGCTGGTTGCCTGGATTCGAGACCTGCAAGCCACCCTGGCACTGGATCTCGCGTTCCTGACTCGTGCGCTCGACGAACGATGCCCGCGGCCGGACGCGGTGCGGGATCTCGGCGAGCGTCTCCTCGACCTCGGCCGGGCGTTGGTCCGGCGGGCCGATCACCTGAACGAGGTCGTCCTGGCAAGCCTGCCCGCGCACGGCTGGCTGCCGCAGGCGGGCGCGCCGGAGAACGCGGCGCGGCTCGCGCATCAAGTCGGGCGCCGTCCGCTGCGCTGCGGGCCGGTGTATCTCGGATTGTGCGGAGCCGCGTGTTATCCGGCGTTCGGGCAGGATCCGCACAATCACACGAAACGGTATCCGCGCTGCGCGGATTGCCAGAGCAAGGGCGGTGTGGCAATGCTCCGCGACTGAAGGGAAGCCGCGCGGTGAAGCGCCGGATCGGGACACTGACCCACCGCGTGCGCGAACCGAAACACCCGTCCCACGGCCAAGTCGCAGCGACGCAAACCGGATCACCTGTTCGAAAACCGGCTAGCAACCCAGCACCCGCGGGCCTTTTCCGGTTTCCTGTACCGATGAGCGAGGAGACCTCTACCCGTTCCACCGAGCGGCTATTCAAGATCGCGATCACGCTGAAGGGTCTCGACGGAGCCCTTCAGCTGATCGGGGCGCTGATCCTGGCGTTCATCCCCGCGACGGTCGTCACCGGGTTCGTCAACGCGGTCATCACCCGCGACCTGCTTGGCGACCCCTCCGGCACGCTTGCGCGGCATCTGGAAACCGCTGCCGAGCATTTCGCCGGAGGGGGCACCAAGACGTTCGCCGTCGTGTACCTGCTGGCGCACGGGTTGCTCAAGCTCGGCCTCGTGTGGGCGCTCGCGCGCAAGTGGGTCCGCGCGTATCCGGTCGCGATGGTCGTGCTCGCGGCGTTCGTCGTGTACGAGATCTACCGCGCCTGCGAAACGCACTCCATCGCGCTGCCGTTCTTCGCGGCGCTCGACGCGGTGATCATCGTGCTCGTCTACCGCGAGTACCGAAACCTCAAACGCGAGCGCGCCTAGGCGGCCGTCGGAAACCTCTCGGTGACCAGCGCGGCCACGTCCGGAGCTTCCACGAACAGCGCCGTCGCGTTGTCGCGGCCGCCCAGGGCGATGGCGGTGGCGACCAGAGCTGAGGCGCCGCGGGCTGGGTCGGCGAGGATTTCGTCGATCGTGGCGGGCGTCAGGACCTTGTGCACGCCGTCGCTGGTGAGCAGGAGGCCGCCGCTCGGGGTTTCCGTCGTGCCGATCTCCTCGGGCTTCGCCGTGCGGACGCTCGTGGTGACCAGGTGCTCCATTCGCGGCGAGTACGGCTGGTGCCGCGAGCGGAAGTACTCCGCCATCGTGTGGTCCCGCGTCAGTTTGTGGATCATCGACCCGTCCCACGAGTACGCTCGCGCGTCGCCGACCCAGGCGATCCGGTATCCGCCGGCGAAGGGCATGGCCACCACGAGGACTGCGTCTCCGGTGCCGCCCAACCGGTGAACTGCTTGCTGGGCAGCCAAAATCGCCCGGACCGGACCGGATTCGACGGGAGTGCGTGCGGCGGCCGCGGCGGCGACCTGTGCGGCTCGCCCGGCGCCGGGGTCGTCCCCGACGCCGTCGGCGAGCGCGAAGGTGATTCCGCGTGCCCCGGCGGCCGCGTAGGCGCTCACCGCGTCCGCGTTGCGTTCGCGCGGTCCCTGCTCGCTCGCGGTGTGCCAGCGTGGGTATGCGGCCATCGTGACCTCCCGGACGTTCGCGGCGGATGACTCTCCGTGCTTTCCAGAATGCGCCTCCTTCCTGGGAGGAGGCTGAGGATTTCCGGACTTACCGGGTGAGCTGGTAAACAGTTTCGCCACCGACCGTGGTCGCGGTGAAGTTCGCGGCCACCCACTCGGAGATGTCGTTCGACCCGCCGCCGGGACCGCCGCCCCGGCCGCCGTCCACGTAGTACGCCACTTCGCCCGCCGCGACGTACTGTTGGAACTGCTCCAGCGTCGGGGCCGGATCGCTGCCGTCCCAGCCGCCGATGCCGATCACCGGCTTGCCGCTCGCCAGCTCCAGGCTCGCCGCCGACTGCGATCCGGTCGTCGCAGCGGCCCACTTCGTCGTCGTGCCGCCCAAAAGCTGCCCGACAGATCCGCTGGTCTCGTCCATTCCGCCGCCGAAACCGCCTATGCCGTTGCTACGCGGACCCGAAGTCGGGATAGAACCGCTGTGCGGCACGGAAACCGTCTCGACGGCGTACCCGGCGGTACCGATCCCGAGCGTCAGGACGACCGCCGCCGCCAAGCCGATCACGACGGTGCGCACTCGCGGCACCCCGACCGCCACCAGGGTGCTCACGAGCAACCCCAGCACCACGATCACCCAGCGCAGCGCGGGAAACCAGTCCGGCGTCCGGTCGAGCAGGATGAAGTCCCACACCGCGGTCGCCGCGATCATCCCGCCCAGCACCGTCCGCGGCGCGGTGTGCGCCCGGCCGCGCCACAGCGCGTGCCCGGAAATCGCGACCAGCGCGGCGATCGCGGGCGCGAGCTGCACCGCGTAGTACGGGTGCACGGTGCCGCCCATGAAGCTGAACACCAACCCGGTCACGAGCAGCCACCCGCCCCAGACCAGCAGCGACGCCCGGGTCCGGTCGGTGCGTGCGGCCCGCCGGGTGAACCACAACCCGGCCGCCAGGCCGGTCAGCGCGGCCGGCAGCAGCCACGAGACCTCGGTGCCGAAGCTCGCGCCGAACATCCGCCCGAGACCGGAGCTGCCGCCGAACGCGGTGTTCCCGCCGCCCATCCCGCCTCCGGCGCCACCGCCGAAGCCGTTGCCCTGCCCGCCGAAGATCCGCCCGAGCCCGTTGTACCCGAGCGCCAGCTCCAGCAGGCTGTTCCCGGTCGACCCGCCGATGTAGGGCCGCGAAGCCGAAGGCCAGATCTCCACCAGCGCCACGAACCAGCCAGCCGACACGATCACCGCGACCCCGGCGTAAACCAAGTGCAGCAACCGTTTCCCGAGCCCGGCCGGCGCGGCGATGAGGTACGCCAGCGCGAACGCGGGGAGCACGAGGAACGCCTGCATCATCTTCGTCAGGAAACCGAAACCGATTGCCACGCCGGCGAACACAAGCCACCGAGGGCTGGCCTTCTCGACCGCCCGCACCGTGCAGTACGCGCCGGCGATCAGGAGCAGCGTGAGCAATGCGTCCGGGTTGTTGAACCGGAACATCAGCGCGGCGACCGGCGTCAGCGCGAGCATCGCACCGGCCAGCAACCCGGGCAGCGGCCCGGAAACCCGGCGAACTGTCAGGTACAGCAACCCGACCGAGCCGACGCCCATCAACGCCTGCGGGGCGAGCACGGTGAAGCTGGAGAACCCGAAGACCCGCGCGAAAGCCGTCCCCGCCCACAGCGCGGCAGGCGGTTTGTCGACAGTGATCACGTTTCCGGCGTCCAGCGAGCCGAACAGCCACGCCTTCAAGCTCTGTGTGCCCGATTGCACGGCCGCGGCGTAGAACGAGTTGCCGAACCCGGAAGCGGTCAGGTCCCAGAAGTACAGGACTGCGGTGAACGCCAGGAGGCCGGACACCGACGGACGGATCCAGCGAGGCTTCGCGCGATCCGGCGCGTCCGGGGCGGCGGGCCGGGCGGACAGGACAGCGCTCAAGACGACTCCTCGACAGCGGTACGGCGCGGATTGAAGACCCAGCCCCGCAGCAGCAGGAAACGGAGCACCGTGGCGGCGAGGTTCGCCAGCACGAGCACGGTCGTCTCCAGGGCGAGGCCGGGATGGGTGGTGTGGTTGAGCAGGGCGAGCGAACCGCTGGTCAGCGCCAGGCCGAGGCCGAACACGATCAGCCCTTCGAACTGGTGCCGGCCGGCTCCGGCCCGGCCGCGGACGCCGAACGTCACCCGCCGGTTCACCGCGGTGTTCGCGATCGCGGTGACGAGCAGCGCGGTGAAGTTGGCCGCCTGCGCGCCGACCATGGTCCGCAGCAGCAGGAAAAGCAGCAGGTACGCGACGGTGCTGGCGACGCCGACCGCGGCGAACCGCACGAGTTGTTTGACCAGGCTCGGGGACACTCCGGGGGCCTGGACGCCGATCGGTTCGCGGCCGAGCTGTGCGCGCAGCCGGTGCACGGGGATCTCGCCGGTGAAGGTCGCCCGGGTGACCCTGGCGATGCCTTTGAGGTCGGCGGTGGCGGTCGCGACGAGGTCGACCGACGAGTCCGGGTCGTCGACCCAGTCCACCGGCACCTCGTGGATCCGCAGCCCGGCGCGCTGGGCGAGCACGAGCAGTTCGGTGTCGAAGAACCATCCGGTGTCGCGCACGTGGGGGAGCAGCGCGCGGGCGACGTCGGCGCGGATCGCCTTGAACCCGCATTGCGCGTCGGAGAATCTCGCCGCGAGCGTGCCGCGGAGGAGCAGGTTGTAGCAGCGGGAGATGAACTCGCGCTTCGGCCCGCGGACCACGCGGGCGCCGCGGGCGAGGCGGCTGCCGATCGCGACGTCCGAATGTCCGGACAGCAACGGCGCGACGAGCGGGTCCAGCGCGGCCAGATCGGTGGACAGGTCCACGTCCATGTAGGCCAGCACGGCGGCGTCCGAGACGGACCAGACGGCCTGCAGCGCGCGGCCGCGGCCCTTCTCGTCCAGGTGGCGCACCTCGACCTCGGGGAACTCACGGGCCAGTTCCCCGGCCACGGCAAGGGTTTTGTCGGTGCTCGCGTTGTCCGCGACGGTGATCCGGTACGGGTAGCCGGCCCGTTCGGCGAGGTGCGCCCGCAGTCTGCGGATGCACGGTTCGAGGTCGGCTTCCTCGTTGTAGACCGGGATGACGACGTCGAGCACGGGATGCGGGCCGCCGAGGCCGACCGGAGTCGTCCCGGGCCGCGGGGCGCCGCTTCGGGAGGGGGCGGTGGCGTTCATGATTTCACTGTCGGCCGCCGGGCTTTGGCCACGTTGTGGTGTTCCTGTGCCTGCGCTGTGCGCCGCGGAATCAGGCAGTCAGGTCATAGACGGCGACACCGTCCACTGTGGTCATTTGGTAGTTCTCGGCTACCCACTGCGCGATCTGTTCGGCGACGTCGCTCCCGCTGCGGGAGCCGCGCATGGTCATGCCGTCGCCGAGGAAGTAACGGATCTGTCCCTGCCGGAGGTATTGCTGGAACTGCGCGAGCGTCGGATACGGGTCGGTACCGTTGAATCCGCCCACCGCGAGCACTGGTTTGCCGCTGCCGAGCTGGTAACCGGCGGCATTGTTGGACCCGACGGTCGCCGCGGCCCACCGGTGGTCGCCGGACTTCTGCAGCAGTGCGGTCAGATTCGCGCCGGGCAGGGTGGTGCCGAGCAATCCGCCGCCGCCGAACATTTGCCGCGTATTCGGTCCGGCGGACGGGATCGCGCCGCTGTGCGGGGTCGCCGCGGTGGCGAGGCTGTACGCGCCGGTTCCGGTGAGCAGCACGACCAGCCCCAGCACCGCAGCGATCCGGCCGAAGTGCTGAACGAAAAACAGTGCGATAGCCGCCAAAAGCCCGAGAACGAGCACGGCCGGGGCCAGCCACGGTTGCCAGGAACTGTTCAGCAGCAGATAGCTCGTCACCGTCGTCAGCGCGACTCCGCCGCTCAACAGCCCGACGGCGGCCGGATCGGTGCGGATCCGCCACAACTGGACGGCTGCGGTCCCGACGAGCGCGGCGATCGCCGGGGCGAGCGCGACGGTGTAGTACGGATGGATGATCCCGCCCATGAAGCTGAACACCGCGGCGGTCACGATGAGCCAGCCGCCCCAGAGCAGCAGCGAAGCGCGGCTGCGGTCGGTGCGGGGCGCGTAACGGGTGAACCAGAGGCCGGCGCCGAGCGCGAGCACCGCCGCGGGCAGCAGCCACGCGATACCGCCCGCCATCTCGCTGCCGAACAACCGGAACAGCCCGGTGCTGCCCCAGCCGCCGCCCGGACTTCCGCCGACACTGCCGGTCTCGTCGCCGGTGATGCGGCCGAAACCGTTGTAGCCCAAGGTAAGTTCGAGCAGACTGTTGTTCTGCGATCCGCCGATGTACGGCCGGTCCGCGACCGGCCACAACGCCACGACGGCGAGGTACCAGCCTGCCGAAACCACCACCGCGGCGAGCCCGGCGAGCAAATGCAGCAGACGCTTGCCCAGGGCGATCGGTGCGGCGACGAGGTAGGCGAGGGCGAAAGCGGGCAGCACGAGGAACGCCTGCAACATCTTGGCGAGGAAGCCGAATCCGATTGCCACACCGGCGAAAACGAGCCATCGAGGGCTGGCCTTCTCGATCGCCCGCACCGTGCCGTAGGCGGCGGCGATCAGCACCAGCACCAGCAACGCGTCCGGGTTGTTGAAGCGGAAGATCAGCGCCGCAGCCGGGGTGAGGGTGAGCACCGCGCCAGCGAGCAATCCCGCAGCCGCACCGGAAGTGCGCCGCACAGTCGCATACAGCAGCCACGTGGAGCCGACACCCAGCAACGCTTGCGGCACCAGGATGCTCCACGCGTTCACCCCGAACAGCCGCGCGGACAGGCTCATCACCCAGAGCGCGGCTGGCGTCTTGTCCACGGTGATGCCGTTGGCCGCGTCGGTGGCGCCGAAGAACAACGCTTTCCAGCTCTGCGATCCCGCTTGTGCGGCGGCGGAGTAGAACGCGTTGGCCCAGCCGGAAGCGCTGAGCTCCCACAGATACAGGGCAGCGGTGGCGACGAGCAGCAGCCCGAGGGACGGGCGCACCCACCTCGGCTCGGCGCGCCGCACTGGCGCGGCGGGAACAGCTGAAGGAGTCGCGACTGCGGTCATGCGGCCAGCCTCGCGGGATGACCTGGGGCCGGGTTGTGCCTACCCTGTGTGCCCGCTGTGGGACTTGCGGTCATTCACGAGCGGCGTCCGCTGGGCCGGGACCGCGATCGGCAGCCGCACGTCGAATTCCGTCCGGCCTTGGCGGCTGCGCATCGCGATGGCGCCGTGGTGGGCGGTCACCACGGCGGACGCGATCGCCAGGCCGAGCCCGGTCGAACCGGCTGCCCGCGACCGTGAGGAGTCGCCGCGGGCGAAGCGTTCGAACACCGCTGGCTGCAACTGCGGCGGGATGCCCGGGCCGTTGTCGGTCACGGTCACTACGGCGCTTCCGTCCGCGGATCGGGTGAGTGCGGTGACGACCGTGCTGCCGGGCGGCGTGTGGACGCGGGCGTTCGCGAGCAGGTTCGCCAGAACCTGGTGCAGCCGTTGGACATCGCCCAGGACGAGGATCGGCTCGTCCGGCATCGCGAGCTGCCAGACGTGGTGCGGACCGGCCACGTGCGCGTCGCCGACCGCGTCCGCGACCAACCGGGTCAGGTCGACTTCGGCGACGTCCAGCGGACGGCCGGCGTCCAGGCGGGCGAGCAGGAGGAGGTCTTCGACGAGCGCGGTCATCCGGTCCGCTTCGGACTCGATCCGGGTCATCGAATGCGCGACATCCGGTGGGGCGTGGCTGCCGGACCGTCCGGCGAGTTCGGCGTAACCGCGGATGGCGGCGAGCGGCGTGCGCAGTTCGTGGCTGGCGTCGGCGACGAAGCGGCGGACGCGCAGTTCGCTGGCGTGCCGGGCTTCGAGGGCGGAGGAGATGTGGCCGAGCATGTGGTTCAGCGCCGCGCCGACCTGGCCGACTTCAGTGCGGGGGTCGGTGTCCTGGGCGGGGACTCGGACGGACAGGTCGACGTCGCCTCGGTCCAGCGGGAGTTCGGAGACTCGGGAGGCGGTTTCCGCGACGCGTTCCAGCGGGCGGAGGGTTCGGCGGACGGCGAAGGCGCCCAGGAACGCTGCGCCGGTTACTCCGGCGGCGGCTACTCCGAAGAGGATCAGGCCGACGGTCAGGAGCGTTTGCTGCATCGGTGCCAGGGGGACGCCGGTGATGACTACGCCGTCGGAGACCGGGAACGCGGTGAGGCGGTAGTCGCCGAGGGTGCTGATGGTGCGGGTGTAGGGACGGCCGTTGGCGGGGAGATCTCGCAGGGCGGCCAGTTCGTCGGGGTTCAGTGTGACGCGTTGGCCGTGCGGGGACAGCCAGCCGCCGGTGCCGTTCGCGCCGTCCGGGGAGAAGCGGGCGGTGACTGTGCCCGCGCCTTGTCCCGGGGCGTCCAGGAGGTTGCGTTCGCTGCCGGGAGGGCCGGGGTGGGTGGCGAAGTCCAGGGCGCGGGCGGTGGCTGCGGAGAGCTGGGTGTCGGTTTGGGTCATCAGGAAGGCGCGGAGGGCGAATTCGCTGATTACGCCGATAGTCAGGCAGACCAGGGAGAGGAGGATTACTACGGAGACGGTCAGTTTGGTGCGCAGGGATTGCCGGGCCGGGTGGGCGGCGGCGAACCTTGCGCGGAAGCTCATGTCTTGAGCGTGCGGTTCGTCGGTGTGGGGGCGATGTGTGCTCGCTGTGAGTGGGCTGTGCGGGGGCGGCTCGTCGCCTGGGGGCGACATTGCCGTGGTCGCTGGCGTGGGGCACCCCGAAGCTTGATTGTGCTGACGGGCGGCGGGTGCTTGTCAAGGCGGGAAAGATGCCTTGACAAGCACCCGCCGCCCGCAGGGGGGCTTCGTATCGGGGTGCGGGGGTGGTGTGGGTGCCTCGATGGTTGGGTGCGTCGGGCTGCGGTGGGTGATGGGTGTGGGCGGGGGTTCGCACGTGGAGCGTGCAGGGGGCTGGTGGCGGTGGGGGGCGTGAGGGAAGCAGGGTCAATGAGGGTGGCCCTCACGGACAGCAAAGCGCGGGGGTCAGCCCAGTGAGCGTGCGGCGGCGGTTGCTTGTCCGGCGTAGGACCGTCCGAACAGGACTGTGTGCACCAGAAGCGGGAAAAGCTGGTGCAGTGCGATCCGCTCCCGGTAACCGTCGGCCAGTGGCGCGACCTCGTCGTAGGCGGCCATGATCCGTTCTAACTGCGGGCAGCCGAATAGGTGCAGCATCGCGAGATCGGTCTCCCGGTGTCCGCCGTGCGCGGCGGGGTCGATCAGTACCGCTCCGCCGGAGTCCCACAGGACATTGCCGCTCCACAAATCACCGTGCAGCCGGGCAGGCGGTTCCGCTGGGCCAGTCACCGACGGGATTCGCGTGCAGGCTCGCTCGAAGACCGCCGGGTCGAGGATCTCGGAGGCCATCCGTACGTAGGGGAGGATTCGGTAGTCCGCGTACCACTCTGGCCACGACTCGCCCGGGGCATTGCGCATCGGCGCGGTGCCGATCCAGGCGTCGGTCAAGCCGTCCGGGGGAGGCGCACCGAACGCTGGGGCTCCGGCCGCGTGCAACCGCGCAAGGTTTCGGCCGAACTCCTCCGCGTGTGCCGGGGTGCTCTCAGTCACCCGGTCCAGCACCAGCCACGTGTCGTCCGCGCCGTGCACCCGGGGGATCCGTACTGCGTCCGCCTCGGCGAGCCAGCGCAGTCCGGCCGCCTCGGCTCGGGTCGCGCCGGGAGCGTGGCCGCGTTTCACCACCGTCTCGAACCGGTGGGCGCCATCGGTTAACGCGATCTCACTCAGGGCGCCTGAAGCGCCGTGGGAGACCGTCTCGCACCCGGTGAGCCGCGCCGCCGCAGCGGCCGGACCTTCGTTCTGCTGCCCGGAAACCACGTCCCGACGCTACGGGCGCGCTGCGACGGCCGCTGATCGGCGCGGATGCGGCAGGTGACCCGCGGCCAGTCTTGTCAACCCTCTGGCCTAGACTCGGATATCCCGGTCAGCAGGTGACCGGGGCGGTCCCGAGGGACTGTCCGCCCCCATCGTTTACCGCTCGAGGAGAAGACCTTGAAGAGCACCGTCGAGCAGCTCAGCCCGACGCGAGTGAAGATCAATGTCGAGGTGCCGTTCGACGAGCTCAAGCCGAACTTCGACGCCGCGTACCGGAAGATCGCCCAGCAGGTGCGGGTCCCCGGTTTCCGTCCCGGCAAGGTCCCCGCTCGCGTCCTGGAAAGCCGGATCGGCCGCGCGCCGGTGCTCGACGAGGTCGTCAACGAGGCCATCCCGGCCAAGTACATCGAGGCCGTCCGCGCGGGCGAGGTCCGGACGCTCGGCCAGCCCGAGTTCGAGGTGACCAAGCTCGAGGACCGCGAGGTGCTGGAGTTCAGCGCCGAGGTCGACGTGCGGCCGGAGATCGAGCTGCCCGACCTCGCCGGCATCGAGATCAGCGTCGACGACGTCGAGACCACCGACGAAGAGGTCGCCGAGCAGCTCGACGAGCTGCGCGCCCGCTTCGGCACCCTGACCGGCGTCGAGCGCCCGGCCCAGACCGGCGACTTCGTCTCGATCGACCTCTCGGCCTCGGTCGAGGGCAAGACCGTCGAAGAGGCCTCCACCACCGGCCTGTCCTACGAGATCGGCTCCGGCCAGCTCGTGGACGGCATCGACGAGGCCATCGTCGGCGCGAACGCCGGCGAGACCAAGGTGTTCACCACCAAGCTGGTCGCGGGCGAGTTCGCCGGCCAGGACGCCGAGGTCACCGTCACCGTGCAGTCGGTCAAGGAGCGCGAGCTGCCCGAGGCCGACGACGAGTTCGCCCAGCTGGCGAGCGAGTTCGACACGATCGACGAGCTGCGCGAGGACCTGCGCACCCGCCTCGGCCGCGTCAAGACGATGCAGCAGGGCGTCCAGGCGCGCGACAAGGTCCTCGAGATCCTCCTGGAGCGCACCGAGGTGCCGCTGCCGGAGAAGGTCGTCGAGGCCGAGATCGAGAACCGCAAGCACGACGCGATTCACCCGTTCGACCACGACGAGGAGCAGTTCGCCAAGGCGCTCGAGGCCGAGGGCCGCACCCTCGACGAGTTCAACGCCGAGGTCAAGGAGGAGTCGGAGAAGGCCGTCCGCACGCAGCTGCTGCTGGACACCATCGCCGACAAGGAGCAGACGTCGGTCAACGACGGCGAGCTCACCGAGCGGATCATCTACCAGGCGCAGCGCTTCGGCGTCAGCCCGGACGAGTACGTGCAGCGGGCCCAGCAGTCCGGCCAGCTGACCGCGATCTTCGCCGACGTGCGCCGCGGCAAGGCGCTCGCCTCGGTCGTGCGCGGCACCACGGTGAAGAACGAGTCCGGGTCCGAGGTCGACCTGAGCGAGCTGTTCGGCGCTGACGAGCCGGACACCGCGGCCTCCGAAGAGGAGACCCAGGTCACCGAAGAAGCGGCGGCGACCCCCGCGGAGTAAAGCTCTGAGCGAACTTGGGCGGTGTCAGGCATTCTGCACCGCCCAAGTTCGTTAGGGTCGGTTGCAAGATCTCAAGCATCTGAACACGACAGCGGCGGCGCGGCCCTCCGGCCGGCCCGCCGCCGGTGAAAAGGCAGGCAGACGTGAAGCAGCACATGCCCGAGGGGCGGACCGGCACCGCGGGGCTCAACCTCACCGACTCGGTGTTCGAGCGGTTGCTCCAGGAGCGCATCGTCGTTCTCGGCTCCGAGGTCAACGACGAGGTCGCCAACCGGCTCACCGCGCAGCTTCTGCTGCTCGACGCGGACGACTCCGAATCCGACATCCGGTTCTACATCAACTCGCCGGGCGGCTCGGTGACCGCCGGGTTCGCGATCTACGACACCATGCAGCTGATCAAGCCGGACGTGGCCACCTACGCGATGGGCATGGCGGCCTCGATGGGGCAGTTCCTGCTCTCCTCGGGCACCCCCGGCAAGCGCTACGCGCTCCCGCACGCGCGCATCCTGATGCACCAGCCGTCCGCGGGCGTCGGCGGCACCGCCTCCGACATCGCGATCCAGGCGGACCTGTTCAACAAGTGGAAGCAGGAGCTCGCGAAGATCACCGCCGAGCAGACCGGGCAGACCACCGAGCAGATCATCAAGGACGGCGACCGCGACCGCTGGTTCACCGCGCAGGAGGCGAAGGACTACGGCTTCGTCGACCACGTGCTGACCCGCGACAGCGGCCTGACGTCGAGCAACTGAGCCCCGAAGCACACAGGAGAGCATCATGAGCAACTTCCGGCTCCCGGGTGACTTCCGGGCTCCGAATTCCGCACTGTCTCCTCAGTCGCGGTACATCCTCCCGTCCTACGTCGAGCGCACCAGCTACGGCGTGAAAGAGTCCAACCCGTACAACAAGCTGTACGAGGAGCGGACGATCTTCCTCGGCGTGCAGGTGGACGACGCGTCGGCCAACGACGTGATGGCCCAGCTGCTGCACCTCGAGCACGAGGACCCGGACCGCGACATCAGCATCTACATCAACAGCCCGGGCGGGTCGTTCACGTCGCTGATGGCGATCTACGACACCATGCAGTACATCCGCCCGGACATCTCCACCGTGTGCCTCGGCCAGGCCGCTTCGGCCGCCGCGGTGCTGCTGGCGGCGGGCACGCCGGGCAAGCGCATGGCGCTGCCGAACGCGCGCGTGCTGATCCACCAGCCGGCCACCGAGGGCACCTACGGGCAGGTCTCGGACCTGGAGATCCAGGCCAACGAGATCCAGCGCGTGCGCCGCCAGATGGAGGTCATCCTGGCGAAGCACACGAACAAGGAACCGGACGAGATCAAGGCCGACATCGAGCGGGACAAGATCCTCACCGCCGAAGAGGCCAAGGCCTACGGCCTGATCGACGAGGTGCTCCCGTACCGGAAGGCCTCGGCGAACTGACCGCGACGGGCCGGTGCGCGGCGAATCCGCGACGCGCACCGGCCCGCTGGTCTAGTGTCGGTCGTCGACGTGCCCGAAGACGGTCGGGTGTTCCCGGCCGCGCCTTCGGACGGGTACCGTCGATGGCAATGCGTGTTGGTCCCGGGAACGGCTGGCAGTCCCGGGACCGCCAGACAGTGGTGCAGGTGCGTCTCGCGCACCGGAGGGGACGAGGTCAACGGCCATGGCACGGATCGGTGACGGCGGCGACCTGCTGAAGTGTTCTTTCTGCGGCAAGAGCCAGAAGCAGGTGAAGAAGCTCATTGCCGGGCCAGGGGTCTACATCTGCGATGAGTGCATCGACCTCTGCAACGAGATCATCGAAGAGGAGCTGGCCGAAGCCGGCGACGTGAAGCTCGACGAGCTGCCGAAGCCCGCCGACATCCACGAGTTCCTCGAGCAGTACATCATCGGCCAGGACGACGCGAAGAAGACGCTCGCGGTCGCGGTGTACAACCACTACAAGCGGATCCAGGCCGACGACAAGTCCGGCCCGAAGGACTCCAAGGACGAGCCGGTCGAGCTGGCCAAGTCCAACATCCTGATGCTCGGCCCCACCGGCTGCGGCAAGACCTACCTCGCGCAGACGCTGGCGAAGCTGCTGAACGTGCCGTTCGCGATCGCCGACGCCACCGCGCTCACCGAGGCGGGCTACGTCGGCGAGGACGTCGAGAACATCCTGCTGAAGCTGATCCAGGCGGCCGACTACGACGTCAAGCGCGCCGAGACCGGCATCATCTACATCGACGAGGTCGACAAGATCGCCCGCAAGAGCGAGAACCCGTCGATCACCCGCGACGTGTCCGGCGAGGGCGTGCAGCAGGCGCTGCTGAAGATCCTCGAGGGCACCACCGCGTCGGTGCCGCCCCAGGGCGGGCGCAAGCACCCGCACCAGGAATTCATCCAGATCGACACCACGAACGTGCTGTTCATCGTCGCGGGCGCGTTCGCCGGGCTGGAAAAGATCATCAACGAGCGGGTCGGCAAGCGCGGCCTCGGGTTCGGCGCGGAGATCCGCACCAAGGCCGAGATCGAGGGCAGCGACGTGTTCTCCGACACCATGCCGGAGGACCTGATCAAGTTCGGGCTGATCCCGGAGTTCATCGGCAGGCTCCCGGTCGTGGCGACGGTGAACCACCTGGACAAGGAATCGCTCGTCTCGATCTTGACGCAGCCGCGCAACGCGCTGGTGAAGCAGTACAAGAAGCTCTTCGAGATGGACAACGTCGAGCTGGAGTTCACCAAGACCGCGCTTGAGGCCATCGCCGATCAGGCCGTCCTGCGCGGCACCGGCGCCCGCGGCCTGCGCGCGATCATGGAGGAAGTCCTCCAGCCGGTCATGTACGACATCCCGAGCCGCGAGGACGTGGCGAAGGTCGTGATCACCGAGCAGACCGTGCGGGAGAACGTCAACCCCACGATCGTGGCTCGCCAGCCGTCGCGCCGCACTCGCAGCGAACGCGGCGAGAAGTCGGCCTGACCCGGCCGCCGCCGGGCGTTAGCAGGAGTCGGCTGTCCGGGTGCCGGCGGCAGGCGCGATAATGGACAGGATGACAACCGTGCCGCTGACCGCACCCCGGGGGGACGAGACTGCCGACCCCGGCGAAGCGGTGCCTGCCGATACCGAGCCTTCCGCAGCGCCGGTAGCCGGCCTTGTGGAGCTGAGCGAACGGGTCGCCGCGTCCGTCCTGACGCGGTGCCCGTGGCTGACCCGCGCGTCCGAGGTCCTGCTCGCGCTGTGCACGCTGGTGTGCCTGGTCGCGGTCGGCACCCGGTTGTCGGCGCTGCCGCTGCTGCCGATCCCGCTGTTCGTGGTGTCGTGGCTGTTCCTGCGTCGCTTGCGCGGCTCGGAGACCCGGGCACAGCAGTTGCGGTGGTCGCTGCTGATGGCGCTGGCGGCGATGGTCGGGTTCTGGGTGATGTCCGTCGTGGCCCGCTGGGTCTCGTGAGTGCTGATCCCGGTCAGAACCGTGATCAGCACTCACGACCTCGGCTCAGGCGCAGCCGCCGCCTTCCCGCGGTGCCGGGGGTGTGCGGCGGCGTGCACAAGCCCGCACTCACGCTTTCTGCCGCAGATGCTTCCCCAGAAACCCCACCATGCTCGGCACCGCAGTGCGGAAGAACGTGTCGCTGTGCTTCCCGTGCGCCGTGTACCCGATGGTCGGACGCGTTTCCGCGATATACCGCCGCACGCCGGTGATGAACGGATCCTCCGTACCGCAGTAAACCGCCGTCGGAATGCCCCGCAGCGCTGACTGGTGGCGCAGCGGGTCCAGCGACGTCCAGTCGGTCAGCCCGGTGAAAATGCGGCGTTTCGCCATTTCCGGCCACGACGTGATCAGCGCCGGGGCGATCGCGGCGACCGCGGCGGGCGGCTGGCGGCGTTCGGCTCGGCGGCGGGCGTACAGCAGTGCCCCGAATCCGCCCATCGACACTCCGGCGCACGCGAATGGCTGGCCGTCCGTGCCGCCGAAGCCACGGGCGCGCAGCCATTGCGGGACTTCTTCCAGCAGCATCGCCATCGGGTCGTCGCCGGGGCGGACCTGGTGCCAGTAGTTGTCGCCGCCGTCGACCGCGACGAAGCCGTACGCCGGCACGGCTTTGCGGGCGACGTCGCTGCCGAGCTGTTTGAGCAGGCCGCTCGGGGCGGCGGAGCGGGCGGAACCGTGCAGGCCGTGCAGCATCAGCGACATCGGCAGACCTGCTGGCGGCTTCTTGCTCGGCAGCAGGAAAACAAGGTCCACCTCCCGGCCGCGGGCGTGCGAATAGACGCGTTCCACCCGCATGCTGCCGAGCTGAGTGACGGGCGTCGACGACGTGACCCCCAGCGCCCGCTGCATGGCCTGGTTGAACGGCACGACGCCGGTCGCGCTCCCCACCGCGAGCCCGGCGATGCCGAGGCCCGAGGCACCCGCGATCAGCATGGACCGGCGGCTCACCCGCCTTCGGCCCTCAGTCTCCTCGGTCACCCGATCCCCCTCACCCATATAGCGTAAGACGTGAGGAAGGGACGAAACGTTGCCTTCTGAAGATCTTCACTCGGTTGTTGTGACCAGCCCCACGGACGCCCGGGCGGCGGCAGGGTGGTCTCCGAGCCCGACGACCAGCGTCACGCAGAGTGGCGCGAGCACCTCGGTCACCCCGCGGTCGTCCCGGCCGAAGTGGCCCAGCAACTCAAGGGTGACATAGCCGTGCACCGCGCTCCACACCTGTGCGGCGACGGCGAGCGGGTCGCCTTGCAGCCGTCCGCAGTCGATAGTGCGGCTGACGGCGGCGACCACGCCCCGGAACGACGATGCCGCCTCGCTGTCCTGTTTGTCCTTCAGCAGGTCGCCGACCGGCTGGCCGTGGGCACCCGCCTCGCGGAACATGAGCGTGAACAGCTCCGGGTGCTCGACCGCGGTGCGGCGGTAGGCGAGCGCCAGCTGGTACAGGTCGGCGACCGGGTCGTCGGAGCGCCCGACCGTCGCCATGTTCGCGATCAGCCGCCGGAACCCTTCTCGCGCAACGGCATCCATGAGCGCGGCCATCCCGCCGAAGTGCGTGTAGACCGCCATCGTGGACGCGCCGATCTCGGCCGCCAGCTTGCGGGCCTGCAGTGCTTCGGCGCCGCCGTCGGCCAGCAGCCGGATCGCCGCCTCGACCAGTTGCGTCCGCGCGTGTTCGCCCCGAGTCCGCTCGCTCATGCTTGCCAGTATCCCATAACCCTGTTATACCGATGGTCATAACCACGTTATGGACGGAGCGGGTCATGGGAAATCACTTCCTCGAAGGCAACTTCGCACCGGTCGAGCGCGAGTACACGAGCACCCGGCTGACGGTCACCGGACAGCTGCCCGGCTACCTCGACGGCCGCTACCTGCGGAACGGGCCGAACCCGGCCGACCCGGATCCCGAAACACACCACTGGTTCCTCGGCCGCGGCATGGTGCACGGCGTACGGCTGCGCGAGGGCCGGGCGGAGTGGTACCGCAGCCGCCGGGTGGGCACCGACGAGGGCGGGGCGAACACGAACGTCATCGGGCACGCCGGGCGCACGATCGCGCTGGTCGAGGGCGGGCTGCCGCAGTGGGAGCTCAGCGAGGAGCTGGACACGCTGGGCGTCTGCGACTTCGGCGGCACCCTCTCCGGGTACACCGCACACCCGAAGCGCGACCCGCGGACCGGCGAGCTGCACGCCGTCTCGTACCAATTCGGACTCGGGAACCGGGTGCAGTACTCGGTGGTCGGCACCGACGGCCGGGCGCGGCGGACGGTCGACATCGAGGTCACCGGGGCACCCATGATGCACGATTTCTCGCTCACCGAACGGTATGTCGTGTTCTACGACCTGCCGGTCACCTTCGATCCGGACCAGGCGCCGGTGCCGATCGACGTGCCCGACCCGCTGACCGCGCGCACCGGCCGCGGCGTGAGTTCCTTGCCGTACCGGTGGAATCCGGATTATCCGGCGCGCATCGGCGTGATGCCGCGCGAGGGGGACACCAGCGACGTCCGCTGGTTCGATGTCGGCCAGTGCTACGTCTTCCACCCGCTCAACGCCTACGACGAGGACGACCGGATCGTGCTCGACGTGGTCCGGCACCCGAAGATGTTCGACCGCGCGCTGCACGGCCCGGCCGAGGGCGAGCCGACGCTCGACCGCTGGACCGTAGACCTCGCGCTCGGGAAGGTCGTCGAAGACCGGATCGACGAGCACGGCCAGGAGTTCCCCCGGGTGGACGAGCGGTTGGTCGGCCTGCCGCACCGGTACGGCTACGCGACGGCGCTCGACGATCGGTCGCGCAGCGTCGGCACGGTGTACAAACACGACCTGCACAAGGGTTCGGTCGACGCGCACCGCTTCGGTCCCGGACGCGAACCGGGGGAGTTCGTGTTCGTTCCGTCCAGTGCGGACGCGGGCGAGGACGAGGGCGTGCTGATGGGTTACGTCTACGACGCGGCGGAGGCGCGCAGCGATCTGGTCCTGCTCGACGCGGGCACCCTCGAAACCGTTGCCGCGGTGCACCTTCCGGACCGGGTCCCGCACGGCTTCCACGGCAACTGGGTGCCCGCCGAAGCGTGATCAGGTGAGCAGACGCTGGTCTCCGGTGTAGAGGTTCATGCTGTCGCCGCGGAGGAACCCGATCAGCGTCATGCCGTTCTCCTCGGCCAGTTCGGCCGCGAGCGACGACGGCGCGGACACCGCGGCGAGCAGTCCGATGCCCGCCATCGCGGCCTTCTGCACGAGTTCGAACGAGGCGCGGCCGGAGACCAGCAGCCCCAGGTCCGGGGCGGGGATCCGGCCCGCCTGCAACGCCCAGCCGAGCACTTTGTCGACCGCGTTGTGCCGTCCGACGTCCTCGCGCACGACGACGAGCTGACCGTCCGAAGTGAACAGTCCGGCAGCATGCAGGCCGCCGGTCGACGAGAACACCTTTTGCTGTTCCCGCAACCGATCCGGCAGCTGCGAGAGGATGTCGGTCTTCACGGTGAATTCCGACGCGCCGGGGGAGAACCGGCTGCGCAGCTTCACCGCGTCGAGCGCGGCCTTGCCGCAGACGCCGCACGACGAGGTGGTGTAGAAGTTCCGCTCGACGCCGGTGTCCGGCGGGGCGACTCCCTCGGCGAGTGCGATGTCGAGCACGTTGTAGGTGTTGCGGCCCTGGTCGTCGACACCGTCGCAGTAACGCGCCACGGCCACGTCCTCACGGGACCCCAGCACGCCCTCCGAAAGCAGGAAGCCGTGCGCGAGTTCGACGTCGTGGCCGGGCGTGCGCATCGTCACCGCCAGCGCCTTGCCGCCGACCCGCAGTTCCAGGGGCTCCTCGGCGGCCAGCGAGTCCGGCCGGCGCCGCTCGCCGGCCGCGGAGATCCGCCGTACCGGCCGCCGCACCGTCACTCTGCCCATCAGTCCGCTCCACTCGATTTGTCGTCTTTGGCGCTGTCTTTTGGTGTCATCGACAAGACATTCGACAGTCATCCGGCGCAACGCCGAGGATCTGGTAAACCATTCCCAGCACCTCGTCACTGTTGGGAGGAGACCGCCGATGGCTGTCCCCGGCTTCCTTGCCCGTTCCCGCATCGTCGCACCGCCTGGCTGGACCCGCTGGCTCGTGCCGCCCGCCGCGCTGTCCATCCACCTGTCGATCGGCCAAGCCTACGCGTGGAGCGTCTTCAAGACGCCGCTGGAGAAGACCCTGGGGCTGTCCGGCACGCAGTCCGGGCTGCCGTTCCAGCTCGGCATCGTGATGCTGGGCCTGTCCGCCGCGTTCGGCGGCACCCTCGTGGAGAAGAACGGTCCGCGCTGGGCCATGGCCGTCGCCACAGTCTGTTTTTCCGCCGGGTTCCTGCTCGCCGCGCTCGGCGTCGCGACCGGGCAGTTCTGGCTCGTGGTGGCCGGCTACGGCGGGGTCGGCGGGATCGGCCTCGGCATCGGCTACATCTCGCCGGTGTCGACGCTGATCAAATGGTTCCCGGACCGGCCGGGCATGGCCACCGGGATCGCGATCATGGGCTTCGGCGGCGGCGCGCTGATCGCGTCGCCGTGGTCGTCGGCGATGCTCGGCTCCTCGCCCGCCACCGGCGACATCGCGACCGCGTTCCTGATCCACGGGATCGTGTACGCGGTGTTCATGACCATGGGCGTGCTGATCGTCCGCGTCCCGGCCGACGACTGGCGTCCGGCGGGCGCGGTGAAGCAGGCCGCGGTGAAGCCGATGATCTCCACGGCGAACGTCTCGGCGGCGAACGCGCTGAAGACGCCGCAGTTCTGGTGTCTCTGGATCGTCTTGTGCCTCAACGTGACCGCGGGCATCGGCATCCTGGAGAAGGCCGCGCCGATGATCACCGACTTCTTCAAGGGCACCTCCGCGCCGGTCGGCGCCGCGTCCGCCGCCGGGTTCGTCGCGCTGCTCTCGCTGACCAACATGCTGGGCCGGTTCGTCTGGTCGTCCGCCTCGGATCTGGTGGGGCGCAAGAACATCTACCGGTTCTACCTCGGCGTCGGCGCGCTGCTGTACCTGGTGATCGCGGTGACCACCAACTCCTCGAAGCTCGTGTTCGTGCTGTGCGCGATGCTGATCCTGTCCTTCTACGGCGGCGGATTCGCCACGCTTCCGGCCTACCTCAAGGACCTGTTCGGCACCTACCAGGTCGGCGCGATCCACGGCAGGCTGCTGACCGCGTGGTCGGCGGCGGGCGTGCTCGGGCCGCTCATCGTGGACGGGATCGCGGACAGCCAGAAGGCCGCGGGCAAGACCGGGCCGGACCTCTACCAGCTGTCCTTCTGGATCATGATCGGCCTGCTGGTGGTCGGGTTCGTCGCGAACGAATGCGTGCGCCCGGTGAAGGAGAAATTCCACGAACCGGCCGGTGCGGCCGCGGTGGGGAGCGAGGCGTGATGACGAGTGCCGAGGGCCGTTCCGGCGGCCGGACCCTGCTGCTGGTGATCGCCTGGCTGTGGGTGCTCGCCCCGTTCGCCTACGGCGTGGTCGAGCTGATCCAGAAGGTGGTCGGGCTGTTCGGCGGCTGAGCACGGCCGGAAAAATACCCACTGGACAAATGGTCAAGAGTCGTTGACCATTGTCCCCGTGACTGGGGACGATCAAGCGGGCTATCGCCCGCCGCAGGACACTGTCGAGGTCGAGACGACCGACCAGCTGCGCGCCGTGAGCAACGTCGTGCGGCACCGCGTGCTCGCGGTGCTGCGCGACGGGCCCGCGACGATCACGCAGGTCGCCGAGCGGCTGGGGATCGCGAAAGGCAGCTCCAGCTACCACATGCGGGTGCTGGAGCGGGCCGGGATCGTGCACGTCGTGCGCACCCGGAAGGTGCGCGGCGTGCTGGAGCGCTACTACGCGCACGTCGGGCGGGCCATCCAGTTGCCCGAACCGGCCGCGGGGCAGCGGGACGTGCTGCTGCAGCACGCGCTCGACGACCTCTCGACCGCGCCCGAGGGCTCGCACCGGTTCGTCCGGATGCAGCACACGCGGATCAGCGAGTCGCAGTTCGAGGAGTTCGAGCGGCGGCTGGCCGGACTGCTCGACGAGCTGCGGGACGCGCGCGACGCCGACGAGGCCGCCGCCACCGTCGCGGTCGCGTTCTTCCGCCCGGGGCCGGGAGCGGCCCGATGACCAAGACGAAGATGCCTCCCGCGTTCAGTCGCTTGTGGACGGCCGCGACGGTCAGTTCCCTCGGCGACGGCGCGTATTCCGCGGCGTTGCCCCTGCTGGCGGTGCTGCTGGACAGCGATCCGCTGGTGGTCAGCCTGGTGACAGTGGCGGTGCTCGCGCCGTATCCGGTGGCCGGGCTGTTCGCCGGCGCGCTGGTCGACCGCTGGGACCGGCGGCGCACGATGTGGATCGCGGACCTGGCGCGGGCGGTGTTGCTGGCGCTGACGGTGGCCGTGGGCGCGTTCGGCTGGCTCAGCATTCCCGTCCTGCTCGCAGTGGCGTTCCTGCTCGGCACCGGCACGCTGTTCTTCGACACCGCCGCGCAGGCGTACCTGCCGGATCTGCTCGCTCGGGACCAGACCTTGCTCCGCCGCGCCAACGGCTACTTGCGCGGGGCGTCCACCGCGGCCGGGCAGTTCACCGGACCGCCGGTCGGGAGTTTCCTCTTCGCCGTAGGGAGAACGCTGCCGTTCGCGGTGAACGCGCTGACCTATGCGGCCAGCGCGGTGCTGATCCGGACGCTGCCGCCGGCACCGGTGCCGAAACGCGAGCCGGGCCGTTCGGTGTGGGCGGACGCGAAGGAGGGTTTCGCCTACGTAGTCAAGGATCGGCTGCTGCTCGGCCTCGCTTTGCGACCCGCGGTCGGGAACCTGGCGTTCGGCGCGTTCGGGGCTGTTCTGGTGGTGTTCGCGAAGGACGCGCTGGGACTGCACTCGGCCGGGTACGGTTTCCTGCTCGCCGCGGAAGCCGCCGGGGGACTGGCCGGCGCGATGGTGCTCGCCGGGCCGTTGGAGAAACGGCTGGGCACCGGCACGGCCCTCACCGTCACCGCGGTGGTCGAGGGCGGCGCGGTACTGGCGTTCGGCCTGGCCCGGGACCCGTGGCTCGCCGGGGCGATGTTCGCGCTGTGCGGCTGCGCCATGGCGACGACCATGGTGCTCGGCGGATCGCTGCGCCAGGTCGTGGTCCCGGCGCGGTTGATGGGCCGGGTCGCCGCGGCGTCGCGCCTGGTCGCGGCCTCGGCCGCACCGGCAGGCGCCGTACTGGGCGGCTGGCTCGCCGCGACGGCCGGGGTGCGAGTGCCCTACGTGGCCGCGGCGGGGGTGCTCGTGTCGATGACTTTGGTGACGATGAGCATGACCAGCAACAAGAAGATCGAGGAGGCGCTCGCGCGGGCGAAAGCGGTTGCCCCAGTCGCGTAGTCGCCGGGATGAAGCCGATCGGGACCACCACGGCCAGCGCGGAAACGGTGATCCACAGGCGGCGCGCTGCTCGGCCCAGCGAGGCGATCAGCGCGCCGGCTCCGGCTGCGACCGGCAGGCTCAGCACCTGCGAGCCTGCCGCCAGCACGGCCGCGATCACGCACGGCACGAGGGCGGAGACCCGGAAAGCGCTGGTGCCGTGCAGCCCGCCGGGTACTCGGCTCGGTGTCCGCCTGACGAGCTCGCCAGTCCGGCGCGGCGGGCGGATGCGGGGAACTACCCGGTTCGGATGCGGCCGAGCAGACTTTCCCTCGCGGACTCGACGTGGTGCTCGGCGAGCCGGGCGAGCCGCTCCCGGTCACCGCTGCGCAACAGTTCCGCCAGTTCGCGATGCTCGTCGACCACCCGGGCCCGGTAATGCTCATGTCCGAGCGAAACCCGTTGCAGCTGAAACAGAAACACCTGCGACCGCACCGCGTGCCACGCCTCGGTCAAGCGGCCGTTGCCCGCGGCGGCGTACACGCGGTCGTGGAACGCGATGTCCAGCGCCAGCAACTGTGGTCCGGGGGCGTTGATCCGGACTGCCTTCGCCAGGTCGGCGACCAGCGCGTCCAGTGCGTCGAGATCCGCCGCGGTCGCGTTGGCGCGCGCGGTGACCGCGGCCAGCCGGTCGAGCGCGGCCCGGACCGAGTAGACCTCGTCGACGTCCTCGGCGGTCACGTCGACCACCGTGGTCGGGCGATGCCAGCCGCACCGGACCAGGCCTTCCCTGGCGAGCTGGGAGATGCCTTCGCGGACTGAACCGCGGCTGATCTCCAGCGACGCGGCCAGTTCGACCTCGCGCAAAGGCGCGCCAGGCCGGAAATGCCCGGCGAAGATCGCTTCGCGCACCCGGTCGGCGGCCTCGTCGGCGAGCCCGCGGCGCGCCGCCTTCCTCAGGGGGGTGACTTCCACGTCCTAATGTTGACATTCAGACATCGGCCAGTCAACGTGAAGATGCCGATCCCCGCGCCGAAGGAGTGCCTCATGGCCGTCCGTCCCGCCTTCCACCTGGCCATACCGGTCGACGACCTGCCGAAGGCCCGCGAGTTCTACGGCGGCGTGCTCGGGCTGGCGGAGGGGCGCTCGGCGGACGCGTGGGTCGACTGGAACTTCCACGGCCACCAGGTCGTCACGCACGTGGTCCCGGGCGCCCGCGCGGAAGCGGGCCGCAATCCGGTCGACGGGCACGACGTGCCGGTGCCGCACTTCGGGCTGGTGCTGGACGTCGGCACCTTCCACGAGCTGGCCGGACGGTTGCGCGCGGCGGGCGCCGAGTTCGTGATCGAGCCGTACCGGCGGTTCGCCGGCGAGCCGGGGGAGCAGTGGACGATGTTCCTGCACGACCCGGCCGGGAACGCGCTGGAGTTCAAGGCTTTCCGCGACGAGACGCAGTTGTTCGCGAAATGAACGTCCTCGTCACCGGAGCCTCGCGCGGGATCGGCCGCGCCATCGCCGTCGCCTTCGCCACCAGGGGCGACCGGATCGCTGTCCACTGTGGATCCAACCGGGAGGCCGCGCGCGAAACGCTGGAGGCGCTGCCCGGCTCCGGGCACGTGCTCGTGTCCGGCGACCTCGGCAACCCCGACGCCGCGCAGTGGATCGCCGA
Source organism: Amycolatopsis sp. M39 (assembly GCF_001651785.1). Lineage (NCBI taxonomy): Bacteria > Bacillati > Actinomycetota > Actinomycetes > Pseudonocardiales > Pseudonocardiaceae > Amycolatopsis > Amycolatopsis sp. M39. The sequence continues at coordinate 31,461 of NZ_LWSF01000043.1, forward strand.
CGTGGCCGAGGAACAGCTCGGCGGGGTCGACGTGCTGGTCAACAACGCCGCGGTCGGCACGACTCCGGCCACCCGCACGCCGATCGCCGAAACGTCCTACGCGGACTGGCAGGACGCGTGGCGGCGCACGCTGGAGGTCAACCTCCTCGGCGCGGCGAACGTGTCCTTCCACGTCGCGCGTCACCTCATCGCCCGCGGCGTGCCCGGCCGGATCGTGAACATCGGATCGCGCGGAGCGTTCCGCGGCGAGCCCGAATTCCTGCCGTACGGGGCGAGCAAGGCCGCGCTGCATTCGTTCGGCCAGTCGCTGGCGGTCCAGCTGGCCCCGCACGGCATTTCGGTCACCTCGGTGGCCCCGGGCTTCACCGCGACCGAGCGTGTCGCCGACCGGGTCACCGACCAGGTGCGCGAGCAGAGCCCGTTCGGGCGGGTCGCCGAACCGGAGGAGATCGCCGAAGCGGTGGTGTTCCTGGCCTCGTCGGAGACGCCATGGGCGTCCGGTTCGATCCTGGATCTGAACGGAGCCTCGCACCTGCGCTGAGCTGTGAGCTGCGTCACGAATGCAGCACATCGCGCCCGCCGGGCGTCCAGAGAGGCGTGCGGATCGCAGGAAAAGTCATCGCCGGAGCGCTGTCGACGGTGGTGTTCGCCGGCACGGCTTACGGGTTCTCGACCCTGAGCGCGCTCGACGACATCACGCGCAGCGACGTCATCGGCGGCGGATCGGTGGACGAAGGCCAAAAGCACGCCGACGGGGCGCTGGACATCCTGATGGTCGGCCGGGACTCGCGCAAGGGACCGGACGGGCAGATGCTGCCGCAGAGCGTCCTGGACGAACTGCGCGCGGGCGCGAACGGCGACGACCTGACCGACACGTTGATCGTGCTGCGGATCCCGGACGGGCAGCAGGAGGTCAAGGCCTTCTCCATCCCGCGCGACTCGTATGTCTCCATGCCCGGCGGAAAGGGCAAGATCAACGCCGCGTTCGGCCGGGGCAAGGCGGCCGAGGCTTCGAAACTGCGCGCGGCCGGGGAGACCGACAAGGACAAGATCGAGCAGGAGTCGATGACCGCGGCGCGCAAGGCGACGCGACAGGCGGTCGAGGACCTCACCGGCGTCACCATCGACCACTACGCCGAGGTCAACCTGCTGAGCTTCTCCGAGATCAGCAAGGCCGTCGGCGGGGTCGAGGTGTGCTTGAAGCGCGCCACCAAGGACGAGAACTCGGGCGCGGACTTCCCGGCGGGCAAGCAGCGGCTTTCCGGCGGTGCCGCCCTGGCTTTCGTGCGGCAGCGCGACAACCTGCCCGGCACCGACTTCGGCCGGATGCGGCGGCAGCAGGTCTTTCTCGCCTCGATGGCGCACGAGGTGCTTTCGGCCGGGACGCTCGCCGACCCGGGCAAGCTGAACGGCCTCATCGACGCGGTGAAGAACACGGTGGTGCTGGACCAGTCCTGGGACATCCTGGACTTCGTCAACAAAATGCGCGGGGTGTCCGGCGGCGGCATCCAGTTCACGACGGTCCCGGTGCTGAACCCGGACTACCGCTATGACAAGTCCCATCCCGCGGCGACCGCGGTACAGGTGGATCCGGCGCAGGTGAAAGCGTTTGCGGCCGGGTTGGCCGGAGCCGCATCGCCCGCCGCGCGGCCGGGCGAGCCCAAGGCGGCGGTGGAGATCTCCAACGCCGGGGAATCCGCAGGCCTGGCGGCACGGGTCGCGGATGTGTTGAAGGGCAAGGGGTTCGCCGCCACCGCCGCGGGCAACGCCCCGGCGCAGCGGACGTCGATCGTGCGCTACCCGGCCGCGCTCGCCGCCGAGGGCGCGGAGGTGGCGAAGGAACTGGGCGGACTGTCCACCAAGGAATCGGCAGACGTTCCGGCCGGGCACATCCAGGTGGTGCTCGGGAAGGTCTACTCAGGACCGGGGGTGTCGGACGGCGGGTCCGCGGCCGGCGGGCCGGTGAAGGCCGACCAGCCGCCGCCCGTCACGTCAGACGGTGACAACTGCATCGACTGACGCCTCGTGAGTGGCGATCCCGGGCAGAACCGGGATCGCCACTCACGAGTGGTGGTGCCGCTCCAGCCGAACCACCACGGCCTTCGACACCGGCGTATTGGACTTCTCCGCCACGGAATCCAGCGGCACCAACGCATTCGCCTCCGGGAAGTACGCCGCCGCACACCCCCGCGCCGTCGGATACGCCACCGCGCGGAAGCTGGCCGCCCGCCGATCCCCGTCCCGCCATTCCGAGACCAGATCCACGATCTCCCCGTCCGCGACCCCCAGCGCGGCCAGGTCGTCCGGGTGCACGAAGACCACCCGGCGCCCGTCCTCGATCCCGCGATAGCGGTCGGACAGCCCGTAAATCGTCGTGTTGTACTGGTCGTGGCTGCGCAGCGTCTGCAGCAGCAACCGGCCCTCGGGCACCTCGGGATATTCCAGCTCAGACACGGTGAACGTGCCCTTGCCGGTCGCCGTGCCGGTGAACTCCCGCGAGTCGCGCGGGGCGTGCGGCAGCACGAAACCGTCCGGTTCGCGGACGCGCCGGTTGTAGTCGTGGCAGCCCGGCACCACTGCGGCGATGCGGTCGCGGATCAGGTCGTAGTTCTTCTCGAACGACCGCCACGGCACCGAGTGGTCAGCACCGAGCAGCCGCTCCGCCAGCCGGCACACGATGGCGACCTCGGACAGCAACTCGTCGCTCGCGGGAGCCAGCCGGCCGCGCGAAGCGTGCACCTGCGACATCGAGTCCTCGACCGTCACGAACTGGCGGCCGGATTCCTGCTCGTCGCGTTCGGTGCGGCCGAGCGTCGGCAGGATCAGCGCGGTGCGGCCGGGCACGACGTGCGAACGGTTGAGCTTCGTCGACACGTGCACGGTCAGCGAGCACGCCCGCAGCGCGTCCGCGGTCCGGTCCGAATCCGGGGTGGCGGAGGCGAAATTGCCGCCCATCGCGAAGAACACCTTGCCGCGTCCGTCCAGCATCGCGCGGATCGAGTCGACGGTGTCCCAGCCGTGGTTGCGCGGCACGGTGATGCCGAACTCGCGGTCGAGGGCGTCCATGAACGGCTCGGGCATCTTCTCCCACNCTCCCACACGCCCATGGTGCGGTCGCCTTGCACGTTCGAGTGGCCGCGCACCGGGCACAGGCCCGCGCCCGGCTTGCCGATCATCCCGCGCACCAGCGCCAGGTTCACGACCTCGGCGATCGTCGGCACCGCGTGCTTGTGCTGGGTCAGTCCCATCGCCCAGCAGTAGATCGTGCGCTCGGACGTCGCGATCATCCGCGCGAGGTGCTCGATCTGCTCGCGCTCCAGGCCGGTCGCCTTCTCCGTTTCCGGCCAGTCGATCTCGCGCAGCTGCTTGGCCCAGTCCTCGAAGCCGTATGTGGACTTCTCCACGAACTCGCGGTCCACAACGGACCCCGGCGCGGCGTCCTCCCACTCCAGCAGCAGATGCCCGATCGCCTGGAACAGCGCGAGGTCGCCGCCGAGCCGGATCTGCGCGAACTCGTCGGCCAGCGGCGTGCCCTTGCCGACCACGCCGCGCACGTTCTGCGGGTTCTTGAACCGCATCAGCCCGGCCTCGGACAACGGGTTGACCGCGACGACCTTGGCGCCGTGGCCCTTCGCCTGCTCCAGCGCGGACAGCATCCGCGGGTGGTTCGTGCCCGGATTCTGCCCGACGACCACGATCAGGTCGGCCTGGTGGATGTCGGCCAGCGACACCGAACCCTTGCCGATGCCGGTGGTCGCCGACAGCGCCGCGCCCGACGATTCGTGGCACATGTTCGAGCAGTCCGGCAGATTGTTCGTGCCGTACGCGCGCACCAGCAGCTGGTACACGAACGCGGCCTCGTTGCTGGTGCGGCCGGAGGTGTAGAAGATCGCCTCGTCCGGGCTCGCCAGGCCGCGCAGTTCGTCAGCGATCAGGCCGAATGCGTCGTCCCAGGAGATCGGCTCGTAGTGCGAAGCGCCTTCGCGCAACACCATCGGCTCAGTCAGCCGGCCCTGCTGGCCCAGCCAGTAGTCGGTGCGCTCGTTCAGCTCGGAGACCGGATGCGCGGCGAAGAACTCCCGGCCGACACGGCGTTTCGTCGCCTCCTCGGCGACCGCCTTCGCGCCGTTCTCGCAGAACTCCGCCATCTTGCGCTTCTCGCCGTCGACCTGCCGCGGCTCGGGCCACGCGCAGCCCGGGCAGTCGAAGCCGTCCCGCTGGTTCAGCAGCCGCAGCGTGCGTGCGGTGCGGACCGGGCCCATCTGCTCCACCCCGCGCGCGAGCGAAACCGCGACTCCCGGGATTCCGGCCGCCCAGCCTTTGGGCTTGCCCACTTCGAGGCGGGCTTCGTCCACGTCACCAGTCGGAGCTTCGCGAGTCATGGGCACATCGTCCGCCTTTGCGGCGCGGAACCCAAGACGGGGGTCGTCACACCGCCTCCCGCCGGTCCCGTTCGCGGCGTTCGGCGCGCACCAGCGCGCGGTCCGCGGCGGTCACGATCAGCAGCAAGCCGCTGGTCACGATCAGCACGACGGCCAGCCGGTGCAGCCCGCCGGAGTCGGCGTGCCCGCCATAGCACTGGGCGATGACCGTGGCCGCGACTATCGCGCCGAGGTATTGCGCGGTCCGGAAGAGCCCGCTCGCGGTGCCCATCGTCTCGGCCGGGGTTTCGCGGTAGAGCGTCGTCTGGTTGGCGACGCTGGTGAGCCCCTGGGCCAGACCGAACAACGCGGCGAGCACGAGCAGCCAGATCAGCGCGGTGCCGTCGTTCACGAACAGCAGCGCGACGGATCCGGCCAGGAGCGCGGCGCCGACCAGCAGCAGCCGCAGCCGGACGCCGGTGGGCCGTCCGGACAGCGCGGCCGCGCCCACCGCGATCCCGGACATCGGCAGGAGCAGGAGCCCCGCGGCGGATTCGGCGAACCCGCGCGCCTCCTCAAGCCACTGCACGTAGCCGAACATGATCGTGTAGATCGCCAGAAAACTCAGTGCCTGCCGCGAATACGTGCGCAGCACCGGGCCGTTCGCGGCGAGCATCCGCAGGTCGATGAACGGCTTCCGGGCACGCAGTTCGACCCTCGCGAACAGCCCGCCGAGCACGATCGCCGCGGCCAGCAGCCACAGATCGCCGATGCCGGGCTCCATCAGGTAGCACAGCAACACCAGCAGCGCGGCGGAAAACAGCGCGATCCCGGCGACGTCGATCCGCTCCGCCGGCTTCTCGGCCGGGGTGTCCTTGGGCACCCACAGGAGAGTCAGCACGAGGGAAATCCCGGCCAGCGGCAGGTTCACCGCGAAGATCGCCGGCCAGCCGAAGAGCGCGATGAGCACGCCGCCGAGCGTCGGGCCGATGACCATGACTGTCTGCGAGGACATCGCCAGCACGGACAGCACCCGAGCCGGAACGCCCTCGCCGATCTCGTCAGCGCGCCGCCGCAGGACCGCCATCGCGGCCGGGAACCCGGCGCAGGTGCCGATGCCGAGCACCGCTCGGACGCCGGTGAGCCATTCGACGGAGATCGGGATCATCCCGGCGACCCCGGCCACCATCACGACGGACGCGCCGCCGAGCAGCACGCGCCGCGCGCCGTAGCGGTCGACGAGCAGTCCGACGACCGGCTGCCCGATCGCGGTGGCCAGGTACAACGAGGAAATCAGCCAGGCCGTGCGGCCCGGTCCGGCGCCGAAGGCCTGCCCGATCGGGACGAGCGCGACGGCGATGAGCGTGGAGTTGATCGGGTTCAGCACGGCGCTCGCGACCAGCGGGGTCACCAGGCGCGCGCCGAACCGGGATTTCGCGGGGGCGGTCGCGGTGTTCGTCAGTGCTCCTCGGGTTGGACAGGGTCAGCGCTGGGCGATCCGCTGCAGCAAGGGCAGCGCGCGCCGGACCGTTTCGAGTTCGTCTTCGGTCAGCTCGCCGGTCAGCGCGGCGGCGAGCCATTCGTCGCGGTGCTGCCGGATCCCGATGACGGTCTTCGCGCCGAGATCGGAGAGCGAAATCACCACGCGCCTGCCGTCGGCCGGGTCGCGGGTGCGGTTCAGGTAGCCGAGCGAGTCGAGCACGCCGAGCGTCGCGGCCATCGACTGCTGCCGCACGTGCTCCGCGGCGGCCAGTTCGGCCTGGGTCCCGGGACCTTCGCGATGCAGCCGGTTGAGCACGGCGGTCTGCGTCGGCGTGAGGATCTCGGCGTTGTCGACCTGGCGCAGCCTGCGGTGCAGCTGGCCGACGACGCCGCGGATCCAGCCTGCGGACTCGGCGACGCGCGGGGGGACGAGCGGGTCATCGGACATAAGCACAGTCTAGCCTGTTGAGTTCAACCTGTGCATCAGTGGCCGGAAAGACGTGAAGGGCTCCGTGCGGGAATCAGATTCCGGCACGGAGCCCTTCACGGACGTGTGGCTAGAGCGGCTGGCCGCTGGTCCCGGCCGGGGAGCCGAGCCCGACGATGTACCCGATGTTCTCGTCGTTCACCCCGATCGGCTGAACCTGGTGCACCACGATCGCCGCGGCGATCAGCAGGACCAGGCCGGCGATCGCCGCGATCCCGGGCCAGCGGCTCGGTGCCGCGCCGCCGCGGCCGTACACCGGTGACGGGGCGCTGCGGCGTTCGCGTTTGCGCCGCTTCTTCATGTCCTTCTTGGCGCCGAGCCACGCGTCCCGCTGGGCGTGCTTGCGCCACTCCGGGTCCATGAGGTCCGGATGGGTTTCCATCCGGTCGTCCGGATCCTCCGGCCGAGTCATCGGCGCACCGCCTTTCCCCCTGCGTAACCCCGCCGCGGCGGGTTCGTAGACTTGTCCATTGTGACCGAGAACGCTCCGCAGCAGAAAACCGACCTTCCGGGTGCCTGGGACCCGGCCGCCGAGGAAGCCCCGATGTACGACCGCTGGGTAGCGGCCGGGTACTTCACGGCCGACGCTTCGTCGGAGAAGCCGCCGTTCTCGATCGTACTGCCGCCGCCGAACGTCACCGGCAGCCTGCACATGGGCCACGCGCTCAACCACACCCTGATGGACGCGATGAGCCGCCGCCGCCGGATGCAGGGCTACGAGGTGCTCTGGCTGCCGGGCATGGACCACGCGGGCATCGCGACGCAGAACGTCGTCGAGCGCCAGCTGGCCGGCGAGGGCCGGTCGCGCCACGACCTGGGCCGCGAGAAGTTCGTCGAGCGAGTCTGGGAGTGGAAGGCCGAGTACGGCGGCAAGATCCTCGGCCAGATGAAGCGGCTCGGCGACGGCGTCGACTGGTCGCGCGAGCGCTTCACCATGGACGAGAACCTGTCCAAGGCCGTCCAGACGGTGTTCAAGAACTTCTACGAGGCCGGCCTCATCTACCGCGCCGAGCGGATCATCAACTGGTGCCCGCGCTGCCAGACGGCGCTGTCGGACATCGAGGTCGACCACAGCGACGACGACGGCGAACTCGTGTCGATCCGCTACGGCGACGGCGACGCCTCGATCGTCGTGGCCACCACCCGCGCGGAGACGATGCTCGGCGACACCGCGGTCGCCGTCCACCCGGACGACGAGCGCTACACGCACCTGGTCGGCACCGAGATCGAGCTGCCGCTGACCGGCCGGAAGATCCCGGTGGTCGCCGACCGGCACGTCGACCCGGAGTTCGGCACCGGCGCGGTCAAGGTGACCCCGGCGCACGACCCGAACGACTTCGAGATCGGCCGCCGCCACGACCTGCCGATGCTGACCGTGATGAACGAGCGCGCCGAGGTCACCGTGCCCGGTCCGTTCGAGGGTCTCGACCGCTTCGAGGCACGTCCCGCGGTGGTCGCCGCGCTGCGCGAGCAGGGCCGGATCGTCGCGGAGAAGCGGCCGTACGTGCACGCGGTCGGGCACTGCTCCCGCTGCGACACGGTCGTCGAGCCGCGGCTGTCGCTGCAGTGGTGGGTCAAGGTCGCCGAGCTGGCCCAGGCCGCGGGCGACGCGGTGCGCGACGGGCGGACGAAGATCCACCCGGCCGAGCTGGAGAAGCGGTACTTCGACTGGGTCGACAACATGCACGACTGGACGATTTCCCGCCAGCTGTGGTGGGGGCACCGGATCCCGGTCTGGTACGGGCCCGACGGCGAGGTCGTGTGCGTGGGTCCGGACGAGCAGCCGCCCTCCGGCGAGGGCTGGACGCAGGATCCGGACGTGCTCGACACGTGGTTCTCGTCGGGGCTGTGGCCGATGTCGACCATGGGGTGGCCCGGGGAGACCGCGGATCTGGCGAAGTTCTATCCGACCAGTGTGCTGTCCACCGGATACGACATCCTCTTCTTCTGGGTTGTCCGGATGATGATGTTCGGCGTGCAGGAGATGGACGGGCGCCAGCCCTTCGACCATGTTTACCTGCACGGGCTGATTCGCGACGCGCACGGCAAGAAGATGTCCAAGTCGCGCGGGAATGTCATCGATCCGCTGGAGTGGATGGACGCTTACGGGGCGGATGCCACCCGGTTCACGCTCGCTCGCGGGGCCAACCCGGGTGCGGATATGGCGCTTGCCGACGAATGGGCCGCCGGATCGCGGAATTTCTGCACGAAGCTGTGGAATGCCAGCAAGTTCGCGATGATGAACGGGGCGACCGCCGAGGGTGCGCTGCCGCCCGCTTCCGAGCTGACCGAGCCGGACCGGTGGATTCTCGGGCGGCTCGCGGCGCTGGTGTCCGAAGTGGACGGGTTGTTCGAGGACTTCCAGTTCGCCAAGGTCGCCAATGCGCTGTACCAGTTCACCTGGAACGAGTTGTGCGACTGGTACCTGGAGCTGGCCAAGGTTCAGTTGTACCAAGGGGATTCCGCGCGGGTCGAGGCTACCCGGAAGGTGCTCGGGCAGGTGCTGGACACTGTCCTCCGGTTGCTGCACCCGTTCGTTCCGTTCGTGACGGAGAAGCTGTGGACGGCGTTGACGGGTGGCGAGTCGCTGGTGATCGCTGCTTGGCCCACGGCGGTCGAGGGGTATGCGGATCCGGTTGCCGACGCCCGGGTCGCCGACGTGCGGAAGCTGATTACCGAGATCCGGCGGTTCCGGGCCGATCAGGGGTTGAAGCCGGGGCAGAAGGTCGCGGCCCGGTTGACGGGGGAGGCGTTCCCCGATGGGCATTCTGGCGCGATCCGGTCGCTGGTGCGGCTGACCGAGCCGGAGGACGGGTTCTCGGCCAGTGCTTCCGTGGAGGTCGCGCTGGCCGGCGGCGTGGTGACGGTGGAGTTGGATACCTCCGGGACCATCGACGTCGCTGCTGAGCGGAAGCGGTTGGAGAAGGACCTCGGGGCCGCGCGGAAGGAATTGGCGCAGACTGAGGGGAAGCTGGGGAATGAGGCGTTTATCGCCAAGGCTCCGGAGCAGGTGATCGAGAAGATCAAGGTGCGGCGGGAGACTGCGGTGGCCGATATTGGGCGGATCGAGGCTCGGTTGGGGGCGTTGCCTGCTTCCTGAGTGTGGCTCGTCGCCTGGGGCGACATCGCTTGGGGGGCACCCCGAAGCACTGAGTGTGCTGACGGTTCGGGGGTGCTTGTCAAGGCGGGAAAGATGCCTTGACAAGAACCCCCGAACCGCAGGG
>NZ_LWSF01000044.1:0-13214 GCF_001651785.1 Amycolatopsis sp. M39
CGGTCACGCCGGGCTGGTGGCGGAACAGCTCCTCCATGCCCCAGAAACATCCGCCGGCCAGAATCGCTTTTTCCGTGGCCATTTCGCCTCCTCCGTGCTCGAACCGCTTCCGCCGCCATGCTAGTCGCCGGGCAGGAGCCCGAGGACGAGGGCGAGCGGCGGCCAGGCGTCGCGCCCGCGCCGGGTGCAGGCGAAGGCCCGCAGCCGGACGTCGGGCCCGGTCAGCGGCAGCACGGCGACGTCCGGCCGGGTCGCCCAGGACTCGGGCAGCAGGCCGACCCCGCCGCCCGCGGCGATCAGGTCCTGGACCAGGTCGAGGTTGTCCGCGCGGTGGGTGAACCGCGGCGCGAACCCGGCCATCGAGGCCAGCGTCCCGACGACCGTTTCGTCCGCGCCGTTGCGGGAGTTGCCGATCCAGTCGCGGTCGCGGAACGCGGTGAAGACGTCGAGGGTTCCGGTGCCCCGCAACCGGTTCGCGTCCGCGCGCGGCACCGCGAGACCCCACGGCTCCGCCCACAGCGGACGGACGGCCAGCGACGGGTCGGCGGTCGCGGGCGCGAGGTCGTAGTCGTAGGTGAGGGCGAGGTCGACGTCGTCGGTCCGGAGCTGAGCGAGTGCTTCGGCGGGTTCGTGCTCGCTGATCACGACGCGGACCCGCGGATGCCGCTGCGCGAGGAGATCCGCGACCGGGAGCACCGCGTGCCGCACGCCGGTCCCGAACCCCGCGACCCGCACGGTTCCGGCGGGTTCGGCCTCGGGATCGAGGTCCACCCGGGCGGCCTCGACCGCGCCCAGGATCGTCACGGCGTGCTCGGCGAGCCGTCGCCCGGCGGGAGTCAGGCGCACGCGGCGGCCGTCCGGTTCGAGCAGCGCGACGCCGGTTTCCTTGGCCAGCACCGAGATCTGCTGCGAGACGGTCGACGTTGTGGTTTCGAGCACGTCCGCCACCGCGCGCATCGAGCCCAGCCGCGACAACTCGAGTAGGAACTGCAGCCTGCGGGTCTCCATCCCTCGATTGTCCAGGATATCCGGACGGTACGTCCAGGATTGGCAGGTGGACACGAACGGTCTGGATGCGTTCTCCTGGACAGCGTGCTTCCCTCCACTCCCCGGGCCGGTGTCGCCCTCGCTGTCGGCGCCATGCTGTCCGTCCAGTTCGGACTGGCGGTTTCGGTCAGTCTCGCGAACCAGATCGGGCCGGCCGGCGTCGCGTGGCTGCGGCTCGCGTGGGCCGGTGTGCTGCTCGTGGTGCTGGTGCGGCCGCGGCCGTCGGCGTTCCGCCGCCCGGCGTTGCTGACGTGCGTGGTGCTCGGCTTCGCGACGGCCGGGATGACGATCCTGTTCATGGTCGCGGCGACCCGGTTGCCCCTGGGCACCGCGAGCGCGCTGGAATTCCTCGGCCCGCTGACCGTCGCGATCGTGCGCGGCCGCGGCGGAACCCGGGTGTGGCCGGTCCTGGCGGCGGCCGGAGTGGTGCTGCTGACCCAGCCGTGGCAGGGCGGGACCGACCTGGCCGGCGTCGGCTGCGCGCTCGCGGCGGCCGTCTGCTGGGGCGCGTACATCGTGCTGACGCAACGAGTCGGCGACGAGGTGTCGGGCCTGCGCGGGCTGGCGGTGTCGATGCCGGTGGCCGGTCTGGTCGCCACCGTGGTGCACGCTCCGGCGGTGGCCGGCGAATTGACGTGGCCGCTGGTGCTCGCCGGGCTCGGGCTCGCGGTGCTCGTGCCGGTGGTGCCGTTCAGCCTGGAAATGCTGGCGCTGCGCCGGTTGACGGCGTCGGCGTTCGGGACGCTGATGAGCCTGGAACCGGCGATCGCGCTCGTGCTCGGGCTGATCGTGCTGCACCAGGTGCCGAACGTCGCCGCGGCGGCCGGGATCGCGTTCGTGGTGGCCGCGGGCATCGGCGCGGAACGGACCGGGGCACGGGAGCCGGTTGCGGCCTCGTGAGTGCCTGTGCCGGTTCTCACCGGCACAGGCACTCACGAGTCGTGCGGCCGCGGCGTGCGTTCGACAATGTCCCGCAACGCTTCGACGTGCCCGAGAAATCTTCGCCGCCCGTCCTCGGTAGCGCGGATCGAGGTTTTCGGGACCCGGCCGAGATACTTCCGCTGCTGCTCGATGTGACCGTTGGTGCGGAGCGTCGTGAGTTGCTTGGACAGTGCCGAATCCGAGAGCGACACGGCGTCCCGCAAGAACGCGAAGTCGCACCAGTCCACAGCGGACAGCACGGACATGATGGCCAGCCGGGTGGGGTCGGACAGCAGCCGGTCGAGCCCCGGCGGGGGAGCGGCGGTCATCGATCCCCTCGCCGCCGGGCGACGGCGAGCAGCGCCTGCGAGAGCGCGAACAGCAGGGTGAACGCGAGCCCGAAGAGCACCCCGGCGACGGTGTAGGGGTAGTCGCGCAGTCCGAGCGCGCCGGCGAGATCAGCGGCCGCGTCGGTGCCGTAGCGGGAAAGCAGCCAAGCCCCGGCGCCGCCGACGACCGCGACCACGACGAAGACCCACGGGACGAACTCCTGCCGCTGCTGTACTCCGCGCGCGTGGCTGAGCGGCGCGGACCGCAGCCGCGCGCCGACGGCGAGCGCGATCAGCAGCAGGCCGAGCACGACACCCGCGACGAACTTGCCGCCGTCGAGGTCGACGAAGTCGTTCACCGCGGTGAATCCGGCGGTGACCACGAAAATCACCAGGTAGACCCACCACGGCAGCCGCGCTGCGCGACGTGCGCGGTCTTGGTGGTCCTGAACAGTGGCGAGCGCCTCGGCGGCGCGTTCCTCGTCGGTCATGATGTCCTCCTCGACTACCTGCCTACGTGGAATGTAGCTACTTCTTTCCGCATCGGCAAGTAGTCGGCTCCGGTGGCGCTCTACGCTGGCGGCATGCAGGTGGAAATCTGGAGCGATGTCGTGTGCCCGTGGTGCTACCTCGGGAAGGCGCGGTTCGAGAAGGCGCTGGCCGGGTTCGAGCACCGGGACGAGGTGACCGTGACCTACCGGTCGTTCGAGCTGGATCCCGGGAAGGCCGAGACCGAGCCGTTGCTGGACATGCTCACCGCGAAGTACGGGCCGCGGGCCGCCGGGATGGAGCAGCGGGTCGCCGGTCTCGCGGCGGCGGAAGGGCTCGGTTACCGGACGGACCGGGAGATCGGCAACACCTTCGACGCGCACCGCCTGCTGCATCTGGCCCGCGAAAAGGGGCTGGAGAACGAGATGGTGTCCGCGTTGTTCCGCGCGAATTTCGCTGAGGCCCGGCCGGTGTTCACCTCGGACGGTCTGGCCGAGGTCGCCGAGGAGGCCGGATTGCCGCGCGGCGAGGCCGAAGCGGTGCTGGCGGACTCGTCGCGGTACGCGGAGGCGGTCCGGGCCGAGGAGCGCGAGGCCGCGGAACTGGGCGCGGGCGGGGTGCCGTTTTTCGTGCTGGGACGGCGGTTCGGGGTGTCCGGCGGGCAGTCCGCGGAGGTTTTCGCGCAGGCGCTGGAGAAAGCCTGGGAGGCTTCGGCCGGGAGCTGAGCTCCGCCCGGCTGCCGGAAAACAGCCGGGCGTCCCTTCCGGAGCGCTTTACTCCGACCAGGTGCTGAGGCGGTTGAGCAGCCGTTCGAGCACCTGCGGGTCCGCGGTGACCGGTTCGCCGGAGACGGGTTCGTCCACCAGCGTGCGGCGGTCGCCCCGGCGCGGCAGCCGGACCTGCCCGGCGGAAATCCCGCCGGGCAGCGCCAGTTCGCACCACGTGGTGCGGCCGCCGCGCTCGCCGGGGCGCACGCCGATCCGTTCGTCGCGCGGCGGGGAGGGGGCGACGAGGTCGTCGTCGACCTCGATGACGAGCCGGTCTCCGCGCAGCTGGAGCCGTACGGTCACGAAGGCGGGCGCGGACGGGCTGCTCTGGTCGACGACGTCGCCGACGAGCCGGACCGCGGCGTTCGTGACCTGGTCCAGCATCGGCGTCAGGGACCAGTCGGTCAGGATCAGGCGGACGAACAGCTCGGTGCACGGGACCGCGCTCGGCTGCGCCACCAGCCGGAGGTCGTCCACCTGGGTAGTGCGCGTGCTCAAGCGTCACCTTCCTCCTCGGCGAGCGGTCCGATCGGCCGGGACCGTGCGGGCATCATGCCACCGCCGCCGGGACGCGCTGCGGCGGGAGGGCGGTGTCCGGGAGAACCGCAGGTCACGGGTCCGCCGCGGAACTCCTTGTGCTGGCCGGATCTCGGCAGAGCCTGCCCGGTGGGCGATCCAGGACCTGATCACGACCTGCGCCGCGCGCATCGACGCGGGCGATCTGGCCGGGGCGGGCGGGCTGTTCCGCGAGGGCGCCCTGCACCGCGGCGGCGGTGGAGAACTGGTTCCGCGACATCCGGATCATCCATCCCGAGGACCCGCCACGTGACGACGAACGTCCGGATCGCGGCGGGGGAGGACACGGCTTCCGCGCACAGTTGCTTCACCGTTTTCCCAGCCGCGGAAGACCTTCCGCCGCAACCGATCGCGACCGTGCACTACGACGACCGGTTCGTCCGGCGCGGGGACGAGTGGCGGTTCGCCGAACGGACGCCGGTGCCGCGGATGACGCGGCATCTCCGGACGGAGGTCGTGCGGGCGGCCAGTCCGGGCCGGTGCCCAGGTGGTCCAGACCTCGCCGACGTCGGTGCGGGGAACCCTGAAGGAATCAGATTCCCTCAGGGTTCCCCGCACGGACAACGCCGGCGGCGAGAAGCCGACGCAAGGCCCCGCGCCTTCGCCGCCCGCGAAAGTCAGTCCCGGTTGCTCAGCTTCCGCCGCACACCCCGCCCGGCCGCGAGCGCCGGGAACGCCAGCAGCGCCCCGGCCCCGAGCGGGATTCCCCGCTGCCACGCCGGAGCCCCGAGCGCGGTCGGCGCGGCTTGCGGGTCGTGGTCGCTGACACCGCCCCAGCGCGACGGCGGCAGGACGATCACCCGCGCCTTGCCGATGACGTCGTCCACCGGGACGGTGCCGTTGACCCCGCCGCCGCCCTGGCAGCGGGAGTCGCACGAGTTCTCGCGGTTGTCGCCCATCACCCAGAGGCTTCCCTTCGGGACGGTGACCGGGGGGAAGGCCTGCCGCACCGTCGGCGGCTGGTCCAGCCAGTGCACGTACGGCTCGTCGAGCGGTTTGCCGTCGACCAGGACGCGGCCCTGCGGGTCGCAGCACTGGACGGTCTGGCCGCCGACCGCGATCACGCGTTTCACGAAGTCGCGCTCGTCCGGCGGCGCGAAGCCGACCAGGGAACCGAGGCCGCGCAACGTCTTGGTGAAGAAGTTGCCCGGCTCCTGCGGGGCGATCTCGTTCGCGGTCCACGGCTGCGGGCCGCGGAAGACGATGACGTCGCCGGGGGCGGGATCGGTGAAATCGTAGGTGACGCGGTCGACGACGACCCGGTCGCCGAAGCAGCCGTCGCAGCCGTGCAGCGTCGTCTCCATCGACGCCGACGGGATCAGGAACACCTTCGCGACGAACTGCTGGATCAGGATCGTCAGCACCAGCGCGATCCCGATCAGGATCGGCAGCTCCTGCCAGAACGGGCGCTTGCGCCGTCCCTTCCTGGGCGGCTCGTCGGCGCCGGGACGCTCGGATCCGGACTCGCCGGGGGCGGGGACTGGGGGGATCGGGTCGGCCACGCCGTCAGGCTACCCAGATCCGCGCGCCCGGCGGCGGACCGCGCGCGGCCACGATCGGGGGGTCGTGCCGGTGAGCGGGACGGCAACCGGAGGATTCGCCCGCAGGGAAGGAAAACGGGCCGGAACCGGGGGAGGATTCCGGAATCCGGTGGAAGCGGGAGGGCTGGGGCGCGGTTGGCGTCCTCGCGAGACCGGAGCAGCACGCCGGTCGAGCGCGGTCAGCCGCTCGGCGAACTGCGCGACCCGATGGCTCCACGGGTACCGGCGGACGAGTTCGCGGGCATTCTCCCGGATCGCGTGCGCCAGCCCCGGGCTGCTCTCAAGACGGTCCAGCTCCGCAGCGCGGCAAACAGCCCGTTGACGCCGTCGTTCACCAGCGCGGCAAGCGGGCCGACCGCCGGCTCGCCCACGCTTCGAGCAACGCCGTCGGGAAGGTGTCGTTCGGACTGGTCGGGCAGAGCACGAGCGATCTCGCACTGCGGAGAGCCCGGAATCTCGCGTCGCCGCTGAGATTTCCGGCGATTCCGAGTTTCCGGGCGAGGGCTTCGTATCCGGGCCGTGCGGCACCGTGGCCGATCACCAGCAGGTGCCCGCGGCGGAGACGCATCGCGTGCGGGAGCTGGCCGAGGCCTTTCCCAGCGTGGGCGGGTTCCAGCCGGGCCAGGAAGGACGGTTGCCGCCAACAATGCCTCGGCGGTGGCGCGGTCGACGGCGCTCCGGCCGGTTGATGCCGATGGTGGTGACCGGACCGTCGTGCTCGGCCAGCACAGTGCTCACGCGAGGCTTCCTGGGGACGAAGCGGCTGTCCGGGCGGCATGCCACGCCCCGTAGGCTCCGGCACTGGAGCCGGCGCCGGGACCGGCACGGGAAGGGGACTGCGGAATGGACGGCCTGGCCGCGTTCGGGTTCGAGCTGGGGGTGCTCAAGCGGGTCCGCCGCGCGGGCTGGTGGCAGGCGGGAGTCCGCGACCCGGAGTCGGTGGCCGAGCACAGCCTCCGCGCGGCGCAGCTGGCCGCGCTCCTCGCCGCCGAGGAAGGCGCGAACCCGGAGCGCGCGGCGTTTCTCGCGCTGTGGCACGACACCCAGGAGACCCGCACCGGCGACCTGCCGCACACCGCCGCGCCGTACCTCGCGAAGCCGGAACCGAGGGCGATCACGGCGGACCAGACCGCGGGTTTGCCGCGTGCCTCGGCGGAAACCGTGCGGACAGCGGTGAACGAGTACGAAACGCGCGAGACGCCCGAAGCGCGGTGCGCGAAGGACGCCGACAAACTCGAGATGCTTTTCCAGGCTCTCGAATACCGGGCGGCTGGAGTCTCCACAGTGGACGAATGGCTCGCGTCGGCGCAGGCCGGACTCTTCACCGAGACCGCCCGGCGCGTCGCCGAGGCGGCCTTGGCGACGTCGCCGCTGTCCTGGCGGTCCCGTTAGGGATCACCCACATAGGCGCACGTATGGTTTGAAACTGTCCTCTCTGGGAAAGATCCCCAGCACGACCGTCTCGGGAGGCGCAGGATGAACCGGAAACTCACGGCAGTGCTGGCCAGTATCGCGGCGATGGCGGCAACGATCGGATTCACGGCAAGCGCGGAGGCGGCGGGACCGCCGTGCGGCGCGCAGGCGAAAGCGTGCTTGAAACTGTCGGCGAACACGGCGTGGCTGATGGACAACGGCAAGGTCACCCGCGGCGGGGTGCGCGTGACCGTCGGCAAGCCCGAGTACCCGACCCCGGTCGGCACGTTCCGCGTGCAGTACAAGGACATCGACCACTACAGCAAGCAGTTCCACGGCCCGATGCCGTACTCGGTGTTCTTCACCAACACCGGGGTGGCGTTCCACCAGGGCAGCCTGAAGGTCCAGTCGCACGGCTGCGTCCACCTGTCGCACGCCGACGCGGTGGCGTTCTTCAACGCGCTGCAGCCGGGCGACGTGGTGCAGGTCGTGCGATAACCACCAACACCCGAAAGGCTCTTGATGTCCGTGCGGGCCGCCCTGAGGGAATCAGATTCCCTCAGGGCGGCCCGCACGGGACCGCTCAAGCCCGCGTCGCCGGGCAGGCGGTGATCACCCGACGGGCATCGGCCGCCGCAGCGCTTGCCGGCGCAGGCGGCCGAACCCCCTCGGGTTGTTGAGCCCGAACACCGCCACGGTCCGGCCGTCGCGGTGGTAGGTGGCGAGGAGGGATTCGTCGTCCGGGCCGCCGTCGGCGAAGCGCACCTCGTCCTCGGGCAAGGGGTGCCCGGCGAGCTGGAGGGTCCCGGCGTACTGATCGGACCAGACGTAGCCGCTCGGCTCGTACTCCCGGACCACCTGCCCGGCCAGCAGATTGGCGACCGCGACCGAGGCCTGTTCGGTGGCGTTCGTCCAGTGCTCGTTCCGGGTGCCCGCCGGTCCGTACGCCGCGACGTCGCCCGCCGCGACCACGTTCGGCAGCGAAGCGACCAGGCCGGCGTTGGTGCGCACGCCGTTGCCGACCGCCAGCCCGGAGCCGTCGAGCCACTCGACCGCCGGGGCCATGCCGATCCCGGCGACGACCACGTCAGCGGGCAGCTTCTCGCCGGTTTCCAGCTGCACCCCGGTGACCCGGCCGGCGAGCGTGGAAAGCCCGGCCACCGAAGCGCCGCAGCGCAGGGTGACGCCGTTCCGGTCGTGCAGGCGCGCACAGATCGCCCCGAGTTCCGGCCCCAGCACGCGCGCCATCGGCGTCGGCAGTGCCTCTAAGACGGTGACCTCCAAGCCCAAGCCGTGGCACGTCGACGCCACCTCCGCCCCGATGAACCCGCCGCCCACGATCACCACGCGCGCACCGGGAACCAGCTCCTCGCACAGGGCGAGCGAGTCGTCCAAGGTGCGCAGAACATGAACTCCGGCAACAGATTCCGTGCCCGGCAAGGCGCGCGCACGGCCACCGGTGGCAAGGACGAGGCCGTCCGCTTCCAGTTCTCCGCCGGACAGGACGAGACGGCCGGTCGAGGGGTCGAGCCGTTCCGCGCGGGTCCCGAGCCGGATGTCCAGCGAGGCGAGATCGTCGGCATCCAGCAGGTCCAGCGACTCGCGCGACGCGGATCCGGCCAGGAAGGCCTTCGACAGCGGCGGCCGGTCGTAGGGGAGATGCGGCTCTTCGCCGATGAGCACCACGCGACCGTCGAACCCCAGGGCGCGCAACTCCTGCGCGGCTCGGGCACCGGCGAGCGAGGCACCGACGATCGCGACCGTTTTCACGCAGCGTCCTCGGCGGCTTCGGCGAGCACGTAGATCACGCCGTCGTGGACCTGCACCTGGTATGTGCGCACCGGCTGCTTGGCGGGCAGGCAGGACGGCATCCCGGTGCGCAGGTCGAAGAGCGCCGCGTGCAGCGGGCACTCTACGAAGCAGCCTTCGAGCCAGCCGTCGGCCAGCGACGCGTCCTGGTGGGTGCAGGTGTCCCCGATCGCATACAGCTCGCCGTCGGCGTTGAAGACGGCGATGGGCTCGGGCCCCGCGATCCGGACGGACTCGCCCGGGGGCAGCTCGTCCACAGTGCACGCGCGCAGCATTGATTCCTCCGAAGCCGGGTGATTGTTGCGTATTGAGGAACACTCGACGTGATACGCAACAGAGTCTGGGCGCGCCGGAGGGGTGCCGTCAAGGGGGTGCGGGGTGGAGTTTTTCGGAGCGCAGTTCCGGATGAAAGCCCTGGTCGAGAGCGGTTCCCGCGAACGGGTGCGGCACCGCCGGGGTGCTTGACAGCGCCCCGGTTGAGCCTCATCTTGTTCCGGAGAGGGCAACAAGACGCGTAATACGCAACTTCGATCGTGTGCGAGAGGAGCCCTGCCGGTGACCGCTATCGACCTCCCGCAGAGCCTGCTGCCGACTCTGCCCGGGCCGCACTACACCGACCCGGCGATCTTCGCCCGGGAGCAGGAGCGGATCTTCGAAGCGGGGTGGTTCTGCGCGGTGCGCAGCGCCGACCTGCCGTCGCCCGGCTCGTTCGAGACCGTGCAAGCCGGTCGCGAAAGCGTGCTGATCGCGCGCGGCCGCGACGGGGCGTTGCGCGCGTTCCTGAACGTGTGCCGCCACCGCGGCGCTCGGCTGTGCACCGACGAGAAGGGTTCGGTGAAGCGTGCTTTCCAGTGCATGTACCACGCTTGGACCTACGGCCTCGACGGAAAGCTCGTCGCCGCCCCGAATCTGACCGGCATGCCGGACGTCGACCGCGTCGAGTACGGCCTGACGGCGGTGCATCTGCGCGAATGGCTCGGCTACGCCTGGGTTTGCCTCGCCGGAGAAGCACCGTCCTTCGCGGACACCGTGCAGGCCGACGTGAGCGCACGGCTCGGCGGTCCCGGCGAGATCGAGGCTTACGGGATCGAGAACCTGTCGCTGGGCCGGCGCATCGAGTACGACGTGCGCGCGAACTGGAAGCAGATCATCGAGAACTTCATGGAGTGCTACCACTGCGCGACGATCCATCCGGAGCTCACCGAGGTGCTCCCGGAGTTCGCGGACGGGTACGCGGCGCAGTATTTCGTCGGCCACGGCGCGGAATTCGGCTCGGACGTCACCGGGTTCACTGTGGACGGCGGCGACGGCGTGCAGCGCCTGCCGGGCGTCGGCGAGCACCAGGACCGGCGGTACTACGCGATCACGATCCGGCCGCAGGTGTTCGTGAACCTGGTGCCGGACCACGTGATCGTGCACCGGATGTTCCCGCTCGCCCCGGACCGCACCCTGGTCCGCTGCGACTGGCTGTACCTGCCGGAGGTCGTGGCATCGGGCGCGGACCTCGACCGTTCGGTGGAGCTGTTCCACCGGGTGAACCAGCAGGACTTCGAGGCGTGCGAACGGTGCCAGCAGGCGATGGGCTCGCGCGCCTACGCCCGCGGCGGGGTGCTGGTGCCGAACGAACACCACATCGGCGAGTTCCACGCCTGGGTGCGCGCGCAGACGGGGGAGTCGTGAGCGGCGATCCCGGTTCTCGCCGGCATGAACACTCACGACCTCGCGCACCGGCAGCCGTCTGTGCGGCAGCCGGGGCTCTCCTGCGTGGTGATCCCGGTTCTAGCCGTGATCACCGCGCACGACACCCTAGATGAGCGCCCGGATCGCCTCCTCAAACCCCGTCACATGCTCCAGCGTCAACGCCGAAGCCTTCTTCGCGTCGCCCTCGGCGATCGCCGTCAGCAGCGGCGAGTGCTCGTCCACGTGCCCGGCCATGCCGCGCAGCCGGGGGAGGAACACGCACCAGATCCGGGTCGCGAGGTTGTCGTAATGGATCAGCGTGTCCTCGAAGAACGGATTGTGCACGCAGCGGTAGATCGCGCGGTGGAGTTCGAGGTCGGTGCGCAGGAGGTCGGCGTTTTCCCTCGGTGTGGCCGAATCCAGCTGGTCGCGCAGCCGGACCAGGCGCGCCCGGTCCTCGTCCGTCGCGCGGGTGGCGGCGGACGCGGCGGCCGTCGGTTCGAGGGTGCGCCGGACCTCGGAGATGTGCGCGAGGTCGGAGATGTTGACGTCCGTGGCGAACGTGCCGCGACGCGGATACGCCACCACGAGCCGTTCGGTTTCGAGGCGCTTCAGCGCTTCGCGGATCGGCGTGCGGCCCATCTCCAGCACGCCGCCCGCCCATTCCTCGTTGATCGGGTCGCCCGGCTTGATGTCGAGCATGACGAGACGGTCGCGCAGGAACTCGTAGGCGCGTTCGGCCAGCGACGGGGCGGCGGCCGGGATGACGTGGTTGACCGGGGTGCGCACCCGGCCTACTCTACAACGAAGATTGATATATCAGTAGTCGACCAGTTGTCCGATACGGGAGGCCAGCCGGAATGACCACGACGGACCAGCCTCGTCCCCCGGGCGCGGACCTTCCGGACCACCCGGATTTCCTGTGGCGGGACCCGGAGCCGCGGCGCGCGTACGACGTCGTCGTGGCGGGCGGCGGCGGGCACGGCCTCGCGACCGCGTACTACCTCGCCAAGGTGCACGGCATCACCAACGTCGCGGTGCTGGAAAAGGGCTGGCTCGCCGGCGGGAACATGGCCCGCAACACCACGATCATCCGCTCCAACTACCTGTGGGACGAAAGCTCCGGCATCTACGAGCACTCGCTCAAGCTGTGGGAAGGCCTCGAAGAAGACCTCGGCTACCCGATCCTGTTCAGCCAGCGCGGCGTGCTCAACCTCGCGCACAGCCTGCAAGACGTCCGCGACAGCGTGCGCCGGGTGAACGCCAACCGGCTCAACGGGATCGACGCGGAATGGGTCGACGCGGACGGGGTCAAGGAACTCTGCCCGATCGTGAACACCTCGCCGGAGGTCCGGTACCCGGTGCTCGGCGCGACCTACCAGCCGCGCGCCGGAATCGCCAAACACGACTACGTGGCTTGGGGTTTCGCCCGCGCGGCCGCCGCGCTGGGCGTCGATCTGATCCAGAACTGCGAGGTCGCCGGCATCGACACGCGGGACGGCAAGGTCGTCGCGGTGGAGACCAGCCGGGGCCGGATCGCCGCCGGGAAGGTCGCGTTGTGCGCGGCCGGGCACAGTTCGGTGCTGGCGAAGACGGCCGGGATCGACCTGCCGCTGGTGTCGCATCCGCTGCAGGCGCTCGTGTCCGAACTGCTCGAACCGGTGCACCCGACGGTGGTGATGTCGAACGCCGTGCATGTCTACGTTTCCCAGGCGCACAAGGGAGAACTCGTGATGGGCGCGGGCATCGACTCCTACGCGGGCTACGGCCAGCGCGGCGCGTTCCACATCATCGAGGACCAGATGGCCGCCGCGCTGGAGCTGTTCCCGGTGTTCGCGCGGGCGCACCTGCTGCGGACCTGGGCGGGCATCGTCGACGTCACTCCGGACGCGTCGCCGATCGTCGGGCTGACCCCGGTGGAGAACCTGTACCTCAACTGCGGCTGGGGGACCGGCGGGTTCAAGGCCACGCCGGGTGTCGGCGACTGCTTCGCGCACACCGTCGCGAAGGGCAAGCCGCATCCGTACGCCGAACCGTTCACCCTGGACCGGTTCACCACCGGCGCGCTCGTCGACGAGCACGGCGCCGCCGCCGTCGCCCATTAGGAGCCACTGTGCAGCTGATTCCCTGCCCCTGGTGCGGTCCCCGCGAGGAGACCGAATTCCACTACGGCGGCCAAGCCCACGTCGCGTACCCCCAGGACCCGGCGGCGCTGTCGGACGAGGAGTGGGCGAAGTACGTCTTCTTCCGCGCCAACCCGAGCGGCCCGCTCGCCGAGCGTTGGACGCACAGCGCGGGCTGCCGCCGCTGGTTCAACGCCGTCCGCGACACCCGCACCCACGAACTCGCGGCGGTCTACCGCCTCGACGAACCCCGGCCGGTGATCCCATGACCTTCCGCCTCCCCAGCGGCGGCCACGTCGACCGCGACACCCTGCTCCGGTTCGCCTTCGACGGCCGCGAGCTCACCGGGCACCCCGGCGACACGCTCGCTTCCGCGCTGCTCGCCAACGGCGTGCACCAGGTCGCCCGGAGCGTCAAGCTCGGCCGTCCGCGCGGCATCATGGCGGCCGGTGTCGAAGAGCCGAACGCGGTGGTGCAGCTGGAAAAGCCGTTCCCCGAACCGATGCAGACCGCGACCAC
>NZ_LWSF01000044.1:13240-30043 GCF_001651785.1 Amycolatopsis sp. M39
GTTGGCGGCCGAACCGGACCCGGCGCGGTACGACGCGAAGCACCTGCACTGCGACGTACTCGTGGTCGGTGCCGGTCCGGCCGGTCTGGTCGCGGCTCGCACGGCGGCGCGAGCCGGAGCCCGGGTCGTGCTGGTGGACGACCAGCCCGAGCCCGGCGGTTCGCTGCTCGGCTCGAACGAGTACGTGGACCTCAAACCCGCGGTCGAATGGGCCCGTGCGATCGCCGACGAACTGCGCGCGACCCCGGACGTGGACGTGCTCGACCGGACCACCGCGTTCGGCGCCTACGACGACGGTTTCGTCCTCGCCGTGCAAAACCGCACGTCCGGTGCGGCCCGGCAGCGAGTCTGGCGGATCCGCGCGGCGCGGACCGTGTTCGCGACCGGCGCGCACGAGCGTCCGATCGTGTTCCCGGACAACGACCGCCCCGGCATCTTCCTGGCCAGCGCCGCGCGGACCTACCTGCACCGGTACGGCGTCGTGCCCGGCCGCCGCGCGGTGGTGTTCACCATGGACGATTCCGCCTACGCCACCGCGATCGACCTCGCCGACGCCGGAGTCGAGGTCCCGCTGGTGGTCGACGTCCGCCCGACCGCGCCGGAAAACGCGGCCTGTGCGGAACGGGGGATCGAAGTCCGCACCGGCACCGCAGTGACCGGGACCGAGGGCACTGAACGCGTCACCGGCGTGCGCGTCGCCGGGGAACTGATCCCGTGCGACACGCTCCTGGTCTCGGGCGGCTGGACCCCCGCAGTCCACCTCTTCAGCCAGCTGCGCGGTGCCTTGCGCTACGAACCCGCCCTCGGCGCGTACGTCCCGGACGGCGACCTCCCGACCGCGCGGGTGGCGGGGAGCGCGAACGGCACCCTCGACTTCGGCGGTTGCGTGCGAGAAGGCCGCGCCGCCGCGGCGAAAGCACCGGTGGAAATTCCGCTCCCGGTCTCCGACGCACAGCCGCGCGAACTCGCCCCCGCCGTCGAATGGCAGATCCCCGGCGCGGAGTCCGATGTGGACACCAGCTTCGTGGACTTGCAGCGCGACGCCACCGTCTCCGACGTGCTCCGCGCGACCGGCGCGGGACTCACCTCGCTGGAGCACGTCAAGCGCTACACCACCATCGGCACCGCGCACGACCAGGGCAAGACCTCCGGCATGCTCGCCGCCGGGATCACCGCGGAAGCCCTCGGCGCCGACCTCGCGGACCGCCGTCCGACCACCTACCGCCCGCCGTACACCCCGGTCGCCTTCGCCGCGCTGGCCGGACGGAACCGCGGCGAACTGCACGACCCGGTCCGCGTCACCGCACTGCACTCCTGGCACGTCGGGCACGGCGCCGAGTTCGAGAACGTCGGCCAGTGGAAGCGCCCGTGGTACTACCCGCGGCCGGGGGAGGACCTGCCCGCCGCTGTCCGGCGCGAATGCCTCGCCGCCCGTACCGACGTGGCCATGATGGACGGTTCCACGCTCGGCAAGATCGACGTCCAAGGCCCGGACGCCGCCGAATTCCTCGACCTGCTCTACACGAACCTGATGAGCACGCTCAAGGTCGGCCGGATCCGCTACGGGGTGATGTGCGGGGTCGACGGCATGGTCATCGACGACGGCACCGTCATCCGCGTGGCCGAGGACCGCTTCCTCGTCACGACGACCACCGGCAACGCCGCGATGGTGCTGGACTGGATGGAGGAGTGGCTGCAAACCGAGTGGCCGCACCTGCGCGTGTTCGCCACCTCGGTCACCGAGCACTGGGCCACCGTGGCGCTTGTCGGCCCGCGGTCGCGCGAGATCCTGGCCGGGCTCGCGCCGGAGCTGGACGTCAGCAACGACGCGTTCGGTTTCATGGCCTGGCGGGACGCCGAGGTCGCCGGGATCGCCGCGCGGGTGTGCCGGATCAGCTTCTCCGGCGAGCTGGCGTACGAGATCAACGTGCCGTCCTGGTACGGCCTGGCGCTCTGGGAAGCGTTGGCGGAGCGGGGAATCACGCCGTACGGCACCGAGACGATGCACGTCCTGCGCGCCGAGAAGGGCTACCCGATCATCGGTCAGGACACCGACGGCACGGTCACCCCGCAGGACCTCGGCATGAGCTGGGCGGTGTCCAAGAAGAAGGCCGACTTCCTCGGCAAACGGTCCTTCTCCCGGGCGGAGAACCTGCGCCCGGACCGGAAACAGTTCGTCGGCCTGCTGCCGGTCGATCCGACGGTGTTGCTGCCGGAGGGCGCGCAGATCATCGAAACCGCGCACGTCCCGCGCCCGCCGGTGCGGATGCTCGGCCACGTCACCTCCAGCTACCCGAGCGCCGTGCTGGACCGCACCTTCGCGCTCGCGCTCGTCCGCTCCGGCCGGGAACGAATCGGGGAGACCCTGTTCGTCCCGGTCGGCGACGAGGTGGTGCCGGTGACAGTGACCGAATCCGTGCTCTACGACAAGGAGGGGACCCGCCGTGACGGCTAAGACCCTGTCTCCGCTCGCGGAGCACGCGGGCCTGCTCTCCAGTTGCGCACCGGCCGTGCTCGCCGAAGAACGCCCGTTCCTCTCGCAGTTGAACGTCCGCATCCGCGAAGGCCACGACGCCGCGGCAGCCGTGCTCGGCACCGCCCTGCCTGACGCCTGCCGGTTTACCAGCGGCATCGGCGACGTCCTGTGGCTGGGGCCGGACGAGTACCTCGTGCTCGGCGCACCCGCAGGCACCGAAGACGCGCTGAGGGAAGCGATCACCGTCGGCGCGGTGACCGACGTCTCCGCGCAGCGCACCACCGTGCGGCTGGCCGGACCGGCGGCCCGCGACGTCCTGGCGCACGGCTGCGCCGTCGACCTCCATCCGAAGGCCGCGCCGCCGGGCACGTGCGTCCAGACGCTGTACGCCCGCACCGGAATCGTCCTGCTCGTGCGTGACCCGGAGTTCACCGTGCTCGTGCGCCAGTCGTTCGCCCCCTATTTCGCCGCCTGGCTCGCCGACGCGGCGCTGGAATACCGAGAGGAGGAGTCTTGACCCAGTTCACCTTGACCCTGCACTGCCCGGAGCGCTCCGGGATCGTGCACGCCGTGACGACGTTCCTCGTGAGCAACGGCTGCGACATCGTCGAGCACCAGCAGTTCGACGACGACGTGCACGGGGAACTGTTCCTGCGCACCGAATTCACCTGCGCCGGACGGTCCGCTGTGGACGATCTCACCCGCGAGTTCGACGTCGTCGCCCGCGACTACGCCATGCGGTACCGGTTCTCCGACCGCACCCCGGACCGGCTGCTGGTGATGGTGTCGAAGGCCGGGCACTGCCTCAACGACCTCCTCTTCCGCTGGCGCGCGGGCGCGCTCGGCGCGGAAATCGCGCTCGTGGCGTCCAACCACGAGGACCTGCGCCCGATGGCCGAAGCCGCCGGACTGCCGTTCGTGCACATCCCGGTGACCCCGGCGACCAAACCGGAAGCCGAACAGCGCCTGCTCGACCTGGTACGGGAACACGACATCGACCTCGTCGTGCTGGCCCGCTACATGCAGGTCCTCTCGGACGAGCTGTGCCAGAAACTCCAGGGCCGCGCGATCAACATCCACCACTCGTTCCTGCCCGGCTTCAAGGGCGCGAAACCGTACGCGCAGGCTTACGACCGGGGCGTCAAGTACGTCGGCGCGACCGCGCACTACGTGACCCCCGAACTCGACGAAGGCCCGATCATCGAACAAGAGGTGCAGCGGGTCGACCACTCGCACTCGCCGCGCGCGCTCGCGACCGTCGGCCGCGACGCCGAAGCCCTCGCGCTCTCCCGCGCGGTGCGCTGGCACTGCGAACGGCGCGTTCTCCTCAACGGCACCCGGACCGTCGTCTTCCGCTGACCTATCCCAGGGAGTTCTCATGACCCGTGTCGTGATCATCGGCGCCGGAATCGTGGGCGCGAACCTCGCCGACGAGCTGACGCTGCGCGGCTGGACCGACGTCACCGTGCTCGACCAGGGCCCGCTGCCGCTGACCGGCGGTTCGACCTCGCACGCGCCGGGGCTGGTGTTCCAGACCAACCCGTCCAAGGCGATGACCGAATTCGCCGGCTACACCGTCCGCAAACTGCTCGACCTCGGCTGTTTCGAGCAGGTCGGCGGCATGGAGGTGGCGAGCACCCCGGCACGCTGGGAGGACCTGAAACGCAAGCACGGCTGGGCGACGTCGTGGGGCGTCGAGGCGCGGCTGATCGACCCGGACGAATGCGTGCGCCGCTGGCCGATGCTCGACCGCAACCAGATCTTCGGCGCGCTGTACGTCCCGTCCGATGGGCTCGCCGTCGCCTCGCGCGCGGTGGACGAGCTGATCAAACGGGCTTCCTCGCGCGGCGCACGGTTCGTCGGCTCGACCCGCGTGACCGGCATCGAGCAGGCGAACGGGCACGTCACCGGCGTCGAGACTCATGCCGGGGCGGTCCCGGCGGACATCGTGGTGTCCTGCGCCGGATTCTGGGGCCGGGAGATCGGCGAGATGGCCGGCCTGACCGTCCCGCTGCTGCCGCTGGCCCACCAATACGCGAAGACCGGCCAGCTCGCCGAACTGGCCGGGGCCGACCCGGTGCGCCCGGCGCTGCCGATCCTGCGCCATCAGGACCAGGACCTGTACTTCCGCCAGCACGGCGACCGGCTCGGCATCGGCTCCTACGCGCACCGCCCGATGCCGGTGGACAAGTTCGCCGAGCCCGGCGAGATCACCGCGTCCGCGATGCCGTCGATGCTGCCGTTCACCGAGGAAGATTTCGCGCCGTCGTGGGAGGAAAGCAAGCTCCTGCTGCCCGCGCTGGGCCGGACGAAGGCGGAGGAGGGCTTCAACGGCATCTTCTCCTTCACCCCGGACGGCGGCTCGCTCGTGGGCGAATCGAGCGACGTGCGCGGATTCTGGATCGCCGAGGCCATCTGGGTCACGCATTCCGCTGGCATCGCGAAGGCCGTCGCGGAGTCTATTGTGGACGGTCGCTCGGAAACCGATCTGCACGAACTGGACGTGCACCGGTTCGAGGACGTCCAGCTGGCTCCCGAGTACATCCGCGAAACCGCGCAGCGGAACTTCGTGGAGATCTACGACGTCCTGCACCCGTTGCAGCCCCGGCTTTCCCCGCGAGACCTGCGAGTCAGCCCGTTCCACGCCCGGCAGCGCGAGCTGGGCGCGGTGTTCCTGGAGGCGGGCGGCTGGGAACGGCCGCACTGGTTCGAGGCCAACGCGGCCCGGCTGAAGGACCTGCCGCACGACTTCCTCCCGCCCGCGCGCGACGCCTGGGCCGGGCAGTTCCACTCGCCGATCGTGGCGGCCGAGGCCTGGCACACCCGCAACCGGGTCGCGATGTACGACATGACGCCGCTGAAGCGCGTCGAGGTCAGCGGGCCGGGTTCGCTGGAGTTCCTGCAAGGGCTCACGACGAACCAGCTGGCGAAGTCGGTCGGCTCGGTGACGTACACGCTGATGCTCGACGACGCGGGCGGCGTCCGCAGCGACATCACCGTGGCGCGGCTGGAACCGGAGCTGTTCCAGGTCGGCGTCAACGGCAATATCGACGTCGCCTACCTGTGCGGCCGTGCCCCGGAAGGCGTCCGGGTGGTGGACACCACCGGCGGCACCTGCTGCGTCGGCGTGTGGGGCCCGCTCGCCCGCGACCTGGTGCAACCGCTGTCGGCGGAAGACCTTTCGCACACCGGGCTCAAGTACTTCCGCGGCCGCCGGGCGCGGATCGCCGGGGTGCCGGCGACCATCCTGCGACTGTCCTATGTGGGCGAACTCGGCTGGGAGATCTACACCTCCGCGGACAACGGCCAGCGCCTGTGGGACGCGCTGTGGCGCGCCGGGCAGCCACTGGGCGTCATCGCGGCCGGGCGCGGCGCGTTCAACAGCCTCCGGCTGGAGAAGGGCTACCGGCTGTGGGGGACCGACATGACCACCGAGCACGATCCGTACGAGGCCGGGGTCGGGTTCGCGGTGCGCCCGGCGAAGGGCGAGTTCGCCGGACGGGCCGCCATCGAGGGCCGCAGCGAAGAGGTCTCGGCCCGGCGGCTGCGCTGCCTCACCGTGGACGACGGCCGGACTGTCGTGCTGGGCAAGGAACCGGTGTTCGTGGACGGCGCCGCGGCGGGTTACGTCACGAGCGCGGCCTACGGATACACGATCGGCCGCCCCATCGCGTACGCCTGGCTGCCCGGCTCGGTGGAGATCGGCGACCAGGTGGAAATCGAGTATTTCGGACGGCGGGTCGCCGCGACTGTGGCCGCGGAACCGCTGGTCGACCCCGGGATGGAGCGCATCCGGCGCTGAGCGGAAGGAAACCAGCCATGCGGGACCAGATCGTGAGCGACTTCCTGGACACCCTCGCCCGCCCCGCGATCCCGGCTCCGGCCGGGGCGACGGTCGCGGCGCTCGCCCTCGCCCAAGCGGCGGCACTGCTGAGCCGGGCCGCCGGCGGCGACGCCGAAGCGGACCACCTGACCCGGCATGCGTTGCGGCTGGCGGAGATCGACGCCCACGCCGTCACGCACGACGTGCCCGACCGCGCCCAGCCCGCCGCGGACGTGGTCGCCGCCGCGGGGGAGGTGGTCGGGGTGGCGGAACGCCTGCTGTCCACTGTGGACTCCGCTGCCCTGGCGGACGTTTCCGCGGCGGCGGAAATGGCGCGTTCGTCCGCGATGACCGCGCGAGTCGCGGTCGAGGCCCGGCACGGCGCCCTGCTCGCCGCGGAGCCCGACGAGGTCGCCGAGCGAGCCACCCGGGTCACGGCGGCGGTGCGGGTCGGTGAAGGACTCCTCGAAGGAATCTGATTCCCTCAGTGGCCCTTCACGGACGTCCGGGCAGCGGACTGCGGCAGGGGCCGGAAGCGGCGGCGGGCCGGCAGTGGCAAGATCTGCGGTGTTCCCCAGGAGAGCTGTCCCCGAGAACACCGCAGTGAGGATCGCCGCATGGCTGTGCCGCCCCTGCTTACGCTGAACAATTCGGTCCCCATTCCGCAGCTCGGACTCGGCATGTACCAGGTCCGGCCCGACCAGGTCGCGAAGGTCGTCGCGACGGCGCTCGAAGCCGGGTACCGCAGCATCGACACCGCCGCGATGTACGGCAACGAAGCCGAGGTCGGCGCCGCGGTGCGGGAGTCCGGGCTGCCGCGCGAGGACGTCTTCGTGACCACGAAGGTCTGGAACACCGACCACGGCTACGACAACACCCTGCGCGCGTTCGACCGCAGCGCGGAGGCGTTAGGCCTCGGTCCGGTCGACCTGTACCTGATCCACTGGCCGAAACCGGAGCTGGACCGGTACGTCGAGACCTGGCGCGCGCTGGAACTGCTGCTCAACGAGGGCCGCGTCCGGGCGATCGGCGTGTCGAACTTCGGCGTCGACCACCTGCGCCGCCTGCTCGACGAGACCGACGTCGTGCCGGTGGTCAACCAGGTCGAACTGCACCCGTGGCAGCAGCAGGCTCCGCTGCGCGCCTTCCACGCCGAGCACGGCATCGCGACCGAGGCCTGGAGCCCGCTGGCCCGGGGCCGGAACCTGAACGACCGGGTGATCACCGCGCTGGCGGCGAAGTACGGGAAGACGCCCGCCCAGCTGGTGCTGCGCTGGCATCTGCAGCTGGGGATCATCGCGATCCCGAAGTCGGCGACCCCGTCGCGGATCCGGGAGAACGCGGACGTGTTCGACTTCGAACTGGCCGAGGACGACCTGCTGGCGCTGGCCGAACTCGACTCCTGAGCGGCGGTGCCTGCGAGCCCCACGGCGGGCGCGCTGGCGCAGGGCAGCGCGGTCGGCAGGTGGCCGCCCGCGCGCCCCCGCACCGCCCCAGCCCGACCGAGGCCGGAGGCGGTGCTGACGTGCCGGGGATCAGGAAGCGCGAATCCCCGCCGCCGCGAAGTCCGCCAGCTGGGCCGGTTCCTTGAGGAACGCCCGGAAGCTCTGCGTGCCGCGCTGCTGGACCTCGTCGATCGACGTGCCGGACAGGCCGACGAACGGGTAGTCCGCGGGCGGCCCGGAGCCGATCGGCATCGCGGGGGAGCCGATGACGTCCGGGTTGGCCTTCGAGAGCTGACCGACCCAGTACGACGATTCGGGGATCCAGCCGTCGGGCAGGCCGCCGATCGTGGCGAGCGAGGACTTGCCGGTGAGCGCGTTCAGCACGGCGGAGGCGGGCTTGCTCTGCACGGCCACGTGCACGCAGCTGCCGTGCACCTGGGTCAGGTCCTGGTTCCAGCGCGCCGCCGCCGCTTCGACCGGCTTGGCGACCTGCGGGGTCACCACGATCCGGACGTCGGTGCGGCCGCCGTTGCAGCTGGCGGCCTGCGCCTCGGCGCGGTTGTTGAGCACGCTGTCGGCCCAGTTCCAGCCGACCACGCCGAGCGTGGCCAGCACCACGAGCCCGACGGCCACGAGAGGCCACTTCGCGATCCGCCTGCGAGGCGCCTTCTTGGCGACGATCCGGTGCGATCCGGTCGTCTCGCTGCGGCCGGCGGGCCGCTTCGGCGGGTCGAGAGGGTGCGGCACCGGCTCCTCGGGCAGGCTGTGACGCCCCATCGTTGTCCTTTCGTGACATGCACAACACGCTCAGTTATGCAATCGAACCGTTATCACTCTATCAGGCCAGCGACCTGCGGTGAATACCGTTACGCAGAGTTGTCAGCTCCACGGGCGGGCGACCCCGGCACGGGGTCCGGCGGCTGGGCCGGGTCGGCGAGAAGACCGCGGCAGAGGCCGATCAGGCGGGCCCGCAGCGGCGCGGCCCGCTCGGCGAATCCGGCCTGGGCGCGGGCGTAGCTGGCCCGCCCTTCGGCGGTCTCGATCGGCACCGGCCGGTAGCCGTAGTCCGCTAGATCGTACGGGCTGGCCCGCATGTCCAGTTCACGGACGTCCGCGGCGAGCACGAAACAGTCGCCGACCAGCTCGGCGGGCACGAACGGATCGAGCTTGTAAGCCCATTTGAAAAGATCCATGTTCGCGTGCAGGCAGCCCGGCTGCTCCAGCGCGACCTGCGATTCCCGGGTCGGCTCCAGCGTGTTGCGCGGCCGCGCCGGGCCGGTGAAGAACCGGAACGCGTCGTAATGCCCGCAGCGGATGTCCATCGATTCCACTACCTGGTCGGTCCCGGCCGAGCCGAGCCGCAGCGGGACCTGCGCGTGCCGCACCGAGTCCGCGGGCTCGCGGTAGACCATGGCCCATTCGTGCAGCCCGAAGCAGCTCAGCCGCGGCGCTCGCGACGCCGTGGCCGACAGCAGCTTCAGCACGAACTCGGCGGTGCGCGCCCGGCGGCCGGTGAAGGCCGCCGGGTCGAGCATCACTCCGTCCTCGGTCTCGACGTAGGCCGGACGATCGAGGAACCGCCGCGCGGACGCGCCCGCGAGCACCACGCCCGGACCCGGCTGCCAGCGTTCGAGATGCCCCGGCCGGTGCGAGTAGTAGGTGAACAGAAAATCCAGGACCGGGTGCTTTTCGCCGCGTGCCCGGCGTTCCTGGTGCGGCCCGGTCCACGCGCGCATCCGCTCGGCGTGCGCTCGCTCCCGGGCCTGCCAGTCCGCCTCGGCGAGCACGACCGCGCTCATGCCGCCGCCTCCTTGACGAGTTTCGCGCTGGTCGTCCGGGAGGCGGCATGAGCGCCGATGATGCGCTCGCAAGCTGTGCTCATGCCGCCACGTGGGTGCCGTCGCGCACGGTCCCCACGTATTCCTCGACGAGGTCTTCCAGCGCCACCACGCCGACAGCCGCGCCGGACGCGTCGAGCGCCCGCGCGAGGTGGCTGCCTTCCTTGCGCATGGCCGAAAGCGCGACGTCGAGCCGTGCGTCCGACCGCAGTTCGGTGAGCGGCCGCGTCTTGTCGTCCGGCACCACCGTGCCGGGGTCCTGGCCGACGAGGTCGAGGACGTCCTTGACGTGGATGTAGCCGGTCAGCGAACCGTCGTCGGTGCACACCGGGAAGCGCGAGAACCCGGTGGTGGACACCGCGCGCTCGACGTCGCCGAGCGTCGGCCCGCAGGGGAGCGTGGTGAGTTCCGAGGTGGGCACCAGCACGTCCGCGACGGTCTTGGCGACCGACGACAGCGTCTGCGAAAGCCGCCGGTGCTCGGACTGGTCGAGCAGCCCTTCCTGCCGCGATTCGCTGAGCAGTTCGGCGAGCTCGTCGGAGCTGTACGCGGTCTCCAGTTCGTCCTTCGGCTCCACCTTCATCAGGCGCAGCAAGGAGTTCGCGACGAAGTTGAGGAACGCGATGACCGGGTTCG
Source organism: Amycolatopsis sp. M39 (assembly GCF_001651785.1). NCBI lineage: Bacteria > Bacillati > Actinomycetota > Actinomycetes > Pseudonocardiales > Pseudonocardiaceae > Amycolatopsis > Amycolatopsis sp. M39. Next base: position 23,459 of record NZ_LWSF01000044.1, read on the forward strand.
CCACCTTCACCCACGCCACGTGCACCGGCACGAGCCACAGCGCCAGCCGCTCCGGTTCGGCGATGGCGAGGTTCTTCGGCACCATCTCGCCGATCAGCACGTGCAGCATGGTGATGAACGCCAGCGCGATCGCGAACGAGATCGGGTGCAGCAGCTGGTCGGGCAGGCCGAGCAGGTCGAAGAACCCGGACAGCCGGTGCGCGACCGCGGGCTCGCCCAAGCGGCCGAGCAGCAGCGAGCAGATGGTGATCCCCAGCTGCGCCCCGGCGAGCATCTGCGAAACGTGCTTGCTCGCGTTGATGACGATCTGCGCGCGCGTCTTTCCCTGCTCCAGCAACGCTTCCAGCCGGTCGCGGCGCGAGGAGATCAGGGTGAACTCCGCGCCGACGAAGAACGCGTTGGCCAGCAGCAGGACGACGACGAGGGCGATGTTCAGCCAGTCGCTCACGCGGTCACCCCGCTTTCGGCCGGGCGCACCTGGACCTCGGCGACGCGGTGCCGGTCCATGCTGGTGACCGCGAGCCGCCAGCCGTCGACCTCGACGGCGTCGCCCTCGGCCGGGATGGCGCCGAGCCGCTCCAGGATCAGCCCGGCGATCGTTTCGTAGTCGCCCTCGGGCATCCGGAAGCCGGTGATGTCGCGGACCTCGTCCGCGCGCAGCTGCCCGGACACGAGCCAGCGGTCCGCGCCGAGCTGCTGCGCGGCCGGGGCCTCGCGGTCGTCGTGCTCGTCGCGGACGTCGCCGATGATCTCCTCGACCACGTCCTCCAGCGTGACCAGCCCGGCGGTGCCGCCGTACTCGTCGACCACGATCGCGAGCTGGTAGCGCGAATCGCGCAGCCGGTTCAGCAGGTCGTCGCCGGGCAGCGATTCCGGCACGGTCGGCACCGGCCGCATCGCCGAACGGATCCGCGTGGTCGCCCGGTCGGCGGCCGGCACGGCGAAGGCCTGCTTGACGTGCACCGCGCCCTGGACGTCGTCGAGATCCTCGGTGTAGACCGGGAACCGCGAGAACCCGGTGCGCCGGGAGATGTCGATCAAGTCGTCGATCGTGTCGTCCACGGTGAGCGATTCGACCTGCACGCGCGGGGTCATCAGCTCGTCCGCGGTGCGGTCGCCGAAGCGCAGCGAGCGGTCCAGCAGCTCCGCGGTGGACGTGTCGAGCTTTCCGCTTTCCGCGCTGGAGCGGACGATCGAGCCCAGCTCCTGCGGCGACCGCGCCGAACGAAGCTCCTCCTGCGGCTCGATGCCGAACTTGCGGACGAGGAAGTTGGCGCTGTTGTTCATCAGCGTGATGAGCCAGCGGAACAGCGCGGAGAACCGGGCGTGGTAGCCGGAAACCGCGCGCGCGGTCGGCAGCGGCCGGGCGATCGCGATGTTCTTCGGCACCATCTCGCCGAGGATCATCGACAGGAACGTGGCCAGCACGAGCGCGACCGCCACCGCCACCCCGGACGCCGCCGAAGCGGGCAGGCCCGTGGCGTCGAGCAGCGGGCGGACCAGGTCGCCGATGAGCGGTTCGGCGAGGAAACCGGTGATCAGCGTGGTGAGCGTGATCGCGACCTGCGCGCCGGAGAGCTGGAAACTCAGCGTGCGGTGCGCCTTCTGGACGGTGCGCGAACGCTTGTCACCGACCTGGCGGACATCCGCGTCGACCGTGCTTCGTTCGAGCGCGGTGAGCGAGAACTCGGCGGCCACGGCGAGGCCGGTGCCGATCGTGAGAAGCAGGAAGAGCAGCACGCCGAGCACGGAAAGCAGGACGTGGATCACAGCGCACCGTCCGGGACGGCGGAACCGACGGCGGGCGGGAAGCCGGGTCGATGCGGACCCGGCCCGGTACTGTCACCGGGCGATGGCGCAGCGCGCACGGATGGAAGTCACTCCTCGGCATAGCGGGTTTGTAGTGCGAAGATGCCGACAATCGTACCGGGTCCGGACAGCCGTGCGGCGACAGGACGCGAACCCGGCGCGCGTTTCCGTTCCCGCCGCGGCGGGAACCGCGCTTCCGCCAGCGGCATCCCGGCCGCGGACGTGCGCCCCCGCCCAACGCCGCATCGAGGTTTCCTGAGCAGCGCGGTGCGGAGGGTTCGCGGGAGCGGTGTCTGCCAGGGCTATGCGGAGCACCAGCCGACGAGACGCGCCGGGCGGCTTCTCCCCCTCGCCAGCGCGCGAGCCCGCCACGGCAGGGCGGCAACCTCCGCAGGCGCGGTGCGCGAAGCTGCCCCAGGCCGCCGTCGGGCACGTGTGAATGTTCGTGAGGGGAACCGAACATCAGCGCGAGCCACGCGGCCGGGCATCGGTCCACTGTGGTGGTTCAGCGCGGTCGTCTGCCCAGCAAGGCCACGAGCCGGTCGGGCGCCGCGGCACTGCGGCCGACCGCGACCGGCGGATCGAACAGCCCGAGCCCCTGCCAGTCGTCGATCATCGGGCGCAGCACGTCGAGCAGCCGCCGGGCGAGGCTGTCCGGGACCGGGTTCGGGCGGCCGAGCGCGGTGGCGAGGTCCCAGCCGCGGACGGCGAGGTCGAGCGTCATCTGCCAGCCGTATTCCTCGGCGGGTACCAGCCCGAACGAGACGTGCACGGTGCCGCGCAGCGCGCCGGGGGAGAGCCACGCTTCGCGGGCGGCGGCGGACGCCTTCTCCCACCCCGACAGGGGGTCGTCGCCGAGGACATCGCCGTCGTAGCGGGTGCCTACCTCGTCGAGGGTCGCCCCGGCGAGCAGATGCGGCGCCCGGAGCTGCTCGACGGCCAGATGGTTCACCAGATCGTGTATTGACCAGCCGGTGCACGGCGTGCCGCGGGCCCAGTCGCCGGGACCGGCGGCGTCGAACACGTCCAGTGCGCTGCCGTGGGGCGGCGAGGAGATGCACAGTGACCACGAACCCGGCTGATCGCGCGGGAACCCTAGCTGCGCGCGCCCGGCCGGTGCCGCCGCACGGTCTCCTCGACCAGGTCCAGCACCGGGCCGAGGTCGTCTCCGGGAAGGCCCATCGCGAGGTGCGACACGAGCCCTTCCAGCACCAGTTCCAGGAACGCGGTCAGCACGCTGACGTCGACGTCGTCGCGCAGGTTGCCGGCCTTGCGCTGCCATTCGAGGCGGTCGCGGGTGGCCTCGGTCAGCTGCTGCGAGCGTTCCGCCCACCGGCCGCGGAACTCCGGGTCGGTGCGCAGCCGCCGCGACACCTCCAGCCGGGTGCCGAGCCAGTCCGCCGGGTGTTCGCTGTTCCCGGCCAGCAGATCGCGCATGACCTGGACCAGGCCCTGTTCGGCGACGACGTCGGCCATCCGCACCGCGTCGTCCTCGGCGAGGGCGAGGAAGAGCGATTCCTTGTCGCGGAAGTGGTGGAAGATCGCTCCGCGCGACAATCCGGTGGCTTCTTCCAGACGGCGGACCGTGGCACCCTCGTAGCCGTAGCGTGCGAAACACACGCGCGAGCCGTCGAGGATCTGCCGGCGGCGTGCGTCGAGGTGATCCTGGCTGACCCGTGGCATCCTGAAATCCTGACATCGAGGACCGGGTTCTCGCAATCCGTACGTACGTACTGTGACGTGAAGGCGGAACGGATGTGCGCCGTCACACCGGCGGGTTCTCGGCTGACACGACCGGGCCGGTTGACTACGCTGTGCACATCACGACGTGAGCACCGGAAAAGGGAGCGGCCTTGGTCATCGGCGAGTCGGGCCCTGCGCGCGGCGGTTTCGCCATGGACGCGGCGGAGCTGACCGCGGTCATCCGGTTGTGGGAGGACCAGCTCGGGAAGATCGCCGCCGACGGCCGCGCGATCGACGAGATCCTCGCGGTCTTCGCCGCCCCCGGCGCGGACCCGGCGAGCGCGGAGTACGCCGCCGCCGGGGCGGACTCCCTGCGCACGCTGCGCGACCAGAACGAGGCGTTGCGCCGGTACGCCGCCGGGTACCTCGACAAGCTGCGCACCGCGCGGGACCGGACCGCCGAGGCGGACCGGGCAGGCGCCGACCTCGGTCGCGGCCGGTAAGCGAACGACCCGGCTGCGCACGAAGGGAACCAGGTGGACGGCAAGCAGATCTTCGACAACTTCCGCGGCGGCGACACGTCCGGTTTGCGTGCTGCCGCGGCGAAAGTCCAGGAGCTTTCAGCGGCCTACCTGGAACGCGCGCAGAGCGTGAAAGACCTTCAGGAGCGGATGGCGCGCTCGTGGACCGGCGACTCGGCGGACGCCGCGAAGGCGGGCGCGGGACCGGTCGAGGCCGGGTTCCGGGAGTCCGCCGATCCGCTCGACCTCACCAGCGCGTCGATGGACACCCAGGCCAGCAGCTTCGAAAGTTCCCGGCACGCGGTCGTCGACGTGCCGCCCCGCCCGGAGCGGCCGCAGCCGTGGGCCGGGCCGTTGCAGGCGGTGCTGCCCGCGCCGGCCGCGCCGGCGTCCTTTCAGGACGGCATCGACCGGTTCCACGGCGCGAACGAGAACAATGTCCGGGTGATGGAGCAGTACCACGGCGTCACCGCGAACACCAAACGCGTGCTGCCGAAGCAATACGGCCCGATCGTCCCCGACGGCGCCGCTGTCCGCCGGACCACTTCGGACAGTACGGCCACGCAAACCGCCGCGAGCCACGACCGGAGCGGCCCCGGCGCCGCGGTGCTGCCCGCTTCGGTGAGCGAACCGTCTCAGCGCGGCTCGGCCCCGGCGGCCGGCGGCGCTCCCGTCGCACCGGGCGGCCCCGGCGACGGCCTGCACTGGCGGCCGGAGTACCTCCTCGAATCCGATCCGGAGGGCACGTTCGGGGCGGACGGTTCGGCGACCCAGCCGGTTCTCGGCGACGAGGAGGAGTAGCCGGTGGCCGATCCGGCGGGCCGGGTGGATGTCCCGGTCGAAGCGCTCGCGGCGCTGGCCGAACGCGAGCAGGTGGGCCGGTTGCACGTGACGCTGCGGCCGGATCCGGCGTGGCTGTCGGAAACCGAGCGCGACGAAGCGGCCAAGCGGGTGGACGACGCGCTGGCGCTGGCCGGACTGGTCGACGCGCGCGGCCGGGCCACCGTGGACTTCCTCGACTGGCTGCCGCTGCTCGTGCGCCCGGTGGTCGAGTACTACGGCTGGGTCGCGACCGGCGACCGCACGTACGGCGTGCTCGCCGCGGCGAGCGGATTGCAGGCAGTGCTCGCGGTGTCGGACGGCGAACACGTCGGCGTCCAGGAGATCGACCGGGAGCGCGTGCTGGAAACGCTCGTGGAGCAGTTGCCCGCGGTGGGGCCGGGCGGCGGGCACGTGCGCAGCGTGCGCGTCGCGGACCTGACCGAAGCCGCCCGGCGCGGCGAGGACGCTTTTCCGTTGGACCCGGTGCTGTCGGACGTGTTAACCCTGGTGCAGCGTCCGGTGCACGGAAGCGGAGAGCTGTACGCGGGACGACGCGACGATGTCGGCCGGTACGTCCGGCTGGAAGAACCTCTGCATTACGCGGACACGGACTGGGGCCGGTACCTGAGCTACACCGTCGGGGCCGGGCCGGACGCGGAAATCCGGATCGGGCCGGCCGGCCCGGCTGAACTGTGCGGTGCGCTGCGGGTTCTGGAGCGCACCCTGACCTGAGGGGACGCTCGGTGCGCTATCCGGAAATCGAACCGTACGACAGCGGCTTGCTGGACGTCGGCGACGGCCACCAGGTGTACTGGGAAACCTGCGGCAACCCCGGCGGCAAACCCGTGGCCGTCCTCCACGGCGGCCCGGGAACCGGCTGCGGCGAAGGCATGCGCCGATTCTTCGACCCGGACAAGTACCGGATCGTCCTGCTGGACCAACGCGGCTGCGGCCGCAGCACCCCGCACGCGGGCGACACCGTCGCAGCACTGAAGGCGAACACCGCCGGCCACCTGATCGCCGACCTGGAGCTGCTGCGGGAAACCCTGGGAATCAACCGCTGGCAGCTCTTCGGCGGATCCTGGGGCTGCGTACTGGGCCTGGCCTACGCGGAACGGCATCCCGAACGAGTGACGGAAATCGTCATGATGGGCCTGGCCACCGACCGCCGGATCGAAATCGGCCAGCTGACCGGCGGCCTGGGCGAACTGTTCCCGGAGGCCTACGCCCGTTTCCGCGAAGGCGTACCGGAAAACGAACGAACCGGCGACCTGTCAGCGGCCTACTACCGCCTGCTCACGAACCCGGACCCGGCTGTTCACGAGCCGGCCGCGCAGGGTTGGTGCGCTTGGGAATCCGCCATGCTCCCCGGCGTCCCGCCCTCCCCGAAATTCGAAGCCCCCCGCTTCCGCCTGGGCTTCGCCCGCCTGGTCACGCATTACTTCTCCCGAGGCTGCTTCCTGGAAGACGGCGGAATCCTCCGCGACGCGGGCAAACTGGCCGGAATCCCGGTGGTCCTGGTACAAGGCATCCTGGACCTGGGCAACCTGGTCGGCACCCCCTGGCTGCTGGAACGCGCTATCCCGGACGCGGACCTGATCCTGGTGGGCGGCGCGGGCCACACCACCGCCGTCCCCTCCATGGAAAACGCCCTGATCTCCGCAACCGACAAATTCGCCACCCGTGCGTGAGGGGAACCCTGAGAGGGTGTTGTGGAACCGGGGTGGTTAGTCGTTGTGGTCTTCTGTTA
>NZ_LWSF01000045.1:0-29940 GCF_001651785.1 Amycolatopsis sp. M39
GGCAACCCCTGCACAACTCAGGCGTTGCAACCACCACTAGAACCCAAGCAGATTCCCGCAGGGTTCCCCTCACGCGTCTCCACCGCGATGGCGCGAAAGCGACCGGTCCGCGCCAGGCCGGCCAGCCCGTCACGAAGCCGGATACTGCTGCTCGCCCAGCAACTCCGCCAGATGCACCGCGTTCCGCACCAGCGTCGCGTTGGTCGAAGCGACCGTCTCCGGCGTCTCGTCCAGGTCCTGGTAATCGCCGCCCTTCATCGCTTCCCCGTTCCAGTACGTGCCGCCCTGCGCCGGGATCGTGAAGCCGATGTCGTTGAGCGACTGGAAAAGATCCGCGGTGATCTTGTGCGCCCCGTCCTCGTTCCCGACCACCGCGACGACCCCGACCTTGCCGAACATCCCCGGGCGGCCCTCGTCGCCGGTCTCGGACTGTTCGGCGTTCAGCCGTTCCACGACCCGCTGCGCGACGCTCGACATGTGACCCACCCAGGTCGGCGTCGAGATCAGCACGACGTCCGCGGCCGCGACCTTGCGCCGGATCTCCGGCCACTCGTCGCCGTCGCCCATGTCCGCCTCGATGCCGGGGCGCACGTCATGGTCGGCCACCCGGACCAGTTCTCCGGTCACCCTCTTTTCGGCGAACAGATCGAGCAGCTGCCGGGCGATCAGGTCGCTGCTGGAGCGGTCCGGCGACCGCTTGAGGGTGCAGCCAAGAGCGAGAACACGCATCAGAAACCTCCATCGGGATGCCGACGCCGATCCGGGCGAACCCGGCCTCGGCGAGTACGGTCGGATCGAGCACATTGCGGGTGTCGACCACGACCGGCCGGCCCGCCGCTTCGGCGAGCCGGCGCCAGTCGAGGTCGCGGAACTCCGGCCATTCGGTGAGGACAGCCAGCGCGGCCGCGTCTTTCGCGACCAGGTAGGGATCGTCCACGACGATCCCTCCGTCCATTTCGGACTGGACAGCAGGGTCGTACGCGGTGACCTCGGCACCGTGCCGGACCAGTTCGGCCGCGACCGCGACCGCAGGGGAATCGCGCACATCGCCGGTGCCCGCCTTGAACGCCAGGCCCAGCACGCCGATCCGGACGCCGTCCAGCGAACCGTCCCGACGCCCGGTCGCCGCCGTCCGGATCGCGCGGACCATTCGCGTGCGCTGCCGGGCGTTCACCCGCACCGCGTCGCGCAGGAGCCCGAACTCGACGCCTGCCGAATCCGCCGCCCGCAACAGGGCGCTGGCGTCCTTCGGCAGGCAGGATCCACCCCAGCCTGGGCCGGGAGCCAGGAAATGCGGGCCGATCCGCGGGTCGAGGCCCATCACCCCGGACACGTCGCGGACGTCCGCGCCGCACTGTTCGCACAATTCGGCCAGCGTGTTCGCGTACGACGCCTTCACCGCGAGGAATCCGTTGCTGGCGTACTTGGCCAGCTCAGCGCTCGCGCTGCTCGTGCGCACGACCCTGGCTTTGGTCGGCCGGTAGAGCCGCGCAACCCGGTCCGCGGCGGGCGAATCCGGCGGATCAGCACCGATGACAACCCGATCTGGGCACCGGAAGTCATCCACGACACGGCCTTCGCGCAGGAACTCCGGGTTGCTGACCACCGGAAGGTCGGCGCGGCCGAGATACTCCGGAATGCGTTGCGCGGTCCCGACCGGGACGGTCGATTTCGTCACCACGACCGTACCCGGCGCGAGCGCTCGGCCGAGGTCGCCGAGAGCGCTGCGGAGCGCACGAAGGTCCGGCGTGCCGTCCTCGCCGGGCGGCGTCGGCAGGCACAGGAACACCATCGTCGACCCGGCGACCGCGGCGAAGTCTCCGGAGAAGGCCAGCGTCCTCTCCCGGAGGCCTTCGGCGACCAGCTCCGCCAGCCCCGGCTCGGCGAGGTCGACTTTTCCTGCCCGCAGCCGGGAAACCTTGGCCCTGTCAATGTCCACAGCGGACACTTGATGGCCCATCGCGGCGAAGCAGGCCGCCGTCGTCAGCCCGACGTAGCCCGCTCCGAGGACGCCGATCCGCTCAGCCATGCGACACCCCTTGGCGCAGCACCGAGTGGGCCGCCGCCAGCACGCGGTCCGTGCTCAGCAGCAGCAATCCGGCGTCCGGTTCTGCGCCGTGCGGGTCGCCGACGTCGCCTATCCACAGCACGACGTGCTGCGGAACGTCCCGCGGCGGGCCCCAGCATCGGGGCGGCGTCGGGCCGAAGAGCAGGACCGACGGCGTGCCGAAAGCGGTCGCGAGGTGCCCGACGCCGGTGTCGCCGCACACCACCAGCGCCGCTTCGGCCACGAGCGCGGCCAGTTCGGCCAGCCCGGTCCGTCCGGCGAGCACCGCCTCCGGACCCAGCCCGGCGCGCGTGGCGACCTCCTCCGCCAGATCGCGTTCGGCTGCCGCGCCGGTGAGCACCACGCGGTGCCCGGACGCGGCCAGGTCGCGTGTCACCTCGGCGAATCTTTCCGGCGGCCAGCGCCGGGCGGGGAACGCCGCGCCCGGGTGCACGACGACCGCCCCCGGCGCGGGACTCGGTCCTGGCGGCGGAGAGATCCGCAGGTCCCGGCGGTCGGCTGGGCATTCGCCGTATTCGACCAGCCGACACCAGCGGTCGACCTCGTGGATGCCCGGCGTCCAGTCCAGGCCCGGGATCTCCGGGACGGCCGGATTCCGGTGCGTGAGCAGCGTGTCCGGCAGGACGGCCGTCAGGTCGCGGATGCTCTCCGGGCCGTTGCCGTGCAGATTCACCGCCAGTCGCGGGGGCGGGCCCGGCCAGTGCAGGGCGCCGAGGCCGGGGGTGGGAAGCAGTTCGTCCACCGCGTCGACCAGTTCGACCAGGTCCCGCAGCCATTCCGGCGCGGCCAGCACGAGGCGTTCTTCCGGGTACGCTCGGCGCAGGCCGCGCAGCGCCGGGACCGCGGTGAGCAGGTCGCCGATTCCGAGGGCACGCAGAGCCAGGACGCTCATGGCCACGATCCCTCTTCTGAAGCGCACACCACGAGTTCCCGCACCTCCGCGTCCGGCGGCTGGCCGAGCGCGAACGCGATCGTTCCGGCGACATGTTCCGGCCGGTTCAGCTTCGCGTCGGCGGGCGGGCGGTACTGCTCCGTCCGGTCGTCGAAGAAGCGGGTCCACATCCCGCCCGGCACGAGCAGCGTCACCCCGACCCGGCCCGCGAGCTCCGCGGCCAGCGCGCGGGTGAAACCGACGACGCCGAATTTCGAGGCGCAGTACGCAGTTGCGTCGCTGACTGCCTTGATGCCGAGCGTCGAGGACACGGTGACGATCCGGCCGTGTGACTGGTCCAAATACGGCAGGGCGGCCCGCACCACGGCGACGGTGCCCAGGAGGTTCACGTGGACAACCCGCTCCCAGTCCTTCGCCGAGACCTCGCCGAGCGGGCCGCACGCGTCGATTCCCGCGGCGGTCACCACCCCGTCAAGTCCGCCCGCCCGTTCGGCCACCTCGCGTACGGCTTCCTCGGCCGCAGCGGAGTCGGCGAGGTCGACCTGCACGAATTCCACTCCGCCGGCGGGCCGGGCGCGGTCGAGCACCCACGGGGCGCCCCCTTCCGCGCGGACCGCTTCGACCGTCGCCGCGCCGAGACCCGACGCGCCGCCGGTGATCAGGACATTGCCAAGAGAACGCATCTGACTCCCTCGAAGATTCACTGGCCGGTCGCGGCGGCGACCAGCCTCGTCGTCGAATAACCGGCCAGCGTCGGCACCAGGACGACCTCGCCGCCGTACCGCTCGACCACCGTCCGTTCGGGCAGTTCCGCCTCGGCGTAGTCGCCGCCCTTCACCCAGACGTCCGGCCGCAGCCGCTCCAGGATCGGGACCGGCGACGATTCGCCGAAAACCACGACCGCGTCCACAACGGACAGTGCGGTCAGCAGGCGGGCTCGGTCCTGCGCGGACAGCAGCGGGCGCCTCGGGCCTTTCAACCGGCGCACGGAACTGTCCGAATTCACGCACACCACGAGTGCGTCGCCGAGAGCGCGCGCCTGGCCCAGCAGGCTGACGTGCCCGGGGTGCAGGAGATCGAAACAGCCGCCGGTCGCGATGAGCCGCCCGCCCGCCGCGCGGACTCGTTCCGCTACGGCAAAAGCATTTCCCGCGGCGAAATCCTTCGTATCCGCAATGGACATCCGTCCTTCCTCGATGGACAGTGCGCTGGCCCCGCCCGCTGCGACAAACCGAGCTGCCGCCTCGACCGCGACGCGCACAGCCTCCGTAACCGAAGCACCGTCGAGCAATCGGGCAGCCGCGGCCGCTGCGAACCGGTCGCCCGCGCCGCAAGTGTCCGTCGCGCTGCCGCTGACTCGCGCGCCTTCCGGCACCGAGATCCGGCGCACCGACTTGCCGTCGTCGACCAGCGCCCCCCGGGAACCGATAGTCACGGCGACCGCGTCGGCATTCCAGCGTTCCCGCAGCAGGCCGGGCATCTCGAGCGCGTCCGGAACCACCGCGGTCGCCTCGCCGGCGTTCGGCGTGACCAGTCGCGTTCCTGGCACCGGCTCGGCCCCGCGCGGATGCGGGTCCCACACCACCGGAATCTCCGCTGCCAGTTCGGTCAGCACCTCCCGCAGCCGCGGGTTGCGGGTGATGCCCCGGCCGTAGTCGGCCACGAGGATCGCCCCGGCACTGCGCAACGCGCGCTCCGCCCGGTCCGGCAGGACGTCGGCGGACGCGGTTCCTTCGCCGGAATCCAAGCGCACCAACGATTGCCCGGCCGCGCGAATTCGGGTCTTCGACACTGTGCCGCCCTCCAGCGGGACCGGCACCAGAGTCACTTCCGGTTCGAGCAGACCAGCGAGCGTGCGGGCGGAACGATCGCCGCCGAGCGCGGTCACGAGGACCACCTCAGCGGCGGACCGGGCCGCCAGCAGCGCGGCAAGACCCGCCCCGCCAGCGCGCAGCCACCGGCTCGTTACGTCGACGACCGGGACCGGGGCGTCCGGGCAGAGCCGCTCCGCGACGCCCTCGGCGTCCACGTCGAGGAAGACGTCGCCGACCACCACCAGCGGCTTCACGCCGGCACCCCGAGTGCGTCGTCCAAGGCTTCGCACAGCGCGTGCACCAGCGCCAGATGCAGTTCCTGCACCGTGGCCATGCTCGGCGCGTCGACCGCCACTGAGTCGTCGCACAGCGCAGCGAGCGGGTTCGGCACCGGTCCGGTGAACGCCCAGGTGGTCACGCCCATCTCGTGAGCCGTCTTCGNGCCGCTGGTTGACAGGCAGACGAGCACGTCACCCGGCCGTCCGTGTGCGCGGACCTGGCGAGCGAAGAGTTCGGCTTCGTCGTAGTCGTTGCCGATCGCGGTCAGCGCTGAGGTGTCGGCGTGCAGCGCGATCGCCGACAGCGGACGACGCTCGCGTCGAAACCGGCCCACCAGCTCGCCGGTCAGGTGCTGGGCTTCGGCGGCGCTACCGCCGTTGCCGCACGCGAGCAACCGCCCGCCGTTCTCGAAAACACTGGCCAGGCAGGTTCCCCACGCGGCAATGCGCGGGGTGGCGAAACGCAATCGTTGCGCGGCCGAACACAAGTCGGCGAAGTGGTCTGCCATGACGGCACCTCCTCGAAAAGTCAGCGGTCCCGGTGACGCCGGACCAGGAATGGCCCCAACGCCAGAACATCCACCGGAGCCGAACCGAAACACTCCAACGCGTCGCGCGGGGAATCGACCATCGGCCGTCCCGCGGTATTCAGGCTCGTGTTGACGACGACCGGAAGACCGGTCCGGTCCGCGAATCCGGAAAGCATCCGAGCGGTCCGCGGATCGTCTGCCGGGCCGACAGTCTGCACCCTCGCGGTGCCGTCCACGTGGGTCACCGCAGGCAGCCGGTCGCGCCACGCTTCGACGACGTCGTGCACGAAAAGCATGTAGGGACTGGGGAACGGGCCACGCGAGAAGATCTCCGCCGCGCGGCCGGCGAGCACCATCGGAGCCACCGGCCGGAATTGCTCGCGGCCCTTCACGTCGTTGAGCCGCTCCAGGTTCCCGGCGCGGCCGGGGTGCGCGAGCAACGACCGGTGCCCGAGTGCACGCGGGCCGAATTCGGCGCGGCCTTGGAACCAGGCCACGATCTGGTCGTCCGCCAGTGCCTCCGCCACCGCGTCCGAGACGTCGTCCGGACGCTCGTAGTCCAGTTTCGCCTTCTGCAGAAGGGATTCCAGCTCGTCGTCAGTCCATTCGCGACCGAGGGCGGCGTCAGACATCGGTTCGATCCGCTCGCCCGCGTCTGCCGCCAGCTGGAGTGCTGCTCCGAGCGCGGTTCCGGCGTCTCCGGCGGCGGGCTGAATCCAGATCGACTCGAACGGGCTTTCCGCGTGCAGCCGGGTGTTGGCGACACAGTTGAGCGCGATGCCGCCGGCCAGAGTCAACGTCCGTTGGCCGGTCCGGTCGTGCAACCAGCAGGCGAGGTCGAGAAGCACTTCCTCCAGCACATGTTGGACGCTGGACGCGAGATCAGCGTGCCGACGCGTCAATTCCTCGCCGGGAGAACAGCGCGGGGCGAGTGCGGACCAGTCGATCAGCTCGGTGCGAAATCCCCCGTCTCCGGTCACGTAGACGCGCTCTCGTAGGTAGTCGAGATGCACCGGTCCGCCATAGGACGCCAGCGCCATGACTTTGTACTCGTCGCTCGACCGCGCGAAGCCCAAGTGCTCGGTGAGATCCTCGTAGAACAGACCCAGTGAGTGCGGAAGTTTTTGCGCGGCAAGCTCTTTGAGCCGTCCGTCGCGATACTCGCCAGCCAGGTACGACATGCTTTCGCCGCGCCCGTCCGCGACCAAGACCGCCGTGTCGCCCCATGGTCCGGCGAGCGCGGCCGACGCAGCGTGCGCGACGTGGTGCCGGACGAACTTGACCTTCGTCTGGTCCAATCCAGGCAGTTCGCTGGCGAGGAATTTCGGAGCGCGGCGGGCGAATTCGGTGCGCAGTTCCTCGCCGCTGGGATCGTGCCTGGCGAGGCCGGGTTCGACCAGGTCCGGATCGTAGGAAAACCCGACCGCGTCGAGGTCCGCCGCGATGAGCCCGGCCCGCTCGAGGCACCAGCGGGCGGCCTGCCCCGGCTGTTCCCACGCCGAAAACGGCACCGCCTGCTTGCCGTGCTTGCGCCGGCTGAACCGCTCCTCCTCGGCCGCCGCGACGATCCGTCCATCGACGACGAGCGCGGCGGCGGGATCGTGGAACACCGCGTTGATTCCCAGGAAGCGCACCCGCTCACCCCTTCGCTCCGGCGCGGACCCGGATGGTCCGCTGTCCCGGGAGCACTACCCGGCGAAGTCGGGGATAAACGAATCAGCCGGAAAAGCCCAGGACGTCGCTACTCCGCGAAGCGACGCCCGGTCAGGGCTCGTGCGTGGCGATCACGGTTAGTACTCCAGCTGTAGTTCGTGATCTTGCTGGAGGGGGTTGGTGAGATGGGTGCGGCCACCGCGTGATCATGGGTGTTTGTGAGGACGACTCAAGATCGTGTGGTGGCCGCGGCTGCCAGCGTAGACCCTGCGGGGTGGCAGTCGCTGCTGGGTGAGATGTTGCTGCGGGTCGGGCACCGGTTCGTGCGGGTGGAGTCGCGTCGGCGGGCTGGGCGGTTCGTGCAGGGGCTGTTGGCCGGGCTGGCGCGGGTGAACTGCTGGACCGTCGCTGAGGCAGTCGGGGACCGGACCCCGGATGGGATGCAGAATCTGCTCTCGCGCGCGACCTGGGACGCCGACGGGGTCCGCGACGACCTGCGCGAGGTCGTAGTCGAGCAGCTGGGCGACCGGGATGCGATGCTGGTCATCGACGAGACCGGCGACCTGAAGAAGGGCGTCGAGCCGGTCGGGGTGCAGCGGCAATACACCGGCACCGCGGGCCGGATCGAGAACTCGCAGATGTCGGTGTTCCTGGTGTATTCCACCCCGGCCGGGCACACGTTCATCGACCGCGAGCTCTACCTGCCCGAAAGCTGGGCCGGGGACCAGACGCGGCGGGAACGAGCCGGCGTGCCCGCGCATAACCTGTTCACCACGAAATCCCGGCTCGCGTTGGCCATGATCACCCGGGCGCTGGAGGCAGGCGTGAAGGTGGGATGGGTGACCGGCGACGAGGCTTACGGCAAAGACGCCGCCGGCTTGCGGGATCCGCTCGAGGCCCGCGACCAGGCCTATGTGCTGGCCGTGGCCTGTGACCACCGCATTCCCGGGGCCGGCGGGGAGAATGCCAGAGCCGATGAGCGGGCCGCCGCGCTGCCGAAGCGGGCCTGGCAGAAGCTCTCTGCCGGGGCGGGCGCGAAAGGCCGGCGCTACTGCCTGTGGGCCCGCATCCGGCTGCGCCTGGCAGGCAAGACCGGGTATCACTGGATGCTGATGCGCCGCAACCGACGCACCGGGGACACGGCGTTCTACCGCTGCTACAGCCCCCGCCGCGTCTCACTGGCCGAGCTCGCGCGCGTCGCCGGGCGACGCTGGACGATCGAGGAGACCTTCCAGACCGGCAAAGAACTCACCGGCCTCGACCAGCACCAGGTCCGCACTTGGACCTCCTGGTATCGCTGGACCACCCTGGTGATGCTCGCGCACGCCTTCCTCGCCATCGCCGCAGCCCACACCCGCGACACACCACCACCCGAGGGCCTGATCCCGTCGACACGCAACGAGATCAGGCACCTCTATGCCCAGCTCACACTCCAACCTGCCCGCCGCGCCGCCGACGTCCTGACCTGGTCCGCCTGGCGCCGACGACACCAGCACCAAGCCCGCCAAAGCCACTACCAGCGACAACACCAGCAACCAGCGCCCAATCACGAACTACAGCTGGAGTACTAACCGCGACACGCACTCACGAGACCTTGCCCCGCGAACCACCCCGCCGTCCGCCGCAGCCCCTCCGCCACCGAAACTCGCGGTGCCCAGCCAAGCGCCCGGCGCGCGAGCGAAATGTCCGGACACCGCCGGCGCGGATCGTCCACCGCCGCGTCGACATGCACGATCCGCGAAGAAGATCCGGTGATCGCAATCACCTGCTCCGCGATTTCCCGTACCGAAAGCTCCTGGGGGTTGCCGATATTCACCGGTCCGGAATGCTCCGACCGCGCCAGGGCGAGCAACCCGTCAACGGTGTCGTCCACGAAGCACAACGACCGCGTCTGCCGTCCGCTGTCTTCGACGGTGAGAGGTTCGCCCGCGAGCGCCTGGGTGATGAACGACGGCACCATCCGCCCGTCGTCCGAGCGCATGCCGGGGCCGTAAGTGTTGAAGATGCGCGCGATCCCGGTGTTCGCGCCTTCGCTGCGTCGCATCGCGCTGGTCAACGCCTCGGCGTAACGCTTGGCCTCGTCATACACGCTGCGCGGGCCGACCGGATTCACATTGCCCCAGTAGGTTTCGCGCTGCGGATGCTCCAGCGGATCGCCGTACACCTCGCTGGTCGACGCGAGAACGAACCGCGTCCCACGCGCCGCATCGAGGGCGTTCTCGGTGCCTGCCGAACCCGCGCGCATCGTCTCGAGCGGCAGCCGGAAGTAGTCCTTAGGAGACGCGGGAGAGGCTAAGTGGAAGACGACCTCGACGGCACCGGGAACCGGGATCGGCTTGGTCACGTCGTGCTCCAGCAACCGGAACCGCGGATGCCCGGCGACGGCGTCCAGCGCGCCGGGCCGGGCCGTCGCGAGATTGTCCACCGCGGTCACTCTCGTGCCCTCTTCGAGGAGTTTCGCGCACAGACGCGCGCCTACGAATCCGGCTCCGCCGGTGACTACCGCGTGGGAGAAAACCATGCCGCGCCGGATACCCGCGCAGCCCTGCGTTAACCCCTGCGGCTCATGGGTAACCGCAGGGCATGCGAGTACTCCTGACCGGCTGGGCGAGTTTCCGGCACGGCGAGGCCACTGCGGGCGACGTGCTGAGTTTACGCGCGGTGAGCGAGGTCCTGACCCACGCAGGGGTCGATCACCTGACCGTGTGGAGCCCCACGTTCCATCCCGAAGGCCCGCATTTTGACGACGCTGCGCCGGACGCCTTCACCCACGTCGTCTTCGCCTGCGGCCCGTTGCGCGGCACGCAACTGCGAGAGCTGCACCAGCGTTACCCGCAGTGCCGGCGGCTGGCGATCGGCGTGTCCGTGCCCGATCCGGCGGACGCCGCCGTCACCGGGTTCGACGTGGTCCTCGCCCGCGACGACGGCGACACCTGCGCTGCCGATCTTTCCTTCGCCGCGTGGGTCGAATCGCCGCCGGTAGTCGGCGTGGTGCTCGCGCCCGGCCAGCCCGAGTACGGCGCGGACCGCCGGCACGACACGGTGCACGCGACCCTCTCCGAATGGCTGCGCGACCTGGACTGCGGCCGCGTCCCGCTCGACACCCGCCTCGCCACCGACGACTGGCGGCATTGCGCGACGCCGGACCAGTTCGTGAGCACGCTGTCCCGATTGGACGTCCTGGTCAGCACCCGATTGCACGGCCTCGCCCTCGGCCTGAAGGCTGGTGTCCCGGTGCTCGCCGTCGATCCGATCGCGCACGGCGGCAAAGTCACCGCACAGGCGCACGCACTGCGCTGGCCCGCCGTCCTGCCCGCGAACGCCACGCGCGCCGACCTCGACAAGTGGTTCGAATGGTGCTGCTCCGCCGAGGCACGCGCCCGCGCCGCCGCGGAACACCCGTCCCCCGGACCGCTGGCCGAACTCGTCGGCGCGCTCAAGGAAATGCCGTGAACCGGACGACCGTCGTCGTAGCCACCCGCAACCGGGCCGAGGAATTGGCCCGCACCCTCGCCGAACTGTCCACCATCGACCCGCCGCCGCCGGTGATCGTCCTGGACAACGGCTCGACGGACCACACAGCTGAGCTCGCCGCTTCCTTCGAACAGGTACGGGTGATCCGAAGCCAGCACAATCACGGTGCCGCAGCGCGCAACCAGGGCGTCATCGCCGCCCGGACGCCGTATGTCGCGTTCAGCGACGACGACTCCTGGTGGGCCCGGGACGCACTCCCCCGGGCCGAAAAGCTCTTCGCCGCCCACCCGCGGCTCGGCCTCCTCACCGGACGCACTTTGGTCGGCCCGGAAGAACGCGACGACCCCATCACCCCGGCCCTAGCGCACAGCCCGCTGGGAACTCCGCCGGACGCCCCCGGTCCGCTCGTGCTCGGTTTCCTGGCCTGCTCAGCGATCGTCCGGCGGTCAGCTTTTCTGCAGGCCGGCGGATTCAGCCCGATGCTGCATTTCGGCGCCGAGGAACAGCTGCTGTCCTACGACCTCGCCGCAGCCGGGTGGCAACTCTGCTACGCGAAACACGTGGTGGCTCACCATTATCCGTCGTCATCGCGACCATCTCCGGGCTGGCGGCAGCGTGCCGAGACCCGCAATCAGCTGCTCATCAGCTGGCAACGACGACCGGCCGACGTCTGCGCGAACCAACTCCGTCGGCTGCTCGCCCGCGCTCGGCGAGAACCAGGTCTGCTTGCCGCACTAGCCGCCGCCGCGATCCGGCTGCCACACGCACTGGCCCGCCGTCGCGTGCTGCCCGCCGCAATCGAACGACAAGCCCGGCTGACGGAAGGATGACCATGGACCGGACGTCCGTTGTGGTGATCACGCACAACCGCCGCGAACAGCTGCGGGGAACTCTCCAGCACCTGGTCGCCCTGCCCGAACAGCCGCCGATCCTGGTGGTCGACAACGCGTCCGCCGACGGCACCGCCGACCTCGTCGCCCGCGACTTCCCCGAGCTGCGGCTGATCAAGCTCGACCGGAACCTCGGCGCGGTCGGCCGCAACATCGCGGTCCGCGAGGTGACGACGCCATACGTGGCGTTCTGCGACGACGACACCACCTGGCAACCGGGTTCCCTCACCCGCGCGGCCGACGTGCTGGACGCGCACCCCGGTCTCGGTTCGGTGACCGGACGCTGCCTGGTCGAACCGGACCTGCGAGAGGACCCGATCACGCCGGAACTGCGGTTTTCACCGGTGCCGCGCCCTGCGTGGCTGCCCGGTCCGGCGCTGCTCGGGGTGCTGGCCGGGCTGACGATGTTCCGGGTCCAGGCCTTCCGCGACGCCGGCGGCTTCTCGCCGCGGCTGTGGCTCGGCGGGGAGGAGGAACTGCTCGCGCTCGACCTCGCCGCGCTCGGCTGGCGGATGTGCTGGCGGGAGGACGTCGTGATCCACCACGCCCCGTCGAAACTGCGCGATCCGCGCCGGCGGCGGGGGCTGGGAATCCGGAATACCTTGTGGACGTTGATGTTGCGCCGCCCGTGGCGTTCGGTGTTCCGCCGGGGAGCTGCGGTGCTGGCTTCCGCGCCCCGGGACCGGACGACAGTCGCCGCCGTCGCGGAGTGCCTGCGCGGCCTCCCCTGGGTGCTCCGCGAGCGGGCCGTGGTTCCGGCCGAGATCGAGCACGGGCTGCGGCTGCTGGAAAAACCACAACGCACGTCGGCCGCGCGCCGGTACACCGGATAGCGGCCCGCGAAGGACTCCCCTAGGGATAGCGGTCAGCGCACGGCAGCCCAGCCGGACTCGCCGACCGGCACGGCTTTCTCGTACGCGCGCACGGTCTCCGCCGCGATTCGGTCCCACGAGTACCGTGCCCGGACCCGCTCCCGCCCCGCTGTCCCCAACGCCTCCAGCTCCGTGGGCTCGGCCAGCAACGCACGCAACCGAGCCGCCAGCCTGGCCGGGTCGCGCGGCGGCACCAAGCGGCCGGTGATCCCGTCCACCACCGTGTCGGTCAAGCCGCCGACCGCGGCAGCCACCACCGGTACTCCGCACGCCATCGCTTCCAGCGGAACAATCCCGAACGGCTCGTACCACGGCGTGCACAGCACCGCGTTCGCGGAACGCAACAAGCCCGGCATGTCCGCCCGGCTCACCTGACCAGCCAGCCGCACCCGGTCAGCCACCCCGAGCCGCTCCGACAGCCGCCGCAGCCGACGCGCCTCCGGGTCCTGGGAAAGCGCTCCGGAAGCCGGACCTCCCGCGATCACCAACTCGGTCTCCGGTACCCGCGACAACGCGGCGATCGCCACGTCGAACCCCTTGCGCGGCACCAGCCTCCCGACCGACACCAGCCGCTTGGGCGCAGTCCGCGGCACCACCGGGCCGCCCGCGCCGAACCGGTCAAGGTCGACCCCGCACGGCACTACCGAAATCCGCTGCCGCGGCACCCCTTGCCGGGCCAATTCGAAGACCTCGTCCGAGCAGGTCGCGACGATCCGGTCGACCTGCTTGCCGACCATCCGCTCCAGTCGCATCCGGTCCGGCGGGCTCGTGTCGGCATCCCCTTGGTGGCGCCGTTTCACCACGCCGAGCGCGTGAAAAGTCTGCACCGTCGGCACCGCGACCTCGCGCGCGGCGAGAACCGTCGCCACGCCGGACATCCAGAAGTGTGCGTGCGCCACATCCGGCGGCTCCTCCGTCCACCGGTCGCGCAGCCAGCTACCGAATTCCCCCATGTGCGGCAAAAGTTCGTCTTTCGGCAGTCGGCGCTCCGGACCTGCCGGGACATGCACAACGCGATAACCCGCCGGCGTCTCCACCGTCGCGGGCGCGTCCGGATGGTCGCGTCGCGTGTAGACAGTGACGTCGTGGCCGCTCCGCGCCAGTGCGGCGGAAAGGCCGGCCACATGGACGTTCTGCCCGCCCGCGTCGGCCTCCCCCAGCGCGGCGAGCGGACTGGCGTGTTCGGACACCATTGAGATCCTCATCAGACTCCTTCCGCAGCGGGGACGGTTTCGGCGAGCAGGCGGTCCCACCGGCACAAGAACGCGTCGAGACCGAAGTGCGCCAGCGCGTGGTCGCGGGCCGCCTTCCCCGCCAGCACGGCGAAATCGGGTTCGTGCACCAGCTCGCGGAACCGCCGCGCGAGCACTTCGACGTCGGCGGAACACACCCCGGCGTCCGGGGGCACTGCCGAAGGCGCTTCCGTGGAGGCGACCGCGACGATCGGCATGCCCAGGTGCATCGCTTCCAGCAGCGACAGGCCGAGCGACGTCCAGCGCGCGGTGTGCAGATACACGCGGTGCCGGGCGAGTTCGTCGTGCAACCGCGGCGGACGCACGTCGCCCTGCCCGCCGGGCAGCCCTGCGGTGCCCATGCCGAACACGTTCACCGGTGCGATTTCGCGGAACGCAGGCAGGAGATCGGCCCCGGTCACGCGAGCGCGGCGGCGCGGTTCGTTGATCATCGCCGCGCCCGCGGGCAGCTCGCCGGTGTAGCGCTCGCCGGGGTCCGGAATGCCGTGCGGAATGACGACCGCCGGCGCGATCCCGTTGTCCCACATGAGCGCGTTGTACGAGGTGACGTGCACGATCGGCACCTCGCCCTGACCCGCCATCGGATGCCGGGACACCGCCGCGCCGTGCCGCGGCGCATTGTGCTCGACGTAGACCATCGGCACCCGCGAGCCCAGCTGCGGCCGGACGAAACCCGCTTCTTCCGGCCGCTGAAGCATGACCACGTCCGGCTGGGCGTCCGCGAGCCGGTCGACGGGAACCTCGGTCACCGTCGGCCAGTCTCGTCCCATCCGGCCCGACCCCCACGGTGCGCCCTCGGGACTTGCCGGGACGAAGTACTCGTGCCGGCCGCGGACGAATGCGTCAGTCCACGATCCGTGCACATGCCACAGCAGGATCCTCATGGGCTTTGGCTTAACCGCGGGGATTCGACGTTAAACCAGCCGAGCCACCGGGTATCCCGCTGAGCTTTCGCCGCGGAAATTGTCGCCCAGCCGAGGGTGCCCGCGCTTCGACCGGCCTTCCTTGTCTACCAGCGAACTCTCCGGTTCCGGCCGCCGAGGCGGACGCTCCTCCTCGACTTGGGTGCGTCGGAGGTTCGCCGTCTGCTGCCTCGGATGACACTCGTTGGTCATGCCGCCTCCAGCACCGTTTTGAGCCAGCCGTCCTCGCGCCGGTCGAACGACTCGTACGCCTCGATCGCGGCCGTCGGCTCCTCGCGGCGCGTGATGAACGCGGTCGGATCGACGACGTCCGTGCGCACGAGGTCCAGCAGCTCCGGCAGGTAGCGGCGATGGTTGCAGTTGCCCATGTGGATGGTGAGGTTCTTGTTCATCGCGGTGCCGAACGGGAAGCCCTCGAATCCCGGCGGGTAGACTCCGATCACGCCGATGCTGCCCGCCTTCGCGACCGCGTCCACCGCCCAGCGCGCAGCCTGGCTCGGCGCGTCGCCGGGCACCCACAGGTCACCGTCCGGCACCGCGTCCGGCGCGACCTCGGCGCGTTCCTGCTCGAACTTGTCGGTGTCCACCGACGCTGCGGGGCCGGTCTTCGGCCGTTCCGCGTCCACGCCGACCGCGTCGATCACCCGATCGACGCCGATCCCGCCGGTGAGTTCGCGGACGAGCGCGACCGGGTCGTCCTCGTTGAAGTTGACCGTCTCGGCGTTCTGCTCGCGCGCCTTGTCCAGCCGCGACGCGATGCCGTCGACCGCGAACACCCGGCCGGCACCCTGCCGTTTCGCCGACGCGATCGCGAACTGGCCGACCACCCCGGCACCGAGCACCAGCACGCTGTCCCCGCGGCTGACCTCGGCCAGCCGCGCGCCGAACCACGCCGTCGGGAAGATGTCGGACAGCAGGATCGCACGGTCGTCGCTCACCGCGTCCGGGATCCGGACCAGCGAGGTCATCGCGAACGGGACCCGCGCGTACTCCGCCTGCAGCCCGTCGACCGAGCCGGTGGCCTCCGGCCCGCCGAAGAAGCAGGTGCCCGCGGACGGGCCGTTCGGGTTCGCGCGATCGCACTGCGCATGGTAGCCGGCGCGGCAGTAGGAACACGTGCCGCACGAGACGGTCGACGGGATCACCACGCGGTCGCCGGGCGAGAACCCGCGCACCGCGGGCCCGACCTCTTCGACCACGCCCACCGCCTCGTGCCCGAGCACAGTGCCTTCCGCCATGCCAGGCATCGTGCCGCGCACCAGGTGCAGGTCCGTGCCGCAGATCGCGCTGCGAGTGATCCGCACGATCGCGTCGCTGGGTTCGAGAATCTTCGGATCAGGCACCTCGTCGAGCCGGATGTCCCCGGTTCCGTGCCACACCACAGCCTTCACTTCCTTCACTCCCTCTCAAGTCACCAGTCCGGGCGGCGGACTGGGGGAAGCCGGTCGAGCGTCGCCGCCACGGCCGCGGCGACCCGCGGTTCGGTCAGCGGAGCCCCGGCCGGGCCGTGCGGAAGCACCTCGACCTCGACCCGGCCTCGCGGACCGAGGCGACGCGGGCGCCCTGCGCGGCGAACCACTCGCCGGACCCGCGGCGGTTGCCCTCCGGATCAGGCCCGGCCGCACCGCGTCCGGATACCGCTCGGCCAGCCGCAGCGCCACCGGCACTAATCGGCCGCCCGCCACCACGTCGGCCAGCGGCTTGGCGTCGGTGGCCGCTTCGAGCAGCACGGGAGCCCGGTCCGGCGGACAGTGCACGATCCGGTGTTCCGGAGCGACCTGCCGCCAAGCGTGCAGGGCGTCGCTTTTCGCCGCTTCGTCCAGGACTACGAGCATCCGCTCAGCCATCTGCGCCTCCTCCCGGCGGCGTACCCGAGCGGCAGCGAGCGAAACCCGGAGTTTGACCGCCGCCTGCCGGGGTATCCGCGCGAGTCGGACCGAAAGAGGGAGACAGGGTGCGGGACGGAATTGCCGAGCCATGGGGCACGCGCTCGCCGTACGGTCCGGGCGAGGACTGGCCGGTGCGCGTCGACTGCCATCTCGCCGACGGCGTCGGGGCGGGCGACATCGACCGCTGGGTGCGCACCGCCGCGGTCCTGCATTCCAATGGCGACGGCCTCGACCTCGCGGTGAAAGACGGCCGGATCGCCGGCGTCCGCGGCCGGGCCGACGACCGCGTCAACCGCGGACGGCTCGACCCCAAAGATCTTTTCGGCTGGCAGGCCAACAACGCACCGGACCGGCTGCGCACGCCGCTCGTGCGCCACAACGGCGCGCTCCGCGAGTCCACTTGGGACGAAGCGATGAACCGGATCGTCCAACACAGCCGCGAATTGCTCGACACCGAAGGCCCCAGTTCGCTCGGCTTCTACACCAGCGGACAGCTTTTCGCCGAGGAGTACTACACGCTCGCCGCGATCGCGCGCGGCGCGCTCGGCACGAACCACCTCGACGGCAACACGCGGTTGTGCACCGCGACCGCGGGCGAATCGCTGAAGGAAAGCTTCGGGTGCGACGGCCAGCCGTCTTCTTACACCGACATCGACCACGCCGACGTCATCGCGCTGTTCGGGCACAACGTCGCCGCGACGCAACCGGTGCTGTGGTCCCGCATCCTCGACCGGCTCGCCGGTCCGCAACCGCCACGCCTGCTCTGCGTGGATCCGCGGAAAACGCCGGTCGCGGAAGCCGCTGAGCTGCATCTGAGTCCGCTGCCCGGCACGAATGTCGCGCTGATGAACGGAATCCTGCACGAGGTGATCCACCACGGCTGGTGCGACAAGGCTTGGCTCGACGAGCACACCGTGGGCTACGACGACCTCGTCAAGGTCGTCCGCGACTATCCGCCTGAGCGAGCGGCGTCGATCTGCGAGGTCCCGGCGGACGAGATCCGTTCCGCGGCACGGCTGGTCGGGACAGCCAAGCGTCTCTTGTGCACGGTGCTGCAAGGGTTTTACCAATCGCACCAGGCGACCGCCGCCGCGGTGCAGGTGAACAACCTCGCGCTGCTGCGCGGAATGCTGGGCAAACCAGGCTGCGGGGTCCTGCAGATGAACGGCCAGCCGACCGCCGAGAACACCCGCGAATGCGGTGCCGACGGCGATCTCACCGGATTCCGGAACTGGAACAACAATGCGCACGTGGCGCGGCTGGCCGAACTGTGGAACGTGCCGACGGAGCAGATCCCGCACGACGGCCCGCCGACTCACCTGATGAAGATGCTCGACCTCGCCGAAAGCGGCGACCTGCGGTTCTGGTGGATCTCCGCGACCAACCCCGCGGTGTCACTGCCGGAACTCGCGCGAGTCCGGAAGATTCTCGGCCAGGAGAGCCTTTTTCTCGTCGTGCAAGACGCGTTCGCCACGGAAACCACGGAATTCGCCGACGTCGTGCTGCCCGCGGCGATGTGGGGCGAGAAAACCGGAACGTTCACGAACGCCGACCGCACCGTGCATCTGTCCGAGAAAGCGGTCGACCCGCCCGGACAAGCACGGCCAGACCTCGACATCTTCCTCGACTACGCCCGCCGGATGGATCTGCGCGACCGTGACGGCGCTTCTT
Source organism: Amycolatopsis sp. M39 (assembly GCF_001651785.1). Lineage (NCBI taxonomy): Bacteria > Bacillati > Actinomycetota > Actinomycetes > Pseudonocardiales > Pseudonocardiaceae > Amycolatopsis > Amycolatopsis sp. M39. The sequence continues at coordinate 18,208 of NZ_LWSF01000045.1, forward strand.
ACCCGCCGTGGCACGACGCTGAATCCGCCTACGTAGCTTGGCAGAAGGCGTCCGCTGGGCGGCCTTGTGACTACAGTGGACTCTCCTATGAGAAGCTCAGCGTGGTCAGCGGAGTCCAGTGGCCGGTCGACGAAGCCCACCCGGACGGCACCGAACGCCTTTACGCGGACGGCAAGTTCTTCGCCGATCCGGATTACTGCGAGGAATACGGCAAGGATCTGCACACCGGCGAGCCAGTCAAGCCCGAGGAATACCGCGAGTACAACCCGTACGGCAAAGCCATGCTCAAGCCTGCGGAGTACCTGGTGCCGAGCGAACCGCCCAGCGCCGAATATCCGTTCGCTTTGATCACCGGGCGGACGCTGTACCACTTCCACACGCGGACAAAGACCGGGTGCGCACCGCAGCTGGAAACGGCCGCCCCGGAAGTCTGGGCCGAACTGTCCTGGCCGGACGCCGAACACGCCGGAATCACCGAGGGCGACCTCATCGAAATCCGCACCCCGCGCGGACGCGTCCACGCCAAGGCGCGTCCCTGCGGAATCCGCGACGGAGTGCTGTTCCTGCCGTTCCACTACGGCTACTGGGACACCGCCGACCCGACCGGCGCGGACGGCGTCCGCGCGGCCAACGAGCTGACCGTCACGGACTGGGATCCGGTGTCGAAGCAGCCGCTGTTCAAGACAGCCGCCGCCACGCTGCGCAAGGTCTCTGCCGGAATTCCGAGGAAGTCCATCGCGCGCGGCAACCGGGCGGTGTCCGAACAGTTCGTGGAATGACGCCGTCAGAGGAGGTCGCGCGGCACCCTCCGATGCCAATTCCGCGACACCAGCCGCCGTTGCCCCTCGAACCCGTCCAACTGCGCGTCGATCACAAACTCCTCCGGCGTACAGCTCACCCGCGTATAAGTCTCCGTCCGCACCAGCCAGTCGTCCCGCTCGAAAGTCACCGTCCACGACGTCTCCGCGACCGGCGAACAGAAGTCGTCCGCCACCCACGTGTAGCGCTCGTGCACGTCCCGCGTGATTTCCAGGCCGATGTCGTCGTACCGGATCGTGCCGGAGTTCTTCACCACGTCCAGCGCCGAGCGGTACTCGACGAGGTCCCGCGACACCGTCCACGCCTGCTCCGGCTGGCTGACCTGCGTGGTCGGCACCGGCGGCGTCCCTTCCGGCTCGCCGAACTCCTCCGGTGGGACCTCGTCCGGTTCGCCGGTCGGCCGCACCGGCAGGGTCAGCGCGCTCGCGCCGGTCCGCACGTTCAGGGTGACCGGCTCCGGCGGCGGCCACGCGAGCGGCCAGTACGAAGTGGACAGTGCTAGCCGGATCCGATGGCCGGCCGGAAACGCTTGCGCCACCCCGTTCAGCTCGAAGTCCACAGTGCACTCTTCACCCGGGGCAAGCGGTTTCGGTTCCTCGTGGCCGTCCCTGTGCGTCAGGTTCAACAGACCGTACGTGACCCGCGTCGCGCGGCCGTCGCGGGCGATGTCCGACAGCCTCGCGGCCACCATCGCCACCGGCCGGTCCGCCGAAACCCGCAGCCGAACCCTCGGCGCGCCAAGGATCTCGCAACGCTCGGTGAGCACGTCCGTGTCGAACACGAGCGACCCGCCGTCCTCCTCCCGCTGGTCGTACGGCAGGTCCGGCGGCGCGCTGTAAGAAGCCCACTTGCCGGCGAACTGCCCGACCGACAACGGCGACGCGACGCTCAACTGTTCCTCGGCCACCGACTCGCCGGGTCGCGCGAGCCGGTGCCGCGCGAGGGCGTACTCCGTCGGCCGGACATGCGGCGAAGGCCATTCCGCCTCGCCGACCCAGCGGCCGGGACGGTCCTCATAGGACGTCGACGGCGGCACGCTCTCCTGCATCCACGTGCGCAGCACCGGCCCGTCCAGCACGCCGTTGTCGACGTCCTTGAGCCAGTAATCCCACCAGCGCACCACCTCCTGCAGGTAGCCGATCGCCGGACCGGGCTCGCCGAGGTGCGGGTACTTGTGCGACCACGGCCCGATCAGCCCGCGGCACGGCACGTCGAGCCGCGCCAGCAACCGGGTGACCGCGTTGGAATACCCGTCGGCCCAGCCGCTGGACGCGAGCACCGGACACCGCACCCCGGCGTAGTCCTCGGAAACCGAGGCGTGCCGCCAATAACTGTCCCGGCGCTGGTGGCGCAGCCATTGCTCGGCCCACAGGCTGCAGTTCTCCAGCCGTTCCCGCCACAGGTCGCGCCAGCGCTCCCCCACCAGCGCCGGGTCCGGCGGCATCGTCGCCTCGCCGAACATCGTCCCGGACTCGGCGATGTTGTCCGACAGCAGGCAGCCGCCCATGTAGTGCATGTCGTCGGCGAACCGGTCGTCGGTGAACGAAGAGATGACGATCGCGCCGAGGCTCGGCGGTTTCCGCGCCGCGACCTGCAGCGCGGCGAACCCGCCCCACGACAGGCCCATCATGCCGGTGCGCCCGCTGCACCACGGCCGGCCGGCGAGCCAGGCCAGCACGTCCTCGGCGTCCTGTTGCTCCTGTTCCAAGTACTCGTCCGCGAGCACGCCCTCCGATTCCCCGGAACCGCGCAGGTCGACGCGCACGCAGGCGTAGCCGTGCCCGGCCAGGTAAGGATGGTGGACCGAGTCGCGGACAGAGGTCAGGTCTCGCTTGCGGTACGGGATGTACTCGACGATCCCCGGCACGGGCAGCGATTCCGATCCGGCGGGCCGCCAGATCCGCGCCGCGAGCCGGGTGCCGTCCGAAACCGGGATCCGGACGTCCTCGTCTTCGATGATCTCGTACGGCAGCGAGGAAAGTGCGCGCGTGATCATGCCTGCCGGGTACCCGGCGCGGCGCCCCCGAAACGGTGTTGCCGACAGCGGGAGAACGGGTACCCGTTCCGCATGATCAGCATGAAAGCCCAGCTGTATCAGACGTACCTGCGCGCGACGAGGCAGAAGGCCTTCTACGACGACGCCCGCGTGCTGCACCAGCGCCTGCACCGCCACCAGCGGCCGTCGCAAGCCCGGCCGCCGCGGAAGCTGCGCAAGCACTTCGACCTCGAACGCCGCGAGGTGCACGGGTTCGCGTGCTGGACCGTGCGGCCGCGCGCCAAAGCCGGGTTGCACGTGTTCCATCTGCACGGCGGAGGATACGTCGAGGAAATCGAATCGCACCATTGGGAGTTCGCCGCTGACCTCGTGCGCCGGCTCGGCTGCACGGTCACGCTGCCGATCTACCCGCTGGTCCCGCGGCACAGCAACGTCGAAACGCTTCCCATGGTGCAGGCCGCGTTCGAGCAGACACTCGGCGCCGAACCGGCGGAAAACACCGTCCTGTCGGGAGATTCCGCCGGTGCCGCGCTCGCGCTGTCGGTCGCGCAGCGGCTCCGCGACGAGGGCCGCCAGCAGCCGAAACAGACCGTGCTGCTCTCGCCGTGGCTGGACGTGACGCTGGAAGACCCGATTTCCGTCGTACTGGACGAACACGACCCGATGCTCGGCATCACCGGCCTGCGCGAAGCGGGCAACATGTACGCCGAGGGCACCGACCCGCACGACCCGCGGATCAGCCCGCTCTACGCGGATCTGACCGGGCTCGGGCCGTTCAGCCTGTTCATCGGCACCCGCGACGTCCTGCTGCCGGACGCCCGCCGCTTCGCCTGCCGCGCCCGCGACGCCGGGATCGACGTCGACTACGCCGAGTACCCAGGCATGTTCCACAACTGGCTGATGCAACAGATCCCCGAGGGCCGCCAGGCCCGCAACCACTTGGAACGCATCCTGCGCCGGTAATCCCCCATGGCCCCGGCGTCATTCCAGCGGCAGCGACCCGCCGCGACGACTCGTCCGTAGTCGTCGCGGCGGGTCGCTGCTTCGTCCTCGTTGCGGGCAGCGCGGACAGTGCCTAGAACCTTCGCCATGTGCCGTCCCGTTTTCACCGCTTCCTCCCCGGACTTCGCCGTGTTCGCCGCACGCTGACGTCCCTCCACGCGTTCTTCCACAGCGGGTTCTCACAGCGCGTCTCGACGTCGCCCTCGACCCTCTCCCTTCTCGTTCAGTCCTCGAATTCGAAGCGCAGCCTTTCCTCGCACTGCCGGTACTTGGCCTCAAGTTCTTCCTCGGTGTCCGCGCCGATGATCAGCTCCGCCAACTCGAAGGAGTAGCTGTCCTGCTCCGGCAGCTCCGACAGCCGCTGGCCCGTCTCCGGCGTGATCGAGATCGTCGTGCCGCCGAGTTCCTCGCACAGCGCGACGATCTCGGCCTCGGTCGGGATCCGGGTCGCCACCGCGTCGCCGTCGAAGCGGCGCAGGTAGCAGCGACCGGCGATGTGGTAGCGCCCGCGACCGCGCGGGAAACCCGGTTCCTGGCCGAGCCCGAGCCGGACCATGATCTCGTGGTTGGCCACGCCGTCGACCAGCTCGAACAGCTCCGCATGCGACTGCGAGTGCCGCGGGTTGATCTCCAGCAAGCTCACCTGCCCGGACTGCAGGTCGCAGAAGAACTCGATGCTGAACGTGCCGTTCTCGAAGCCGATCTGGCGCATCACGCGCTCGGCGATGTCCGCCATCCGCCGGACCGTCTCGTCCGGCAGCTGGGACGGGTACTGGTGCCGCAGAAACGACGACCGGCCGGGGAAATCGACCGAATCGAGCGCGGCGTACACGTGCACCTCGCCCTTCCACACGTACCCCTCGACCGCAGCCTGCACCCCGTACAGTTCCGACTCGGCCAGGCACGCGGCCCCGCCCACCTCGGCGATCTCGGGCGGCAGCTCGACCTGGCGCAACACGTCCTCGAACGGGTCCCCGACCCGTCCGACACCTTCCCGGAGTTCCCCCGCGGCGGCCGCGAAGCCTTGCTGGTCCCGCACGTGAAACGCCAGTTCCGACGAGAATCCCTTGACCGGCTTCAGCCACATCGGGAAATCCACCCCCGTCGGCGGCTGCGGCTCCCCGCCCAGGTCGACGATGCCGAACGGCGGCAGCTCGTCGATCACCTGCCGCTGCTCAAGCCTGCTCCAGTACTTGTGCTCGCATTTGAGCACCGCGGGCAGCGGCACGTGCGGAAGGCCGTATTCCTCGCACAGAAGCGGCGCCATCGTCGCGGCCGGGAAGTCCCAATAGGTCACGATCGCTGCGGGTGCGCCGCCAAAGTCTTCCAGCTGCCGGCGGGCCTTCTTCATCAGGTCCGGGAAGTCGATCTCGCCGTGCTGCAGTTCGTCCGGGCTGAGCAGCGGGCGGAACCCCAGCCCGGCCGCAGACGGGAGTCTTTTCAGAATGCGCTCGTTCTCCTCGTCAAGACCGAGCACGAACACGTCGTCAGTCATCTTCAACTCTTCCGTCAAGTCAGCTCTTCCGGCCGGTCAGCGCGTCGCGGATCCTGTCGGCGAACGCCGCGCCCGGCGCGAGAATCCAGATTCGCTGGCGGCTTGCTCGGCGCGTGGGAATACGGCCTGGTCGGCGCGACCTTCTCCGTCGCCAACACCCGCTCGCCCAGCCGGTCCAGTTTCTCGGCCGAACACACCTCCCGAAGCCGCGGCAGCAGGTCCTTCTCCTCATCCTTGATGTGGTGGCGAACGTCGGCGACGATCGCTGGGTTCTTGCGCTCCAGCAGCTTCATGATCTTCTCGGCCTCGGTGTTCCTCTCGCTCTCGTCGCCGTCGTCGAGGTACTTGCGCGCCCCGCCGGGTACATGAGCTGTTCCGCGACGGAATGCCGGACGAACTCGGCGATCAGGTGGTCGACCACGTCTTTCCGGTTGCCCACCTCGGGTTCGCTCTCGAGTTCGGCGAATGCGCGCTCCACGTCGCGGTGCTCGTCGGTGATCACGGTCGGTTCCGATGCGCGCGACCATGCTGTCTCCTCGGTCTCGGGAAGTCTCCGGATACCCGCCGCGGCGGAAGGCAACCCCCGGAGTTCGTCTGTCCTTTGCGCACTCTCGCGAAGCCGGTCGGCGCCACTGCCCGAACGTCGCGGACGTACCAGCGCGTCCCGGGCAAAGAGGACTTCGACCTCCCGCCGCCCGGCCGGTGGCCCGAAACCGGGCACGTGGTGGTTGTCCCTCTCACGGCCCCCTGATGTTTCTCCGCCACGCCGCCGGGTAGTCCGCGGGCGAATCGGACAGCCGACGGAAGGACGAAGTCCCATGAGCACCGTGACCGAGCATGCCGACGTGCAGGTGCCCGTATCGACTGCCTACGACCAATGGACCCGGTTCGAATCGTTCCCGCACTTCATGGAGGGTGTCGACGAAATCCGGCAGCTCGACGACACGCACACGCGCTGGAAGGTGTCGGTCGGCGGCGTGACGCGCGAGTTCGACGCCACGATCACCGAGCAGCACCCGGACGAGCGCGTGGCATGGGCGGCGGACTCCGGGCCGACGCACGCGGGCGTGATCACGTTCCAGCGCCTCGAAGCCGACACCACCCCCGTCACGGCGCAGATGGAGACCGATCCCGAGGGGTTCGCGGAGAACGCCGCCGACAAGCTCGGCCTTATCGACCAGCGCGTCAAGTGCGACATGGAGCGGTTCAGACGTTCATCGAGCAGCGTGGCGGGCAGCAGACCGGCTCCTGGCGGGGTGACGTCCAGCCGCCACCCGGCGCTGACCTCAGTTCCCTACGTGTTCTCGCGCCTGAAACGGGTAACCGGCGCGTATGAGCACAGAGCAGCTCGTCGTGATCGGCAGCGGGCCGGCCGGGGTTTCGGCCGCCCGTTCTTACCGCGAAGCCGGCGGGACCGGCGAAGTCCGGCTCCTCAGCGCCGACCCCGACCTGCCCTACGAACGGCCTCCGCTGTCGAAGGACTTCCTGCGCGGGGAGACGACGCTGGACCAGATCTCTCTCGCGGACAACGAGGTCTGCCGCGACCTCGACATCGGGCTCGTACTCGGGGATCCGGTCGTGGAACTCGGCGACGGCGAAGTGCGCACGGCGGCAGGCCTTCGCCGCCCGTTCACGCAGTGCGTACTCGCCACCGGTGCCGAACCCGTGCGGCCGGATGTGCCCGGCACGGAGCATGAAACCGTGCGGACGCTCCGATCGCGGCGCAGTTCCTCCGAACTCCGCGACGCGGCGACGGACGCGGAGGAGGCGATCGTCGTCGGCGCCGGGTTCATCGGCTGTGAGGCGGCGGTTTCCCTGTCCCGGCTCGGGTTGCGCGTCACGGTGCTGTGCCCGGAGACCGTGCCGCAGCGGCAACGTCTCGGCGAGGACGCGGGCGAGCTGATCGCGAACTGGCTCGACGCGGAGAACATCCAGCTGCTGCGCGAAACCAGCCTGGCGGCCATCGCCGACGGACGGCATCTGCGCACCGACACCGGCGAGGAACTCGACACCGACCTGGTGCTTCTGGCCACTGGCGTCCGCCCGCGCGTCGAGCTGGCGGAAAAGGCCGGACTGGCGCTCGGGCAAAGCCGGATCCGAACCGACGAACACATGCGCACCAGCCGTCCGGGGATCTACGCGGCGGGCGACGTGGCGCTCGCGCACAACGCGGCTGCCGGACGGGCATTGCCCGTCGAACACTGGGGAGAGGGGCTGGCCATGGGAGAAGTCGCCGGCCGCACGGCCGCGGGCACTGACGCGGCGTGGGACGCCGTGCCGGGGTTCTGGTCGGAGATAGGCGATCGGACGCTCAAATACGCCGCGTGGGGCGACGGATACGACCGCACGCGGCCCGTTTCGCGCGACAGCGGCGCGCTCACCGTGTGGTACGAGCGCGACGGGGTCGTGGTGGGCGTGCTCACTCACGAGGCCGACGAAGACTACGAACGAGGCAGCGCCCTGATTCGCGAGCACCGTCACCCGGAGGACGCACGATGACCTTGCTGGAGGATGCTCCGCCCAAGCCGCTCCCGCTCCCCCGCACTCCGGAAACGCTGGACGAGGAACTGCGGAGGATGCTCCCGAACGGCGCGCTGGACCTGCCAGTGCCGGGACGTGGGGCGCTGCGGCAACGGTGGCGCGCGCTCGCCGGGTTCGGCCGCCGCGACCTCGCTCTCGGCCGGCTCGCCGAGGGCCACACCGACGCGATCGCGATCCTCGCCGAAGCGGGTCTCGCGGCGGAACCTCTGGCGCTGTACGGCGTGTGGGCGTCGAAATCCGGCGGCACCGGCTCCGAACTCCACAATGGACGGTTGTCGGGCGTCACCCGGTTCTGTTCCGGGCTCACGACGCTGGACCGCGCTCTCGTCGCGGCCGGTGACCAGCTCGTGGAGGTCGACCTGTCCGCGCGCGGCGTCCGGCGGCATCCCGGCGCGTGGCAATCGCTCGGCATGGACGCCTCCGACAGCGGCGACGTGGTGTTCGAGGACGTCCCGGTGCTGCGTGAAGTCGGGCCGCCCGGCTGGTACGTCGCGAGGCGCGGGTTCGTGCTCGGCGGGACCGGCGTCGCGGCGGTATGGCTGGGCGGGGCGGCGGGGGTGGTCGACAGCGTGTGCGTGAGCCTGCGCGGCAAGGCGGACGAGCACCAGCTCGCACACCTCGGCGCGCTGCACGTCGCGCTGCGAGGTTCGGAGGAACTGCTCACCGCGACCGCGAGCGCGATCGAACGGGCTGCGGACCCCGGGTCGCAGAACGACACGTGCCGCGCGAGCGTCGAACGGACCGCACGCGAGGTGGTCGACCTGGCACCCCGCATCACCGGGCCCGGGCCGCTGTGCCGGGACCGGCGGTTCGCGCAGCAGGTGGCGGATCTGCAGGTGTTCATCCGCCAGCATCACGGCGAACGGGACTTGGCGGCGCTGGGCCGCGCCGTGCTCGCGGAGGGACGCGCATGAGGCCGTTCGTGCCCGAAGACGAGTGGACGCGCGCTTTCCCCGACTGGCCGGAGCAGGAGTTCCGGCGGGCGCTGGTCGTGGCCGCACACCCCGACGACGAAACGCTCGGCGCGAGCGGGCTCCTCCAGCATCTGCACGCGGCGGGCACCGAGGTGACGCTCGTCGTCGCCACCGACGGCGAAGCCGCTTTCCCTGATTCCGGTGCCGCCGAACGCGCCGAGCTTGGCCGTGCGCGACGCGGAGAGCTGGAACGTTCCCTTGCCGCGCAAGGACTCGACGTCGAGCCGATCTGGCTGGGCCTGCCCGATTCCGGGCTCACCGCACACACCGGGGAGCTGACCGGCGTTCTCCGCGAGCACGCCGCGGGCCGCGATCTGTGCCTGCTGCCGTGGCCCGGCGACCCGCATCCGGACCACCAGGCCGCCGGACGAGCGGCGCTGGCCGCGGCGCCTGCTTCCGCGCACCGCTGGTCGTATCCGATCTGGATGTGGCACTGGCGGGCGCCGGACGCACCGGACATCCCGTGGCAGCAGGCGTGTTCCTACCGGCTGACCTCCGCCGAGCGCGCCGCGAAAGCGGCGGCCGTCGGCGAGTTCGCCACGCAGCTGCGGCCAGGACCTCGCGGCGAAGACCCCATCCTCCCCCGCGAGGTCCTGGCGCACTTCGACCGTCCGGTCGAGACGTTCTTCCGGCAGCCGCCCGAAACCTCGGCCCCGGTCGAGCGGTTCGCCGCGCTGTACCAGGACGACACGGACCCGTGGCAGGTCGAGACCAGCTGGTACGAGAGGCGGAAACGGTCGCTGCTGCTGGGGTCGTTGCCGCGCGAGCGCTACGGCACCGTCGTGGAACCGGGCTGCGGGACCGGGGTGCTCACCCGGGAACTGACCGGACGGTGCGATCGGCTGATCGCGTTCGACCCGGTCCCGGAAGCAGCGGAGCGGGCGCGGGCGGCGGTGCCGGGAGCGGAGGTCCACGAGGGTCTCGTTCCGCACGCGTTGCCGTCCGGGCCGGTGGATCTGTTCGTGTACAGCGAATTGCTCTACTACCTCGGCGAAGCGGACCTCGGGAAGACGATCGAAGCGTCCGTCGCCGCGCTGCGACCCGGCGGTGACCTGGTGGCCGTGCACTGGCTGCCGTGGGCGCCCGAGGCACCGTACGACGGCACCGCCGTCCACGAGCGGCTCGCCGGGCACCCCGCGCTGGAAACGCTGGTCACCCACGTCGACGAGCAGTTCCGCCTGGATGTGCTGAGGCGGCGATGATCGCCGCCGTCGGAGTCGTCGTGCCCGCGCGCGACGAGGCCTCGTCGGTGTCCCAGTGCCTGCACGCCGTCCGGCGGTCGCTGCTGCGGCTGCCGGTTTCGATGGAACGCGTCGTGGTCGTGGTCGCCGACCGCTGCACCGACGACACCGCCGCCCGCGCCCGGTCGCTGGCCGAGGTCGTGGCGACGAACGCGCCGCGCACCATCGGCGAGATCCGCGATCTGGGCTGCAGCACGGCCCTCTCCCGGCTTTCCGCGCGGGAAGTACTGCTGCTCAACACCGACGCCGACACCGAAGTGGACCCGCGCTGGGCGGCCCGGCACCTCGCCCGCGCCCGGCACGGCTGGCATGCCACGACCGGCCCGGCGCACCTCGCCGGCACGGTGCCGGGCGGCCCGGGCGCGGCGGCGCGGTACCGCGAGATCGTGAACACGAAGGAGAACGTCTACGGCGCCAACCTCGCCGTCCGAGCCGACGCGTACGCCGCCGTCGGCGGGTTCGGCCCGGTGTCCACCGGCGAGGACCACTCGCTGTGGCGGCGGCTCAGGGAAGCCGGATACCGGGTCGGCACGGACCCGGGCACCGTCGTGCACACCAGCGCCCGGCTGGCCGGCCGCGCCCCCGAAGGCCTGTCGTCGTTGCTCCGCCGGCTCGCCTTAGACGGGTGACCGGACGGCGAGCGGCGCTGGTCCGGCCTAGGCTGGCTGGGTCGCAAAAGCGACGTGGTGAAACGGTGCGGTGCCGTCGTGCCAGAACCGGGCGTAAGTGCCGTCTGAGGCAAGCAATTCGGCGCGCTTGCCGGTTTCGGTGATCCGCCCGCCCTCGACGACCAGAGTTTCACCACCAGCGGCATCGCACTGCTCGTCCTGGCCGCCCGCTCCCCGCACGCCGCCATCGCGGTCGTCGCCCTGGAAGGCCTCGCATTCGCCGTCCCCTCGGACTCGCCTTCGCCTACGCAACACGCCTGCGCTCGCGAGCAGCCCGAGAGCAACTACGACAACAGTGATGCGGTCGCAGTTGCTCCGGCGGATCTGACAAACGGTGTCCACGGGCGGGGTAGATTGCATCCCGCGAAGGTGCGGACATAATCCGTTCCCGCTCCCGGTTTCGCAGTTGCGCAGAGATGCCGCGATCTTGTTCTGTGGGGAGCGCTGGGTGGTTGTGCGAAGGGCTTCAGGTGAGGCGGCGGGTACCGGGCCTGGGACGTCGCGACCGGCCTCACGGGTACCTACAGCCACTCGACCGAAGCCGTAGCGGACGTCCGCGAGCCTGACCTCGACTGAACCGTCGAGCACGACGGGAATCACGGCGACCAGCCGACGAAATTTTCATATACCGTGACTATCCGGCCGGCAAGCGGGACATCGTGACATTCGATTGTGAATTTTCGCCGCTGCGGAGCCGGGTAATCAGGATGATTTCCTGACCCGAAAAAAGACTCTCTTCGGAACTATTTTCCGGAAACCGAGTCCTTTCCGCTGGATCGCTCGATATCCTAGTTGCTGCCGGGAGGAACGGACAGTCGTCTGAGGGCCGGTGCCCCGGGCGCCACCCACACCCCGCGCCTGGTGGCCACCGCCGACGACCGGCTCATCCACCCGGCGCTGGGAACGGCCGTGGGACCCGGAAACCTGGGCCGCACGCCAACACTTCGCGCCCCTCGGCATCGGCGACGACGAAGCGCCGCGCTACACCGACCAGGAC
>NZ_LWSF01000046.1:0-29738 GCF_001651785.1 Amycolatopsis sp. M39
CGGTGGTGGGTGCGTCGGCTGCGGGGAGCGGCTGGGTGCCTCGATGGTGGGTGCAGCGGTGGCGGTCTGCGGGCGGGGCGGTGAGGGCTTCTTGAGGGAACCCGCGTTCGTGAAGGGGCCTCTCGCGGACCGGTCGTGGGGCGTGAGGGGAACCCTGCGGGAATCAGAGTCAATGAGGGTGGCCCTCACGGAGTGATGTCAACTCGGGTTGACAGTTCGGTGGCGTCAATCTAGGTTGACACTATGACGGAGGCGACGGATTTGGCCGCTCGCGCCGGTGACCGGGATCCGCGGGTGGGGCTTCGGGCGGTGGCGGCGCTGAGGCGGTTGCTTGAGCAGTTGGAGGCGGTTCAGGTGCGCAGTGCGCGGATGCACGGCTGGTCTTGGCAGGACATCGCGGCCGAGTTGGGGGTCAGCCGACAGGCCGTCCACAAGAAGTACGGGAGGCATTGATGTTCGAGAAGTTCACCCATGACGCCCGGAGAGCAGTCGTCGAAGCGCAGGCTGCGGCGCATGAGGCGGGGGCGCACGAGATTTCCGCGCAGGCGGTTTTCGCCGGGTTGGCGCGGATCGAGAACGGCGAGGCCGTGCGGTTGCTGCGGAACCTCGGCGTGTCGCGCGAGGACGTCTTCGCTGAGCTTGCCCGGGTGCGCCGGCGTGGCGGGATCAGTGACGCCGATGCCGAGGCGCTCACCGAGTTCGGCATCGACGTTGATCAGATTGTCGAGCGGATCGAGCAGACGCACGGGCCGGGTGCGCTTGCTCAGGCGAGCCGGCCCACGAAGCGCAATCACTTGCCGTTCACCGAGGACGCGAAGAGCGCGCTGCAGATGAGCGTGCGGGAGGCGCATGAACTCGGCGACAAGCATCTGGGGCAGGAGCATTTGCTGCTCGCCCTCGTGAAACAGCGCGGTCCGGTAGCCGACTTCCTCGCGGCGCGCGGGATCGACTATCCGGCGGTCCGCCACGCCGTCGGCAAGCGCTAATGCTGTTCTTGCTGGTGCGCCCCGGTGCGCCAAGTGACCAGCGGGAGCAGGGCCTGGGTCAGCGGGCCGATGCTGAGGGCGTACAGCACGGTTCCGACGCCGACCGCGCCGCCGAGCAGCCAGCCCGCGGCCAGGACGAGTACCTCGATGCCGGTCCGGACCAGGCGGACGGACCAGCCGGTTCGCGCGTGCAGGCCGGTCATCAAGCCGTCGCGGGGGCCGGGGCCCAGGCGGGTGCCGACGTACACCGCGGTCGCGACGGCGTTCAGGACCACGCCGCCGACCAGCATCAGGATCTGCCAGACGAGCACGTGCTGGTCGGGTAGCACGGCGCGCACCGCGTCGACCGCTACCGCGATCACCGCGATGTTCGCGACGGTGCCGATGCCGGGGCGCTGCCGCAGCGGGATCCACAGCAGCAGGACGAACACCGCCACGACGGCGCTGATCGTGCCGAACGTCAGCCCGGTGATCTTCGTCAGGCCGTCGTTCAGCACGTCCCACGGGTCGAGGCCGAGGCGGGCGCGGGTGAGCATGGCCATGCTCGCGCCATAGAGCGCGAGGCCGGCGAGCAACTGGACACCCCGGCGCGCGGGAGCTCGGCGAAGGCTGAGGGGACTGAGGTCGGTAACTGCCACTTCTCCACTATTGGCACCAACTGGCCTGGTATGCCATGGCCAATGCGCGATAATTGGCCTTATGGAACCTCTGGGCGGCCGGATTTCGGGACGGCGATTGGCCATATTGCTGGGGGAATGGCGGCAGCGTGGCTCCCGGCAAGGTGCGTCTGACCTCGCCGCGGCGGTCGAGTTGCACGTGCTCGACGGGCAGTTGCCGATTGGCACGCGGCTGCCCGCCGAGCGCGAACTCGCCGACGCGCTCGGCGTCAGCCGCACGCTGATCGGGGCGGCGCTCGACCGGCTCCGCGCGGACGGTCTCGTCGCCAGCCGTCGCGGAGCTGGGTCGTGGGTGGCTGGTGTGGGCAACCGCGACGAGGCCGAGGCGGTTCGGGACGACCTCCTCGACCTCGCGCGGGCCGCACCGCCCGCGGTGCCCGGGCTGATGGCCGCGTTCGACACCGCGCGGCGTGATCTGATCGAGTACGTCAGCGGAAATGGCTATCTCACCGGGGGACTGCCGCGGCTGCGGGAGCGGATTGCTGAGCGCTACACCGCGCGTGGCCTGCCGACGTCGCCGGACCAGGTGCTGGTGACCTCCGGTGCGTACTCCGCGTTCGTGCTCTGCCTGCGGATGCTGAGCGGGCCCGGTGACCGGGTCCTGCTTGAGCAGCCGACGTATCCGAACGCCATCGACGCCGTCCGCGCGACGCATGCGTTGCCGGTGCCGGTCGCGCTCGATCCGGTGCACGGCTGGGATTTGCCGGGAATCGAGGCCGCGCTGCGCCAGGCCGCGCCCCGGTTCGGCTATCTCGTGGTCGACTTCCAGAATCCGACCGGGTTGCGCCTCGACGCGGCGGGCCGGGAACGGCTCGGCGGGCTGCTCGCCCGGTCGCGGACGCCGGTCGTGGTCGACGAATCGTTGGTGGAACTGGATTACGAGGGCGATCCGGTGGCCGGTCCGCCGCCGCTGGCCGCGTTCGGCGGGGATCTGGTGCTGAGCGTCGGCTCGGCGGCGAAATCGCAGTGGGGCGGGTTGCGGCTGGGCTGGATCCGGGCGTCGACGGATTTGCTGGACCGGTTGCAGTCCTCGCGGTTCGCGGTCGATCTTGGCGCGCCGGTGTTCGACCAGCTCGTGCTGGCGGCGCTGCTCGAACCGGAGGGATACGACGTGCTCGCCCGGCGCCGGGCGGAATTCCGGGAGCAGCGGGACATCACGATCGCGGCACTGCGCAAGTACTGTCCAGAGTGGACATTCCAGGTGCCCTCCGGCGGACTGTCGCTGTGGTGCCGGTTGCCGGAACCGATGAGCACACGGCTGGCGGTGTCGGCGGCGAACCACGGAGTCCAGATCGCGCCAGGGTCGAGGTTCGGGGTGCACGGCGGGTTGGAACGCTGGCTGCGGCTGCCGTTCGGGCTGCCGCGCGAGCAGTTGCCGGAAGCGGTGCGACGGGTGAGCGCGGCGGCGGCCTCGGTGCGCGGCTGCGCGGATGTGCCCGCGGAACGGATTTCGGTGACCTAGCGGATCGTGAGTGGGGATGCCGGTTCTCACGACGTGAACAGCCGGTGCACCGGATGGGATCCAGCCACTCCAGGGAGGGTGGCGGTCACCTGTCCGGCGCACCGGCCGATCGTCCGAGGCGCTTCCCGGCACAGCCCCTCGAAGTGCCGGGAAGCGCCCTCGGTTCAGGCGGGCTTCGGTTGGCGCAGGCTTTCGCTCGGCGCGGTGAGTGAAAGCCTCCGGAGCACGCCCGTGGTGGGTCCCGGCGCCGCGGGGGCAGCGCGGCGCCGGGACCAGGACCCGATCCGGCCGGGCGCGGTCGGCCGGTCGGGAAGTGCGGTCATGGTTCAGCCCCTTGAGTGAAGTAGCACTAGTGCGAAGGGGTGAGTCCGGCGCAGCGAACGAGCGCGCGCGATCAAGAAGTTGATCTTGAGGTGGACGGAGCTCTCCCCGGGTAACCGGTCGGGAGGTCAGTCCGGGGAGGTGGTCGGCAGGGCGGCGTCCCTGCCCGCGCCGTCGACCTCGTGGTCGCGGCTGACGCCGATGAGCTTGAGCTGAGTGACGGTGTCGCCGTCGCCGGACAGCGCGAACAGCTGGCGCAGACCGCCGTGCCCGTCGTGTCCCGGTGAGACAGTCGACGCGGGCGCGGCAGGCGCGGCCGGAGCCGAGGGCAGGCCTTCGCCGCCACCACTGCTGCCGCCTGCCTGGCTGTGTTCCTTCACCGGCGGCGCGGGCTGGTTCTCCTGCTTGGCGGCGGGCTGCGCGGTGCGGACGTGGGCGGACGCGGCGTGGACGACGGGTGCCTGCTTGCTGACCTTCACGGCGACCGGCGCTTCCGGCTCTTTCGCCAGCTTGGCCGCCGGGACGGAGACGCTGACCGACCCGCTGGCGGACGGGGCCGGTTCGACCGTGGCGACCGGCGGCTCGACGACCCGGACCGGCGCGGTGTCGATCACGGTGTCGACCGAGGTGACGGTGGTGTGCAGGGTCGTGTCGACGGTGTGGTCGACGGTTCCGAGAATGCTGTCGAGGAGACCTGGCCGGCCGGTGCCGGGGCTGTCGAGGAGCCCGCCGAGAAGGCCAGGGCCGGAATCACGGCCGGTGCCGCCGAGAAGACCGCCGAGGAGACCTTGCCGCGGCTCGCCTTGCTCGGGCTCGCTGCTGGTGTTGCTGGGCAGGCCGGGCTGGGGCTCGGTGCTGGTGCTGCCGGGCGAATCTTGGCTGGGTTCGCTGCTGGTGCTGCCGAGCAGGCCGGGCTGCGTGGTCGCTTCGGGCGCGGGGTCGCTCGCCGGTGCGTGGTGTTTCGCTTTGCCCGGGCTTTTCGCCTTGGCGGGCTTGGTGATCTTGGGACGGGTCGCCGCGGCGCTGGTCTGGTGCTCCGGGTCGTTCCCGGACACAGTGGCCGACCGGAAGCTCACGTCCGGCCGGTAGTCGTCGGCGGAGATCTGGAACCGGTGGGGGGAGGCGTGCTTCGCGCCGGTCGCCGCCCCGGGCATCGCCCAGGTGAGGGTGCCGGACGTGGCCGTTCCGGCGTACCGGTGCTCCGGTTCGGTGTCGTGCGCCGAAGCGGCGGGACGGTCGGCGTGGTCGTCCGTCGCGGCGTTCGCCTGCGACAACGCCGCGCCGAGCAGCCATCCGGCCAGGGTGAGCCCGCCCGCGACGGCGATTCGGGCGGCGGGCCGGGCGATCGGAGCCGCCCAGGCTCGTGGCCGCCGTTTCACGCCCGCGCGCGCGAAAGAGGAGTTCCGCTCGGCGCGGTTCGAAGCGCCGCCGGCCATTCCGAGGAGCGCGGACCCCGCGTTCCCGAGCGGACCGGAGCCGGACGCCACGGGATGTGCGAGGCCGCACGGATTCGCCATGCCGGTCACGCCACCACCACCGTCCGCGCCTGAAGCTCGTGCCACCGCACGAGACTGATCTTGCTGGGGCTGTCTTCCGGCCAGGTCGCAGGTCCCCCGGGGCTGCCCTCTTTCTAGCACCGGACGCGAGTGTTTCATCTC
Organism: Amycolatopsis sp. M39; assembly: GCF_001651785.1. NCBI lineage: Bacteria > Bacillati > Actinomycetota > Actinomycetes > Pseudonocardiales > Pseudonocardiaceae > Amycolatopsis > Amycolatopsis sp. M39. The sequence goes on from NZ_LWSF01000046.1 coordinate 5,105, forward strand.
TCCCGCGCTCGATCCACCCCGTAAGGCGGAACGTCCGCACCGGCTCTGGTGTCCGATCCGCCCTAGTCGATCACCCTGCGTCGCCTCAACCGGGGCAGATGCGGCCATCCGGGCGGCCCGTCCGCAGCGCGAATTCGGGCGTTGACCCGATGTTTCCGCCACCGCGACACTCTCGGTATCTCCATTCCCCAGGGGCAAACCGGGACCGGACGGCAGTCGTCAGACGAGTTTCCGCAGGCGCTCTACGGCTTCGTCGATCACCTCGTTGCGCTTGCAGAACGCGAACCTCAGCAAATGTTTCCACTCGTCCGGGTGATCCGTGAACACCTTGACGGGTACCGCGGCGACTCCGGCGCGTTCCGGCAGCGTCCAAGCGAGTTCGGCGGCGTCCGCGAAACCGAGCGGACGCACGTCCGCCGTCACGAAGTACGTCCCCGCGCTCGGCCGGACTGCGAATCCCGCATCGGCAAGGCCAGCGGAAAGCCGATCCCGCTTCTCCTGGAGGCTCGCGCGCAGGTTTTCGACCCACTCAAGCTCGTTGTCGAGCGCGTACGCGACGGCCGGCTGCAGCGGTCCGCCGGAGACGAACGTGATGAACTGCTTCGCCGCCTTCACCGCGGCCACCAACTCCGGCGTCGAGCAGATCCAGCCGATCTTCCAGCCGGTGCAGTTGAAGGTCTTGCCCGCGCTCGAAATCGCGACGGTCCGCTCGCGCATCCCGGGGAACGATGCGAGCGGAAGGTGCTCGGCGCCGTCGAAGACGAGGTGTTCGTAGACCTCGTCGGTGACCGCGATGAGGTCGTGCTCGACGCACAGCCGCGCGACTTCCTCCAGCTGTGCGCGCGAAAACACCGTGCCCGTGGGGTTGTGCGGCGAATTCAGCAGCATCGCGCGAGTTTTCGGGGTGATCGCGTCGCGGAGGGCGTCGAGGTCGAGTTCGAGCTGTCCGTTCTCGGTTTCGACCAGCCCGATGACGCGTCGCTGTGCACCCGCCATCGCGACCGCGGCGGCGTACGAGTCGTAGTACGGCTCGACCACGATCACCTCGTCGCCCGCCTCGGTCAGTGCGATCAGCGACGCCGCGATGGCCTCGGTCGCACCCGCGGTGACCAGGATCTCGGTGTCCGGGTCGTAGCTGGCTCCGTAGCGCTGGCGGTGCCTGCTGATCGCGGCGCGCAGCTCCGGACGGCCCGGCCCCGGCGGGTACTGGTTGTCGCCGCCGAACAGCGAGTTCTTCGCCGTTTCGAGCATTCCGGCCGGCCCGTCGGTGTCCGGGAAGCCCTGGCCGAGGTTGACCGCGTCGTGCCGGACGGCGAGCGCGGTCATCTCCGCGAAGACCGTCGAGGTGAACGGGCGAAGGCGGGGGACGAGAGCTGGTTCACGCACGAGAACGCATCCTCACGGACAATGGCGGTGTGGAGCAACTCACCCCTGCCAAGGTCACGCCCGCGGACCCGCCCGGCGGCACCGCCGGCGAAGAGGCGAAACGGCGCGGTCTGCGCAAGATGAAGCTGGTCGCGCTGTCCTTCCTGCTCGGCGCGACGATCGTGTTCCTGCTGACGAGCTGGGCGGAGTCGGCGGGCTGGGCAGGCTGGGTCGGCTACGTGCGCGCCGCGGCCGAGGCGGGCATGGTCGGCGCGCTCGCGGACTGGTTCGCGGTGACGGCGCTGTTCCGGCATCCGCTCGGCCTGCGGATCCCGCACACCGCGATCATCCCGAACAAAAAGGACGCGCTCGGCAACAGCCTCGGCGAGTTCGTCGGCTCGAACTTCCTGTCCCCGGACGTCATCCGCGACAAGCTCCGCCGCGTCGAGGTCGCGAGCAGGCTCGGCAGCTGGCTCTCGCAGCGCGACAACGCGGAACGCGTGACGTCGGAACTGGCCACCGTCGTGCGCGGCGCGGTGACGGTGCTCCGCGACGAGGACGTGCAGGCGATCATGGAGCAGGCCGTGGTCAAGCGCGTGATCGACAAGCCGTGGGGCCCACCGCTCGGCAAGATCCTGGCAGGCGTTTTCGAGGACGGCGCGCACCACAAGCTGGTGGATCTGATGTGCGACCGCGCCTACGAATGGGTCCGGGACAACCACCAGACGATGCTGCGCGTGGTCTCGGACCGCGCGCCGAGCTGGTCGCCGAAGTTCGTCGACGAAATGCTGGCGGACAAGGTGTACGGCGAGGTCCTGACGTTCACCTGGGCGGTCAAAACGGACGTCAACCACCCGATGCGCCTGGCGCTGGACAAGTTCCTCGGCGAGTTCGCGCAGGACCTGCAGACCGACCCGAAGACCATGGAGCGGGCCGAGCAGGTCAAGGGCCAGATCGTGAACCACGGCGAAGTGCAGAAGCTGATCGGCAACGCGTGGGCGACGGCCAAGGAGATGCTGCTGAACGCCGCGGAGGACCCGTCGAGCGAACTGCGCCAGCGAGTCCGCGGCGGCTTGGAGTCGCTGGGCAAACGCCTGGTGGACGACCCGTCGATGACCTCGAAGGTGGACGGCTGGGTCGAGGGCGCGGCGGTCTACCTGGTGACCCACTACTCCCGCGAGATCACGACGATCATCACGGACACGGTGGAGCGGTGGGACGCCGAGGAGACGTCGCGGAAGATCGAACTGCAGGTCGGGAGGGATCTGCAGTTCATCCGGATCAACGGGACCGTGGTGGGTGCGCTGGCCGGGCTGGTGATTTACGCGGTGGCGCAGTTGCTGTTCTGAGGGCTGGCCCGCCGCGAGAGCCGTGGCCGAGGGCGGCTGGGGTTTCGGGGTCGCTCGGCGGCGGGGATTCGCCTGCTAGCGGTTAGCGATCGCCGGTCAGTGGTTGGCTGTGCTGCGCCGGTCGGTGCGGTTCGGGCTGGTGCGTTGCTGTCCGGTGGCTGGGGCCTGGCCGGTGTGGCTCGGGATGGCGCGGTTGCCTGGCCGGTGTGGTTCGGGATGGGGCGGTTGCCTGCCCGGTGTGGTTCGGGATCGCGCGGGTGCCGGGCGGTGGTCGGGTGTGCGGGGCTGGTCGGTGTGGTTCGGGATTGCGAGATTGCCGGGCGACGGTTGGCTGCTGGGCCGGTCGGTGCGGTTCGGGAGGGCGCGGTTGCCGGTCGGGGTTGGGTGGCCTGGCCCTGCCCGGTGTGGTTCGGGATCGCGCGGTCGCCGGGCAGCGGTTGGCTGTGCTGGGCCGGTCGACGCGGTTCGGGATCGGGGTCGCCGGTCGGCGGTTGACTGTGCTGGTCCAGCCGGTGCGGGAGGGCGCGGTTGATGGTCGGGCGTGCTGACCTCTGGCCCCGCCGGTGTGCGGGTCGCTGCCGGATCCAGGCTGGCGGCCGATGCGGGATTTCGTTGTGGTTGAGCGGAATTCGTCGCCGATCCAGCTCTCGTTTGCTTGCCTGCGACACCGGCGGATCGAGGTCGGCCCCGCGGGTATCCCGGGGCTGCGGCTGCCATGCCGACCGCAGTTCTCCTCTGCTTCGACCGGGTGCGGCGGGTGGTCGGTCGTATACGCGCCGTCCTATACCACAGCCGCGGGCCGCTCAGGCCAGTTGTCCACAGGAAGCTGAGTTATCCCCGGGGTTATCCACAGGAATTCACGGTGATGGCCTAATCGCTGTCCACAACTTGTGGGGATCCAGGGCATCTGCACGTGCACATGTGGTGTGTGTGGACAAGTTGTCCACAGGGGGTTAGTTGTGCACAGCCGCCGTGCGGGCGCGCCAGGAGCGGGCCTTTTCGCGGTTTCCGCAGACGCGCATCGAGCACCAGGTGCGGGAGCGGTTGCGGGATTCGTCGAAGAAGGCCCACAGGCAGTCGTCGGCGGGGCAGATCTTCAGGCGGACCCAGTCGCCCCGGATGGCGAGGCGGGTGGCCGCGGCCAGGGTCGCGGTGACGGCATCCGGGGTGAGCAGCGTCGGGCCGGTTTCGGTGAGGGCGAAGCGGAGCGGGACGTCCAGCGTGGTCACGGGCAGCCGCGGATCGCCGACGGCGGCGCGCAGGCTGTCCCGCACGACGCGGGCTTCGGCGGGATCGTTCGGTGACACGTCGTGGTCCGCGGTCCACTGCCGCCAGAGCTCCGGATCGTCCAGCAGGTCGTCGCCCCGTTCGATGTCGACGGTGTTGAGAAAGGCGACCACCAGGGAAGCGTCGGTGTGCACCTGCCCAGTGTACGGGCGATATCGGTTGCGACCTGGCTCCCTAACCGACATACTCGATTTACTGGTTACGCGACGAGGAGAGGATGGGCAAAACATGGGTGCGATTCCGACTTTCGGCGGCATTGCGTTCGACTGTCCGGACCCAGGGGTACTCGCCGGTTTCTATCGCTCCCTTCTTGAGTGGGACGAACCCGAGATCGCGCCGGACAACCACTGGGCCACGCTCGTCGACCCGCGCGGCGGCGTCCGGCTGGAATTCCAGCGGGTGGCCGATTACCGAGCGCCCGAATGGCCGTCGCAGGAGAAGCCGCAGCAGGCGCACCTCGACCTCGACGTCCCCGATCTCGAGGCCGCTCACCAGCGCATTCTCCGACTGGGCGCGAAGCTGCTCGACGATTCACCGGAGACCTTCCGCGTGTACGCCGATCCGGTCGGCCACCCGTTCTGCCTCTGCGCCTGCTGACGCGGCACGCCGAATCCGCGTAGGGTCGGCTGCGTGATTTGTCCGAAGTGTCAGAACATGATGCGCACGGTCGACAAGAACGGCGTCCACATCGAGCAGTGCGACGGCTGCCGCGGGATCTTCCTCGACCGCGGTGAGCTGGAGCAGATCGCCGGTGCGGAGAGCGCTTTCTACCGGCAGCAGCCGCCGCCGTACGGCCGTCCCGATTCGCCGCGCCCTTATCAAGGCGGGTACTCGGATTCGCCCCGGCCGTATCGGGGCGGGCATTCGGATTCGCCGCGTCCGTACCGCGGCGGGCACGCGGACTCGCCGCGTCCGTATCGGGGCGGGCACGCGGACTCGCCGCGGCCGCACCGCGGTGGCTACGGGGACTCGCCGCGACCGTACGGCGGACGCCGCAAGCGCGGTTTCCTCGAGAACCTCTTCGATTGAGTTGTCCACCGTCCCGGTAGCGCTTGACCTGCGGATCTGCCCGGCCTGTGGCGACCGTGCGAGTTGTCCACAGGTTGACGGGGACCTCGTGCGGTGCGCGGAGTGCGGACACCGGTGGCCGTTCCGGCGGCTGCCGTTGTTCGCGTTGACGGGGCCGAGCGCGGGCGGCAAATCGACAGTCGGGCCGAAGCTGGCGCAGCGGTTGGCGGGCGAGGCCGTCGTGCTGGAGCAGGATGTGCTGTGGACCGGCGCGTTGCGCGACGACGTCCCGGGGAATCCGGCGTTTCGCGGGGCGTGGCTGCGGATGGCGGCGATGCTGCACCAGAACGGGCGGCCGGTCGTGCTGTGCGGGACGGTCGCGCCGCAGGAGCTGGAACCGTTGCCAGAGCGCGTTTTCTTCTCGGACGTGCACTATCTGGCGCTGGTCGCGGACAACGAGACCCTTCGGCGGCGGTTGCGTGCCCGGCCGGCGTGGCGGGAGTGGGACGAGGCGCGTATCGAGGAGATGCTCGAGTTCAACCTGTGGATACGTGGGCAGGTCGAGTCCATCGACACGACGGAGGCTCCGCTCGCCGACGTCGTGACCGCGGTGGAGAAGTGGGTCCGGGCCAGAATTAGGTCGGACCTAGGAATCGGTGCGTAAGCGGGGATTGTGACTGGGTTCGACCTAGTGGCCCTTCACAATTCTTCCGCGCGGAGCCGTTCGTCGTAACGCTGCTGGGATTCGTGGATTTCGCCGGTGTGCGCGACGGTCCAGTCATACAGCCTGCCGAACGGCTCGCGCAGTGATTCACCAAGCGGCGTAAGGGAATACTCGACTCCGACCGGGGACGTCGGCAGTACCCGCCGCACGATCATGCCGTTGCGTTCCAGCCGGCGCAGGGTTTGGGTCAGCACCCGCTGGGTCACGCCTTTCAGCCTGCGTTTGATGTCGTTGAACCGGCGCGGCTCCTCCAGGACCGCCATCGCCATCATCGACCACTTGTCGGCGATCTGGTCGAGGATCGGGCGGCTGGGACAGTCGGCCCGGTAGACAGTGCCGGTGTCGGGAGCGGCCATCTCGGTATCCTCCATGATCCTTGCGATGCCCAAAGTGCGTTATTGACGCCGGTCGAGCAACGTCCGAGCCTAGGTATACATCAGGAACCTAGCTGCCTGCCGGATACGTATCGGAGACCCGAATGCACCACGACGACTACTCGACCCTGCGCGTGCGCCGCGAGGCCGGCATCGTCCGCGTCACCATCGACAACCCGCCCGTCAACGTCCTCGACGTGGCTCTTATGGCGGACCTCAGGCGGCTGCTGATCGCGCTGCGAGACGATGATTCGGCGCGCGTGATCGTTTTCGACAGCGCCGATCCGGACTTCTTCATCGCGCACGTCGACATGTCACTGTTCGATACGCCGGACGCGTTCGACCAGTTCGCCCCCGAGGTGCCCGCGGGGCTCAACGTTTTCCAGGCGTTGGGCGAACTTCTGCGGCAGCAGCCGCAGGTGACGATCGTGCAGCTGGCCGGCCTGGCCCGAGGCGGCGGGGCGGAGTTCGTCGCGGCCGCTGACCTGGCCTTCGCCGCGATCGGCTCCGCCGGTCTCGGGCAGATCGAGGCGCTGATGGGGATTGTCCCGGGCGGCGGCGGAACGCAGTATCTGGCGAACCGGGTCGGCCGCAACCGGGCGTTGGAGATCGTGCTCGGCGCCGAGTTGTACGACGCGCGGACGGCCGAACGCTACGGCTGGGTCAACCGGGCCGTGCCCGCTGACGAACTGGAAGAAGTGGTCGATCGGCTGGCCCGCAACATCGCCGCGCTGCCGGAGGGAGTGATCGCCGCGGCGAAACAGGCTGTCGTTCCGGATGATCTGGCCAAGGGATTTCAGCGGGAACACGACGCTTGGGCGGGGCAGTTCACTCGTCCCGCGGCGGAAGCGCTGATTCGCGGAGGACTGGCGCACGGCGCGCAAACGCGCGCGGGCGAGCGTGATCTGGAGGGGCTGCTTCGCGGGCTGGCGGGGTGATCAGCCGCACGGCCACCGGTTCTCGGATTGCGGATCGTCCAGCCAGAAAGTCTGCTCGTCGCTGGTGACCGTGAGGCCGAAGCGCGACCGGCTGGGACGACCCAGTGATTCCCAGCGACGGTGCGCGTCCTCGGCGAGATCCCACAAGGCACGTGGACCTCCTTGCGCTACCTCGAAACCGGAATCCGTGCGGCGGGTGCGGGCCCAGGAACCGTCTGGATGGGACAGTGCGAAGCTGCCGTTCGGGTCGACGTGCACTGGGCGCACCTCCGGCAGCTCCAGTGACGCGAAGAACTCAAAATGGCGTTGCGGTTTGAGAACATCTGTCATCGACAATTCCGTGGGACGCCATTGCGCATCGGCAGTGGACGGCAGTTCCGCGAGTGGCGACAGGCGGTGCGCCCGCAGGGGCATGAAGCGGCCGTCGCGGGCTAGGACCTGGCCTTCGGCGGTCGCGCCTTCGCCTGCGGTGAGCCGGATCAGCCCGCCGCCGAGCGGGCGGTTGAGGGTGGTGACGATGTGCCCGCCGGGGAGTGTTTGCTCAAGCCAGGAAAGGGGAATCCGGGAGACCGACGCGGTGCACAGGACCCGGTCGAAGAGCACTCCGGCCGGGAAGCCGAGTGCGCCGTCGCCGGTGGCGCACGCGGGGGCGTAGCCGCAGGAGGCCAGACGTTCCCGCGCGGCGGCCGCGATGGCCGGGTCGATATCCACTGTGGACACTTGGCCGGAACCGCAGCGGTGGCACAGCAAACCCGCGTTGTAGCCGGTTCCGGTACCGATCTCCAGTACCCGATCGCCGTCGCGGACCAGGAGTTCTTCCAGCATGATCGCCATGATCGCGGGCATGCTGGACGAACTGGTCGCCGTGCCGGGGACCGGTCCGTGTGCGCGGGCCCGGTCCCAGAGCGCCGGGTCGTCGTCGAGCTGGGTGACCAGGACGTCGCGCGAATAGACGCGGTCCAGCCAGTCCGGGTCGCTGCGGTCGACTGCGGCCCAGCCGTTGCCGGAGGGCACGAAAAACCGCGGCAGGAACGCGTGCCGCGGGACGGTCGCGAAGGCGTCCGTCCACGCCTCGTCGTGCAGCACGTCCTCTTCGACGAGGTGCCGGACCAGGCGTCGACGCAACCGTTGTGCCCGCATAAGCCCAGGGTAACGGGGTGAGCGGAACCACACCCGATGGTTGCAAGCAGGGTGCTTGCAATAGCTAGCACGCGAGCGTACTGTCGAGTAGGTCGCGAGGAGGTGACCGGATGACAGAACCCGGCGGAGCACAGCGCCCCATGGACAAGGTCGCGGACATCGCCTCCGACATCGGCGAGTACATCCGCCAGCAGCGCAGTTCCGCGAAGATTTCGCTGCGCCAGCTGTCGAAACTCGCCGGAGTGTCCAATCCGTACCTGAGCCAGATCGAGCGCGGGGTCCGCAAACCCAGCGCGGAGATCCTGCAGCAGATCGCCAAAGGGCTGCGGATCTCGGCCGAAGCGTTGTACGTGCAGGCCGGAATCCTCGACCTGCCGACCGGCGGCCCGGTCGGCGACGCGATCCGCGCCGACGCCGAGCTGACCGAACGGCAGAAGCAGGTCCTGCTCGACGTCTACGAGTCCTTCCGGCGCGAAAACGCCGCCGCGAACACCGCACCGAAGACCACCCAAGAGACCACTGAGGAGTCGGCATGACTACGCCCAAGACCGAGGACGTCCGCAAGGCCGTCAACACCGCGCTCGACCAGGTCCGCACCCCGCTGCTCGCCGCGCTCGGCGCCGGCAACCTGGCCAGCCAGGCCGTGACCGACGCGGTTTCCAAGGCCCGCGCCAACGTCACCAAGAACACCGAGGCCGCCCGCAAGGGCTTCGAGGAGCTGCCGACCGATGTCGAGAGCCTCCGCGAGAAGCTCGACCCGGCCGAACTGCGCAAGGCCATCGACGAGTACACCGAGGCCGCGCTGAAGCTGTACAACAAGCTGGCCGAGTCCGGCGAGCAGGCGTGGGACAAGATCGCCGCGCAGCCGCAGGTCAAGAAGGCTCTTGAGCAGCTGGACGACGCGCTGACCGCCGCGCAGGAGCGCGTCGACGGCCTGACCGAGGAGACCCGCGAGCGCGTCGACGGCGTGCTGGCGAAGGTCACCAAGCGCACCCGTTCCGCTGGCGAGAAGGCCGCCCGCAAGGTGACCGAGGTGGCCGGCGAGACCGCGGACGCGGTCGAGGAAATCGGCGAGAACGTCGCGCACGAGACCCGTTCGGCGGCCCGCAAGGCCGCGAACCGCACCGCGCCGAAGACCGCTGCCCCGGCCCGCCGCACGACCACCGCCACGACGGCGAACGCGAAGAAGCCGGCCGCGCCGAAGACGGAGAAGTGACGGAAAAGTCGCTGCCGCGCTGACGGCGGTTCGGGCGCTTCGGTGCCCGAACCGTTGGGGCGGGACGGTTTGCGCCGGGTCGCCGAGGGCGAGAATTGAAGATCGAGGGGTCGCACGGCGGCCGGGCCGAGGGTTGGTCCGGCCGCCGTGCGCTGCGTTGGGGATGTTCGGGGCACTGTGCCGTTGCGGTGTCGCGGTGTTGGGGACGGTGCACGCTCCGCGTGCGAGAGGTGCCGTGCCGCTGCATGGCGGACTGTGCCCCGCGTCGCTGAATCGGGCGACGTGCCGGGGTGCTGCGGGATGTGGGTGCTGTGGGATGGGGTGGCGGGGTGTTGGTGAGGTTGCTGCTGAATCGGACGACGTGCCGGGGTGGTGTGGAGATGTAGTGGCGGGGTGTTGGTGAGATTGCTGCTGAATCGGGGGACGTGCCGGGGCACCCCTGTGGCGGGGTTGCGGTGGCGGGGGCGTTGGTGAGGTTGCAGCCGCGCCGGTGAATCGGGGGACGGTGCCGCCGTTCTCCTGTGCGGGGTGTTTCGGCGGCCGCGTTGGGTGGATTGGTCCGGCCGCCGTGTGCTGCGGCGAAGTGTTTCGGTGAGGCCGGTGTTGGGTCGGACCCAACTCGGGCGAGCGTCGTTAGGTCCGACCTAGGCTCGTGGCGGCGAGCTGGGTCCGACCTAGGTTCGCGGCGGCGAGCTGGGTTCGACCTAGGTTCGCGGCGGCGGACTGGGTTCGACCCAAGCAGGGACATCCGCCCGGAGTGACCGTTGTCACCCCAGGCTCGCTCGCTGCGGCTAACCGCGGGCCGAACCCGGCCGTCCGAGTCTGACCAGCAGTCACGTCGCGGCGCCGGGTTTTGGGGGAGCGGGCGGCGTGGGCGGTTTGCCGTAAGCTGGCGGCGTGCTGGTTGCCGAATGGATCCTCAGGGTCATCCACTGGGGCAGCGCCTTGGTCGGGCTCTTCGCCTTCGTTCACGCGCTGCTCCAGCGAGCTGACGCGTACTCGGCGGCCGATCGCAAGACCAAGCCGATCTGGATGCTGATCACCGGCGGGGCCACGCTTGCCCTGGTGCTTTTCCAGATCCAGGGGCCCGGGTTCATCTTCTGGGTGCCCGCGATGGCGGCGGCGCTCGTCTACATCGTCGACGTGCGGCCGAAGCTCATCGAGGTTCAGCGAGGCCACCGCAACTGGTGACCGGAGCGGCGGGCGGATTACATTCGGGCCCGTGACCACCTGGACTATCGCCGGAAGCCTCACCGTCGTTCCCGCGCCGACCCGTACCGACCTGCTTGCCGAACCCGTCGCCAAGGCGCTTGCCGCGATGCCCGCGCCGGACGAACTCGGCGTCACCGAGATCGATCCGGAACTCGCCGACACCGCCGCGTTCTGCGAGGCGTACGGCTCGCCGTTGACAGCCTCCGCGAACTGCGTCGTTGTCGCTGGCAAGCGGGCTGGCGAGGTCCGGTTCGCCGCGGCGCTCGTGCTCGCGACGACCCGCGCCGACGTCAACGGCGTCATCAAGCGCCGCCTCGACGTGCGCAAGGCGTCGTTCGCGCCGATGGACGAGGCCGTTTCCCTCACCGGCATGGAGTACGGCGGCATCACGCCCGTCGGGCTGCCCGCGGACTGGCCGATCCTCCTCGACCAAGCCGTCGCGGACGCGCCGGAGCTGGTGATCGGCAGCGGGATCCGCGGCAGCAAGCTCCTGATCTCCGGTACGGCGCTCGCGGGGCTGCCGAACGCCGAGGTCATCGACGGGCTCGCGCGCTGAACTGTCCATAGTGGACGAACCAGTCGAGATCAGCCCGGCCGCGCTCGAAGCGCTCAAGCGGCAGCGCGAGGCGATGCTGGCCGCGCTGGACAAGGACAGCCCGGTCTACGGCGTCAACACCGGCATGGGACGGCTCGCCGGAACCCGGCTCACCGCCGAGCAGCAGGCCGGCCATCAGCGCAATCTGCTGGTCGGCCGCGCGGTCGGCGGGAAGCCGTGGTTGTCGCCGGAGCTGACCCGGGCGTTGCTGCGCATGCGGCTGCGCGGGTTTCTTCGCGGCGACGCGGCGGTCAGTCCCGAGCTGGTCACCTTCCTCGTGGACCGGCTCAACGACGGGTTCCTCCCCGCCGTCCCGTGCGACAGTCTCGGCAGCGCGGGCGAGATCGTCCCGCTGGCGCACGCGTTCCAGACCTTCATCGGGCTCGGCACGGTCATCGAGGACGGCGCCGAAGTCCCGGCGGCGGAAGCGCTGGAACGGCGCGGGGTACGGCCGTTCGTGCTGGGGCCGAAGGAAGGGGCGAGCCTGATTCAAGGTTCGCCGCTGGCCGAGGCGTACGCGTGGGTTTGCGGCAAGAGGCTGCGTCGGCTGGTCGATTGGCAGACGGTCTGCGCGGCGATCACCGTGGACGTTCTTGGTGCGCCGCAAGCGATCTACCGCGGCACCAGCATCGAGAACCTCATCGAGGGGGCCGCCGCGAAAAAGGGAGTCGTGCAGGCTCCGATCTCGGTGCGAGTCGGCCCGAAGGTGCTCGAATACGTCAGCCGGACTGTCGGGGAACTACGGGAAGCCTTGCAGGAGTCCTGGGAAACTCCAGCGGACTCACCGGCCTTTGTCAACGGCGAGTTCGTCCCGACAACCGGCTATCACGCCACAGCGCTCGGGCTGAGGATGGACGCGGTCAAGGCAGCCCTCGTCCACGCGGCGGAAATCTCGGTACAGCGCTTGCACCGCCTCCTCGATCCGCAGTTCAGCGGTTTGCCGCCGCAGCTTGCGGTGGATCCGGGGCCGCAGGCCGGGCTTGCGCCGTTGCACAAACGCGCGGCCGGCGAGCTGCACGCGATGCGAGGGCTGGCCGCACCGGCGACGCTGGGGTCGTTGGACACTTCCGCTGGTCAGGAGGATGTGCAAGCGTTTGCCAGCAAGGCCGGAGCCGAGCTGGAGACAGTTATCGAACGCTTCTTCGCCATCACCGCGTGCGAGCTGATCGCCGGGCGGCAGGCGCGGTATCTGCTCGAAACCCCGGGGGCACCGAGGCTGGGCGACACCTACGCCTGGCTCGCGGCGAGGGTCGAGCCGGTGGTGGTTGATCGGTCGCTGGGGGCGGAGGTTGATCGGCTGGCCGCGGTGTGTCGTGAGTGTTTATCCCGGTGAGAACCGGCATAAACACTCACGAGTCCCGACGGGCCTGCTGGAGCGCCAACCCGCGAGGCGTGGCCAGTTTGGTCAGCAGCGCGAACACCCCCTCGCACACCAGCGCCAGCACCACCACCGCCACCCCGCCGCCGAAGATTTCGCCGTGGCCCTGCTCGCCGAGGGCGAAACCGTCCACGATGTAGCGGCCCAGGCCGCCGCCGTCGTTGACGATCGCGCCGATCGCGACCGTCGCGATCAGTTGCAGGAACGCCACTCGCGCGGCGGCCACGATCACCGGCGACGACAGCGGCAGTTCCACACGCAGCATGATCTGCCATTCGCGGTACCCGGTGCCGCGCGCCGCGTCGACGACGTCCTGTTCCACCTGCACCACGCCCGCGTAGGTGTTGGTGAACAGCGGCGGCAGCGCCAGCGCGACGAGCGCGAGCAGCAGCGGCCAGAAGTCCGTGTTCGCGCCCCACCTGCTGGCCAGGAACCAGAACAGGATGATCAGCCCGAAACTCGGGATCGCGCGGCCGATGTTCACCGCGCTGCTCGCCAGGAACTGGCCGCGCCGGTAGTGCCCGAGCCACAGCGCGAGCGGCACCGTCAGGATGATCGAGATCGCCAGTGCCAGCGCGGAAAACCACAGATGCTGCACAGTCCGGAACGGAATCCCGGCCGGATCGGTCCAGCTCCAGCGGTTCGGGTCGGCGAGCCAGTGGCTCAGCTGCTCGAAAAAGCTCATCGAACGGCCCTCCGCGCCCACGGGGCCAGCGCGCGTTCGCTCAGCCACAGCAGCAAATCGACGAGTACGGCCAGCGCGATCGACAGCACGACGCCGACGATGATCGGGCTCGGATTCGGGATCGTCGTCTGGATGCCGGCCCGGATGAAGTAGCCGAGCCCGCCCATGCCGAGCAGCGACGTGACGGTGACCAGGCCGATCGTCGTCACCGCGGCCACCCGCAGCCCGGCGATCACCACCGGCAGCGCGAGCGGCAGCTCCACCTGCCACAACAACCGCCGCGGCGTGAAGCCCATCCCGACCGCCGCTTCGCGCACTTCGGTCGGTACCTGCTGCACGCCGGTCACGATGTTGCGGATCAGGATCAGCAGCGTGTACGTCGCCAGCGGGATGACCGAGGTGGCGAAGGAGAACCCGAGCAGCGGGACCAGCAGCGCGAACGCGCCGAGGCTCGGGATCACGTAGAGCGCGCCCGCCGTGCCGACCACGAACGGATAGAACCAGCGGTAGCGCAGGCACAGCGTGGCCAGCGCGAGCGAGAGCACGAGGCCGACGCCGAGCGCGGTCGCGGTGAGGGCGATGTGCTCGCCGAGCCGCTGCAGAATCGCGTCGGCGTTGCGTTCGACCCACCGCCATTCGAAGAGGGGACGGCTGCTGTCGGCCAGCAGCGGGGTCACGGACGCGTGCACGGCGCGACCTTACCCCGATCGAGCGACAATATTCCGGCTCGTGAGATTCCCCGGGCAGGATTCCTCACCAGTGGTTTCTGTCGGGGGTCGCGGTTAGGGTCCATTCCCACTAACGAGTGAACTGAGGAGTGTGGGGACACGTGCGCTGGACCCGGAACATCCGAGCGGCCGCGCTGCTGGCGACGGCCGCGCTCGGCTTGACCGCGTGCGGTGGGGGAAGCGACCAGCCGGCCGCGCCGAGCAAGGGCGGCGCTCCGATCGTCGTCGCCTCGTTCAACTTCACCGACAGCCAGATCCTGGCCGAGATCTACGCGAGCGCGCTGGAGGCGAAGGGCTATCCGGTCACCCGGAAGCTGAACCTCGGCTCGCGGGAGCTGGTCTACCCGTCGCTCAAATCCGGCGAGCTGCAGTTCCTGCCGGAGTACCAGGGCGCGGCGATCACGACCGGCTTCGGCAAGGAGGCCACCAAGGACGCCAAGGCCGAGCACGAACAGCTGGCGAAGCTTTTCGCTCCAGAGGGCGTCGGGCTGCTGAACTACGCCGCGGCCGAGGACAAGAACACCTACATCGTGAAGGCCGACCTCGCGAAGTCGAAGGGCATCGCGTCGATCAGCGACCTGAAGAAGCTCGACAAGGTCGTCATGGCCGGTCCGCCGGAGTGCGAGAAGCGGCTGCCGTGCTTCCAGGGCTTCAAGGACGTCTACAAGCTGACGAACGCCACCTTCCAGACCGTGCAGGAGGCCGGGCCGCGCGTGCAGCAGCTCAACTCCGGCGCGGTCACGGTGATCCCGGTCGACTCGGTCAGCCCGCTGGTCGGCGACTCGCAGTACGTCGCGCTCAAGGACGACCTCACCATCGTGCCCACCGAGAACGTGGTGCCCGCGGTGAACAAGAAGGTGCTCGACGAGCGCGGTGCGGACTTCGCGACTGCCGTCAACGCCGTCAGCGCGAAGCTCACCACGGACGGCATGCGCGAGCTGAACAAGCGGGTCGACGCGGACGGCGAACCCGCGGCGGACGTGGCCAAGGACTGGCTGAAGCAGCAGGGGCTGAGTTGAGCGGTCGTGAGTGGCGATCCCGGTTCTCACCGGGATCGCCACTCACGACACCCATGTGCAAGGGTTGCGGTGGCGGAACCCTGAGGAGGAAACGACATGGGCAAGGTCACGGCCACCGCGGAGCGCACGATCGACGCGCCGGTGGAACGCGTGCGTGAGCTGGTCGCGGACTACGCCGAGACTCGGCCGAAGCTGCTCACCGAGCACTACCGCGACTACGAGGTCAGCGAAGGCGGCGTCGGCGCCGGCACGAAGGCCAGCTGGAAGCTGCAGGCCACGTCCAAGCGCGTGCGCGATGTCGCGGCCACGGTGACCGAGCCGTCGCCGGGTACCTTCGTCGAGACCGACGCGAACTCCAGCATGGTCACCACCTGGACCGTCACCTCCTCCGGCGAGCGTTCGCTCGTCCGCATCCAGACCAGCTGGGACGGCGCGGGCGGCATCGGCGGCTTCTTCGAGAAGACCTTCGCGCCGGGCGGGTTGAAGAAGATCTACGACGGCGTGCTCGGCAAGCTCGCGGAGATCGTGTAGCGCTTGCCACAACCCCGGGGACAATCGGAATGCGCGCCCCGGTTTCTCCGTTGGCCGGATAGCCGGGGCGCGCGCCCCGCTTCAATCCAGCTTGAACGAAACGGAGTTCGACGGTGAACGCACCCACAGCGACTGAGATCCGGCTCGCGGCCCGTCCGCACGGCGTCCCGACCATGGACACTTCCGACATCGTCGAGACCGAGGTGCCGAAGCCGGGTCCCGGGCAGATCCTGGTGCGCAACGTGGTGATGAGCGTCGACCCGGCGATGCGCGGCCGGATGAACGACGTGAAGTCCTACTCGCCGCCGTTCGCGGTCGGCGAGGCCATGCAGGGCGGCGCGGTCGGCGAGGTCATCGAGTCCACTGTGGACGACTTCGCGGTCGGCGAGCACGTACTGCACCAGGCCGGCTGGCGCACGCACGCGGTACTCGACGCCAAGCGAGCGGTCAAAGTGGACGATTCCGTCGCGCCGCTCTCGACCTACCTCGGCGTGCTCGGAATGCCGGGCCTCACCGCGTACGCCGGGCTGCTGGTGAGCGCGGAATTCAAGCCGGGCGACACGGTTTTCGTCTCCGGCGCGGCCGGTGCGGTCGGCTCGCTCGTCGGACAGCTGGCTCGGCTCAAGGGCGCCAAGCGCGTGATCGGCAGCGCGGGTTCGGCGGAGAAGGTCCGCTATCTCACCGAAGAACTCGGCTTCGACGCCGCCTTCAACTACAAGGACGGACCGGTCGCCGAGCAGCTCGCCGCAGCCGCGCCCGAGGGCATCGACGTCTACTTCGACAACGTCGGCGGCGAGCATCTGGAAGCCGCGATCGCGTCGATGAACCTGCACGGCCGGATCGCCATCTGCGGCATGATCTCGCAGTACAACGCGACCGAGCCGACCCCGGCTCCGCGCAACCTGGTGCAGCTCATCGCGAAGCGGATCACCATGCGCGGCCTGCTCGTGCTGGATCACTGGCACCTGATGCAGGAGTTCGTGGCCGAGGTCGCGCCGCTCGTCGCGTCCGGGGAGATCAAGTACTCGGAGACCTTTGTGGACGGTATCCGCAACGCGCCGGACGCCTTCCTCGGCCTGCTCAGCGGGGCCAACACCGGAAAGATGCTGGTGCGCCTCAGCTCCTGACGATCGCGTCCGCCAGTTCGGGCATCGTCGCCGCGGTGTAGGTCGCGGCCGGCAGGCCGGGCAGCGGGTGGACTCCGGGACGCGCGAGCAGCGCGGTCCGGAGTCCTGCTGCTTGCGCCCCGGCGATGTCCCAGCCGTGCGCGGCGATCATCACCGCTTGGCCGGGTTCGACGCCGAAGGCACGCAGCACCTGGAGGTACGGCTCCGGTGCGGGCTTGAGCCTGCTGACCTGCTGCGCGGAGAAGATCCGCTCGAATTTCGTGGCCAGGCCAGCGTTCTGTAACTGCGCCTCGGCGGTCGCGAGCGGCGAATTCGTGAGGGCGACGACCTGGTGCCCGGCTTGGCGCAAGCGGTCCAGGCCGGGCACGACGTCGGCGTGCGCGGGCAAAGTGCGCAGACCGTCGCCGACCTTCACCAGTTCGGCGTCGGTCAGTTCATGGCCGTGCCGCGCGCACACGGCGGCCGCGGCTTCCCCGGCGATCTGCGCGAAATCGCGGTACTGGCCGGCCGCGGTCACCGTGAGCACGGTGTGGATCGCGAGCGTGAACCATTCCTGGCGCGCTTCCGGATCACCGGTGAGCTGGGTGAACAGCGGGTCGAGCACCGTCAGATCGAGCAGTGTCTCGTTGACGTCGAACACGCAGAGCATCGCGCCTCCTGCCGGTGAACCGCTTGCGCTCCAGGGTCCTCCGTCAGTCGCGGGCTAGGCAAGCGCGGTGATCAGTTCGGCGAGAACTCCCTGCCAATGGCGGCGCTGCCGCTCCCGTTCGGCGGCATCGGCCAGCCGTTCCTGGTGAATGCGCAGCATTGCTTTTTCCGGGCCGCTGGCGCGCACGGCCAGTTGCAGGGTCGTCGCGTGCGACCAGCCGGCCGGTTGCCAGGTGAGCCGGATCCGGTCCATTTCGCGGAAGCTGCGCGTCTCGCCGCGGATTCCGTCGGCGGTCTCGTAGCCGACGCCGGGTTCGGGCTGGACCGTGACGCCCTCGCCGAGCCAGATCGCCACGCCTTCCGCGGACGTGATGAAGTCCCAGACATCCTCGGCGGAGCGGCCGATCGTCTTCGAGACGCCGATCTGCCAGCCCGCGTCCTTGGTCTGCCCGACGCTCACCGGGCCACCGCCGCGATCGCGCTGACCTCGACGAGCGCGCCCGGTACCGCCAGCCCGGCCACGCGCTGGACGGTGACCGGCGGCGTCGCGCCCGCCAGCGCCGCGGCGGCGGCCGGATAAGCCCCGGCGAGATCGACGTCCGCGACCAGCAGGATGTTCAGCATCACTACATCCTGGACGGTCGCGCCCCCGGCGGCCAGTGCCGTTTCCAGGTTGGCCATCACCCGCTCGACCTGCGCGGCGACGTCGGTTCCGCCGACGAGCGCGCCGTTCGCGTCGACCGCGTTCTGGCCGCCGACGTAGATCGTCGTCGCGCCCGGCGGGACCACGGCGACCTGGGCGAAGGCGGGGGACTGGACGAGCCCTTCGGGGCGGAGCAGCTGAGTCATAAAACGAGTATGACCAGATACCCGGTCGGATACTGTCCTAGTTTTGCGCGAGAATCGGGACCATGACCACGACGAGCCGTCGCCTGGAGACACTGGCGTTGCTGCAGGCGCGCCCTGGCATCTCCGCCACCGACCTCGCGGCCCGGCTCGGCGTCGCCGAGCGCACGACGCGGCGCGACATCGCTCAGCTGCGCGAACTCGGCTATCGCATCGACGGTGAACCGGGCCGGGCCGGCGGCTATCGGCTGGCGCACGGCACTGCGATGCCGCCGCTGCTGCTGGACGCCGACGAGGTCGCCGCGGTCTCGCTCGGCCTGCAAACGGCAGTGACGGTCGACGGGCTGGAAACCGCCACAGTGACCGCGCTGGCCAAGCTGACCCAGGTGGTGCCGACGCGCTGGCAGACCCGGCTAGCCGCGCTCGCGGAGGTGGAATCGTTACCGGGCAAGCCTTTCCGGCAGGCGGCACGGGACATTCTGGTGCCGATCGCGTTGGCTTGCCGGGCTGGCGAAGCGGTCCGGATCCGGCATCGAGCCGTGGCCGCTCCGTCGGCGAAACCCGTTGATGTGCAGCCTTATCGGCTCATCACGGTCCGGCGGCAGTGGTATCTCGTCGCTTGCCCGCGCGGGACCAGCGAATGGAAAACCTTTGCGGTAGAAAGAATCGAGGCGGTCCAGCCGCTCGGGATCAAGCTGCCCGCGCCGGAACCACCGTCCACTGTGGCCGATCTGATCACGAACGCGGGCTGGCGGCATCGCGTCCGGGTCCAGATGCGCACGTCCGCAGATCTGGTGCGGGAACTTGTCGACCCGGGCGTCGCCACCGTGGTCGAGGACGGCGACGAGTGCGAACTCCGGTTCGGCACCGACGATCTCGACTGGGCCGCGCGCTGGCTGGCTTACCTGGACGTGGATTTCGACGTGCTGGAACCGCCCGCGCTCACCGATCGTTTGCACGCCTTCGGCGCTTGGCTGGCTGACCGCTACGTCACCACTCCGCCGGACTGATCGCCGGAGTCTCCGCGCGATAAGCCTCGATCACGATCCGCGCCGCCCGCCGGGACTTGGCGACGACCTGCTCCGTGGGATAGCCGAGCCATTGGTGGACGCCGTTGAGGTAGAAATCGCCGTAGCCGTAGGCCTGGGTGTGGAGCTGCTCCATCAGTTCCAGCGCGATAGCCGGATCCGGCGCGATCGCGAGGCAGCGCAGCAGCGACGCGTCGATCAGTTCACGGCGGGCCTCGTGCAGTTCGGCGTATTGCGCGCCAGTCAGCTCGGCGGCGAAGAAGACGTGCAGCCCGATCCGGGTGTCGATGAGGAACTTGGTGTGCGCGGCGGCGACGGCGGCCAGCGCGGCACCGTCGTCGGTCTCGGCGGCGGCTGCTTCGTCGGCGAGTTCGCGAAGCCGGCGCGCCGCGACCGTGCCGACTGCGGCCAGCAACGCGGCGCGGTCCGGGAAATGCCGGTATGGCGCGGCGGCGGAGACCTTCGCCCGGCGCGCGGCTTCGGCGACCGAGAACCCGGTGATCCCGTTTTCCGCGATGAGGTCGAAAGCCACGCGCACGAGTTCGGCGCGCAGATTGCGGTGGTGGTACTGCGCCGCCATGCCGTGTGTCACACCCGATCGTGGTCGCGTCGAGGAATAAGCCGAGGTCCACGCTAGTCTATGTAAGAGGGTTCTTACATCGACTTTGTCCCGGCCGGACGGGACACCCAGGAGGGCTTCATGACCACGACCACCTCCGCCATCGCCGCCCCGGCGCCGGGCGGACCGCTCGCGCCGACGACGATCGAGCGCCGCGACCTGCGGCCCGGCGACGTGCTCATCGACATCGCCTACGCCGGCATCTGCCACAGCGACCTGCACCAGGTCAACCAGGACTGGGGGACCGCGATCTTCCCGATGGTGCCGGGCCACGAGATCGCCGGCGTGGTCGCCGCGGTCGGCTCGGACGTCACGAAGTACCAGGTCGGCGACCGGGTCGGGGTCGGCTGCATGGTCGATTCGTGCGGCGAATGCGAGTACTGCCGCGCCGGATCCGAGCAGTTCTGCGTCAAGGGCAACGTGCAGACGTACAACGGGGTCGGCTTCGACGGCGAGAACACCTACGGCGGATACAGCCGCCAGATCGTGGTGAAGGACGCGTTCGTCTGCCGGATCCCGGAAGGCATTTCCCTCGACGTGGCCGCGCCGCTGCTGTGTGCGGGCATCACCACGTACTCGCCGTTGCGCCGATGGGGTGCGGGACCGGGCAAGAAGGTCGCCGTCGTCGGGCTCGGCGGGCTCGGGCACATGGCGGTCAAGCTGGCCGTCGCGATGGGCGCGGACGTCACCGTGCTCAGCCAGAGCCTGAAGAAGCAGGAAGACGGGCTTCGGCTCGGCGCGAAGGACTACTACGCGACCGGCGACGAGTCGACCTTCGAGACGCTCACCGGCCGGTTCGACGTCATCCTCAACACCGTGTCGGCGAAGCTGCCGGTCGACGCCTACCTCAGCCTGCTGCGCGTCGGCGGCGCGATGGTGAACGTCGGCGCCCCGGGGGAACCGTTGGAGTACAACGTCTTCTCCCTGATCGGTGGCAACCGCGTGCTGGCCGGTTCGATGATCGGCGGCATCGCGGAAACCCAGGAGATGCTGGACTTCTGTGCCGAGCACGGCGTCGGCGCGGAGATCGAGACGATCAGCGCGGACCAGGTGAACGAGGCGTACGCGCGGGTCGAGAACAGCGACGTACGGTACCGCTTCGTGATCGACGCCGCGACGATCGGCGCGTAGCGGCTCGTGAGTGTTTGCCGCGGTTCTGACCGCGGCAAACACTCACGAGTGTCACATCACCATGGTCCGATTACCGTGCACCAGAACTCGCCCTTCGAGGTGCCAGCGCAGGCCGCGCGCGAGCGTCACCTTTTCGATGTCCCGGCCCTTGCGCACCAGGTCCTGCACCGAATCGCCGTGGTCGACGCGGATGACGTCCTGTTCGATGATCGGCCCGGCGTCCAGATCCGCGGTGACGTAGTGGCAGGTCGCGCCGACGAGCTTCACTCCGCGCGTGTGCGCCTGGTGATACGGCTTCGCGCCGATGAACGACGGCAGGAAGCTGTGGTGGATGTTCAGCGCGCGTCCGGTCCACGCCGCGCACAGTTCCGCGGGCAGGACCTGCATGAACCGCGCCAGCACGATCGCGTGCGGGTCGTGTGCGTCGACCAGTTCGCGGACCTTGGCGAACGCGGCCGCCTTGCCGTCCGGGTCGCCTGCCGGGAACGGCACGTGGTGGAAGGGGATCCCGTGCGCGCGCGTGATGTCCGCGAGCGAATCGTGGTTGCCGATCACCGCGGCGATGTCCACGTCCAGCTCACCGGAGGCGACCCGGCCGAGCAGGTCGTAGAGGCAGTGCCCGGCCTTCGACACCAGCACCACGGCGCGCGGGCGCTCGCCGGTGTCGCGCACCTGCCAGCTCGACTCGGCGGACAGTTCGTTCGCGACCTCGCTGAACCGCTCGCGCAACCCCTGGGCGTCGAACGGCAGCGAATCGGCGCGGACGACCTGGCGGGTGAAGAACCAGCCCGAGTCGGGATCGGTGTGATACGCCGCCTCGACGATCATTCCGCCGTGGTCGGCGAGGAAGCCCGAGATGCGGGCGATGATGCCGGTGCGGTCGGGACAGCCGAAGGTGAGCACGTAACGCTGGGGATCTGACACCCACCCATTCTCGTCGCCTGCTGGTCAGGGTGCGGCGAGGGGCTCCAGAAGGGTGGCGTCGCCGACGTTCTCGGCGTGGTTCGGCCGGCCCCACAGCGCGCGGTAGACGTCGTCGGCCGGTCCGGTGAGCGTGAGATCCGGGACGCCTTCGCCCAGCGCGGGCGGCTGGCCGGCGTGCAGCAGAACGGTCCAGGTCCGGGTGTCGGTGCTGACCTGGACGATCCCGTCGCGGCAGCTTGGCCGGCCGCGGCGCGGGCTCAGGAAGGCGAGGAACTCGTCGATGCCGTCCTCGGCGAATTCCGTGCGGTACCGGGTGACCGGCGGCGACGGCAGGGCGCTTTCCGCATCGAGCCGGTGGATGGCGAACTCGTGCGCGAGCCGGCGCGTCCAATCGCCGACGGTGATCGGACCACCGTGCGGGAAAGGCGAGCGCAGCGGGGTTTCCGCCGGACGGCGCAGGGCTTCGCGGACGGCCATCCGTTCGCCGTCCCAGCGGCCGAGCGTGTCTTCCCAGGTGCTTGCGCGCGGTGACTCAGCATTCCGGTCGGTGAACGCAGCGACCGCGTACGAGAGCACCGTCGTCAGGTGCGTCACCAGGTCCCGCACTGTCCACTCCGGACAGTTCAGGACCGGCGCGGCCGGACCCGCGGCGAGCGTCGCGGCCTTGATCCGGTCGGCGTGGATGTCGATCGCTTCCAGCAGCCGTGGCGCGTCCATGCACTGACCGTAGCCTGCGCACCCGCGCTCGCTGGCCGAATTCGATGAGCACGACCAGCAGCAGCCCGAGCAGGAACGACAGCAGCAGGCCGTACACCGGACGGTCGGCGAACGCGGCCCCGCCGGCGAGCCCGACCAGCGCGCTGTACACCGACCACAGCGCCGCGCCCGCGGCGTCGAGCGGCACGAACCGGCGCAGCGGATAGCCGAGGCTTCCGTTGGCCAGCGCGCTCGCGACGCGTCCGCCGGGCAGGTAGCGCGCGGCGACGATCAGCAGCGGCGCTTGTCTGCGCACCTGGTCGCGGGCCCATTCGTAGCGTTGCCGTCCGGAAGGCCCGCGCTGCAGCCAGGCGACGGCACGCGGCCCGGCGGCGCGGCCGACGGCGTAGCCGAGACAGTCGCCCGCCCACGCCCCGGCGGCGGACACGACGACCAGCAGCGCGAGCCTGCCCGGGTCCGGTCCGATCAGGACGGCGACGGTCACCACGGTCGTTTCGCTCGGCATGAACGGGAGCAGCGCGTCCAGTCCGGCGATCGCGAACACGAGCACCCACAGCCAGGGCGAGCCGAGCGTGCCCCGGATCAGCTCGGTGACGTGTTCCAGCAGTTCCACCCGCTCATCGTCAGCACTGAAGGTCACCAAGGGATGACCCAGCGGGGTGCGGGTGGTGAACAGGTGGGTTCAGCGCGGCGCGACGCTCTCCCAGGCCACGGTCAGCTCGCCGAGCCTGCGCCGGTCCGGATTGCCGATAACCGGCCAGCCGCGGTCGGCGAGCATGGCGACGGTGGTCGTCCAGCGGGCGCGCACGCCGAAGGACCGGTGCGGCGCGGCGGCCGCCCAGCATTCGTCCAAAGTAGACATCAAGGCGTGCACGCGTTCGCCGGGAACGTTGCGGTGGATGAGGATCTTCGGTAGCCGTTCGGCCACTGTGGACGGACGGTCGAGTTCGGCGAGGCGAAGCGACAGGGTCAGCGTGCGCGGACCGCCTGCCCCGACCACGACCCACGTGACCAGCCTGCCGATCTCGTCGCAGGTGCCTTCGACCAGCAGGCCCTCCGGCGGCATCGCGTCGAGCATCAGCTGCCACGCGCCCGGGACCTCGGCCGCGGCGTATTGGCGGAGCACGTTGAACGCGCGCACCAGGACCGGTCGCGTCCCGGCCAGCTCGAAGCCGCCGCGCCGGAAGTCGAGCCGGGGCGGATCAGCGGCGGGCAGAGCGGCGGCGACACGCTCCGGGTCGAGTTCGAGCCCGAGCACCCGGACGTCCGGCCGCACGCGTGCCAGCCAGCGGGCCAGTTCGACGGTCGTGACCGGCGACGCTCCGTAGCCGAGATCGACGACAAGGGGACTCTCGCCGCGCCGCAGCAGCCGCGTGACGCCCGGGTCGCTCGCGAGCCAGCGGTCGACCCGGCGCAACCGGTTGGTATTGGTGGTGCCCCTGGTCGGGGCTCCCACCGGGGTCAGGCGTGCTCGGCCAGCCACTGCGCGGTGAACTCGTCCTCGCGCCGCAGCAGGTTGACCACCTGCTCGGAGACGAACTCCTCGATCCGGCCGCCGAAGAGGGGGATGCGCACCACGACCTCGCCGGTGGTGCGGAGGAGGACCTTGCCGTCCTTGGGGGAGAGGTAGGTCGAAGCGCCGATCTCGCCGGGGACGCCGCCTACGCCGACGTCGGACCGGCCGGTGTACTCGTCGCCGGACCGCTTCCAGGTCTGGGTGCGGTTGACGATGATGTCGCCTTTGTGCAGGGCGCGGACGGCTTGGGGGAGTTTGGCCGCCTTGATGCCGTGCTGGAGTTCGTAACGGACGGAGTCGCCTTCGGCGGTGTAGGCGAGGAGTTTGGCGTCGTCGCCGCCTAGCGCTTCCAGGCGTGCTTGGAGTGCTTCCTCGCCTGCTACTGCGGTGAAGACGTTTTCGAGCGAGCCGGTGAATTCGCCGCGGTGCTCGATCCGGGATCCCATGAAACGGACAGTACCGGGTGGGTGGGGGGTGGGGGGGCTCGTCGCCTGGGGGCGACATTGGCCTGGTTGCTGGTGTGGGGCAC
>NZ_LWSF01000047.1:0-27890 GCF_001651785.1 Amycolatopsis sp. M39
CGAGCAGCACGCGCAGCAGGTCGATGTCCTTGACCGTCTGGTCGGTGGCGATCAGCGGGCCCAGCCGGGGCGGAGGCGAGCCATTCGGAGAAGCCGCGGCGGCGCACCGCGAGGACACGGCACAGCGGGCGACACCATACGCGCCGGTGGGCGGAGATGAACCGGTACCCGCTTGCGCAGCTCCCGGTCTCGGCCGCCCGCTCGGCACGATCAGGCCCGCACCCACGTCCGCAGCGTCTCGTGATCCCCCCCAGCTCACGAGCCGCCTGCGCCAACGGACGAGACACCGACCGCGCCAACGCGACCGCGTCCCGCCGGAACTCCTCCGGATGCCTCGACGAACCAGACACATCCTTTCCCCGGCCGAAGCCAAGGATCAAAGCGTCCGGCACGAGTGGCGAGAAGCCGCGCGTTGGGGATGAATACCTAACGAATCCCCGATTGTTCTGGGTGCCCGTCCACGCGACTCTGGGTGAACGCAGGTCGACACGGATTCATCGGGTCCGGCTTTGTCTCGGCCCTGCGGAAACCGCCAGTTCCTGACCGCTCCCGGCGTTCCACTAAGGAGGATAATATATCTGGCCGACGAATTAGCGCCGGGCGTGCTGGGCGGCGAACCTCTAAGTGGCGCGGACTCCGGGCGGCTCCAGTCTGCCGAGCGTCTTCAGGGCAGGCCAATCAGGAAATGTGCACACCACCCTGTACACCGAACACAACGGGACAGAAGAGACCATCGCGACCTGTTTCGGTAATGCCCAGCCAGGAAGGACGCTTGTCTGCGGCAGCGGCGGACATAGACCTTCGTTCGCTGTCCGCAGTGATCGTCTGTGCCAATGGCGAGGAACACTTTCACCTCGGCCTCGATTAAACAGCGCTTCGCGGATGCCCGCAGGGTCCTCTGCCGGGTATCCGCCCATTCCTGATCACCACGGCCAAACGCCCGCCCGCCGCCGACGGTGTTGCTTGCCCGTCCAGGTCTCAACCGAAAGACAGGAGTGTCCCTGTGTCCTTGGCAAGAACGCCGCGAATCGCGGTCGTAGTGCTGGCGTTGTCATTGGGCGCCACCTCGGCGTCACTGGGCTCCGTCTCGGCCGCGGCGGCCGCCCCGCCCGGCCATCCGCCACGAGGCGAGCACGCCAGCAGTACCGTCACCCTGATCACGGGGGACAAGGTGATCAGCTACGGACACGGCAAGTACGCGGTCGAGCCCGGCCCCGGCCGCGACCGCATCGCGTTCCGGGCATTCGACCGGGCCGGCCACGCCTACGTGATCCCCTCGGACGCGCAGTCGCTGGTCGCTGCCGGTTCGGTCGACAAGCGGCTGTTCGACGTGGCCGGACTGCGCCGATCCGGGTATGCCGATTCGGACAGCGACCAACTGCCGCTGATCGTCACCGGCGGGCGGGCCGCGGCACGCAGCGGCGCTCGGGTGCGGCGGGAGCTGCCCAGCATCGGCGGAGTCGCCGTGAAGGCGGAGAAGTCCCGGGTCGATCAGCTGTGGAACTCGGTCACGGCCGCCGCGGGAGGCGGTCGAGTGCTCAGGTCCGGAGTGGAACGGGTCTGGCTGGACGGCAGACGGCAGACCCTCGGCGGCGGCGCACGGCAGATCGGCGCGCCGCGGGCGTGGGGGAGCGGCGTCACCGGCGAAGGGGTCAAGGTCGCCGTCCTGGACACCGGGGTGGATGCGACGCACCCGGACCTCCAGGGACGGGTGACCGGCCAGCGGAACTTCAGCGACGCTGCCGACAACGTGGACCGCAACGGGCACGGCACCCGTGCCGCCGGGATTATCGCGGGCACCGGCGCGTTCGCGGGCGGGGAGTACCAGGGTATCGCGCACGGGGCGCAGATACTCGACGGGAAGGTACTCGATGACGCGGGGTCCGGGCGGGACTCGGACATCATCGCCGGGATGCAGTGGGCGGCCGGCCAACGGGCCGACATCGTCACCCTCGGCGTCGGCGTCGGCGTCGGCACCCCCGAGGCCGATCCGCTGGAAGAGGCAGTCGACTCGCTGTCCGCGAAGACCGGCACGTTGTTCGTCGTCGCGGCGGGCAACGGCGGCCCGTCCGAGGAGACCGTGAAGTCGCCGGGCAGTGCCGATGCCGCGCTGACCGTCGGCGCTGTCAACGGCGAAGGCGGCTTGGCGGAGTCCTCCGTCCGGGGCCCGAGGTTCGATGACGGTGCCATCGAACCGGATGTCGTCGCACCGGGCACGGCCATCGGTACCGCGTACGTCGCCGGTGCCGCCGCGCTGGTGGCCAAGGCTCACCCGGATCTCAGGGGCCAGCAGCTCAAGGCGCTGCTGATCGCCTCGGCTAAGCCGGAACCGAAGTTCGGGGCGTTCGAGCGGGGTCCGGGACGGATCGACGTCCCGGCGGCGCTGGCGCGGCAGGTCGTCACCGCACCGGCCAAACTCGGCTTCGGCGTCCAGAGCTGGCCGCACGAGGATGACAAACCGGTCAGCAAACCGCTGTCCTACCGCAACGACAGCACGGCGGACGTCACGCTGAAGCTGTCCGTACGAGTGACCGGGCCTGATGGCAAGCCAGCCCCGGAGGGCATGTTCTCGCTCGACCAGCAGCAGGTCACCATCCCGGGCGGCGAGACGGCGAAAGTGAACGTGACCAGTGACACGCGTCTCGGCTCCCTCGCCGGCGGGTATTCGGGCCAGGTGGTCGCCAGCTCGACAACCGCCGAGATCGTCACGCCGCTGGCCGTGACACGCGAAGCGGAGAGCTACGACCTCACCGTCGCCCAGCTCGGACCGGACGGGAAGCCGGCGCCGCCGGGCACGTCGAGCGCGGACGTGCTCGGGATCGACAGTCAGCTATGGAAGACGGTGCCGCCGGAGGGCAAGATCCGGCTGCCCAAGGGCCGCTACACCGTTCTTGCCTCACAGATATCCGGCGGGCAGGACGTTCGCCACTACGAACTGGTCGAACCGGCTCACCAGCTCACGGAGAACGCGGTCTTGACCTTCGACGCCCGGCAGGCAAAGCCGATCAAGGTCAACGGCCCCGACCCGGCAGCGAAAGCACACACGTCCTCCGTCGGGTTCAGCCAAGTCATGGGCGCCCTCCCGGCCCGCTACTCGCTGGTGACGAAGGGGCCGCTGGACAAGATCTCGACCGTGCAGGTCGGCCCGGACGCAGCCCCCGACGTCTTCGCCGCGCACATCAGCAGCCAGTCGACCGGGAAGAAAGGCGAGTACAACTTCGCCTGGTTCGCGCCGGGGCGATATCCCACCGGCTTCCGCCGAGACGTGCGCCAGAAGGACCTCGCCCAGGTGCAAGTCGAGTTCGGGGCTCCGGACGCGGTCAAGGAAGGTGCGCGCTCGGTCTTTCCGGGCCAGGCCGACGGGATCGGCTCCGTCAACCTGGAGGTGTACCAGCCGGTCGCGATTCCCGGCAGCCGGACCGAGTTCTACAGCACCGGCGCTACGCGGTGGTCAGGAGTTTTCGCCGAACAGGGTACGGTGAAAACTGTTCTGGAGTCGCCGCCGAAGACCTACCGGGCAGGCAAGCGATACCACGAGCGGTTCAACGTCGGTCCGTTCGGGCCGGGACTGCCCGAATCCATGCTCGGGCCGCCGTGGGCCGAGCGCATCAACGACGACATCTGGGCGGACATTCCGATGTTCACCGACGGCGCGGGCAACGCGGGAACCGGCGACACCAAGCTGCGGGGGCACACGACTCTGCACCGCGGTGACAAGCTCGTCGGGCAGAACGAGACACCGGGTCACGCGGTTTTCACCGTCGGCCCCGAGCCAGGCAGGTACCGGCTCGGCGTCGAGGTCGACCAACCGTCCGAATCCGGCGTGTCCACGCACCAGACCGTCGCGTGGTGCTTCGGCTCCGCACATGTCGACGGACGGCGGACGTTGCCGCTGACGGCGATCCGGTTCACGCCCCAGCTCGACCTCACCAGCAGCGCCCCCGCTGGACAACGGCTGGACGTGCCGGTGTTCCTCCAAGGCGTCGACGGTGGGCCCGTCCCGTACGCGTGGCTGACGGTGCAGGTGTCCTACGACGAGGGAAAGAACTGGGCCGACGCACCCGTGATCGGGGGGAAGGTGACGCTGGCGCATCCGCCGGACGCCTCGTCGGTGTCCCTGCGTGGGCAGGCTGAGGACCAGGGCGGAAACACCGTCGAACAAACGATTCTGCGGGCCTACAAGCTCAAGCGGTAGCCGCCGCGGATCGACGCGACGTGGGCCGGGCGCGGGATGCCGGCCCACGTTTCGCGACTGCGGACAACTCGGGAGTCCAACGCTCCGTCGGCGAAACAGTGTTCCGCGTCAGGAATCGATCTTCGCTGAAGGCGAACCGGGGGCGGGCTTCGCATTGTCCAGTTCGGCAAAGCGAAGATCGGCCGCGCCCGTGACCTCGTCTCGACGGTGCCACACCGGTTGGCGACGAAGCGCCGCGCCGCCCGCCATCGCGTCGCCCTATCGGCCGCGGCTATGCCCCGGTACCGGAAGACGTGTCATGATATCCGGGAAATCGATCGGCAAAGCGAACGATTCGCCTGTCCGATCGTACGGTTTGTCGAACGACGGGAGCGGTGGTGGAGGACGAGACGCCCTCAATCCGGGACATGCTGGCGGTCAACCTGCGTGCGGCGCGTGCGGCGCGTGGGCTTTCGCTGTCCGAGCTGTCGCGGCGGTCGGGCATCGGCAAGGCGACGCTGTCGCAGCTGGAGTCCGGGAGCGGCAATCCGACCATCGAGACCGTGTTCAGCCTGTCCAGGGTGCTGGAGGTGGCGATCTCCGATCTGCTCGACCACCGGGCGGGCGGCGCGCTCACCGTCGTGCGCGGCGCCGACGTCGAGGTGCTGCGCGGCGAGGGCGTGGATCTTCGGCCGCTGCGGCGGATCGAGGCAGGCGACGGCGTTTTCGAGGTGTACGACCAGGTGGTGCGCGGCGACGAGCCGCAGCGCTCGCAAGGGCACGTCGGGATCGAGCACACCATCGTGCAGACCGGATCGCTGCTGGTCGAGGTGGCGGGCCGCAGAGTCGAGGCCGGGCCGGGGGACTACGTCGCCTTCGACGCCCGCGAGCCGCATTGCTACACCGCTCCGGACGGTCCGGTGCACTCGGTCCTGCTGTTGCAGTACCGCGCCGACGAGCGGCTCGACGGCAGGCCGCATCCGGTGCTGAAAGGCTGACCGCTCCCGGGTATTGACACCTCTCCGAGGGGGAATCTACTCTCCGATCGTTCGCTTTACCGAACGATGGAGGGTTAATGAACCGAACGCGGGTGGCTGTGCTCGGTGCGGGTATCGTCGGTGCCGCGTGTGCCCGGGAGCTGAGCCTGGCGGGTTTCGACGTCGTGGTCGTGGATCGCGGCCGTCCCGCCGGCGGGACCACGTCGCACGGCGAGGGCAACATCCTGGTCTCTGACAAGGGACCCGGGGCCGAGCTCGAACTCGCGAAGCTCTCCGCGGCGTTGTGGCCCCGGGTGGTCGCCGAGATCGCCGGCGAGGACGTGCGCGCCGCTTCGGCGATCGAGTACGATCCGAAGGGCGGCATCGTGGTCGCCACCACCGGCGATGGCG
This sequence comes from Amycolatopsis sp. M39, assembly GCF_001651785.1. Taxonomy (NCBI): domain Bacteria; kingdom Bacillati; phylum Actinomycetota; class Actinomycetes; order Pseudonocardiales; family Pseudonocardiaceae; genus Amycolatopsis; species Amycolatopsis sp. M39. The sequence continues at coordinate 5,563 of NZ_LWSF01000047.1, forward strand.
CCCGCGCCCTCACCGCGTTCACCGCCGCGCAGACCGGGGTCCGTGCGGAACCCTTGTCCCGCGAAGAACTTGCCGACGCTGAGCCCGCGTTGACCCGCGAGGTGACCGCCGCATTCCACTACCCGCAAGACGCTCAGGTCCAGCCCGCGGGCGCGGCGCTGGCGCTGCTGGGCTCCGCGCTGCGCCACGGCGCGCGGCCGCGGTTCGACACCGAGGTCGTCGGCGCGACCGTCGGCAACGGACGGATCACCGGGATCCGCGTCCCCGGCGAGGTGATCGAGGCCGACGTCGTCGTGAACGCCGCGGGCCCGTGGGCCGGGCAGGTTTCGGCGCGCCTCGGCGCTCCGATCGCCGTCCGTCCCCGCCGGGGCGAGGTCCTGGTGACCGCCCCGATGCCAGGCGTCGTCCGGCACAAGGTCTACGACGCCGATTACGTCGGCGCGGTCGGCGCCGATTCGGGCGAACTGCGGACCTCCGCCGTCGTCGAGTCGACCTGGGGCGGCACCGTGCTGATCGGCTCGTCACGTCGCCGCGCGGAGTTCGACGACACGATCCGCCCGGACGTGCTGAGCGCCATCGCGGTCAAGGCACTGCGCCTGTTTCCGGCGCTCGCCGATGTCGCGGTGATGCGGGCGTACGGCGGTTTCCGGCCGTATGTCGACGATCACCTCCCGGTGCTCGGCGAGGATCCGCGGCTGGGGAACCTCTGGCACGCCACCGGACACGAGGGTGCCGGCATCGGGCTGAGTGTCGGCACCGCGCGCTTGCTGCGCGAGCTGCTGACCGGGACGGACCCCGCGATGCCGGTCGAAGAGTTCGCTGTGGACCGTCCGGCCGTTCTGGCGGAGGCGGCCGCATGAGCGGACGGCTGCTGCCCCGCGACCGCGATCCGGTGGACCGGACCGACCTGCCGATCCGGATCACCGTCGACGGCGAACCTCTGACCGGGATCGCGGGTCAGAGCGTCGCGGGTGTCCTGCTCGCTGCCGGGCGGACCTCGTGGCGTACCACGCGTTCCGGGGCTCCGCGCGGGGTGTTCTGCGGGATCGGCGCGTGTTTCGACTGCCTGCTCACGGTCAACGACGTACCCGACGTCCGCGCGTGCCGCCGCCCGGCGGCCGACGGCGACGAGATTCGCACCCAGTCCCGGGAGGAACGCGCGTGAGCCGTCAGGTGGTGATCGTCGGCACCGGTCCGGCCGGGCTCGCGGCGGCCGAGCACGCGCTGCGGGCCGGTGCCCGCGTCACGGTGCTGGACCAGGCCGAGACCCCCGGCGGCCAGTACCACCGGATGCTTCCCGAGGCGTACGCGGCGAAACGCCCGGACCGGATCCGGCACGGCCGGGCGGAATTCGACCGGCGGCGGCGGGTCCTCACGCATCCGCGGTGCCGGTGGTGGCCCGGGGCGACGGTCTGGGCGTTCTCTCGGGCGGAGAAGCGGCTGCACGTCCTGCGGGGGCAGTCCGACTGTTCGGGGCGGCGGCGGGTGACCCTCGTCCCGGACGCGCTGATCCTGGCGACCGGCGCGCACGACCGTACTCTGCCGTTCCCCGGCTGGGAACTTCCCGGCGTGTACACCGCGGGCGCGGCACAGGCGCTGGCCAAGGGGGAGCGGGTCGCGATCGGCGAGCGGGTCCTCGTCGCCGGCACCGGGCCGTTCCTGCTGCCGGTCGCGGAATCTCTGCTGGACGTCGGAGCCGAGGTGGTCGCGGTACTGGAAGCGAACCCGTTCGCGACCGTCCGAAAAGGATGGACGGCCAGCCCGTGGCGGCTGGCCGTCCACGCCGGGAAAGCGGGAGAGCTGGTCCGGTATGCCGCGACGCTGGCCCGGCGTCGCGTCCCGTACCGGACGGGCCGGGCGGTGATCGAGGCCCGTGGTGCGGGGCGCGTCCGCGAGGTCGTGACCGCGAAGGTGCGCGCGGACTGGTCGGTAGTTCCCGGTACGGAACGCACCTGCGAGGTCGACGCGGTCTGCGTCGGACACGGCTTCGTGCCGCAGCCGGAACTCGCCGTCGCCGCGGGTTGTGCCCTGGACGAGGGTTTCGTCCGCGTCGACGCCACCCAAGAGACCACAGTGGACGGTGTCTTCGCCGCGGGTGAGATCACCGGGATCGGCGGCGCGGTCACGGCGGCGGCCGAAGGCGCCGTGGCAGGCCGCGCAGCCGCGGGCGCGAGACCCGATCCGGCTTTGCTCCGTGCGCGTGACCGAGCCCGCGGTTTCGCCGAACGCCTCGGCACGGCGCATCCGATCGGCGCGGCCTGGCGAAGCTGGCTGCGCGAGGACACGATCGTCTGCCGTTGCGAGGAAACGACGTACGGCGAACTGACCCGCGCGGCCGAGGACGAGGTCTGTCCCGGTCCGCACGCGCTGAAACTCGGCACCCGGGCCGGCCTCGGCCCGTGTCAGGGCCGGATCTGCGGCCCGGTCGTGGCCGAACTCCACGGTGGTGCCGAACGGCACCACCNCCGCCCGATCGTCCAGCCGATCCGGCTGGGCGAACTCGCCCGAACCGAAGGAGAACCCGAATGAGCACCCCCGACCTCGGCGGCGTCGTCGTCGCGACCGCACTCCCGTACCGGGAGGACGCGTCGGCGCCCGCCGGGCTGGCCGTGGACTACGACGCCTACGCCGCGCACTGCCGGTGGCTGGTCGACAACGGCTGCCGGGGCGTCGGCCCGAACGGCTCGCTCGGCGAGTACTCGTCGCTGACCGACGAGGAGCGCCGCCGCGCCGCCCGCACCGCGATCGAAACCGTCGGCGAGGACGGTATCGTCGTCGTCGGCGTGCACGGTCCCGGGGCGCACCAGGCCAAGCAGTGGGCCGAAGTCGCGGCCGAAGACGGCGCCGACGGCCTGCTGTGCCTGCCGCCCACGATGTACCGCGCCAACCGCGGCGAGGTGCTCGCGCATTTCGAAGCGGTGGCGTCGGTCGGGCTGCCGGTGATGGTCTACAACAACCCCGTCGACACCAAGGTCGACCTCACGCCCGCGCTGCTGGCCGAGATCGCCCAGATCGACAACGTGGTCGCGGTCAAGGAATTCTCCGGTGACGTCCGGCGGGTGCTGGAGATCCGCGAACAGGCACCGGGCCTGGACGTGATCAGCGGTGCCGACGACGTCGTGCTGGAGAGCCTGCTGATGGGCGCGACCGGCTGGTTCGCCGGGTTCCCCAACGTGTTCCCCGCCGAGTCGGTGCGCCTGTTCGACCTGGCGCGGTCCGGGAAACTCGACGAGGCGCGGGCGCTCTACGAGCCGCTGGTCGCCGCGTTCCGCTGGGATTCGCGCACCGAGTTCGTCCAGGCGATCAAACTCGGGATGGACCTCGTCGGCCGCTACGGCGGGCCGTGCCGTCCGCCGCGGGGACCGCTGACCGGGCAGCACCGCGCGCAGGTCACCGCCGACCTGCGCCGCGCGCTCGCCTCGCTGGGGGTGGAGTAGGTGCGGTCGATCCGGTCGATCACCGCGGTCGACTCGCATACCGAAGGGATGCCGACCCGGGTGGTGACCGGCGGGGTCGGCGTCATCCCCGGCGACACGATGGCCGAACGCCGCCGGTTCTTCATGGCGCACCTGGACCACCTGCGCCAGTTCCTGATGAACGAACCGCGCGGGCACCCGGCGATGAGCGGCGCGATCCTGCAGCCGCCGGCGAGGCCGGACGCCGACTGGGGCGTGGTGTACATCGAGGTGTCCGGCTGCCTGCCGATGTGCGGGCACGGCACGATCGGCGTGGCGACCGTGCTGGTGGAGACGGGCATGGTCGAGGTGCGCGAACCGAAGACCGTGGTCCGCCTGGACACCCCGGCCGGCCTCGTGCACGCCGAGGTCGAGGTGCGCGACGGCCGCGCGGTCCGCGTCAAGCTCCGCAACGTCGCGTCGTTCCTCGCCGAACGCGACGCCGTCGTCGAGGTGCCGGGCCTCGGCGAGGTGCACTACGACCTGGCCTACGGCGGCAACTTCTACGCCATTCTCGAACTGTCCCAAGTGGACATCCCGTTCGACCGGGCGGAGAAGGACCGGATCCTCGCCGCCGGGCTGGACATCATGGCGGCGATCAATGACCAGCGTCCGCCGCAACATCCGGCCGACCCGCTGATCGGCGGCTGCAAACACGTCCAGTTCCTGGCCCCGGGGTCGGATGCGAGGGCTTCGCGCAACGCGATGGCGATCCATCCCGGCTGGTTCGACCGGTCGCCGTGCGGGACCGGCACCTCGGCCCGGATGGCCCAGTTGCACGCCCGCGGCGAGCTGCCGTTGCACACGCCGTTCGAGAACAGCTCGTTCATCGGCACCGCGTTCTCCGGCGAACTGGTCGCCGAGACCGTCGTCGGCGGCGTGCCCGCCGTGGTGCCGGAGTTCTCCGGGCGGGCGTGGATCACCGGCAACGCCACCTATCTGCTCGATCCGGACGACCCGTTCCCCGCGGGGTTCGTCCTCTGACCGGCGGCTGGGCCGCGCCAAACGGCTCTGTCGTGAAAGCCGTTTCGCGACGGCTGATGTCCCGGAAGCGGCTTTCGCGACGCGTCCTTGACTGTCCACAAGCGACCTGACACGTTCGTCCAGACCCCCACTGCCGACCCGGTCCGCCCGTGCGGTCCGGAAGGGATTTGTCATGCCCGAATCAACGACGATCCGGCCCCGTTCCCGGCTCTTCTCCCGCGCCGGGCTCTTCCGGCGCAAGTCCTTCGAAGGCCCGGACGAGGGCGGCCCCGGCGGGCTTCCCCGCACGATGGGCCTCTGGCAGCTCGTCTCGCTCAGTCTGGGCGGCCTGGTCGGCGCCGGTGTCTTCTCGCTGGCGGGGGTGGTCGCCAACCAGCAGGCCGGGCCCGGCGTGCTGATCTCGTTTCTGATCGCGATCGTCGCCAGTTCGGCGGCGGCCCTGTGCTACGCGGAGTTCGCCGGGCTCATCCCGCGTGCCGGATCCGCGTACACCTATTCGTACGCGGCGCTCGGGGAGATCGCGGGCTGGCTGATCGGCTGGGATCTGCTGCTGGAGTACACGGCGATCGTCGCCGTGGTCGCGATCGCCGTCTCCGGCTACCTGTCCTACGTCGTGGAGCAGGCCGGCCTGGACCTGCCGTCGTGGATGCTCGGGGCACCCGGGACCGGGCCGGGGCACCGCCTCGACCTGTTCGCGGCGTTGCTGTGCCTGCTGCTGGCGTTCGTGCTTTCCCGCGGCAGCAAGCAGTCCGCGCGGTTCGAGACGGCGCTGGTGGTGATCAAGCTGGCGATCGTGGCACTGGTCGTGGTCGCCGGCGCGTTCCACATTTCGGCGGGGAACTTCAGCCCGTTCCTGCCCTACGGTATCGGCGGCGCGGTCGCGGGCGCGGCGACGACGTTCTTCGCGGTGTACGGCTACGACGCGATGACGGCGGCCGCGGAGGAGAGCGTCGAGGCGAAACGGTTGCTGCCCAAGGCGATCATCGTGTCGCTCGCCATCGCCGCGGTGATCTACCTGCTGGTGTCCATCGTGCTGACGGGAATGCAGCGTTACGACCAGATTGACGTGCACAGCCCGTTCTCGAGTGCGCTGGCCGCGGTCGGGCTCGCCGGGCTGGGCACGGTCGTCGCGGTCGGCGGCATCCTCGGGATCACCACGTCGGCGTTCGCGAACATGCTGGCAGTGTCGCGGATCTGGTTCGCGATGAGCCGGGACGGGCTGCTGCCGCGGTACTTCGCCCGCACCCACCCGCGGCGCCGCGTGCCGACGCGGGTGATCTGGCCGGTCGGGGTCGGGTCGGCGGCCATCGCGGGCTTCCTGCCGATCAAGCAGGCGGCGGACTTGACGAACATCGGGATCCTGGCCGCGTTCGTCGTCGTGTCGGTCGCGGTGGTGGTGCTGCGGCGCACCCGGCCGGAGCTGCCGCGGACGTTCCGCACGCCCTGGGTGCCCGTGGTGCCGTCGGCGGGCGTGGCGTTCGCGGTGTGGCTGATCGCGAACCTCGACGCGCTGACGTGGCTGCGGTTCGCGGTGTGGATGGTGCTGGGACTGGCGGTGTACGCGTTGTTCGGGTTCCGGAATTCGGCGGAGGCGGGAAAGTGAAGACGATCGAACGGGCGGCGACCATCGCCCAGAGGTGGGCGGAAACCGCTCCGCCCACGCGCGCGGCGGTGCTCACCGCGGTGGCGGACGCTCTCGACGCGGCCGGTCCGGAGCTGATCCCGCTCGCCGACGCGGAGACCCGCCTGGGCGCCGCCCGGCTGACCGGCGAACTCGCCCGCACGACGTTCCAGCTGCGCCTGCTGGCCGCGGAAGCGGCCGGGGGCAGCACCTACGACGTCCGGATCGACCGCGCCGATCCGGGGTGGCCGATCGGGCCGCGCCCGGACCTGCGTCGCTACCGCACCGCGATCGGACCCGTGCTGGTCTTCGCCGCGAGCAACTTCCCGTTCGCGTTCAGTGTCGCCGGCGGGGACACCGCGGCGGCGTGGGCCGCGGGCTGTCCCGTGATCGTCAAGGCCCACCCCGGCCACCCCCGGCTGTCGCGCCGGGTGACCGACGTCGCCCAGCAAGCGCTGGGACCGTGGGCGGAGTTGCTCGGCCTGGTCGAAGGCGAATCCGGCGGCGTCGCCGCACTGCGGCATCCGGCGATCGCCGCGGCCGCCTTCACCGGCTCGGTCGCCGGCGGTCTCGCGCTCGCCCGGATCGCAGCCGAACGACCCGTCCCGGTTCCGTTCTACGGCGAGCTGGGCAGCGTCAACCCCGTCCTCGTGACGCCCGCGGCCGCGCGTGCCCGTCCGGAGGAACTGGCCGAGGGTTACGCCGGTTCGCTCACCCTCGGCGGCGGCCAGTTCTGCACCAACCCCGGGCTCTTGTTCATCCCGGACACCGGGCCGCTGGTCGACCTCGTCGCCGAGCGGCTGCGGGCGTTGCCGGCTGTGGAGATGCTCAACGAACGCATCGCCGAGGGCTTCCTGGCCGGCGCGGAGCGACTTGGCGCGATCCCCGGGGCGCGCCGCGTCGTGTGGCCGGACGGGCTCGCGCCCCGGCTTCTGGAGCTGGACCTCACCGGTTTCCTCGCCCACCCGGAAGCGGCCGAGGAGTGTTTCGGGCCGCTGGGCGTGGTCGTGCGGTACACGCGGTTCGCCGAGCTGGCCCCGGCCGTCGCGGCACTGCCCGGCCAGCTCACGACCACGCTGCACGCCGAGCCGGACGACGAACTCCTGCTCACCGAGCTGCGGAAGGTCCTGGCCGCGCGCAGCGGCCGGGTCCTGTGGGGCGGCTGGCCGACCGGGGTCGCGGTGACCGCGGCCATGCAGCACGGCGGCCCGTTCCCCGCCACCACCGGCCCGATGTCGACCTCGGTCGGGACGGCGTCGATCGAGCGGTTCCTGCGGCCGGTGGCCTATCAGGGCTGGCCCGGCCACCTGTTGCCCGAGCCGCTCCGCGACGACAACCCCTGGGGCGTGCCGCAGCGGGTGTCCGGACCCGTCGGGTGAAGCCCGTCTCACCGGCACGGTGGCGTTCCCGCGACCCGTGGGCAGGCCCTGGTGCACGTGACTGCGACTTCGCAGGCCGACGGTCATGCGTTCGACGAGCACGGGGTGGGCACGACGACACGGACGGGCGGTAAGCCGGGAGGCGAGCGCCGTGAACGCGACGCCTCCGGAGCCCGCGAAGGGGTGGTTCGCCTCGGGGCTGCCCGCCTTCGTCGCCGAGCGATCGGTGTCGAGGCGGCTGCTGTTGCCCTGCCTCATGGTGACACTGTTTTCTTCGGTGGTTGAGGTATGCGGCGGACGACAGGACGGCTCGCACGCTCGGTCTGGTCGGCAATGCGGTGCCGAACAACGCAGCGCTTTTCCTGGGCGGTGGCGTCGCGGCCGCCCAGGAACCGGCACCGATAACGGGAGCGGAAGTGGCTGCGTTGTCGGCGGTGACGGATCTGACGCGGTGCATTTGCCGGGGCGAGAACCGTAAACCGGTGGGAAGCTCGGGTCCCGGCAGCCGGCGACCCGGCCCGCCGCGTCCAGGGTTTGCCTGGAGATACGGCCGAGTCGGTCGGTCGATCCGGCCGAACGGGCCGTCGCGAGCGAAGCTCGCGGCGCGGGCGTTGCCGGTGCCCGCGCCGCTGCGGGTCGCGAAAGGGCCGGCCTCGTCCGGTTTTCTCCGCAGCGAAGCGCTGGCCGCGATCATCGCTGCCTTGAGGAGCCGGTATGAGACACTGCGGGCCAGGTTGACGGTCAGGAGCAATTCCGGCCGGGACGCCTCAGCAGGCAATTGCCTCAGCGTCGGCAGCCGGGCTTTCCATCGGCGTGGTCCGGGGCTGGTCTTCGTCGCGCTCAAGCGGATGTGGTGAACACGAGGCGGTGGCCGGGTTCGGTGGGCGCGGTCCAGGCGGTCTCCACCTCGGCCAGCGGCACCGGCAGTGCCGCGGCGGTGAGAGTGCCCGCGACGAGCTGATCGATCAGCGAGGGCAGTTCGGCCACGATGCCGGCGGCGGTGACCGAGCCCTGGCCGCTGCCCATGATCCGCAGGTTGGCCGCGCGCAGCACGAACGAGGGCAGGGTGATTTCGGCGCCGGCCATGGATCCGATCTGGATCCAGTCCAGTGGCTTGCCGCGTTCGGCGCGGCGGGCGAGCACTGCGGGGATGACCAGCTGGGCGGGTTCGCCCCAGGTGTAGTCGATCACCGCGTCGACGTCCGCGGCGGCCTCGCCGACCGCGCTTGCGGCCTGTTCCGGGTCGCCGGCCAGCGAGACGACCGTGGTGGCGCCCAGTCCGGCGAGCAGGTCCAGGCGCTGCGGGTCCCGGCCTGCGGCGACGATGTGCGCCGCGCCGAGGTTGCGGGCGATCTGCACGGCCATCTGTCCGGCATTGCCGGTCGCGCCGAGGATCAGCACGCTCTGGCCGGGCTGGAATGCGATCCGCCTGCGCAGCGCCACCCAGGAGGACATCGCAGGGTTCATCGCGGCCGCGATGACCGCTGGGTCGGCGGCCTCGGGCAAGGGCACGGCTCGCCGCGGGTCGAGCAGCGCTTTGTCGGCCATGGTGCCGGGTACGTCGTCGTCGGCAACGAAGTAGACGCGCTGCCCGTCGGCCAGCCGGGCGACTCCGTCGACGCCGGGGATCATCGGCAGCCGGCCGTCGCTGGTGTAGTGGGTGCCGCTGGCGCCGGAGCGCACCCGCGGGTGCAGGCCGGCGGCGAGCATGTCGACCAGCACCTGGCCGTCGGCGGGCACGGGCGTGGCGAATTCCGCGTAGCGGGGCGGCTCGTCGAACGAACTGACCACTGCTGCGTGCACGGCGGGCTCCTCGCATCGTAAGTAGTACGTGACACAAATTAAATTAGTTGGCGCGACGTACTAGGTCAAGTAGTTTGTGCGACGTACTAGACGGGAACTAGAATGAGCCGATGCCCGACGACTCCGCGCTCGCCGCACAGGATGATCTGGGGATCGTGGACGCGTTGGCGCAGCTGGCGTTCGTGGTGCAGCGCGAACTGAGCGAGGTCGCCGCGGAACACGGACTCTCGCTCATCCAGCTGCGCCTGCTCGGTGTGCTGCGCGACCGAGCCCCCGGCATGCAGGGTCTGGCCCGGCATCTGGGGCTGGACAAATCCAGCATGACCGGCCTGGTGGACCGGGCTGAACGCCGCGGCCTGGTCCGGCGAAGCCCGGCTCCGCACGACGGCCGGGCCATCCAGGTATCCCTCACCGAAGGCGGCAGGGAACTGATGCGTGAGTGCGAACCCGAAGTGGCGCATCGGATCCACACGCTGACTGCGGTGCTCACTGACGCCCAGCGTGCCCGGTTGTCCCGAACGGCGAGCATTCTGGTGGGCGGTCCCGCCGAAATCTGACCGCGGGACGTCAACCGGCTGGCACCGCGGCGGCTGCGACCGTCCGACCGGCGCCGAGGTCTGCCAGGGAACCTTGACGCGGCGGTCGCCGATCTGCTGGCGTCGCGGTCGCTGTCGGGGTCCCGTTGCGGAGGACGCCGTGCTCGGCGATCGCTGCCCGGGTCCTGCGCCGGGGCGGTCCTGCTGTCGCGCAGCATCTGTTCACGGGTCCGTGAACACTGCGGCTCCGCGTGCGCAAGTGCTGCGGCGATACTTGCGGCTGATCCTGTCGATGCCGATTCGCGGCCACCCTGCCAGCCCGCGCATCGAACCAGGCCAGCCGCGCACGACGCCAGGAGGTCCTGGCAGAGTGGTCCGACTCGAAACCCCGTCCGCCTCGGGAACAACGAGCAGCACGTCGCCCGACGCAATCACGCGGACCACGCTAGCCACCAGACCCTCGACACTGGCAGTCGCTGCTTCAACAACTCACGACGCTAGAGACTTTGCCCTCCCGATGCCTCGATCCGCTGGGCGGTAATCCACGAGGCGCTCGTGGAGACAATGGCGCGCACCGCCTTGCCGATGTCCTCCGGTTCGCCCACGCGCCCGGAAGCGTGGTTTGCGGTCACCATGGCGCGGTACTTCTCGTCGTCGCGGATGACACCACCGGCGAAATCGGTCGCGGGCAATTCCCGGTTCCGGCGGGACCGCGCTGGTGCAAGCCCGTTTCCTCTGAACGTCCGGGCTGGCCTCGGCTCGATTCTCGGGGGAGCACGCCGGGAGCAGCCTGCCAGCTCGCGGAAGGCGGCCCGATCGAGCGCGGGGATCTTCTCTGTCCGATGTGGACGCACGAGCTGGAGCGGCTGCGGGAGTCCTCAGGGAAACCGGACACCATGCTCTGGAGGGTGCTGCTGGGCGGTACGGCCGATCGGAGGGTGACGCGGCGGCGGGGGAGTGGTCGTGCTTCCCGGTGACGATCGAGGCGCGCGGCCGATGGCAGACCGGCTGGCTGGCGTTGGCCCTTCCGGGTCAGTGTTCGACGGGACGACGTGCCTTTCCTGCGCGGCGGCCGAGCAGAGCGCCAACCAAGCGGCGACGGCTCACCAGACCGGCGCTGACCCGCTCGATCCCGCACCTGCCTGCGGTGGACTCGGCGTGCGCTGGACGAACCCGATTTTGCGATGTCCGTGCGCGTCGTCGGCGGACAGCGGGCCCATGGCCGACCAGTTGGCTGGCTCGGAGACGGTCTGGAGGGTGACTTTCCGTCCGTCGGGCGCGGTGGCGGGCACGACGATGTAGGCGGGCCGGACGGCCGCAGTGCAGATCATCACCGCCGCGAGGAACACCATGGCGACGGAGCGTCGAACAAGGTGTGTTCAGCTCCTCGAAATGCCGGAGATGGTGCCGTCCCGGCTGAATCGGCTGGTGCTCAGATAGCTGTGGTAGGCGTTGGTCTGATGTCGCTGGTAGCCGACCCAGTGGTCGCCGAGGCTGAGCCGAGCTGCTCAGCTGCCCAGTTCCTCGCGCAGCCAGGGCAGTGCGTTCAGCAGCGCGGTGATCCCCGGCCGGTCGGCGTTGGCCGCGAGGTAGACGAATCGCAGCTCGACGCTCCACAGCGGAAGGCGGACCGGCAGGAGCTGGATCTGCCCGGCGCGCAGGGAGTCCCGCGCGGCGAACCGGGGGATCACCGCGACATGGTCGGAGCGCAGCGCGATCGAGAGGGCGGTTTCGGGTGAGCCGGTGGTGTGCACCGGCTCGTCCCGTCGTCTCTGGGGATGGTCGAAGGCGGCGGCGAGGGGTTCGCCCTCGGCGTCCCAGTGGTACACGACGAGCTTCGCGCGGACCAGATCGTCGGGGTGCAGTTCGCCCGCGTCGCACAGCTCGTGGCCGGTGCGGCAGACGGCCACCATCGGGGAGGCACCCAGCCGTTCCGAGCGCAGCGAGCCCGTGGCGACCTGGGTCAGGAGAAAGCCGCCGTGCGCGCTGCCGTCCCGCACCTGCTCGACCACCTCCCGGCTGTGCGCGACCCGTCCGTGCGCGGCGACCGGCAGCCCGTCGAGTGCGCGGAAGACGAGCGGGAAGACGGTTGCGGCGAAGCTGTTCGGGGCGGCGAGCACCAGCCGTTCCGGGGTGCCGGTGTCGAGCCCGCGCACGGCTTCGTCCAGCAGGTCCAGGCACCGCCGCGCGTAGCCGGCCAGCCGCTGTCCCGCGGGGGTGAGCGTGCTGCCGCGCGCGCCGCGCACGAACAGCGTCGTGCCCAGCCGCCGTTCCAGCGCGGCGATCCGGTTGCTCACCGACGGCGCGGCGACGCGCAGCTCGGCGGCGGCGGCGCTGAAACTGCCGAGCCGGGCGATCGCGGCGAAGACCTCGAGGTCCATGGTTTCCAGCTGCGGCGCGGACATAGCCGCAGCTTAACGCTAGCGGTAGCAGGATTCGGTCTACCGAAATGCTGGTGGCTCGCCGAAGCTGTGGTGGCACCAGGCGGCCCGGACCGCTGACCGAGAAATCCCGAAAGGACAACGGCTGCGACGAGTTCCTCTTCACCAGGCAGGAGGCATTGCGATGAGAACACTGCTGCGACCCGCGCCAGCGCGGAGAACACTCGCTGCCGGGGTGGTGTGCGCGTGCTTGGCCGCCGCGTGCGCCAATCCGGACGACGGCGCCGAAGGCTCGGTCGGACAGCACACCCAGGACCTCCTTTCCGGGGTGGTCCGCGATCCGGCGATCGCGGCGATGGTCCCGCCGGACATCGCCCGGCGGGGTTCGGTCGCCGCGGCGGTGAACCCGTCCTCGCCCCCGGTGAAGTTCATCGACGGCAGCGGCCGGATCACCGGGTTCACGCCCCAGCTGGTGGCGGCCGCGGGCAAGATGATGGGACTGGACGTCACGATGCAGCAGACGTCGTTCGACGCGCTGATCCCCGGGCTGGAAGCCGGGCGGTTCGACCTCGTCCTGTCCATCAACGACCTCGCCTCGCGCCGGGAGAAGACCGACTTCATCGACTACCTCCAGACCGGCACCGCCATCCTCGGCTCCGCCGGACTGCCGCGGGACAAGCTCACCCCGGCGACGCTGTGCGGGCTCTCGGTCGGGTACGTCCGGGGCAATGTGCAGCAGAACCTCGTCGCCGCCGCCAGCCGCGACTGCGTGAAAGGCGGCGGCAAGCCGGTCTCCGGGTCGGCCTTCCAGGACATCAACGCGGCCATCCTGGCAGTCCAAAGCGGACAGATGGACACCGCGTGGGGAGACGCGCCGTCGATCTCGTACAACGCCGAGAAGAATCCCACCGGCTACAAGGTGCTGTACCGGGAGATCTCCGGGCCTTACGGCGTCGGCGTCAGCAAACAGCAGCACGCTCTGCGCGACGCTCTGCGAGCCGCATTGGTCAAGTGCGTGCGGGACGGCATCTACCAGCGGTTGCTGAAGGACTACGGGCTCACCGACTACGCACTCGCGGAAATGCCGTTGAACACGGGGCCAGCCGATGACTCTCAATGACGCCGTCCGCCCGGCGACCGGGGCGTCCGACGGCACCGCGCCGCACGAGAAGCCGATCCGGAATCCGAAGCGGTTCGCCCACTGGGCCAGCTACGTCCTCGGCCTGGTCGTGCTCGCCGTCGCCGTGCGCTTCTTCGTCTTCAACCCGCACTGGGAGTGGCCGACGGTCGGAGCCTGGCTCTTCAGCCAGCGAGTCCTTTCCGGACTGCTGAACACCGTCCTGATCACGATCGTGTCCACTGTGGCCGGTCTGCTGCTTGGCCTGGTCGTGGCCGCGTTCCGGCTCTCCCAGCTGAAAGTGCTGCGCACGATGGCGGCCGCGTACGTGTGGGTCATCCGCGCGACCCCGGGCCTGGTGCTGATCCTGTTCGTCTACTTCTTCGCCGCTCTCGTCCCCACGCTGAGTCTCGGCCTGCCGTTCGCGGATCCGTTGGTGGAAGTGCCGACCAACCAGGTCATCTCGCAGTTCTCGGCGGCGGTCATCGGGCTCTCGGCCTACCTCGGCGCCTACTCCGCCGAGATCTTCCGCGGCGGCGTGCTGTCCATCCACCCCGGACAGTTCGAGGCGTGTCATTCGCTCGGCCTCTCGACGTGGCGTACCTACACGAAGGTCGCCGGCCCGCAGATCGTCCGGGTGATCACGCCTTCGCTGGCCAACGAGGTCGTGACGATGTTCAAGAACACCTCGCTGGTGTCGGTCATCGGCTACGTGGAACTGCTGACCACCGTTCAGCTCGTCTACTCGCAGAACTTCAAGACGATCCCGATGCTGACCGTCGCGGTCGTCTGGTACCTGGTGCTGACCAGCCTGGCGATGTTCGGGCAGACGAAACTGGAGAAGCGGTTCGGCCGCGGGTTCTCCCGCCGCGTCGTCCAGGCGCCGGAGCAGGAGGCGCGGCATGCCTGAGGAACCATTGCTGTGCCTGCGAGCGGTCGAAAAGCGCTTCGGGGAGTTCGCCGCGTTGAAGGGTGTCAGCCTGACTCTGCGGGCCGGAAGCGTGACCTGTCTCGTCGGTCCCTCGGGCTCGGGCAAGAGCACCTTGCTGCGCACGGTCAACCTGCTCGAACCCATCGACGGCGGGGGGATCTACCTGCGCGGCGAGATGCTCGGCTTCACCGTCAACGGCGACCACCGCCGACCGGTCCGCAAGAAGACGGCACGCAGGCAAGCGGCGAATTTCGGCATGGTGTTCCAGAGTTTCAACCTGATCCCGCACCTGACCGCGACGGAGAACGTGATGCTCGGGCCGGTCGAGGTGCTCGGCGCCGGCAAGAGCGGCGCCCGGGACCAGGCGCACGAGCTGCTGGCCAGGGTCGGACTCGCCGAGCGGCTCGACCACTATCCGGCCGAGCTTTCCGGCGGGCAGCAGCAGCGGGTCGCGATCGCCAGGGCGCTGGCGATGAAGCCGAGCGTTCTGCTGTTCGACGAGCCCACCAGCGCGCTCGACGCGGAGCTGGTCGCCGAGGTGCTCGCGGTCATCCAGGAGCTGGCGCGCGAGGGCTACACGATGCTGATCGTCACGCACGAGCTGGCCTTCGCCCGCGACATCGCGGACGAGGTGGTGATGCTGGACGACGGCCGGATCATCGAATCGGGACCGCCGGAGCGGATCCTGCTTCATCCCGAAACCGACCGGGCCCGGAAGTTCTTCGCGAGCGTGAGCCGCTGATGCGCGAGCACCGGAACCCGTTGCTGGACATCGGAAAGCTCAGCGGCCTCACCCCGGCCGAGCTGATCCGGCGCGGCAGCGCGAAGTGGTGCCGGGTGCCCGGCGCCCTCGGCGCTTCGGTCGCGGAGATGGACTTCGGCGTGCCGCCGGTGCTCGCCGACCGGCTGGCCGAGGCGGTCCGGGAGGGCGAGTTCGGCTACCACCCGCCCGGCCTGATGCGACGCCTCGAACAGGCCTGCGCGGACTATCAGGCCGAGCACTACGGCTGGCACGTCGCCCCGGAGCGGGTCGAAGCGGTCGGCGACGTCATCGTGGGACTGGAAGCGGTCATCGAACGGTTCACCGCCCCCGGCTCGCCGATCGTCGTCCCGACCCCCGCGTACATGCCCTTCCTGACCGCGCCTGTCCGGTTGGGCCGCCGGGTGATCGAGGTGGCGATGCGGGAAGAAGCCGGGGGCTGGCAGCTGGATCCGGAGGGGATCGGCGAGGCTCTCGCCGCCGGGGCCGGTTTGGTGGTGCTGTGCAATCCGCACAACCCGGTCGGGAAGGTGTATCGGCGCTCGGAGCTGCGTGCGCTCGCCGAGGTCGTGGAACGGCACGGGGCCAGGGTTTTCGCGGACGAGATCCACGCTCCGCTGATCTACCCCGGAGCCCGGCACCAGTGCTACGCCGCGCTCGGCGAGGACACCGATCGGCACGCGATCACCGCCACGTCGGCGTCGAAGGCGTGGAACATCCCCGGGCTGAAGTGCGCTCAGCTGATTCTCGGCAGCCAGGACCGCCGGTCCTGGCAGCAAGTCCGGCACAGCGCGTCCCGGGGAGCCTCGAACCTCGGCGTGGCGGCGACGATCACGGCGTACCGGGAAGGCGGGCCGTGGCTGGCGGAGGTGCTGCGGTACTTGGAAAGCAACCGCCGCCTGCTCGGGAAGCTCGTCGCCGAGCATCTTCCCGGGGTGCGCTTCGCCCCGCCCGAAGGCACGTATCTGGCGTGGCTGGACTGCCGCGGCCCCGGCCGGAAAACCCCGCCGGGGCAGTACTTCCTCGACCGCGCCGGGGTTTCGGTCGCCGAAGGCGCGCTCTGCGGCGCGGCGGGCGAAGGCTTCGTGCGCCTCAACTTCGCCACGCCGGCGCACATTCTCGAAACCCTGCTCGTCGCCATGGGCGAGGCCTGGGCTCTTTCCTGAGCCGGGAGCACCATCACCAACGAGAAAGCGAGTACCACCATGAGCCGACCGTCGATCGCCGTCGTCGGGGCGGGGGTCGTGGGCCTGTCCGTCGCCCGTTCCCTGTCCGCGGCGGGCGCCGAGGTCACGATCTTCGAGCGAGACCGCATCGGAGCCGGCACCAGCTCCGGCACGTTCGCGTGGGTCAACTCGAACGGCAAGTCGCCGGATTCCTATTACGAGCTGAACCTGGCCGGGATGCGGGAACACGAGCGGCTGCAGCGGGACTCGGCCAGCGAGGCGCACTGGTACCTGCAGACCGGCACCTACGAGTGGACCACGGATCCCGCGGTCGGGGAACGGCTGCAGGCGCGGGTCCAGCGGCTGACCGACCTCGGGTACCCGATCCGCAAGACGACGGCCGAGGAGCTGCGGACGCGGATCCCGGAGCTGCGCGTGCACCCGCGGTCTTCGGAGATCGTCCACTTCCCGAGCGAGGGCTACGTCGTGCCCAGCGTTCTGCTCGCCCGGCTGTGGTCGGAGGCCCGCGCCAACGGCGCGCGGTTGCGGGCGCCGGCCGACGTGCTCGACATCGCCGAGGACAGCACCGGCGTCACGCTCGAACTGAGCACCGGCGAGAACTGGCGCGGCGACTTCGTCGTGAGCGCCGCGGGCCGCTGGAGCGAGTCGGTCATGAAGGTGCTGGGCAAGCAGTTCGCGATGATCGACCCGGACCAGCCGAACAAGTTCGCGTGCGGCTTCCTCGGCCGCACCGACCCGCAGTACGTCCAGCTGAGTTCCAACCTGATCACCCCGGAGATGAACGTGCGCCCCGACGGCGGCGGCAGGCTGCTGCTGCAGACCCCGGACCTCGACCACCGGGCCGACCCCGCCTACCACGCGGACACCACCGCGCTGATCGGCGAGGAGATGCTGCGCAGGCTCAACCGCCTGTTCGCCAACACCGCGGGCGCGAAGATCGAGCAGATCAAGGTCGGCCAGCGTGCCCGGCCGGCCGACGGCCTGCCCGCCGCGGGTTTCGTCACCGAGCCGGCCCGGGTGTACCTGGTGGCCACTCACAGCGGGATCACGCTGGCTCCGTTGCTGGGCAAGCTGATCAGCGCGGAACTGCTGGAAGGGGCCCGCTCCCCGCTGCTGGCGGATTACGCGCCGGACCGGCTCATCGGCAAGACCATCAACGACTTCCCGAAGTTCGCGACGCTGCATTTCCCGGCGGCACAGTAGCCGTCCGGCCGCTCGCTAGCCTCCGGCCGGCGGATCAGCAGCACGTCGCCGGTGACGACCGCTGTCGGTCCGCCGGGGCCGGTCGCCGTGCGTTGCGGGGTGTCGGCGCGCTCCACGGTCCAGGCCGGGGGATCGAGGCCGAGTCCGGCGTAGCTGTCCGGGCAGGCGGCCGCCGGGGAAAGTCTCGGCGAGGTCATGTCGTTCGGTCGTGACCAGACCGCCGAGAGCTTCCTCTTTCGCCAGACGCAGCACCTTTTCGACAGCTGTCGCCGAGATGTCGGTGGCGGTGACCCGCCAGCCGCGCCGGGCCAGCCACAGGGTGTCGCCTCCGGCACCACCGGCGAGGTCGAGTGCGATGCCGGGCTGGAGCGGCTCGGCCGCTTCGACGGGCCTGGGATTGACCCTGACACCCCGGAAGTCGTGGTTGTCGCGCTGCCGGCGGTACAGGTTTTCCCAGAACTCGGCGGGATCCTCGCTGCTGGAGGGAGCCGTCGGGGCCGGACCTGATCGTTGCGTCATGAGCCTTCTTTTCGCTAGGCGGCGAGATGCTGCTTGAGGAAAGCGGCGGTGGCGTCGAGGATCCAGGGGACTGGTAGCGAGGGTCGCCGTGCCCCGCGCCGCCGAGCACCAGCAGGTGCGATTCGCGGCCCGCGACGAGCGCCTCGTGCGGCCGTCGGCTCTGGTCGAGCTGCTGGCAGAGCGGGCCGGCCTGCCGCGCCCGGTCCAGGTCGGGGTTTCGATGCCGGTGCGCAGGCAGCAGGCGTCCGGCGGGAGGCGCACGATCGCGCGTTCCAGGTCGGTCCGTGCCAGGCGGGCCACGAGGTCGGTGGGCCCGCAGCAGTCGACCACGGCGTCGATCCGATCGGTCCCGCCGGGGTCGGCGGGGGACAGGGCTGCCATCAGCGAGAGGCGGCCGACGCGCCCCGGCTGGCGATCTTGCCAGTCGCCAGCCAGCGCACGGCCGCCCGGCCAGCGCCCGGCCGCGGGAAACGCGCCTGCTTCGCCGAGCCGGTAGTCGATGCTGGCCACGGCTACTCCGCGGGCGGCCAGCCCCGCGCACAGCACTGCGTCGTCGGTGCGGTCGCCGAGGAACCAAGCGCCGCCGTCGATCCACAGGATGACCGGATGCCCCCCGGCCCGGCAGGCGTACCAGGCCCGAGTGGAGCAATGCGTCAGGCTTTCGCCTCCGCCGGAGTCTCCGCCATGACGCTGCCGCGCCGCTTGGACACGACGATCACCGCGATCACGATCCGCCACGTGCCGTCCGCGCCGCCGCCGAGCGTCGGCGTGACCACCGCGGGCGCGACTTGAGGGCATGCGGGTCGAGCAGCAGCGGCTGCTCGCCGGCGCGGGCGTATTCGCAAGTGAGCGCTGTCCGGGACACCTGGGTGAGGTTCATGAAAATCATTGCGAATAACAATGCGGCCGAACAGCCGGGTCGGCGCTCCGCGCCATCCGTCGCCGGTCTCGGTCTCGTCGGTGTAGCGGCACCGGCGCTCGCCGAGCGGAACGAAGGTGAGGCGGTGCCGCCACGTGTGCACGGGCCCGCCGTGCTCGTCGGTGCGGATCTCCAGCGGGCCCAGCCGTTCGACTGCGATAACGCCGAACCACCACAGGCGGGCCTTGCCGTGCGTGCCCGCTTCGATGCGCGCGGGCACGTCCATGCGATACACCCGCAGCACCGGGCTCATGACGAACGCCAGCACCTCCGGCTTGCGGGCGAGCCGTGCCGCGACATCGGCGGAGAGCGGCAGCTCGGTGGTACGCGCCGTCCTGGCCATTGCTGACCCTCTCGCTCGGTGCGGTAACGAGAATGATTGTCATCGCGGTCGCGAGCGGGTTCCCTGCGGGGCGCGTCGGTGCGAGTCGATCGGGTCCGGGCTGGACAACGCCGGACGCCGGGAATCGGCTTGCGTTCGGCGAAACCCGCGTGAACATCGCCAGCGCCGCGGCCCGGCAGCGGGCACAGGGACCCGCGCCCGGCTCGTCGGCACCGCCCTCGTCCCGCTTCGCCGCTGATGAGGGAACCGGTGCGTCTCCGCTCGTGCGGTCGATCGGCCGCCTCGGGCATTCCGGCCGCGGCGTGCCTAGCGCGGCCGGGGAAGGTAGGTGCCGGGGGTGTGGCCGGTGGACCTGCGGAACGCGGCGATGAACGCGCTCGGTTTGCGGTAGCCGACCGCGCGGGCGGTGGCGCTGACTGACGTGCCGCCGGCCAGCATGGGGATGGCGGCGCGGATGCGGACCTGGGCGCGCCAGTCGGCGAAGGCGAGCCCGGTTTCGGCGCGGAACAGCCGGGACAGCGTGCGGACGCTGGCATGGACGTGCTCGGCCCAGGCGGCGAGTTCGCGCCGGTCGGCCGGGTGGGCGAGAAGTCGTTCGGCGATCGCGCGGGCGCGCGGGTCGGCGGGCAGCGCGACGTTGATGTGGTGCGCGGGCAGCGGGGTGAGCAGTTCGAACATGAGCGCCTCGGCGGCCGGACGGCTGTGGTCGCCGGGGGCGATGTCGTGCAAGTGGGCGATGATCTCGCGCAGCAGCGACCCGACGGCGAAGCTGGCGGGCTCGGCCCAGGCGAGCGGGCAGTGGCCTGCGGAGAAGGAGATGGTCACCATTTCGCCCGCGTGCAGCACGGAGCCGGAATGCTCGATGCCCCCGGGCACCCAGAGCCCGTAGCCGGGCGGGATCAGCCAGTCGCGACCGGCGACGGTGCCCAGCAGCGTCGCGGACGAACTCCAGGTGAGCATCGGTTCCGGGTGCGAGTGCAGCCGCAGCAGTTCGCGGTCCCGGGCGGTGTCTCGGTCGATGCACAGGATGGGCGAGGCCGCCGCGGTGCCCGCAGCCCGGGATTTTTCCGCCGAACCGCTCGCGGTCCGCCACGCCTGGTTGGCCGGTTCGGGGTATTGATTGGCCTCTGCGCGCACAGCGGCCAGCCTAACTTAGGGGCCTGACTTGAGGGGTGCGTGGCTGATGCCCGAAATGCCGATCGAAACCGGGGACCTGGCGAAGCCAGGCGGATCGTCCGAAGCGGTGCGCGCGGCGAAGGCGGTGCGGGCATGACCGTCTCTGCTGAGCCGTTTTCGCCCGCGCTGCGCCGATCGATCGGAGTGGTGATGATCGGCGCGTCGCTGACGTTCCTGGACTCGACGATCGTCAACGTCGCCGTCCACACCCTTTCGGCCGACTTGCGCGCCGGGCTGGGGACGGTGCAGTGGGTGGTGACCGCTTACCTGCTCGCGCTCGCGGCGGTGATCCCGGTGACCGGCTGGGCGGCCCGCCGGTTCGGCGCCGCCCGGCTGTATGTCGCCGCGTTGGCGGTGTTCACCGTCGGATCGGTGTTGTGCGCGTGTTCGCAGAGCGCGGGAATGCTGATCGTCTCCCGGGCGCTGCAGGGCGCCGGCGGCGGGGCGATCATGCCGGTCGGCACGATGATCTGGACCGCGCAGTCCGCCAAGGCGCAGATGGGGCGGGTGGTGGGCATCCTTGCGGTGCCGATCGTGCTCGCCCCGACGCTCGGGCCCGCGATCGGCGGTCTGCTCATCGAAAGCATCGGGTGGCGGGCGATCTTCTGGCTCAACGTCCCCTTCGGCGTCGCCGGCACTGTGCTGGCTCTGCGGCTCTTGCCGCGCGGGAAAGGCGGCGACGCGGGACGGCTGGACGTGACCGGCCTGGTCCTGGCTTCCGTGGGGATCGGGTGCCTCACCTACGGCCTGGCCGAGACCGGCGTCGTGGCCGGATGGGACACGGCGGCGGTCGTCGCGCTGCTGGTCGGACTGGCCGCGCTGGCTGGCTTCGTCCGGCAGGCCCTGCGGGCGAAGCGGCCGCTGCTCGACCTCCGGCTGTACGGCAACCGAGCGTTCGCCGCCGCGTCGGTCGCCCAGTTCGCACTCGGCGCCGCGAATTTCGGCGGGATGATCCTGATGCCGCTGTATTTCCAGACTGTCCGCGGCGAGAGCGTGGTCCTCGCCGGGCTGCTGCTCGCCCCGACCGGCCTCGGCGCGCTGCTCGCGGCTCCGCTCACCGATCGCTGGGGAGCCGGGAGCACCGCCTTCGCCGGTACCGCCGTCTTGGCGATCTCGACCGTCCCGTTCGTGTTCTTGACCGCCACCACTCCGTACCTGTTGCTGTGCCTCGTCATGGTCTTCCGGGGCGTCGGCTTCGGCTTGTCGATCATCCCGGCGATGACCGCCGCCTACCGTGCCCTGCCCCCGGAGAAGATCCCCGACGCCACCCCGCAGCTCAACGTCCTTCAGCGCGTGGGCGGCGCGATCGGCACCGCTGTGCTCACCGTGGTCCTCGCCGGCCAGCTCCGCGACGACCCCACACCCGCCGGACAGGCCAGCGGCTTCGCCGCCACGTTCTGGTGGGTCCTCGCGAGCGCGATCGCCGCCGCCGTCCCGGCTGTCGTGCTCGCGCGCACTGAACTGCACGCTCGCCGCAGGGCCGGCACCGCCGCCTGAACGGGCCGATCCGGGCGCAGTGGCGAGTTGTGTTCCAGAAAGCGATGCTCGCGCGGTGAGTATCGCGGAGAACCGGTCGCTGGCGTCGGCTCCCTTCGACCGCGGCTGGATCCGGCGGCAGCGGAGACTGGGCCTGCCCGCCGTGATTCCGGACGCCGGGTATGTCGGTGAGCACGACGAGACCGGGCTGCGAAGCGTGCTGGAGCGAGCTGCGGCCCTAGGCCCGGACGTCATCGTGCCGCTTTTCCTGCACGTGAGGTGGTTGCACCCAGACAACCTGCCTTGCCGGGTCGAGGCTGTCACGGAGACCGGTGGTCCGATCGCGAGCGCGCTCGAACGTCAGGACGACCCGCTCGGCACGAAATACGCGGTCTACGGGCTGGTGGCGCTCTTGCCAGCGCCGGTGCCAGTTGTGCTCCTCATCGCTCGTTTTCCTTCCCGCCAGAACAGAGTGCCCCGCACTGGCAATCTAGGGCCTGTCCTCGAAGTAGGTGACGTGACCTGCTTTGATCTTGAG
>NZ_LWSF01000048.1:0-27559 GCF_001651785.1 Amycolatopsis sp. M39
GTACGGCGTCATCGTGCGGGGTCCGTCGCTCCTGCGCATCGCCTGGTGATTTCCCGCCCCTAACGACGTTTTCTGGGGATCCGGCGCGGCCCGAGTCCGCCCTACGATCCGATCGACGACCCATGAATGCTGCCTGGCTACCGCGGTGGAGTGCGCAATGCGTGAGAGTGAGAAGAATCGGGAATCCGGCTTCGCGGAGCGGCTGACGCTTCTGCCGCCGGCGGACCGCGCGGGGTTCCTCGCCGGCGTGGTCCACGACGCGACGCGGGCGGCGCTGCAGGCCGCGCTGCCCGAGGTTCCGGCCGTCCTCGACCCGGAGAAAGCGTTCTCCGACCACGGTTTCGACTCGCTCGCGGCGGTGGAGCTGCACGCGCAGCTGACCGACGCGACCGGGCTGGAGCTGCCGGTGACGCTGGCCTTCGACTATCCGACCCCGGCCGCGGTCACCCGCTTCCTGCACGCCGAGGTGTTCGGCGTCCAGGAGTCCGTCGCGGCGCTGGCCGCCGGTGCGGCGAACGACGAGCCGGTCGCCATCGTCGGCATCGGCTGCCGCTACCCGGGCGGCGCGGTGTCGCCGGAAGCGTTGTGGCAGCTGGTCGCCGAGGGGGTGCACACCATCTCCGGTTTCCCGGAGGACCGCGGCTGGGACCTCGACAGCCTGTATGACCCGGACCCCGACAAGCCGGGCAGCAGCTACGTGACCTCGGGCGGATTCCTGCCCGGCGCCGGGGAATTCGATGCCGGGTTCTTCGGCATCGCGCCGCGCGAAGCGTCCGCGATGGACCCGCAGCAGCGGCTCGTGCTGGAGACCGCGTGGGAAGCGTTGGAGCGGGCCAAGATCGACCCGTCCACGCTGCGCGGCACTCCGGCAGGCGTGTACATCGGCGCGGAGGCGCAGGAGTACGGCCCGCGGCTGCACGAAGCTCCCGACGGTCTCGACGGGTACATGCTCACCGGCAACGCGCCCAGCGTCGTCTCCGGTCGCGTCGCTTACGCGCTCGGTCTGGAGGGGCCGACGCTGACCGTCGACACCGCTTGCTCCGGTTCGCTGGTCGCGCTGCACTTGGCGGTGCAGGCGTTGCGGCGCGGCGAAACTCAGCTCGCGCTGGCCGGTGGCGTCGCGGTGATGGGTGCGCCGGGCACGTTCACCGCTTTCAGCCGTCAGCGTGGTCTGGCGGAAGACGGCCGGTGCAAGGCTTTCGCGGCCGCCGCGGACGGCACTGGCTTCGCTGAGGGTGTTGGCGTGCTGGTGTTGGAACGGCTTTCCGACGCAGTCGCGAATGGACACGCGGTGCTAGCCGTGGTCCGCGGCTCGGCGATCAACTCCGATGGCGCGTCGAACGGCCTTACCGCGCCAAACGGCCCGTCGCAGCAGCGTGTGATCAAGCGTGCGCTGGCCGACGCTGGCTTGGAAGCGTCCGATGTGGACGCCGTCGAGGCACACGGCACCGGCACCCGGCTTGGTGACCCGATCGAGGCGCAGGCGCTGCTGTCCGCCTACGGGCAGGACCGCGAGACGCCGTTGCTGCTCGGGTCGATCAAGTCGAACATCGGCCACACGCAGGCCGCGGCGGGTGTCGCGGGTGTGATCAAGATGGTCGAGGCGATGCGGCACGGCGTGCTGCCGAAGACGCTGCACGTGGACGAGCCGACGCCACACGTCGACTGGACCACGGGCTCCGTCGAGCTGCTGACCGAGCAGCGGGAATGGCCGGCGATCGAACGTCCGCGCCGCGCTGGCGTTTCGTCGTTCGGCGTCAGCGGGACCAACGCGCACGTCATCATCGAGCAGGCTCCGGTCGTCGAGACCGTGGAAACCACCAGTGCCGAGCTGCCGGTCGTGCCGCTCGTTGTCTCGGCGCGCAGCGCGGAAGCGCTGAAGGCGCAGGCCGCCGCACTGGTGTCCACTGTGGAAAGCGGCAACCTGACTGACCTCGGCTTCTCGCTCGCCACCACCCGCGCCGCGCACGACCAGCGCGCCGTGGTGGTCGCGGAGAACGTCGCCGACGCCGTGCGCGGGTTGCAGGCGCTGGCGGCGGGGGAGCAGGACCCGAATGTCGTCATCGGCGAGCGCACCCCGGGCAAGCTCGCGATGCTGTTCACCGGACAGGGTTCGCAGCGCCTCGCGATGGGGCGCGAGCTGTACCTGGAATGCCCGAAGTTCGCCGAGGTCTTCGACGAGGCCGTCGACCACCTCGACGTGCAGATGGAGACCCCGCTGCGCGACGTCCTCTTCGGCGACAACGCCGAGGAACTGAACGAGACGCAGTACACGCAGTGCGCGCTGTTCGCGGTCGAGGTCGCGCTGGCGCGGCTGCTCGAATCGTGGGGCGTGCGGCCGGACATCCTGCTCGGCCACTCGATCGGCGAACTGGCCGCCGCGCACGTCGCGGGCGTGTGGTCGCTCGCCGACGCGTGCCTGGTCGTCGCTGCTCGCGGACGGCTCATGCAGGCGCTTCCGGAAGGAGGTTCGATGGTCGCCATCGCGGCGACCGAGGACGAGGTCCAGCCGCTGCTGGGCGACCAGGTCAGCCTGGCCGCGGTGAACGGCCCGACGTCGGTCGTCGTCTCCGGCGAGCGCGAGGCGGTGGAAGCCGTCGTGTCGGTGTTCCGCATGCAGGGCCGCAAGATCAGCGAGCTGCGTGTGTCGCACGCGTTCCACTCGCCGCTGATGGAGCCGATGCTGGCCGAGTTCCGCGAGATCCTCGAGGTGGTCGACTACGCGGCCCCGGCGATCCCGGTCGTCTCCAACGTGACCGGCCGGATCGCGACCGCCGAAGAACTGTGCTCGCCGGGGTACTGGCTGTGGCACGTCCGTCGCGCGGTGCGGTTCGCCGACGGGGTCCAGGCCCTGGTCGACGCTGGTGTGACCACCGCGATCGAGGTCGGCCCGGACGCCGTGCTCTCGGCGATGGCCGCCGGCACGAGCGACGCCATCGCGTTCACCCCCGCGCAGCGCCGCGATCGGCCCGAGGCCACCACCCTCGCGACCGCACTCGGCCGCCTGCACACCCGCGGCGTGGCGATCGACTGGGCGGCGGTCTTCGGCTCGGCGCGGATTGTCGACTTGCCGACGTATGCCTTCCAGCACCAGCACTACTGGCTCACCGCGCCGACCGGCCACGGCGACGCGGCGGACCTCGGCCAGCTGGCTTCCGGGCACCCGTTGCTTGCCGCTGAAATCGGTCTGGCAGGCGACGACGGTCTGGTCCTCACCGGTCGCGTCGCGCTCCGGACGCACCCGTGGCTGGCTGACCACGCGATCGCGGGCACCCCGGTCCTGCCGGGCACCGCGTTCGTCGAGATGGCGTTGCACGCCGCCGCGCAGGTCGGCTTTGGCGTGGTCGACGAGCTGACGCTGCAGGCCCCGCTCGCGCTGCCGGAGACCGGTGGTGTCGCGCTGCAGACGCTGGTCGGCCCGGACGTCGACGGCCGCCGCACGATCGAGTTCCACTCCCGTCCCGACCACGACGCCGACGCGGCCTGGACCCGGCACGCCGTCGGCGTCCTCGCCGCCGGCCCGGTGGTCGAGCCCGCGCCGCCCGGCGAATGGCCGCCCGCTGGTGCGGAGGTCGTGGCCACGTCGGAGCTGTACTCCGAACTGGCCGAGCAGGGTTACGGCTACGGCCCGCTGTTCCAGGGCCTGCGCACCGCGTGGAAGCGTGACGACGTAGCCGGCACTGTGTTCGCCGAGGTCGCGTTGCCCGCGACCGGTCGCGACGCGGCGTTCGGCGTCCACCCGGCGCTGCTGGACGCGGTCCTGCACGCCACCGACTTCGCCCCGGGCGAGGCACGCGAGCCGGACGAGATCCGGCTGCCGTTCGCGTGGACCGGCGTGCGGCTGCATGCTTCCGGCGCGACCGAGGTCCGGGTGCGGATCACGTCCCCGGCCACCGGCGGCGTCTCGATCGACGTGACGGACGTGGCCGGTATGCCGGTGCTGTCAGTCGAGTCGTTCCGCTCGCGGCCGGTCCGCGAGGCCGACCTCGGCACCCAGGCGCGTGACCTGCTGTACACCGTCGAATGGACGCCGGTCACCGGCTCGGCCGAGCTGCCGACGCTGGCTTCGCTGGGCTCGATCAGCGGTTTCGACGTTCCGGTGGTCGACTCGCTGGTGTCGCTGGTCGAAGTGCCCGACGTCGTGCTGCTGCCGGTTTCCGTGCCGGGCAATAACATCGCCGCCGCTGCCAAGCAGACCGCGCACCGCGTGCGGACTGTGCTGCAGCAGTGGCTGGAAGGCGACCGCTACGCCGGTGCGCGCCTGGTCGTGCTGACGCGCGGCTCGCTGGCCGACTCCGCGGTCCGCGGGCTGGTGCGTTCGGCGCAGGCCGAACACCCTGGTCGCGTGGTCCTGGTCGAGGGCACGGTCACGGCGGCGACCCTGGCCACCGCGCTCGGCTCGGGCGAACCGGAGCTGCGCATCGACGGTGACACGGTCTCGACCGGCCGGATGGTCCGGTTGGCCGCCGAAGGCGGGGAGCCGACCTGGCGCGCCGACGGCACCGTGCTGATCACCGGCGGCACCGGCGGTCTCGGTGCCCAGGTCGCGAAGCACCTCGTCACGAAACACGGCGTCCGCAGCCTGTTGCTGCTCAGCCGTCGCGGCCTCAACGCACCGGGCGCGGCCGAACTGGTCGAAGAGCTGGCGGAGCTGGGTGCGACCGCGAAGGTGGTCGCCTCGGACGTCAGCAAGAAGCGTTCGCTGGCGGCGGCGATCAAGAAGGCCGAGCACCCGCTGTCCGCCGTCGTGCACACCGCTGGCGTGCTCGACAACGCGATGATCGGCTCGCTGACCGCCGAGCAGCTCGACGCGGTGCTGGCCCCGAAGCTCGACGCGGCGTGGGCGCTGCACGAGCTGACCGCGGAGCTGGACTTGTCGGCGTTCGTGCTGTTCTCCTCCTCGGCGGGGCTCGCCGACGGTGCCGGACAGGCGAACTACGCCGCAGGCAACACCTTCCTCGACGCACTGGCCGAGCACCGGCACGCCGCCGGCTTGCCCGCGACGTCGCTGGCCTGGGGGCTGTGGGCACCCGACGCCGGTCAAGCGATCGGCATGGGCGCGACACTGTCCGAAGTGGACCGAAATCGGATCACGCGGCTGGGGCTGGCTCCGCTCACCGTGCCGGAAAGCCTTGCCGCTCTTGACGCTGCGCTCGGCACCGGTGTTCCGACGGTCGTCCCGACCCGCGTTGACCGCGCTGCCCTGCGGTCGCGCGGCGAGGATGTCCCGGCGGTGCTGCGCGGGCTCATTCCCGCAGGCCGTCGCCGGATCGCCGTCGCCAGCGGGGAAGTGACGCCCGAGCGGCAGTTCGCCGAGCGGTTCGCGCACCTCGCCGAGGCCGACCGGGACCGAGCGTTGCTCGACCTGGTGCGCACGCACGTCGCGGCCGTTCTCGGCCACGACAGCGCGGACGCGATCAGCCCGGCCCGCCCGTTCGGCGAGATCGGGTTCGACTCGCTGGCCGCGGTGGAACTGCGCAACATCCTCGATTCGGTCACCGGCATGCGGTTGCCCGCGACGCTGGTGTTCGACTACCCGACGCCGCGTGCGCTCGCCGAGTACCTGGCGTCGCGGCTGGCCGGTCTCACCCCGGTGCAGACGGTCACTCCGGTGACCACTGTGGACCCGGAGGAACCGATCGCCATCGTCGGCATCGCCTGCCGCTACCCGGGTGGCGTCGAGACGCCGGAAGACCTGTGGCGGCTCGTGTCCGAGGGCGAGGAAGCGCTGTCCGGCTTCCCGGTCGACCGTGGCTGGAACGTCGACTCCCTCTACGACCCGGAGCCCGGCAAGCCCGGCCGCTCCTACGTCAAGCACGGCGCCTTCCTGCACGACGCGGCCGAGTTCGACGCGGACTTCTTCGAGATCAGCCCGCGCGAGGCGGCGGCGATGGACCCGCAGCAGCGGCTGCTGCTGGAGGTCTCCTGGGAAGCCTTCGAGCGGGCCGGAATCGACCCGGTCGGCCTGCGCGGCAGCGCGACCGGGGTGTTCGCCGGCGTGATGTACCACGACTGGGGGACCCGCCTCGGCACGGTTTCCGACGACATCGCGGGCTACCTCGGCAACGGCAGCCTCGCCAGCGTCGTGTCCGGCCGGGTGTCGTACGCGCTCGGGCTGGAAGGCCCGACCGTCACGGTGGACACCGCGTGCTCGTCGTCGCTGGTCGCACTGCACTGGGCGGTGCAGGCACTGCGTCGCGGCGAGTGCACGCTGGCGCTGGCCGGCGGTGTCACCGTGATGTCCACTCCGGACACTTTCATCGACTTCAGCCGTCAGCGCGGGCTTTCCGCCGACGGCCGGTGCAAGGCGTTCGCCGAAGCGGCGGACGGCACCGGCTGGGGCGAGGGCGCGGGCATGCTGCTCGTCGAGCGGCTGTCTGACGCACGTCGCAACGGCCACCCGGTGCTCGCGGTCCTCCGGGGCTCCGCGGTGAACCACGACGGCGCGTCGAACGGCCTTACCGCGCCGAATGGTCCTTCGCAGCAGCGGGTGATCGCCAAGGCGCTGGCTGATGCTGGTCTGCAGCCGTCCGAAGTGGACGCTGTGGAGGGCCACGGCACCGGCACCACGCTGGGCGACCCGATCGAGGCACAGGCACTGCTGGCCACCTACGGCCAGGGCCGAGAAGAGCCGTTGTGGCTCGGGTCGATCAAGTCCAACATCGGGCACACACAGGCCGCAGCGGGTGTCGCGGGCATCATCAAGATGGTCATGGCGATGCAGCACGGCCAGTTGCCGCAGACGCTGCACGTGGACCGTCCGTCCACTGTGGTCGATTGGGAGACTGGTGCGGTCCGGCTGCTGACCGAGTCGCGGGAGTGGCAGGTCGGCCGGCCGCGGCGCGCCGCGGTGTCGTCGTTCGGCATCAGCGGCACGAACGCGCACGTGATCCTGGAGCAGGCACCGGCGATTCCGGTCGAGCGGCCGTCGGAGACGCAGACGATCGCGCCGGTCGCGCTGTCCGGCCGGTCCGCCGCAGCGGTGCGGGGACAGGCGGCGCGACTGCGTTCCTGGATCGCTGAAGGTGTTTCCGTCGCGGAGGTCGCGCGTTCGCTGGCTGCGACGCGTGCCTCGCTGGAACACCGCGCGGTCGTTGTCGCCGAGACCACGAGAGAACTCGCTGACGGACTCGACGCGCTGGCTGGCGGAGACGCGCCGACCGGGCAGGCCGTGGACGGGAAGCTCGCCTTCCTGTTCTCCGGTCAGGGCGCGCAGCGGGTCGGCATGGGACGCCAGCTGTACGACGCGTACCCGGGCTTCGCGACCGCGTTCGACGCGGTGTGTGCGGCGATCGACCCGCTCGTCGACGTTCCGTTGCGAGACGTCGTGTTCGGCACCACCGAACTCGCCGACCGCGGTCTGCTGGACCAGACTCAGTACACCCAGACCGGGCTTTTCGCGGTCGAGGTCGCGCTGTTCCGGCTCGCCGAGTCGTGGGGCTTCCGGCCCGACGCGCTCGCCGGGCACTCGATCGGCGAGCTGGCCGCGGCCCACGTCGCGGGTGTGCTTTCCCTTGAGGAAGCGGCAAAACTGGTCGCCGCGCGCGGCCGGCTGATGGGCGCGCTGAACGACCGTCGCGGCGCGATGGTCTCGCTCGCCGCGACCGAAGACGCGGTCCGGGAACTGCTGCGAGGCCACGAGGACGCGGTCAGCATCGCAGCGGTGAACGGCCCGGCCGCCGTGGTCGTCTCGGGCGAGGCGGACGTGGTCGCCGAGATCGAGCGGGCTGCCGGCGATGTCCAAACGCGACGGTTGCGCGTGAGCCACGCGTTCCATTCGCCACTGATGACGCCGATGCTCGACGAGTTCCGCGAGATCGCCTCGGGGCTGACATACGAGGCGCCGAGGATCCCGATTGTCTCGACGGTCACTGGGAAACTCGCCACCGACGACGAGCTGCGGTCCCCGGAGTACTGGGTCACCCATGTCCGCGAGACCGTCCGATTCGGCGCTGCGGTCACGACCCTGGCGGAGAGCGGGGTCCGGACTTTCCTGGAGATCGGGCCGGACAGCGTGCTGTCCGCGCTCGGCCAGCAGAGCGCCGAAGCCGAGTTCGTTCCGTTCGGACGGCGCGACCAGGACGAGGTGCGCACCGCGCTCACCGCGGCCGGTCGCCTGCACATCCGCGGCGCGGTGAAGCTCGGGCCGCTGCTCGGCGACGGTCCGGTCCGGCTGGACCTGCCGACGTATGCCTTCCAGCACAAGCGTTACTGGCTCGACGCGACTCCGTCCGGCGACGTCACTTCAGTCGGTCAGCAGCCGCTGGCGCACCCGATGCTGGGCGCGGTCGTGGCACTGTCCGGTTCGGACACCACTGTCCTCACCGGACGGTTGTCCGCGGCTTCGGTGCCGTGGGTCGCCGACCACGTGGTGAAGGGCGCGATCCTGGTGCCCGGCACCGGGTTCGTCGAACTGGCCGTCGCCGCCGGTGACCAGGTGGGCCACCCGACGGTGGAGGAGCTGACGCTGCAAGCGCCGCTCGTCCTGCCGCCGGACGGCGCGGTCGCGCTGCAGGTCGTGGTTGGCCCCGCGAACGGCGAGCGTCGCCCAGTCACCGTGTTCTCGCGCCCGGTCGAATCGGACGGCGACTGGACCCAGCACGCGCTGGGCACGTTGTCCGCGACTGCCCGGCCGGAACCCGCTGGCCTCACCGAATGGCCGCCGGCGGGCGCGACCCCGATCCCGGTCGAGGGTGCGTACGAGCGGCTCAACGAGCGTGGCTACGGCTACGGCCCGGCATTCCAGGGGCTCACGGCCGCGTGGCGACGGGGCAACGAGGTGTTCGCCGAGGTCGCGCTGCCGGAACCGGCCGCGTCCACGGCGGGCTCGTACGGCCTGCACCCGGCGCTGCTCGACACCGCGATGCACGCCGACCTCCTCGGCGACCCGAGCGGTTCGACGCTGCTTCCGTTCGTCTGGAACGGCGTCACCCTGCACGCGGTCGGCGCTTCGGTGCTGCGGGTGCGGATCGTGCGGCTGGACGGCG
Source organism: Amycolatopsis sp. M39 (assembly GCF_001651785.1). Taxonomy (NCBI): domain Bacteria; kingdom Bacillati; phylum Actinomycetota; class Actinomycetes; order Pseudonocardiales; family Pseudonocardiaceae; genus Amycolatopsis; species Amycolatopsis sp. M39. The sequence goes on from NZ_LWSF01000048.1 coordinate 8,988, forward strand.
ACGAGCTGTCCTCGATCGAGGTCGCCGACAGCGAAGGCAACCCGGTCGCGTCGGTCGAGTCGCTGGTCTCGCGGCCGGTGCGGACCGAACTGGCCGCACCGGCGGAGACCACCGACGGTTCACTGCTCAAGATCGGCTGGCAGTCCGTGCCGGTCCCGGCCGCGGAGCCGGGCGACGTCGTCGCGATCGGCCGTGGCCGGGTCGGCGTGGCCGCGACCTACAGCGGGTTCGCGGACCTGCTCGGGGCCGTCGATCGCGGCGAGCCGGTGCCCGGTCTCGTGACGCTCTCGGTGCCTGCCGCGGCGGGCGCGGTGCCGGAAGCGGCTCGGGCGAACGCGACGTGGCTGCTCGCCGAGATCCAGGCGTGGCTGGCCGAAACGCGGCTGACCGACACGAAACTCGCGATCGTCACGCAGGCGGCGGTTCCGGCGGGCGAGTCCACGGCGTCGACGGCGTCCACGGTGGACGTCACGCAGGGTCTGCTGTGGGGCCTCGCCCGGGCGGCGCAAGCCGAACACCCCGGACGCGTGTTCCTGATCGACGCGGACGCGGACACGAAGGTCGAGACGATCGCCGCGGTGGTCGCTTCGGGCGAGCCGGAAGCCGCGATCCGCGCCGGTTCGGTGCTCGCTCCGCGCTACACCCGCACCGAATCGACCGGCACCGCGTCGTGGGACGGCACGGTCCTGATCACCGGTGGCACCGGCGGTCTCGGCAGTCTGCTGGCGCGTTACCTGGTGGCCGAGCACGGCGTGCGGAGTCTCGTGCTCACCAGCCGTCGCGGGCTTGCCGCACCGGGTGCCGCGCAGCTGGCCGAAGAGCTGACTGACCTGGGCGCGACGGTCCAGGTGGCGGCCTGCGACGTTGCTGACCGCGCGGCGGTCGAGCAGCTGATCAACGGCCTGCCGGACCTCGGCGCGGTCGTGCACGCCGCCGGTACCGCCGACAGCGGCGTCTTCGATTCGCTCACCGCTGAGCAGCTAGCCGCGGTGCTGCGACCGAAGGCCGACGCGGCCTGGCACTTGCACGAGCTGACCGCCGACCGGCAGCTGTCGGCGTTCGTCATGTTCTCCTCGGCGGGCGGCCAGGTACTTCCGGCCGGGCAGGCGAACTACGCGGCGGCCAACGCCTTCCTTGACGGGCTCGCCGAACACCGGCGTGCGGCCGGGCTTCCGGCTACCGCGCTGGCCTGGGGTCTGTGGGCGGAGAACACCGGACTCGGCGGCGACCTCGCCGAAGCCGACCTCGCCCGGATGGCCCGCCTCGGCCTGCCCGCGGTGACCGCCGAGCAGGGTCTCGCCCTGTTCGACGCCGCCGTGGCCACCGAAGACGCGGTCATCGCGCCGCTTCGCGTGGACGTCCCGGCACTGCGGGCGCGCACCGACGAACTGCCCGCGCTGCTGCGTGGTTTCGTGCCGCCGAAGGCACGTCGCGTGGCGAAGGCGGCCAAGGCGGCGGACAACGCGCTCGCCGGCGAACTGGCCGCGCTGGTCGAAAGCGAACGGGACCGGGTGCTGCTCGACCTCGTCCGCACGCAGGTGGCCACCGTGCTCGGCTATGCCGACAAGTCCGAAGTGGACGGAACCCGGGCGTTCAAGGAACTGGGCTTCGACTCGCTCGCCGCGGTCGAACTCCGCAACCTCCTCGGCACCGCGACCGGCCTCACCCTGCCCGCGACGCTGATCTTCGACCACCCGACCGCCAAGGCCGTCGCGGACTTCGTCAAGGGCAAGCTGCTCGGCGCGGTCGCGAAGACCCCGGCGACGACGGCCCGGACGAACGCGTCGATGCAGGAACCGATCGCGATCGTCGGCATGGCGTGTCGCTACCCCGGCGGCGTCCGGTCGCCGGAGGACCTGTGGCGGCTGCTGGTCGACGAGGTCGACGCGGTCTCCGGCTTCCCGACCAACCGCGGCTGGGACACCGAAGGCATCTACGACCCGGAGCGGGGCAAGCGCGGCAAGACCTATGCCAACGAGGGCGGCTTCCTGCACGACGCGGCGGAGTTCGACCCGGCGTTCTTCGGCATCGGCCCGCGCGAGGCGATGGCGATGGACCCGCAGCAGCGGCTCCTGCTGGAAACCGCGTGGGAGGCCATCGAACGCGCCGGGATCGACCCGACCGCGTTGCGCGGCAGCCTGACCGGTGTCTTCACCGGCGCGATGTACGACGACTACGGCAGCCGCGCCCCGGGCGCTCCGCTCGACGTCGCCGCCTACATCCCGAACGGCAGCTCGGGCGCGGTCGTCTCCGGCCGCATCTCCTACCTGCTCGGTCTTGAGGGCCCGTGCATGACGGTCGACACCGCGTGCTCGTCCTCCCTGGTCACGCTGCACCTCGCGGTGCAGGCGCTGCGGGCGGGCGAGTGCGGACTGGCGCTCGCCGGCGGTGTCACGGTGCTGTCGCAGTCGGACCTGTTCGTCGACTCCAGCCGTCAGGGCGTGCTTTCGCCCAACGGCCGGTCGAAGTCGTTCTCCGCGGCTTCCGACGGCGTCGGCTGGGCCGAGGGTGCGGGTCTGCTCCTGCTGGAACGGTTGTCCGACGCGCAGCGCAACGGGCACGAGGTGCTCGCGGTGGTCCGCTCCAGCGCGGTCAACCAGGACGGTGCGTCCAACGGCCTGACCGCCCCGAACGGCCCCTCGCAGGAACGCGTGATCCACGCGGCGCTCGCCGCTGGTGGATTGAATCCGTCCGATGTGGACGCTGTCGAGGCACACGGCTCGGGTACCAAGCTGGGCGACCCGATCGAGGCGCAGGCGCTGCTGGCCACCTACGGCCAGGACCGCGACCGGCCGCTGTACCTGGGTTCGGTGAAGTCGAACATCGGGCACGCACAGGCGTCCGGTGGCGCGGCCGGCGTGATGAAGGTCGTGCAAGCGTTGCGGCACAACATGTTGCCGAAGACGATGCACGTCGACGCGCCGTCGCCGGTCGTCGACTGGACCACGGGCAACATCGAGCTGCTCACCGAACCTCGGCCGTGGGTGCGCAACGGTCACCCGCGTCGTGCTGGCGTCTCGTCCTTCGGCATCAGCGGCACCAACGCGCACATCATCATCGAGGAGGCCCCGCCCGCTCCGGCCAAGGAAACCCGGCGCACCGCACCGGAACTCCCGGCGATCCCGTTGCCGCTGGCCGGTTCGGTCGCCCCGGCGCTCGCCGACCAGGCCGCCCGGCTGGCCGCACACCTGCGGGCCAACCCGGACGTCAGCCTGACCGACATCGGCTACTCGCTGGCCACCGGACGCGCCGCGCTCGACCACCGCGCGGTGGTCCTGGCGGCCGACCGCGAAGCGGCGCTGAAGGCGCTCGACGGACTGGCCGACGGCAGGACCCCGGCGGGCACCGTGGCCGGCACGGTCAGCGCGGCCGACCTGACGGCGTTCCTGTTCACCGGACAGGGCGCGCAGCAGCCGGGCATGGGACGCGGGCTGTACGAGGCGTTCCCGGCCTTCGCCGGAGCGTTCGACGAGATCTGCGGACTCTTCGACGTCGAGCTGGACACCCCGCTCAAGCAGGTGATCTGGGAAGACTCGCCGCTGCTCAACCAGACCGCGTACACGCAATGCGCGCTGTTCGCGATCGAGGTCGCGCTGTACCGGCTGGTCGAATCGTGGGGCGTCAGGCCGGATTACCTCGCCGGGCACTCGATCGGCGAACTCGCCGCGGCGCACGTCTCCGGGGTGTTCTCGCTGGCCGACGCCTGCTCGCTGGTCGCCGCTCGCGGCCGGCTCATGCAGGCGCTGCCGGCCGGAGGCGCGATGGCGGCGATCGCGGCCACCGAGGACGAGGTGCGAGCCTCGCTGCCTTCCGGCGTCGACGTCGCGGCGGTGAACGGGCCGCGGTCGGTGGTCATCTCCGGTCCGGAAGAGGACGTGAAGGCCGCGATGGCGACCTTCTCCGACGCCGGCCGCCGCACGAAGCAGCTGGTCGTGTCGCACGCGTTCCACTCGTCGCTGATGGAGCCGATGCTGGCCGAGTTCTCGGTGGTGGCGGAGAAGCTCAGCTACTCCGCGCCGTCGATCCCGGTGGTGTCGAACGTGACCGGCAAGATCGCGACCGCCGCCGAGCTGTGCTCGCCGCAGTACTGGGTGGGCCACGTGCGGGAGGCCGTCCGGTTCGCCGACGGGGTCAGCACTTTGCTGGCCGCTGGGGTGACCCGGTTCGTGGAGCTGGGTCCGGACGCGGTGCTCACCGGGATGGCTCGCGAATGCGACACCGCGGTCGCCGACCGGCCGGACCGGGTTGTCCAGGTGCCCGCGATGCGCCGAGGCCGGGCCGAGGTGCCGACCGTGTTCACCGCACTGGCCACGCTGTACTCCCGGGGCGCGAAGATCGACTGGAAGGCGCTGTTCGCCGGCCAAGGTGCGTCCACTGTGGACCTGCCGACCTACGCGTTCCAGAACAAGTCGTACTGGCTCGACGCGACGAAGCCGACCGGCGACGTCAGCACTTTGGGCGCACAGTCCGCCGGACACCCGCTGCTGGGCGCCCTGGTGGAACTGCCGGACGGCGGCGCGGTGCTGACCGGACGGCTGTCGGTCGCGACGCAGCCGTGGCTCGCTGACCACGTGGTGATGGGGCGGACGATGCTGCCCGGCACCGCGTACGTCGAGCTGGCGGTGCACGCCGGGGAGCAGGTCGGTTGCCATCTCCTGGAGGAGCTGACCCAGCAGGCGCCATTGCTGCTGGCCGACGACGGGGTCGACCTGCGCGTAGTCATCAGCGCGCCGGACGGCAGCGGTCGCCGGGAACTGTCGGTGCACTCGCGGACGGAGGCGGGCTGGGTTCAGCACGCCGCGGGCACGCTGGCCAACGGCGCGGCCGCGGAATTCTCGCTGAGCGAGTGGCCGCCGTCCGGTGCCGAATCGGTTGACCTGACCGGGTTGTACGACGACCTGGCCGGCCTCGGCTTCGGCTACGGGCCGACGTTCCGCAACCTGCGGGCGATCTGGCTGCGCGAAGGCGAGGTGTACGCCGAGGTCGCGCTGCCGGAAGGCACCGCGGCGAACGAATTCGGCCTGCACCCGGGCCTGCTCGACTCGGCACTCGGCGCGACGGATTTCCTGATCCCGGGCGGTCCGAAGGCGCTGACCGAAACGACGATCCCGTTCGCGTGGAACTCGGTGTCGCTGCAGGCCAGCGGTGCGACCGCGCTGCGAGTGCGGGTCCGCGAGACCGAGAGCGGTTCGTCGCTCGACCTGGCGGATGCTGCTGGTGCTCCGGTGGCCCAGATCGCTTCGCTGGTCACGCGGCCGGTGTCGGAAGGCCAGCTCGGCACGAAGGTGCCGGACTCGCTGTACCGGATCGAATGGCAGCCCGCTTCGGGCGTCCGGCTGGTGCCTTCGCTGGACGGCTGGGCGGTGCTCGGCACCGATGACCTCGGTCTCGGGGTGCCGCTGAAGGCCGAGCCGGTCGATGCGGATGTCCTGGTGCTGCCGGTCGGTTCCGGCACCGGAGCGGTGCCTTCGCAGGTGCACCAGGTGGTGCAGGAAACGTTGCGGCACTTGCAGAATTGGCTGTCGGCCGGGGACGGAAAGCTGGTCGTGGTCACTCGCGGCGAGCTGGCGCAGGCTCCGGTCTGGGGTCTGGTGCGGGCCGCGCAGGCGGAGAACCCCGGCCGGATCCAGGTCGTGGACCTCGACGCCGCGGCGGAGTCGGCTCGGGCGCTGCCCGCGGTCGTCGCGTCCGGCGAGCCGGAGGCCCGAGTGCGGAACGGCGAGGTGCGCGTGCCGCGGCTGACCCGGGTCACCGAGGTCGGCGAGACGGTCGAATGGGACCCGGACGGCACGGTGCTGATCACCGGCGGCGCGGGCTTGCTCGGCGGGCTGCTGGCCCGGCACCTGGTCGCTCGCGGTGCCCGTGACCTGGTCCTGACCAGCCGTCGCGGTCTCGACGCGGCGGGGGCGCGGGGACTGGTCGACGAACTGGCCGGCGAGGGCGCGAAGGTGACGGTGGCCGAGTGCGACGTCACCGACCGGGAGGCACTGGAGAAGCTGCTCGACACGCTGCCGCGGCTGACCGCCGTGGTGCACGCGGCCGGGCAGATGGACAGCGCGGTGCTGAGTGCCTTGACACCGGAGCAGGTCGAGAACGTGTTGCAGCCCAAGGTCGACGCGGCATGGAACCTGCACGAGCTGACGGCTGGCCGGGATCTCGCGGCGTTCGTCCTTTACTCCTCGGCGGGCGGCCTGCTGCTCGCCGCGGGACAGGCGAACTACGCGGCTGGCAACGTGTTCCTGGACGCGCTGGCCGAGCACCGCTCTTCTCTCGGCCTCCCCGCGACCTCGCTCGCGTGGGGTCCGTGGGAAGGCACCGACGGCGAGGTGGACCTGGCGCATATCGCCCGGTCCGGGGTCGCGGAACTGTCCGCGGCTGAGGGGCTGGAGCTGTTCGACGCCGCGCTGGCTGCTTCGTCGGCGGCGTTGGTGCCGGTGAAGCTCCACCTCAAGGACGCCGACCGGGCATCGGCACTGCTGAAGGGCCTCGTCACTGTCGCACCGCGGCGGGCGGCCGTCGCCTCGTCGGCAGAGCCGGAAGCCGGGTTCGCCGACAAGCTCGCCACGCTCCCGGCGGACGAGCGGGACTCGGCGGCGCTGTACCTGGTGCGCGAGCACACGGCGGCAGTCCTCGGATACGACGACGCATCAGCGGTCGGGGTCGAAAAGGGCTTCACCGACCTGGGCATCGACTCGCTCGCCGCGCTGGAGCTGCGCAACCGGCTCGGTGCCGCGACCGGGCTGCGGCTGCCCGCGACGCTGATCTTCGACTACCCGAGCCCGCTGCCGCTGGCCCGGCACCTGCTGGCCGAACTGGCTCCTGCTGCTTCGGAGGAGACGGTCGAGGAATTGAACGGCACCGACGACGCGGCGGCCGCGGTCGCCTCGATGGACCTGGCCGACCTGGTCCGCTCCGCGATGGGCGGCACCGACGAACGGGACGAATCCGAGTGACCGAGTCCGCTCTTTCGACCGAGCAGATCGTCGCCGCGCTGCGGCAGTCCAGGACGGACAACGAACGGCTCGGTGCGGACAACTAGCGCTGGTCATCTGGCAGCCCGTGCCGATCACGATCATCGGCACGGGCTGCTGGTGTCTCCGGCGGGGTGCGCAACGGTGGTATCTGGTGGTGATCGGCGAGTTCCCGGGCGACTGCGGCTGGGGCACTGGAAAACGTGTTGTCCATCGGCCTCGACCGCCCGGTTCGGCTGCGGGTCGCCCAATCTGTCGACCGCGGGGACCGCGGTGACCCGGAATGGTCCGGTTTCGCGGGTCGACCGGGCGTCCACGACCTTGGCGGCCAGCCGGGGCGAGGTCACCTCCGAAGAGGGGCTGGACGGCGTCACGATCGGACGGCTCGCCGACGAGCTGGAGATGAGCAAGTCCGGGGTGCACAAGCACTTCGGCACCAAGGAGACCTTGCGGATCTCCACACTGGACAAGGCGTGGACTTCTGGCATCGGGTGGTCGGGCCGGCGCTGCCGGAGTCGTCCGGATTGCGGCGGCTGCGCGCGGACCTGACTGCGGCGGTGGCGGGCCGGGCGCGCCGCGCGATCGAGCGGGCTCTCGACCAGTCCTGACGCCTGGGGCTGGGCAGGCAGGTTGTTGTGTCCGGGGGCGTGCTGGGGCTTCGGCCGAGTGCGTCGCGTGGCGCGTTGTGCAGGCGGGCTCAGGCGGTGCCGGTCACGACTCGGTGGCCATGCCCAAGGAGCACAGGGAACCGGCCAGGGCGATCAGGTCGTAGCGGGTGTCGTCTTCGTTCGTGTGCCACAGGGCGGACAGGGTGCTTGCGGCCCGGTCGACGTCGCCGTTGTGCTGCTTCAGGGCGATCCACATCGCGGCGGCCACCGGTTCGCACTCGATGTGCCGGTTGGACGTGCGGCAGGTCAGCTCCAGGTGGCCGTTCGAGAGCATCCGCTGGGTGACGCCGGGGGCGGTGGTGATCGTCATCATGATGGCCTCCTGGTTGAGGGGGGTGTTTCGTTGATGTACCTAGTTTCTCGGAATGGGGCCGCCGGAGCCATGGGGTGTGCTCCTGAAGCTTCCCTGGGGTTTACCCACCCTTATCCCCGGTGGATCCCTGGTTGTCAGCGGCTCAGGGTTGTGGTGAGTGTGCTCGCAAAACCACCACCGCGGTCGCGAAACCAGGAGTGCGCGGCGCTGGACGACCCCTAGCTGCCTTGGCGCGGCGGGGGAGGGGTGCTCATGGTCGCGGTTCGCAAGGGGGTGGGCGGTGGGTTGTGGGCGGTGTTGCGCAGCGGTTTCCGCTCCGGATCGAGGATGGAAGGCGGGATCCAGTGCACGGCACCTTCGCGGATGACGATCTTCCAGCCGCTGTGGTGCAGCAGGCGGTGGTGGCGTTCGCAGCAGGAGGCGAGGTTGTCCAGGTCGGTGGGACCGCCATGGGCCCAGTGGACGATGTGGTGCGGGGTGGTCCACTTTGGACTGCGGTCGCAGCCGGGGAAGGTGCAGCCGCGGTCGCGGATCGCCAGGGCCCGGCGCTGGGCGTTCGTGGCGGTGCGGGTGGAGCGGCCCAGGTCCAGGACCTGGCCCTCGGTGCCCAGGACCGCGGGGTAGACCTTGGCGTCGCACAGGATTCGGCGCAGATCAGCCGCGGTCAGCACGGATTCGTCTTCTGTGACGAGGGTTTTCGCCGTGCCTCGCAGGGTCTCCAAGTCGACCGTCACCGTCGCGACTGCTCGTTCGCCGGCTTTGGCGGGCAGGTCCGGGGTGCGGGCGGCCAGGTCGACGATCGCGGCGATGGCGTCGCCGTGGCGTTCGGCCGGGGTGCGGGGGTCGGGGGTGCCGGGCGTGATCGCGGGGTCCGGTGCGGCCAGGGGGACCAGCAGTTGTTCGATCAGGGTGCCGGTTTCGTGGTCTACGTTGCCGCTGAAGCGGAAACGGCCGCCCTGGGTCCACTGCCAGCGGAACTCCCGCCGGGGGCGGGCGGCTTCCTCGGGACGCGAGCCCGAGTCCGAGCCGGGAACCGAGTCGGGGTCCAAGCCGTGGTCCAGGTCGGGCGAGCCGGGTGCGTCGGCGGGATCGCTGTCCCAGTAGATCTTCAGCCGGGTCGCGGCGCGGCGGACGATGCTGGGGTTGGCCTGCGCCGCGAGGGTCACCAGGGTGTCTTCGGCGACGGTGTAGTCCTCGGGAGTCAGCCACCGCGGGGCGGCAGCGAGGAATTCGGCGATCACCGCTGCGTGCTGGGCGGTGATTTCGCCCGCGGACAGGGCTTTCCAGGTCAGCGGCAGCGTGCCGGTGGCCTGGGCGAGCCGGGAGCGGGCCTCGCGCAGGGTCACGTGCAGGATCGTCGCCAGGTAGGCCGAGGTCGAGGTGTAGCCCTCCGGCAAGGCGCCGCGCGATTCCAGTTCCCGGATGGTCTCCAGTTGTGCGGCGTAAGCGACGTTCTGCTGTCGTTGAGTGGTCAGGAGTCTGGTGGTCAGGTCCCGGTCTGGCANGTCTGGCAATTGCCAGGCGGGGAGCGTCGTAGTCGTGCTCACGCCTTCATTGAATCGAACGGGCGTTCGATTACGCTATAGCTCGAAGTGGTCAACCCGTACTGTCGAAGCGAGGCAGCCAAGATCACTTTCCGGAGCCAAAACCCCGTCCCCGTGGAGGAAATCTGCCTCTCGCCCTCAGGCGGCCGCCGGTGAAAGCCGGGGCAACCGCGACGCTTGGTAATCGTGATCACCAGATTGAGTGACTTTAGATCGCGGTTGGCTGGGCTTAGGGGGCGGCTGCGACTGTGGCACACGCAGGAAGATGACCGTTGGGTCGAGGAGCTTGCGATGGGCGTGAACTGGGGGCAGAACCGCCGCACCGAGCCGAACGAAGCAGTGTCCCTCCTGGAGGGCCTGCTGATCGAATGCGATGCGGGGGCAGGAGACACGGTATTGGTCGGCGGAGGACCGGCCAGCGGGAAAACGCAGGTACAGAACCAAGTGGTGGCGCGAGCTCGCGAGCTGGGCGTTCTGACGCTCACCGCGGCGGGAGCGGCCGACGAGCGCGACGTCGACGGAGGTGTGCTGGACCAGTTGCTGGCGAGCCCGGCGTTGCCGCGCGAAATGCTGGCCGCGGCGGACGGCGAGGACCGGATCGCCGCCTTGTGCAGCGCGTTGCACCGGTTGGCGCGGGAGCGGTCGCTGCTGATCGCGGTCGACGATGTGCAGCACGTTGACGAGACGTCGGCGCGGTTGTTGCTGCGGTTGCAGCGGCGGGCGCGGTCGGCGGGGATGCTGCTGGTGCTGACGCAGCCGGACGGGTGGTATTCCGGCGAGGGCATGAACTTCGCCGCGCAGCCGCACCGGTACGTGCATCTCACGCCGTTCACGGTGGAGGCGATCGCGCAGCTGGTCCCGGACCACGGCGAAGCCGAGCGGATCCACGGGCTGAGCGCGGGAAATCCGTTGCTGGTCAGCGCTTTGGTCGACGCACGTCGCAGCTCGGTTGACGACGGACCGGTATATTCCGACGCGGTGCAACGGCTTCTGCATCGCTACGGTTCGCCGTTGCGGGAAGTGGCGACGGCGATCGCGGTGCTGGACACCGACGTGACGACGGACGCGGTCGCGGCAGTCGCGGGCGTGGACCCGGTCGAGGCGGAGGCGTCCGCGGGGTTGCTTGTGGAGACTGGGCTGGTCGACGGCGTGCGGTTCCGCCAGCAGCCGGCCGCGGCGGCGGTCGTCGGCGGGTTGCGCGGATCCGAGAAAGTGCAGTTGCACATCCGGGCTGCTGAGGTGAAGCATGCACGAGGGTTGCCGGCACCGGAGGTCGCCCGGCATCTCGTGGCGGCGGGCGAAGCTCAGGCGGAGTGGGCGTTGCCGGTGCTGGTCGCGGCGGCGGAGCAGGTGATGCTCGGCGACGACGTCGACTTCGCTACCCGTTGCCTGCAGCTGGCGGCGTCGACGACTGCCGCGTCGTGGGAGCAGCAGATGATTTCGCAGCTGCTGGCCAAGATCACGTGGCGGGTCAATCCGGCGGCGGCCGCTCCGCATCTCGCGGCGTTGCGCGAAGCCGAATCGCTCGACCAGTCCGACCGGATCGCGGTGGTGCGCCAGTCGTTGTGGTTCGGCGACCGGGAGACCTTCGAGTCCGCGCTGGTCAGGCTGGGCGACGACCTCGAGCCGCTGCACCCGCGGACGGCTGCCGAGCTGACGCTTGCCGCGCATTGGCATTACGGCACGGTACCGGCGTTGTCGGTCGACGCATCGGATCCCTGGATGCGCACGGCGACCACGCTCGCGTCCGTCTGGCAGGTCGGTGGCAGCGAAGAGACTTCGGTGTGTGCGGAACGGATTCTCCAGAACTGCCGGCTGTCCGACACGTCGCTGGAAGCGCTGGCCACCGCGATTCTCGCACTGGCTTACGACGGCAAGGCGGACCGCGCGGAAGGCTGGTGCACGTCGCTGGCCGAGGAAGCGGAGTATCGCGGTGCGGTGACGTGGAAGGCGATGCTCGACGCTATCGGCGCGAGTCTCCTGCTGCGTCGCGGCGAGCCGGCCACCGCGGCGGAGGCGGCGAGCCGAGCGCTCGCGCTGCTTGACGAACCGAACTGGGGCGTCGCGATCACGTATCCGCTCGCCACGATGCTGACCGCGTACACCGCGGCAGGAGCGTTCAAGGCCGCGGCTGGGGTATTGCGCCACGCACTGCCGGAATCGGTGTTCACGACGCTCGGCGGGGTGCGGTTTCTCCGCGCGCGCGGACAGTTCCATCTTGCCACGAACCGAGGGCTCTCCGCGGTGAGCGATTTCCAGCAATGCCAGCGGATTCTCCGGGACAGCGACCTCGACCTGCCCGCCGTGGCACCGTGGCGGACCGACCTCGCCGAGGCGAACCTCCGGCTGCGCAACCCGACCTTGGCGGTCGAGCTGGCGAAACAGCAGCTGGCGGACACGACGGACTCGTTCTCTCAGGCGGTGGCGCTGCGGGTGCTGGCGTTCGCGGGAGACACCGGCGCGCGGTCCGGTTTGCTGAACCGGGCGGCGGAGGCGTTCAAGGAATCCGGCGACCGGCTCGAACTGGCTCGCACCGTCCGCGCGATCAACCAGCTCGGCCAGCGCGCGGAACGCTCGGCAGGCTTGGTGAAGCCGGTTCAGGTACCACGACAGCCGTTGCGTCCGCTCACGCCTCGTCCGGTGGCATCGAGACCGGAGCCGCCGCGCGCGGATCCGGACGGGCCGGCCGCGATCGCGCTGAGCGACGCCGAACTGCGGGTCGCGGAACTCGCGGCACACGGGCGGACCAACCGCCAGATCGCGGAGACGCTGTACATCACAGTGTCCACTGTGGAACAACATCTGACCAGGGTGTACCGGAAACTCGGCGTGGCCGGACGGAGCGCGCTGGCGGGCGAACTGGCCGGTGCCGGGCAGTGACGGAGAAGCTGACGGAAAGCCTGGCCGAATGCGGGGCGAGAGTGCTGACCGACGTAGAGCTGCGGGTCGCGGAACTCGCCGCGCAGGGCACGCCGGTCGCGGTGATCGCGGAGGTACTGGGAGTGTCCGCGAACACCGCCGCCAGCCACCTTGCCGCCGTCTACGTCAAGCTCCGGAACGCGTGAAGGGCCTCTCGCGCGAGATCCGCGAGAGGCCCTTCACCGGAACCGGGAACAGGTCAGGATCGGCGGTCGGCGACGACCGCGGCGATGATGTCGTCCAGCGAGCGCGTCGGCACGAAGCCGATCTGGTTGTACGCGCGGGTGCAGTCGGGGATGCGGCGCTGCATGTCCTCGTACCCGTCGCCGTATGCCTCTTCGTAGGGCACCTTCGCGATGGTGCTGCTTGAACCGGTCGCGCCGATCACGCGCTCGGCGAGCTGGGAGATGGTGGTCTGTTCGTTGCTGCCGAGGTTGAAGACCTTGCCGTAGGCGGTGTCGTCGGCGAGCAGCTCCGCCAGTGCGGGTACGACGTCGTGCACGTGGCAGAAGCAGCGCGTCTGTTGCCCGTCGCCGAAGACGGTGATGGGTTCGCCTGTCAGGGCTTGGGTGACGAACCGGGGGATGACCATGCCGTAGCGTCCGGTTTGGCGGGGGCCGACGGTGTTGAACGGCCGCACGATCACCGTGCGCAGGCCGTGCTCTACCGCGTACAGGTGGGCGAACGTCTCGTCCAGCGCCTTCGCCTCGGCGTAGGACCAGCGGTTCTTCAACGGCGAGCCGATGATCCGGTCGTCGTCTTCGCGCAGGCCGTCCGCGGTGTTCTTGCCGTAGATTTCGCTGGTGGACGCGACGAGGATCGGCACGTCGTGCCGCAGCGCCGCGTCGAGCATGTTTTCGGTGCCGTGCAGGTTGGTGCGGAGGCTGTCCATGGTCTTGTCGAGGATGGTGAACACGCCGACCGCGGCGGCGAGGTGGAAGATCGCGTCGATGCCCGCCATGCACGATTCGACTGCGTTCGGGTCGGTGATGGAGCCGCGCACGAAGCGGAAACCCGGGTGCCCGGCGACGCTGGCGAGGTTGTCGAGGGTGCCGGTGCTGAGGTTGTCGAGTGCGACGACCTCGTCGCCGCGGGCCAGGAGGTGCTCGGTGAGGTGGGAGCCGATGAACCCGGCGCCTCCGGTGATGAGGTAACGCACGTTAGTGTCCCTTTCTCAGTTCGCGAAGAGTGCGCGGTCGAGGCGGTAGGTGGCGTCGATGACGGTCGGGCAGTCGGCGAGCCAGTCGTAGTCGTGGCCGGGTTGGACGGTGTGGATGAGCGCGACGTCCCAGTCCTGGCCCTCCGGCTCAGGGACGGTGTCGAGGGAACCGCCGGTCACTCGGACGTTCGGGACCAGCGGGTCGTAGTAGCCGACCTTCGCGCCCTTCGCGGCGAGCAGGTCGATGATGTCGAGCGCGGACGACGAACGCACGTCCTGGACACCGGGCTTGTAGGTCACGCCGACCACCAGCACGCGCGTACCCGCCATGCCCTTGCCTTCGCGGGACAGTGTGTTCAGTACGCGGTCGACAACCTGCTTCGGGCGCTCCGCGATGGCGTGCATCGCCTGGGTCACCAATGGCGCGTTGCTCTGCGTCGCGCGCAGCTGCCAGAGCAGGTAGTGCGGGTCGCAGGGGATGCAGTGGCCGCCGACGCCGGGGCCGGGATGGAACGCCATGAAGCCGTATGGCTTGCTGGCTGCCGCGTCGATGACTTCGATGGGGTCGATCGCGAAGCCGTCGCTGATTTCGGCGAACTCGTTGGCCAGTGCGATGTTCACGGCGCGAAAGGTGTTCTCATACAGTTTGGTCATCTCGGCTGCTTCCGGCGAGCTGACGCAGTGCACGGCCGGGGTGAGCACGTTGATCACGCGCTGCGCCATCGCCGTGCACACCGGGGTCACGCCGCCGAGCACCCGCGGCGTCTCCGCCTGGGTGTGTGTGACGTTGCCCGGGTCGATCCGCTCTGGGCTGGACGCCACGAACAGGTCGCGTCCGATGGTGAATCCCTTGGCCACCAGTGGTTTCACCAGCAGCCGGTTCGAGGTGCCGACGTAGCTGGTCGAGGTGAGGATGAACGTCTGGCCGCGGCGGGCGTTCGCGACCAGCGCCGCGCACGCCGCCTCCAGCGGGCCGAGGTCGGGCATGAGGTATTCGTCGAGCCCGGTCGGGACGCACACCAGCACCGCGTCCGCTTCGGCCATCCGCGCCGAGTCCGCGGTGAGCTGGAAGTCCTCTTGGTGCACGGCTTTCTCAAGCCGGCGGTGGTCGGCTTCGATGAGGTCGACCTCGCCCGAGCGGATCGAGTCGAGGCGGTTCTGCGACAGGTCGATGCCGATCACGCCCACGCCGCCGGCGTGCAGGCCGAGCGCGGTCGGCAGGCCGACGTAGCCCATCCCGATCACCGCGACCGACGTCAGCTCGTTCCGTTCGGCGATGGTCTCGAATTCAGCGACAGTACTGGTCATTCCTGGTCACCCGTTTCTGGATGGGCAGTGGAAAAAGCGAGCGGAAAAGCGGAGGAAAAGCCGGTCATCGGACCGAACGGACGATTTCGAAGGCCTCGGCGAGTCCGGCGCTGACCTGGGAGCCGCGGTATTCGGCGAGGGCGCGGACGCCGCGTTCGCTGCGTGGGTTCGGCCACGGTTCGAGTTCCTTGCCGTAGGCGCGCAGGGCTTCGATTTTGCGTTCGACGTGTGATTCGTCGAGAATCTGCCAGCAGTTCGGCCGGAAGGTGACGGGCAGTCCGGAGGCCTCTCCGACGTCGGTGGCGGAGCGGATCTCGAAGGTGCGCACTTCGCGGACCGGGCCTTTGCCGGGCCGTCCCGCGACTCGTGCGGCGCGGCTGACGAGCGCGTGGTCGGTGCTGAGGTCGCACATGCTGGTGGCGAAGATGGTGTCGGGTTCGAATTCGCGGACTTCGCGTTCGACGACCTGGTTGAGTGCGAGGTGGCTGACGGTGTCGAGGCGGTTGTCGCCGAATTCGTGTACTCGGACGCGTTCGATGCCGAGTGTTTTGGCGGCGAGTTCGATCGCGTCGGTGCGGTTGGTGACTTCGGTGCCGGCGGCCGAGCGCGAACCGTCGTCGTTGGTGAGGATGCAAAGCGAAATGGTGACGCCTTCGTCGGCGAGCCGGGCGATGGTGCCGCCCGCGCCGAGCGTTTCGTCGTCGCCGTGGGCTCCCACCACCAGCAGCCTGCGTGTCAACGTGTGCATACGATTCCCCAGTCCTTGTCCGGGCGGTGAAACCCCCAGCGGAAACGAGCCGTGCGAAATGGCTTGGAACGCAAGAAAAATTTGACATCCGCCGAGGTCTGCGACAACCCCTAAAGACCGTCTAAAGCGGACCTTGGCCGAGCGGGCGGGCCGGTGCGCAGGGCCATTAGGGGGTCGGTTCGCGCTCGTGCCGTCCGGACGCCGGGCGGGCATGCGACGCGGAAGGAACCCGGGCAGCTCCGACGAGCAGCTGGTCGCGCTTCACCAGCGGACGGGAAGGTCGGCGCGCACGACCGTCGGCCCGCCCGCCGGGCTGACCACGGTGAGCACGCCGTCGATGGTGCCTGCCCGGTCGGCGAGGCCGGCCAGCCCGCCGCCGGGACGCACGGACGCGCCGCCGTGACCGTTGTCGATGATCTCGACGACCACCGTGTCGTCGTCGCGGGTCACGCGCACCGACGCGCGGTCCGCGCCCGCGTGCTTGGCGATATTGGCGAGGGTTTCGCTGACGATGAAGTACGTCGTGGTCTCCACGGGCGCGGGCGGCCGCGGTTCCACCGTCACCTTGACGTCCACGTGAATCGGCATCCGCGCGGTCAGCGCCGACAGCGCGGCGTCAAGACCGCGGTCCTGCAGCACCGGGGAGTAGATCCCCCGGGCGAGGTCGCGCAGCTCGGACACGGCGAGTTTCGCGTCGGCGTGGGCCGCGCCGACCAGTTCGCGCACGGCGGCGGTGGCGGCGGGATCGGCAGGATCGTCGACGTCAAGCTTCAGCTGCGCCCGGCCCAGGCTCATCGCCACGGCGACCAGCCGCTGCTGCGCCCCGTCGTGCAGGTCGCGTTCGATGCGTTTGCGCTCGCTCTCCACGGCGTCGACGCCGCGGGCACGCGAATCCTTGAGCTGCCGGGTGCGGGCCTCCAGCCGCGCCGTCCGGTCCGGCCCGAGCATCGACAGCGCCAACGCGCCGTGCATCGCCCCGATCCGCGGTGCCACGAAGATGCCGAACGGCGGCACGGCCGCGGACACGATCCCGGCCACGAATTCCACGATGCCCAGCGGGAACGCGAGCAAGGCGTAGATCAGTTCGCGCCACGTGGCCGGGTCCACGAGCCGGGTCTGCCACGTCAGCAGCAGCCCGGCGCCGTGCGGCAGCCTGCGGGGCGGCGGGACGTCGACGCCGAGCATGGTGCGCACCCAGCGGCGTTCCACGCCGGCCAAGCCGCGGGCCGTCGAAGTCGCGGTGATCAGGATCGGGATGCCGATCCACAGCATGGTGGTGGCGATGCCGAGCACGGTCGTGGCGAGCACGAGCACGAACGCGACGATCCGGAGGGGAAAGCTCGCGAGGAGGAAGCCGATGGTGCGGACGACGCGGGGCCGCTGCGTCACCGGCATCGAGCGATCCGCTCCAGTTCCGGTACGAGGTCGTCAAGCGTCGGCGCGGCCAGCATCTCGTCCCGGACCTCCAGCGAGCACTCCCGGAAGGACGGTTCCTCCAGCAACCGCTGAAGTCCGCTTCGGACGGTGCTCGGAGTGACGTCCTCGAGGTCCACCATCAGGCCGTTGCCGCGCTTCACCTGTGCGAGCGCGGAGATCCGCTCGCTCCACGTGGTGCCGGGGATCACCAGCTGAGGGACACCGTTGACCACCGCGTTGCCGATCGTCGCGCCGCCGCCCTGGTGCACGATGGCCGAGCAGCTCGCGAGAAGCTCGTACATCGGCACGAAGTCCACCGCGCGCACGTTGTCCGGGACCTTGTCCACCGACGCGAGCTGCTCCGCGTTGAGCGTCGCGATCACTTCGACGTCGAGGTCGGAAAGGCCGTCGAGCAGCGCGGAGACCGAGGTCTCCTCTTCGCCGAGCGTCTGCCGGTTGGAAATGCCGAGGGTCAGCATGACGCGCGGGCGCGACGGGGGTTCGACCACCCAGCGCGGCAGCGCCATCGGTTTGTTCAACGGCACGAACCGCGCCGGGAGGTAGTCGACGTCGACGCCGTCGTACCGGAGGTAGGACGGGTGGCAGTCGATGGTTTTGACGCCGTAGCGCAGGTTCTCGTCGTAGTCCGCGCCGTAGCGGCCCACCGCGGCAGACATCCATTCCACGAACGGGTCCGGGCTGGTGTCCTCGGGCTTGCTCGCGCGCAGGTCCCGGTACTGCGCGCCGATTCGCGCCGTCTGGTCGGCCGCGTACATCATCCGCAGGTGCGGGACGCCGACCGCCTGCGCGACGATCGGCGCGGTGTAGACCAGCGGGTCCCATACGACGAGGTCCGGCTGCCAGTGCCGGGCGAACCGGACGAGTTCGTTGAGCAGCGGTTCCGGCGTGTTCCAGCGGAAAACGTCGACCCAGCCGTCGTAGACGGTGCGCACGTACTCCTCGGTGTAGCGCTCCGGGCGGCTTTCCGAAAGCTGGTGCTCGCTGTGCGCGGTGTCGTCGCCGCCGGCGCTGAGCCGCCGGTGCTCCGCGATGTCGAGGTCCTCGCCGAACCACATCGCGTCGAGGCCGGTCTCGGCGAAGGGCAGGACCTCGCGGGGATTGCGCTGGCCGACGAACCGCACCTCGTGCCCGGCGGCGGCCAGCGCCCAGCCGACCGGGGCCATGCTGTAGACGTGCGTCCTCGTCGGGAAGACCATCAACATGACTCGCACAACGCACTCTCCGATGCCGGGGTCCGGGAAACACTGCTGGGGAAACGGTAATCGCGGCGGGCCCCGCGGCAGACCCGGCAATACGGCGTAGGGGTCCCGAACCCCTGTCCCCGCGCGGAAATCTTCCTCGCTCGCCCCGGTGCGGACCGGGGTTAGGGGCCGTTAGGGGTGGGGATCCGGGGGTCGGCGCGCATAGCTTTTCGTGGGCATTCCGGGGACTCGCTCGCCAAGGCGGCGCTGGAGCAGCCGATGGCTGTGATCGGAGGGGAATTGTGATGAGCATTCGTCGGACTG
>NZ_LWSF01000049.1:0-12339 GCF_001651785.1 Amycolatopsis sp. M39
AAGAAGAATGATCAAACAAGGGCTTCATCCATGATCAACCGGGCGCCCCCTCTGACACCCGGACCTTAAAACTCAAGCTCAGGGTTCCCCGCACGCACCGCCCGGCTGCCGGGGCGGGTCAGGTGTCCAGCAGTTCCCGGCAGAGGTCGCCGAGCAGCCGGATCCCCGGGTCGATCGCGGATGGCGGGGTGGCGGAGAAGCCGATGCGGAAGTGGTTGCGCGGCGGGTCGTCGCCGAGGAAGAAGATGTCGCCGGGTTCGACGAGGATGCCCAGTTCCTCCGCGCGCCGCACCAGAACGCGGCAGTCCAGTTCGGACGGTCCGGTCATCCACAGGCTGACGCCGCCGGGCGGGTACGAGCCCTGTGCCCACGGCAGGTATTGGGTGACCGCGGCGGTCGTGGCGGTCCACTTGCGCATCAGCTTCGTGCGGTAGCGGCGAAGCGAACGGTGGTACTCGCCGCTTTCGATGAGCAGTGCCAGCGCCCGTTGCAGCTGGCCCGGCGGGTGGCGCAGGACGTACCGGCGGGCCTCTCGCAGCGCGCGCACCAGGTCCCGCGGCCCGACCAGGTAGCCCAGGCGCAGGCCGGGGGAGAGGAATTTGGAGAAGGTGCCCAGGTAGACGGCGTCGCCGGTGTTGTCGAGCGCCTTCAGCGCCGGGGTGGGGCTGCCCTGGTAGCGGAATTCGCTGTCGTAGTCGTCCTCGACCACCACGGTGCCGGACGCGGCGGCCTGGGCGAGCAACTGGCGGCGGCGGCCGATGCTGAGGGTCGCGTTGGTCGGGTGCTGGTGGCTCGGGGTGAGGTAAAGGAGGTCGACCCGCTCCAGCGAGTCAGGCGGTTGCAGGCCGCGGGAGTCGACGTCGATTCCGGTCACCCGGGCGCCGGTGCGGAGGAAGATGTGCCGGGCGTCGAGGTAGCCGGGGTTCTCGATGGCGACGACCTGGTCCGGTCCGAGCAGCACGCGGCCGAGCAGGTCGAGGCCCTGCTGCGAGCCGACGGTGATCAGCACTTCGTCGGGCTCCGCCTCGATGCCGCGGGTGGTCAGCAGCTGGCGGCAGACCATCTCGACCAGCATCGGGTCGTCGGAGCCGACGCTGTCCTGCAGGCTGTGGAAGACGTGCGGCCGGTAGAGGGCGTCGCGCAGGCAGCGCGTCCACGACCGGGCCGGGAACGCGGTGATGTCGACCTGCCCGGCGAGGAACGGGTAGGGATAGCTCGCCCAGTCGGTGCGTTTCTCGATGTGGGCGACGCCGGCGTCCGGGAACCGGCGCACCCGGGCCGCCCAGTCGATCCGCGACTCGGTGTCCCGTTCCTCCACCGCGCAGTGCGGGCGCATCTCGCCGTTGACGAACAGCCCGCTGCGCTCGCGGCTTTCCACGTAGCCCTCGGCGACCAGCTCCTGGTAGGCGAGGTTGATCGTGTTCCGGGAAACGCCGAGTTCGACGGCCAGTTCCCGCGAGCTGGGCAGCCGGCGGGCCGGGTCGAACGTGCCGATGGCGATGCCGTGCTCGATCGCCCGCCGGACCTGGCGGTACAGCGGTTCGTCCGACGAGCGGTCGATCTCGATCAGCGTGCGTGGCAAGTGCGCTCTCCCAAGTGGCCGGCGTGCAGCGGGGCGGGCTGAAACGTAACTCGCGGTGGCCGGTTTTCCCACCCCGCCGCGCTGCGCCGGCCGGCTCAGGCCAGTGCGTCGGCGACGTCGGCGACGGGCAGGCCGTGCGCCACGGCGACCGGCTCGTAGGTCAGCGCCCCGGCCACGGTGTTCACGCCGCCGCGGAGTTCGGGCGTGTCCCGCACCGCGGTGCGGAGGCCCTTGTTCGCGATTTCCAGCGCGTAGGGGAGCGTGACGTTGGTGAGCGCGTGCGTGGAGGTGTGCGGGACCGCGCCCGGCATGTTGGCCACGCAGTAGAACACCGATTCGTGCACCCGGAAGGTCGGGTCGGCGTGGGTGGTCGGGCGCGAGTCCTCGAAGCAGCCGCCCTGGTCGATCGAGATGTCCACGAGCACGCTGCCCGGCTTCATCCGCGAGACCGTCTCGTTGGACACCAGGCTCGGGGCCTTCGCGCCGGGGACGAGGACCGCGCCGATGACCAGGTCGGCCTCCAGCACCGCCTGCTCGATCGCGTACGAGTTCGCCGCGGCGGTGCGGATGCGGCCCTGGTACATGCGGTCGGCGGCACGCAGCTTGTCCACGTTCTTGTCGAACAGCACCACGTCGCCCCAGGTCCCGGCCGCGACGGCGACCGCGTTCATCCCGGCGACGCCCGCGCCCAGCACGACCACGCGGGCCGGCGGCACGCCCGAGACGCCGCCGATCAGCACGCCGCGCCCGCCGTTGACGCGCATCAGCGTCTGCGCGCCGACCTGCGGGGCCAGCCGTCCGGCCACCTCGCTCATCGGGAACAGCAGCGGAAGGGAGCCGTTCGGCAGCTGGACCGTTTCGTAGGCCACCGAGGTGGTGCCGGCGGCGAGCAGAGCCTGGGTGCAGGGCTCGCTCGCGGCGAGGTGCAGGTAGGTGAACAGCAGCTGGTCCGCACGCAGCCGGTGGTACTCCTCGGCGACCGGCTCCTTGACCTTGAGCACCAGGTCCGCGGTGCCCCACACGTCGTCCGCGCGGTCGAGCAGCTTCGCGCCGGCGGCCGTGTAGTCCTCGTCGCGGATCGACGAGCCTTCGCCCGCCCCGCGTTCCACGAAGACCTCGTGGCCGGCCGAGGTGAACTCGTGTACTCCGGCAGGCGTCGCCGCCACCCGGTATTCGTGGTTCTTGACCTCGCGAGGCACACCGATCTTCATCGCCTGCTCCCATCTGCCGTGTCTGGTGCGACCGAGAGTGCGGGACGACTGGCCACCGCGAAAGTGCCAGAAACCGGTCGGTCGACGGGTCCAGGCTCCGGGCCTTCTGGACCTGTCAACGGGCACCGTTCTGGCTCTGTCCCCTGGGGCCAGGAGTCGAGATCCTGCTCGGGGAGCACTGCCGTCCGCGAGGGAGTTTGCGAGATGACCATGGCCCCTCTGGCCGAGACGTGGCGGGAACGCGTCGGCGACGCCCGCCCGCGGATCGCGCTCGCCGACGGCGCCGACCCGCGCGCCGTCACCGCGGCCGCGCGCCTGGCCGGCCGCGGCGAGATCGAGCCGGTGCTCGTCGGGCCTGCGGCGGAGATCGCCGCTGTCGCGGCGGAGCTGGGTTGTTCGGTGCCGCCTTTCCTGGACCCGGCGGAGCTGGCTGCCGACGACGCTGTCCTCGCGCGGCTGGCCACGGCGTTCCCCGACCGGGTGGAGGCGGTCCGCGCCGATCCGGTCGCCCTCGCCGCCGCGCTTCTCGCGCTGGGCCGGGTGGACGCGTGCCTGGCCGGCGCGACCCGGCCGACGTCCGATGTCCTGCGGGCCGGCCTGCGGATTGTCGGCCTCGCACCCGGGGTGCGGACGCTGAGCAGCTGTTTCCTGATGCTGTTGCGGGACGGCCGATCGCTCACGTTCGCCGACTGTGCCGTGGTTCCCGAGCCGGACGCGGACGCGCTGGCGGACATCGCCGTCGGCGCGGCGCAGACGCACCGCGCGCTGACCGGGACCGAGCCGGTCGTGGCGATGCTGTCGTTCAGCACGCGGGGCAGCGCCAAGCATTCCGCGGTGGACAAGGTCCGGCAGGCGACTTCGCTGGTGCGGGAACGGCTGCCCGCCGTGGACGTGGACGGCGAGCTGCAGTTCGATGCCGCTGTCGTGGACGCGGTCGGGCTGGCGAAGGCGCCGCGGTCGACGGTCGCCGGACGGGCGAACGTGCTGGTGTTCCCCAATCTTGACGCGGGGAACATCGCCTACAAGATCGCCGAACGGCTGGGCGGGGCGACCGCGCTGGGGCCGATCCTGCAAGGCGTCGCGGCACCGCTGCACGACCTCTCGCGCGGGTGCAGCGCGGCCGACATCGAGACGATGGCCCTGATCAGCGCGGTGCACGCGGTGACCGGGCGGGAAGTGGAGGGGGTCCGATGACGCGAGCGGTGGAACTGGTCGTGCTGGACATGGCGGGCACGACGGTCCGCGACGACGGCGCGGTCGAGGCGGCGTTCTCGGCGGCGCTGGAGGCGGCCGGGGTGCCCGCGGACTCGCCGGAGCGCGAGGACGCGGACGCCTACGTCCGCGACACCATGGGGCAGTCGAAGATCGAGGTCTTCCGGGCGCTGTTTCCCGCGGCCGGGGTCGCGGAGAAGGCGAATCAGGTTTTCGAGACTGCGTTCGCCGAGCAGGCTATCGAGGTTGCCGCGCCGCTTCCCGGTGCGGAGGAGGCGATCGACAAGGTGCGCGCGCAGGGGCGCCGGGTGTGCCTGAGCACCGGGTTCTCGGCAGCGACTCGCGATGCGTTGCTGGAGCGGCTCGGGTGGACGGATCTGGCGGACCTGACGGTGTGCCCGGCGGACGCGGGCGGGCGGGGCAGGCCCTTCCCGGACATGGTGCTGACCGCGGTGCTGCGCTTGGGAATCACGGACGTGCGCGCGGTCGCGGTCGCGGGGGACACCGGGTTCGACATGCTGAGCGGGCGGCGGGCCGGTGCGTCGGTGACGGCCGGGGTGCTGACCGGGGCGCACGACGAGGCGGCATTGCGGGCGCACGGGGCCACGCACGTGCTGGGGTCGGTGGCGGAGTTGCCCGCGGTGCTCGAAGGCTAGGGGCTACTCTTCCTTCCACTTCGCGGTGACCGTGAGATACAGGTCTCGGACTACCGCGCGATCAAGGCCTTCGGGGATCGGCACGCCTTCGAACTCGGAGTAGTAGTGATAGCCGGCCAGCGCGGGGGCGATCTCCACGCACAATGTGTCCGGATGGACGGCGAGCAGTCCGCGGTCGAAGAGTTTGTGCACGTCGGCGCGCAGGAGCAGCCCGTCCTCGTGGGACTCGTTCTTGGCGAACGAAATCAGGTGGGCGGCCTCGGGGCAAGGTCCGGTGACCGCGCGCTGTGCGCCGTGTCGCGCGATCACGTTCTTCCGGAACGCGCCTTGGCCGACGCGGACCTTGGCCCGAGCCTCGCGATGCCCGCCCACTGGGGCTTTCCGCTTGCTGGGCCCGCGCTTCGGCACGGAGACGGCCGACTCGTCGAGCAGGGTCAGCATCGCGGCATGGTCGAGGCGGCGGATGGTGTTCTGCTTGGCTCCGTCGCGCAGCCGCTCCCGCACCTGCTCGTCGACCGGGCGGTAACCGGAGCCGTAGACGGCGACGAACTGGGTGACCGACCTCGTCTCCCCGCGCGGTTCTTCGAACTCGTGACGGCAGTTTTCGTGCCGGCAGCGGTATTTGGGACGGTGGACTTTGCGCGGCTCGAAGCATCTCCGGCCGCAGTTCGGGCCGACTTGTTTCGGCTTGAGGATGTCGGGCTGGGTGTCGATACGACAAGGTCTCCGACACGGAGTTGAAGACGAGGTTGTCGTAGTCGTACTGGTCTCCGAGCACATCGGGGTAACCGTCGTACTTCCGCTTGCGCTCCGCGGCGCGCGCGTCATCGAACTCTCGCAGCACTCGTCGTCCAGTTTACTGCCCCGCGTTTTCGCCTTGGCGTACTCCCTCAGCCGGGTTTGCCGTACAGCTTGTGCTGGACTCAGCTGACCGAGCGGAACTTGTCGCCGTCCGGCAGCCGTGGCACCCGCACGGTGAATTCGAGATCTGTCAGCCGCTTCTTCACCGCGCCGACATCGGCGACTTCGGCTGGCGTGAGGGGGACGTGCCCGGGCAAGAAGGCGTGCGCGGCTGCGGCCAGTGCTTGGATCCCGTACTGGTGCTCGCGGTCGACGACGACGTAGTCGCACCACATCTCGAAGCCGTATTCCGCGCAGAAGGCCTCTGCTCCGTACTCGTCGTGCTCCGCCATCGACGCACGGACCACTGCGCGGGTCAAGTCCGAAATGCTCACCGGGCAAGGTTATCCGATGCAGACAAAGCCTTTCACGTTTGTGGCGCGGGCGGGGCCACCGCGGTGGCGATCAGCGCGCGTGCCGCGATCTCGATCCGTTCTTCGTCCCCGGTCACGATCCGGTCCAGGCACAGGCCGCGCAGGCCGGAGATCAGCAGGCTCGCCCGTGCCGCCGCGTCGGGTCCGGCGTAGCCCAGCTTCCGGTACACCGGCACCAGCGGGTCCACCATCGCGGTGATCGCTTCCCTGGCGACGGTCAGGTAGCGCTCCGGCTGGGTCGGGGCCAGCGCCAGCACCTGGAACAGGATGTGGATCGGCCGCTGCTGGCGGCCCCGCGTGATCGCGTGCCACAGTGCGTGCGCCGCGGCGGCCAGGGATTCCTCGTCGTGCACGGAGCGGAAAAGCTCGGCGACGTCCGGGCGGCTCGCGGCGATCGCTTCGGTGATCAGGTTTTCCCGGCTGCCGAAGTAGTACAGCAGCATCCGCTTGCTCGTCCCCAGCGCTTCGCCCATCGGCGCGAGCGACAGGTCCGCGATGCCGTGCGTCGCGAGGTAGCCCACGGCCTGCTCCAGCAGTTCGGCGCGGCGGCCGGGTCCGGAATCCACCCCTTGACTGTACCGATCGGTACGTCGTACCGTCCATCCTTGTACCGATCGGTACAAGGGCGAGGAGGCCTGATGGCGGGCAAAGCACTCTCGGTGGCGATCGCCGGCGGCGGGATCGGCGGCCTGACGCTCGCGCTCGCGTTGCGGCAGCGCGGGATCGAGGCTGAGGTGTACGAACGGTCGGCGGAACTGCGCGAGGTCGGGGCGGCGGTGGCGCTGGCCGCCAACGGGTCCCGGATCCTCGGGCGGCTGGGGCTGCGGGACGAGCTGGCCGCGTGTTCCGCGGTGCCGACGGAGCTGGTCTACCGGCATTGGCGGAGCGGGCAGCGGGTGGTCGCTTACCCGGTCGGGGACGCCTACGAGGAACGGTTCGCCGGACCGTATTTCGGGGTGCACCGGGCGGATCTGCAGCGGATCCTGGCCGGCGCGTGGGGCAAGGTCCGGCTTGGCAGGCCGGTGCGCGGCCTGGTCGCGGACGGGCCGCGGTATCGGCTCGAATTCGCCGACGGGACAAGCGAAACCGCCGATGTGGTGGTGGGCGCGGACGGGGTGCACTCGACCGTGCGCTCGTGGGTGGACGATGCGCCGCGCGCCCGGTACTCGGGTGCGAGCGGTTTCCGCGGGCTGGTGCCGGTGCAGCGATTGCCGTCGTTGCCGGACGCGGGGGCGATCCAGTTCTGGATGGGACCGGGCGGGCACCTGCTGCACTACGCGATCGGCGACGGGTCGGTGGTGAATTTCCTCGCGGTGCTGGACGAACCGGCCGTCTGGCCGGGGGAGTCGTGGACCGAGGACATTCCCCGGGAACGCGTCGAGGCGGCCTTCGCGGGCTGGCATCCGGCGGTGCGGGAGATGGTCGGCGCGACGACGCTGGATCAGCGGTGGGGGTTGTTCGGCCAGCAGCCGCTCAACCGGTGGCATCGCGGCGGGGTGGTGCTCCTCGGCGACGCGGCGCACGCGATGCTGCCGCACCACGGGCAGGGGGCGAACCAGACGATCGAGGACGCGGTGACGCTCGCCGAGTGCCTGGCCCGGGATTCACGCGACGCGGCGCTCGCCCGATACGAAAAGCTGCGGCGCCCGCGGACCCGGGCGGTCCAGCGGAGTTCGTGGGTGGCGAATGCGCTGCTGCATGTGCCGGACGGTCCGGCCGCGGAGGCACGGGATGCCGCGCTGGGGCGGATCGGGGAGACCGTGGAGTGGATCCACTCGCACGACGCGCTGGCGGCGGCGGGGCGCGGTTGAGCGAGCCGGGGCTGTGTATTTCGGACTGGGCGGGGACGGTCAGTGCTGAGGCGGACTGGCGAGGGATGGGTGGATCCGCTCGCACGACGCGTTCGCGGGCATGGCTGAGCGGCTTCATGTCCATGAGGCCGGGGAAGCTGCGGAGACCGGTGTGGATCCATTCGCGTGATGCGCTGGCGGGCTCAAGGTGCGGCTGGGGAGTCGATTGAGCGCGGGTTGCGAGCCCGGCTCGGGCAGGGCTGGTCAGCGTTCCGGACGGCTGCGCCGGTGAGCGGGCCCACTCGCACGGCCCGTTCGCAGGGTGCGGCTAAGCGGCTCCCTTTTCCGCCAGCGCCTTGAATTCCGCGCTCGTCAGCACGTCCGCAGTGGACTGAGCGAGCACAACCAGCGTCGCCGCGTGCACGTCCGCGGCGGACATCGCGCCGTGGCCCAGGTCGGGGTGGTCGTAGGTGGCGCACGCGTCGGACAGCACCCCGGTGCGGAAGTCGCGGAACATCGCGTCGCGGATGGTGGCGTGGACGCAGTCCTCGGTGGTCACTCCGGCGGCGATCAGGGTGTCCACGCCCCGGCCGCGGAGCTGCATTTCGAAATCGGTGCCGTAGAAGGCGCTGTAACGATGCTTGGGGATCAGCGGTTCGTCCGGGCGGCGGTCCACTTCGGCGTACAACGCGGCGCCGGGCGTGCCCTCGATGAGCGCGGCACCGGCCGCGATCGGCGGGTACAGGTCGGCGAAACGGCCCATGTCGGTGCCGTCCGGGCGGTGGACGTGCGCGGTGAAGAACACGGCGATGCCGACGTCGCGGCAGAACCGGACGGTGTCGTTGAGGACGGGGAGCATGGCGCGTCCGGCCGGGGACTCCAGCGGGGCGCCCGGAGCCAGGAAGTCGTGCTGCAGGTCAATGACGACCAGCGCGGTGCGGGCCGGATCGACGGTGGACAAGCGGTAACCCATGGAAGCTCCCTTCGCGGAAGACCCCTGAGGTATCACGGTGCAGTGTCGGTCGTCAAGAAAACGACAGAAGGCGTCAGGCTTCTTCGATCTGCGCGGCGACAGTGTGCAGGGACTCGATCAGCGCCTGGGTGGCCGGGTTCAGCCTGCGGCCGGCGGCGAGTGTCAGGCCGACGCTGTGCCCGATGTTCTCCAGCGGCGTCGGCAGCGTGACCAGCCGCGGGTCGTCCATGCCGAGCAAGCCGGGGAGCGCGGCGACCATGGCGGTTTCGGTGAGCAGCTGCCGCACAGTCAAGAACGACGTGGCCTCGACGCGGTTGGCCGGCAGGTCGAGGCCGTGCTGGGCGAAGAGGCTTTCCAGCTCCTGGCGCAGCATCGTCTCGGTGCCGGGCACGATCCACGGGAACTCCGCCAGATCCTCCAGCGAGACGCTCCCGCGCGCGGCGAGCGGGTGGTGCGCGCCGGCGACGACGCGGATCGACTCCTGGTACAGCGCCCGCCGCCGGGTGTCTTCCGTGCCGGGGCCGCTCAGCCTGCCGACGATCACGTCCACCCGGCCCGCGGTCAGCTCCACCAGCAGCGACTCCGGCGTTGCCTCCCGGACGACCACCGTGACCAGCGGATGGTCGTGCTTCAGATGCGCGATGGCCCGGGGCAGCAACAGGTTCGAACCCGCGAGATGGATGCCCGCGACGACCCGGCCGCGCGTCGCGTCGGCGATCTCCACCACGTGCCGCGCCGCGTGGGTCAGCTGGGCGAGCACGGCGCGCGCGTGTTCGGTGAACGCGGTCCCGAACTCGGTCGGCGTGATCCCGCGCGGGCCGCGTTCGTAGAGCGGCACGCCGAGGATGGCTTCGAGATCGTGCAGGCCGCGCGTGACCACCGGCTGGGTGACGTGCAGTGCGGCGGCCGCGCCGACGACGCTGCCCTGCTCGGTGAGGGTGTCCACCAGCACGAGGTGCCTGAGCTTGAGGCGGCCGTCGAGCAGGCGGGGCAGGTCCATTCCGGCGACAGTACTGTCCGGGCCGGCTTCCGGCGTCACGAGAGGGCGAGCCGGACCAGGGCCTGGCTGAGCGCCGAGCGGGGGTCGGCCAGGTCGAGGAAGACGTCGAAGTGGTTGCGGCCGGGCACGACAGTCAAAGAACCGGGCCAGTGCGCGTGGAAGGCCTTGCTCTGCCGAGGGAATCCGGCGGCCTCGTGTTCCGCGACCGCCACGTGCAGCGGCACGGCGCCGGGCGGCGCGAGGATGGGGCTGAGGGCTTCCGCGCGGGCGGAGTCGAGCGCCAGCCAGGCGTTGGCGAACGAGCCGACCAGCGGGCGGAGGTCGAACAGCCCGCTGATCGTCATCGCGCCTTTGACGACGTCCTCCGGCAGCCCGGCGGCGTGCTGCCATCCGGCGACGGCGGTCATCGCGGCCAGGTGGCCACCGGCTGAGCTGCCGACGACGTGGATGCGCTCGCGGTCGAGGCCGTGCTCGGCACCGTGGTGGCGGATCCAGGCGACAGCGGCGCGGACCTGGCGCACGATCTCCTCCAGCGTCGCCGCGGGAGCGAGCGTGTAGTCGGGCACGACGGTGGCGATTCCGGCGTCGGCCAGCACCCGCGCCATGAAGGCGGTNAAGGCGGTGTCGTGGCGCGAGAGCATCCGCCAGTAGCCGCCGTGGACGGCGAGGACGACGGGGCGCAGCTGTCCGGGGGAGCTGCCCCAGACGTCCAGCCGTTCGTCGCTGAGCGGGTCGAAAGCCAGGTCGGTGTCGCCGTCCAGACCGGCGGTGGCGGATTCGGAGGCGGAGCGGTAACGGGCCAGCACGGCGTCGAACTCGGCCTTGGTCACCGTGGCCTGCGCGCTGTAGTCCCGATCGACGTTCGGACGGTTCACGGGAGTCATCCTTCGCCGCCGCCGTCATGCCTGGCCAATGCTCCTTTCGGCGAGAGCTATGCCGGTGCGGGCATGGCCGAGACATGCCCGGACAGCTATGGGAGCGGCGGCAAAGAGCATTGGCCAGGCATTCCGGACGTCCCTACGGTCAGCTTCATGGCTGCGGAACTGCACAACGTCGTCGGCGGTGCCCGGATCGCCGGGCGGCGCACCTTCGAGAAGATCGACCCGGTCGACGGGTCGCTCGTCGCGCACGTCCACGAGGCCGGTCCGGACGTGGTCGACGCGGCGGTCGCGGCCGCGCGCGCCGCGGTGGAGGGGCCGTGGGGACGCGCTTCGGTCGCTGAGCGCACCGCCTTGCTGCGCCGGATCGCCGACCGGATCGAGGAACGGTTCGAGGATTTCGTCGCCGCCGAGGTCCGCGACACCGGAAAGCCGGAGCACCTGGCGCGCGACCTGGACGTGGCGCGGGCGGCGACGAACTTCCGTTCCTTCGCCGACACGATCGCGGCGGCCGGTCTCGATTCCTTCCTGACGGATCTGCCCCACGGCCGGAAAGCGCTGAACTACGCGGTGCCCAAGCCGCTGGGCGTGGTCGCGGTGATCGTGCCGTGGAACCTGCCGCTGCTGCTGCTGACCTGGAAGGTCGCGCCCGCGCTGGCCTGCGGCAACGCGGTGGTGGTCAAGCCGTCCGAAGAGACGCCCTCGACGGCGTCCCTGCTCGCCGAGGTGATCGCGGAGGCGGGCGCGCCGTCCGGGGTGTATAACGTCGTTCACGGCTTCGGGCCGGACTCCGCCGGGGAGTATCTCACCACCCACCGCGGCATCGACGGCGTCACGTTCACCGGCGAATCCCGGACCGGCTCCGCGATCATGCGCGCGGTCGCTCCGTCGGTACGGCCGGTTTCCTTTGAGCTGGGCGGAAAGAACGCGGCGCTGGTGTTCGCGGACTGCGATCTCGACCAGACCCTCGACGGACTCGCCCGGTCGGTTTTCCTGAACACCGGGCAGGTGTGCCTGTGCACGGAGCGGGTCTACGTCGAGCGGTCCGTCTTCGCCGCGGTCGCGAACGGGCTCGCCGAGCGGGCGAAGGCGTTGCGCCTGGGCCGGCCGGGCGATCCTGGCACCACGACGGGACCGTTGATCTCCCAGCGGCACCGGAAGAAAGTCCAGTCCTATCTGGACCTCGCGGTCGCCGAAGGCGCGACGGTGCTCACCGGCGGCGCGGTCCCGGAACTCGGACCGGAGCTCGCGGGCGGGTCGTGGATCGAGCCGACGGTGTGGACCGGGCTGGACAACTCCGCGCGGGTCGTGCGCGAGGAGGTCTTCGGGCCGGTCGCGGCGCTGATCCCGTTCGATACCGAGGACGAAGCCGTCCGGCTGGCGAACGACACCGACTACGGGCTCGCCGCCGCCGTGTGGACGACGGACCTGGAGCGCGGCCACCGCGTCGCGCAGCAGATGCGGGTCGGGATGGCCTGGGTCAACACCTGGTACCTGCGCGATCTCCGATCGCCGTTCGGCGGCGCCGGGCTTTCCGGCATCGGCCGGGAGGGCGGCCTGCACTCGATGCACTTCTACACCCAGCCGACGAATGTGTGCGTGCAGCTGTGACCGTCGAGGACCATGCCGCGCGGCTTGACCGGGCGACCGCCAGCGGGCAGGCGATCCCGCAGCTCAGCAGCACCGGGCCGATGAGCCTGGAAACCGCGTACGCCGTGCAGCACGCCGGAATCGCGCTGCGCGAGGGGCGCGGCGAGCGGCTG
>NZ_LWSF01000049.1:12361-27261 GCF_001651785.1 Amycolatopsis sp. M39
TGATCATCGGCTCGCTGACCGACCGGATGCGGATCGAGGACGGCGGGATATTCGACGTCGGCCGCGGGGTGCATCCGCGGGTCGAACCCGAGGTCGCGTTCCGGCTCGGCCCGGACGCCGGGATCGTCGCCGTCGCGCCCGCGCTGGAGATCATCGACAGCCGGTACCGCGACTTCACCTTCAGCCTCGCCGACGTCGTCGCCGACAACACCTCGGCCTCAGCGTTCGTGCTCGGGCCGTGGACACCGCTCGACCAGGTGGCCGCGCTGGCCGTGGCCCTGCTTTTCGACGGCGAGATCGTCGCGTCCGGCTCGACCGCGGACATCCTCGGCGACCCGCTGCGGGCGCTCCCCGCCGCACAGCGGATGGCCGCCGCGTACGGGCACCGCCTGCTCGACGGGTCGGTGCTGCTGGCCGGTGCGGCGACCGCGGCGGTCGCGCTGAAAGCGGGCACGCACGTCGAGGCCCGGGTCGCCGGGCTGGGTTCGGTTTCCGTTCGCACGAAGGAGGGGTGAGCGTGGCGCAAGCCCATGTCGTCGCCGGGAAGGCGACGCCGCGCGGGCGGTTCCCGCACGTGAAAGTGGTCGGGGACCTGGTCTTCGTCTCCGGCACCAGCAGCAGGCGGCCGGACAACACGTTCGCCGGCGCGGAGGCCGACGAGTCCGGCGTGACCGCTTTGGACATCCGGGCGCAGACACGTGCGGTGATCGAGAACATCCGCGACATCCTGGCCGCGGCAGGCGCGGGCCTCGACGACCTCGCGCAGCTGACCGTGTTCCTGGTGAACATGAACGATTTCGGCGGCTACAACGAGGTCTACGGCGAGTTCTTCGACGAGAACGGCCCGGCCCGCACGACCGTCGCGGTGCACCAGCTGCCGCATCCGCATCTGCTCATCGAGATCCAGGCGATCGCCCGGATCCCCGGCAAGGAGGAACGATGACCGCCATCCCGCCCGTGTTCGACTTCGCGAAGTGGATCGAAGAGCACGAGGACGAGCTGAAGCCGCCGGTCAACAACAAGCAGATGTGGGCCCCGATGGGCGATTTCATCGTGCAGGTCGTCGGCGGGCCGAACCAGCGCACCGACTACCACCTCGACCCGTACGAGGAGTGGTTCTACCAGTACCAGGGCGACATGCACGTCAACCTGATGACCGAGGACGGCCCGCGGCGCGTCGACATCCGCGAAGGCGAGATGTGGATGCTGCCGCGGAACGTGCACCATTCGCCGCAGCGTCCGCAGGAGGGCTCGATCGGGATCGTGATCGAGCGCATCCGGGAGGAGGGGATGCTTGAGAAGTTCGTGTGGTTCTGCCCGGAGTGCGACGCGAAGGTGCACGAGGTGGAGCTGCAGGTGCGGGACATCGTCGACGACCTGCCGCCGGTGTTCGAGCAGTTCTACTCGTCCGAGGAAGCCCGGACCTGCGGCGCCTGCGGGACGCTGCACCCGGGGAAGGGCTGAGCGTGCGCGCGATCGACGTCCACAGCCATTTCGTCCCGCACGGCTGGCCCGACCTCGGCGAGGGAATGCCGTGGCTGCGCGCGGAAACCGAACGCGAGGCCATGATCATGGTCGGTTCGGCGGAGTTCCGCCGGATCCGGTCCGACTGCTGGGACGCGTCCGTCCGGCTGCGCGACATGGACGCCGACGGCATCGAGGCGCAGGTCGTCTCGCCGACGCCGGTGTTCTTCGGCTACGACACCAGCCCGGGCCACGGCGAGAAAATCGCCCGGGTCTTCAACGACCTCGCGCTGGAAATCTGCGCGCCCGCGCCGGACCGGCTGCTCCCGTTCTGCCAGGTTCCGTTGCAGGACACCGACGCCGCCTGCCGCGAACTGGACCGCGCGGTCGCGGCCGGGCACCGCGGCGTGGAGATCGGCAACCACGTCGGCGACCGCGACCTCGACGACGCGGGCGTGGCGACGTTCCTCCAGCACGCGGCTTCGCTCGGCGTCCCGGTGTTCGTGCATCCGTGGGACATGCCGGACGCGCCGCGGCTGGACCGCTGGATGGCGCGGTGGCTGACCGGGATGCCCGCGGAGACGCATCTGTCGATCATCGCGATGATCCTCGGCGGGGTGTTCGACCGGGTGCCGCCGAGCCTGCGGATCTGCTTCGCCCACGGCGGCGGGTCGTTCGCGTTCTGGCTGGGACGGCTGGAGAACGCCTGGCATCAGCGGGCGGACATCATCGCCACGTCGGAGAAGCCGCCGTCGGAGTACGTGGGGCGGTTCAGCGTCGATTCGGTGGTGTTCACCGAGGCGGCGCTGCGGAATCTGGTCGACACGCTCGGGGCGGGGCAGGTGCTGGTGGGCAGTGACTATCCGTATCCGCTGGGGGAGCGCCCGGCCGGCGGGGTGGTGCGGCGGGCGGAGTTCCTGGACGAGGCCTCGCGGGAGTTGTTGCTGCGGGGGAACGCGAAGCGGTTCCTGGGCTAGCCCAGGCCGAGGTGGTCCCGCAGCGTAGGCCCGCTGTAGTCCTCCCGGAACACCCCGCGTTCCTGCAACCGCGGCACCACCTGGTCGGCGAACTGGTCCAGCCCGCCCGGCGTCACGTGCGGGACCAGGATGAACCCGTCCGACGCGTCGGCCTGCACGAGTTCGTTCATCGCGGCCGCGACGGTCTCGGCGGAGCCGATGAAGTTCTGCCGTCCGGTGACCTCGATGATCAGTTCCCGGCTCGACAGGTGCTTCGCCTCCGCCAGCTGGCGCCAGTCATGCGCGGTCGCGATCGGGTCGCGGTGCATGCGGACGCTCGCGCGGCCCTTCGAGATCAGGTCGCCGACCACCGGGTCGAACGCCGGGAGCGGGCCGTTCGGGTCGTGGTCGCTGAGGTCGGTGTTCCAGAGCTGTTCGAGGAACTTGATCGCGGTCTGTTCGCTGACCTGCTGCAACCGGACCTCGTGGGCGAGTTCGTGCGCTTCGGCGTCGGTGTCGCCCAGTACGAAGGTCGCGGCGGGGAGGACGACCAGCTCGTGCGGGGAGCGGCCGTATTTGGCCAGCCGGCCCTTGACGTCGGAGTAGAACGCTTGGCCTGCTTCGAGGGTGCCGTGCCGGGTGAAGATGGCGTCGGCGGTCGCGGCGGCGAATTCGCGGCCTTCCTCGGAGTCTCCGGCCTGGATGGTCACCGGGCGGCCTTGCGGGCTGCGCGGGACCGGGAAGCGGCCGGAGATGTCGAAGTGGGCGTCGTGGTGGGCGAAGCCGCCGCCGTCGGCCAGGAAGCGGCCGGATTCCTTGTCCGCGAGGAGTTCGTCGCCGCGCCAGGAGTCGAAGAGCTCCCACGCCGTGCGCAGGAAGGTTTCGGCGCGGGAGTAACGCTGGTCTTGCGGCAGGAAGCCGCCGCGGCGGAAGTTTTCGCCGGTGAAGGCGTCCCACGACGTGACGACGTTCCACGCGGCTCGACCTGCGGAAAGATGGTCGAGGGAGGCAAATTGGCGGGCCACCTCGAAGGGTTCGTTGAAGGTGGAGTTGATGGTGCCGGCCAGGCCGAGTCGGTCGGTGACGGCGGCGAGCGCGGACAGCACGGCGAAGGTGTCGGGACGGCCGACGACGTCGAGGTCGTAGATTTCGCCGTTCTGTTCCCGCAGCCGCAGGCCTTCGGCGAGGAAGAAGAAGTCGAACTTGGCGCGTTCGGCGGTCTGGGCCAGCTTGACGAACGAGCTGAACTCGATGTGGCTGCCCGCTTCGGGGTCGCTCCACACGGTGGTGTTGTTGACCCCGGGGAAGTGCGCGGCGAGGTGGATGTGCTTGGCAGTCATGGACATCTCCCGGGACTCAGGCGGCGTAGCGGTTGGCCGGGCGCGGCAGGCCGAGCAGCCCGCGCAGGGTCGGGGCCTCGTATCCGGTGCGGAACGCGCCCCGGCCGCGCAGTTCGGGGACCAGCGCGCGGGTGATGGCGGTCAGGTCGTGCGGCAGGGCGCCGGGGCGGAGCCGGAAACCGGTCAGGCCGGCGGCGTGCCAGTCGAGCAGGAGGTCGGCCAGCCGAGCCGGGGTGCCGGTGAAGACGTGCGCGTCCGAGGCGAACTCGGCGCGGTCGTCCAGGCGGGCTTTGCGATCGGCCGCGGCGCGCTCGGTTTCGTCGAGGAAGACGACGAGGTCGGCGAAAACCTGAACGGGCGCAGCTATTTCGTCGATGATCGACGCGGCGTGCGCGCGGTCGTTCGGGGTCACGTACACGACGTCGGCCTGGCGGGCGGCGAGGCGATAGGCGTCGGGACCGTGCGCGAGCGCGGCGACGATCGGCTGGCCCTGCGGCGGACGCGGCGTGATGGACGGGCCTTTGACGGAGAACCAGCGGCCCTCGAAATCGATGTAGTGCAGTTTGCCGCGGTCGACGAACCGGCCGGTGGCGACGTCGCGGATTTCCGCGCCGTCCTCCCAGCTGTCCCACAGCCGGCGCAGCACCTCGACGTAGTCGGCGGCTTCCTCGAACAGTTCCGGCACCTCGGGCGGCGTGCGGCGGCCGAAGTGCCGGAACTCCTCCGGACCCCCGGAAACCTGCACGCGGACCCCGGCGCGGCCGGTGCTGACGTAGTCGAGCGTCGCGATCGCCTTCGACAGGTGGAACGGCTCGGTGTGGGTGACGACGGCGGTCGGGATCAGGCCGATGCCCGACGTCAGCGGCGCGATCCGCGAGGCGAGCAGCACGGCGTCCAAACGGGTTTGCGCGCGGTCGGCGCGAGCCGCCGGCCCGGCGGGGTCGCGCAGGGAGAGGAAGTCCTCGAAGGTGACGAAGTCCAGGTGCGCGGCTTCGGCTTCCTGGACCAGTTCGGTCCAGTATCCGGCGGTGAGCAGGTCGGCCGGGCGGGCGTCCGCTTCGCGCCACGCGGCCGGATGCCAGCCGGCGCCTTCCAGCGCGACGGCGAGCCGTGGTCCGGTGAGCCCTGTCATGCTGCGTCCTTTCCCCGTGGATGCCAGCAGTGTGGCGCGGAAACCGGGGCGGGGGCGACGGCAACCAGCTTCTGGGACAGTCGGCGGGAACGGGAATAAACCGGTTGCCCGGCGTCAGGCCGACGCGGTGTGAACCGGATGCACACCGGCGGAGCGGAAATCAACGACGACCTGGTCGCCCGGCTGGCGCGCGGGGCTGCCGAGATCAGCCACGAACAGCGCTGGCTCGCGCCGCGGCTGTCGGCGGCGTCGCCGGAAGTGCTCGCCGGAGGATGGCCTGGCGAGGGCTTCGAAGGGGCGGTCGGCCTCGACGCTTCGGGTGTACCGGAGGGCAGCCGTGGGCGTGGCCCTCAGCGTTAGCCGAGGTCGATCCGGATCGTCAACAGGTCGGTGCCGAACGCCCGCACCGCCGTGCTGTTCAAGCGCGGCAACGACTTCAGCCGCGCCCGGGCGTCGTCATCGGGGAGCAGGCGGGCGACCCCGCGCAGCCAGCGGCCGTGCAGGCGCAGCCGGACGCGCGGGTCGGCCTGGATGTTGCGCACGTACTGCGACCGCTCGCCGAATTCGGACACCAGCCAGAATTCCTGCCCGACGCGGCGGCCGCCGATCGGGGTCCGGCGGGGGAGACCTGAGCTGCGGCCGGTCGTTTCGAGCAGCGTCTGGCCGGGCAGCCGCGACAGGACGGGGTTGCCGAGCCGCCGCTGGAACGTCGTGACGATCCGGTGCTGGAGATCGCCGGGCCGGGCCGGCCCGGCGGCGTGCCGCAGCCGGGCCGGGATGACGAGTTCGTGGATCGGCACCGCCACGGCCCACAGCTGGCGGGCGGGGAACCGGTCGTAGGTGACTTCCGTGGTCCAGTACACGCGGTCCGCGTCGAGGTGCACGATGTTGCGCGTGGTCAGCAACGGCGAGGGCGCTTCCAGCACGACCCGGTCCGGCGTGGCCGAAGCGATGGCCCAGCCCAGCACCCGGTCCGGCGAGAGGCGAGTGGTCAGGCCGAGACCGAGCCAGCCCGCGCGCAGGAAGCCCCGCATCGGCGGCGGAGCGCCGTCCCAGACCGCGCGAGCCCACTGCAGTGCGTCGCGCTTGTCCCCGTCCGGGCGTTCGATGTCCACTGTGGACGTGAAATCCGGCACCTCGCCACGTTAGCACTGCTGGCCGCTCACGACGCCGGTTTCCAGCCCAGCTCCGGACCCAGCCGGGTGGCCAGGTCGGTGAGGATCTGCACGTAATCCTCGTGCTCGAAGGTGAACGGCAG
Organism: Amycolatopsis sp. M39; assembly: GCF_001651785.1. Lineage (NCBI taxonomy): Bacteria > Bacillati > Actinomycetota > Actinomycetes > Pseudonocardiales > Pseudonocardiaceae > Amycolatopsis > Amycolatopsis sp. M39. Next base: position 18,512 of record NZ_LWSF01000049.1, read on the forward strand.
TGCGAAGGCGACCTCGTCGATCTCGCGGAAGGCGGCGTGCCGGTAGAGCTGTTCGGCGATTTCGGCGGAAGTGCCGACGTAGTCGCGTGAGAACAGCAGTCCGCCCGGGCCCTGCGGGGTTTTCGTGCGCGGCAGGCGTTGCGCCGCGTAGTCCTCGTACTTCGCGCGCTGCTCAGCAGTGGCGCTGTCGGTCGGAATCACCACCAGGCCTTGCGAAACCCGAGCCCGCGCCCCGTCCGGATGGTGCGACCGGAACGCGCGCACATGCGAGAGCTGGATCTTCTCGAAGTCCGTCGAGCCCTCCTCGGCGCGGACGACGCTGCTGGTCAGGTAGTTCATCCCGGCTTGTCCGGTCCAGCTCGCCGACCGGGTGCTCGCGCCGCCGTACCACAGGCGCCCGGCCAGTCCGGGCGAATGCGGCTGGACGCGGCCGGAGAACGTCTCGATGCCTTCGACCCCGCTGAACGTCGCCGCGGGCTCGCCGCGGACCAGCGACAACAGCCGCGAGACCCGGTCGTAGCCGAAGTCTTCGCGGTCGCCGGTGTCCGGGTACAGCGCGCGCCGGACGTCCTCGTAGTGCGTCGGCGGGCTGACGCTCACGCCCGGGTTGAGCCGTCCGCCGGACAGGACGTCGACAGTCGCCAGGTCCTCGGCCAAGCGCAGCGGGTTTTCCCAGCCGAGCGGGATGACCGCGGTGCCCAGTTCGATCCGGCTGGTGCGCTGGGTCGCCGCGGCGAGCACGGCGACCGGCGACGAGATGCCGTACTGCAGGTGCCGGTGGCGGACCCAGGCGCTGTCGAACCCGAGCTGCTCGCCGAGTTCGAGCACCCGAAGCGTGGATTCGTGGCCCGGCCGCGGATCGTCGCCGTCGAACAGGCCGATCGTCAGGAAACCCAGTTTGCGCAGCGGATGCGTTTCGCTCGGCACGGCGGATCCTTTCTCGGGTCGGCCAATCCGGAACAACCGCGGACCAGCCCGGGTTGTTCCGGCTCGCTGACACTGAACACGGGGGAGTACGCACGATGCGAGCCTTGTCCATCACCCGCTACGGCGGTCCTGAAGTCCTCGAAGAGATCGAGGCGCCCGAGCCCGTTCCGGGGCCGGGCGAGGTGACCATCACGGTCTCGCACGCGTCCGTCGGGCTGATCGACGCGCTGATCCGCCGCGGCACGCTCGCGGAGTACGACTACGCGCCGAAGCCGCCGCTCGTGCCCGGGCTTGAGGTCGCGGGCACGATTCGCGCGGCCGGACCGGGGAGCGGCTTCTCGGCCGGGGACGAGGTCGTCACGCTCACGCTGCCCGGAATGGGCGGATACGCCGACGTCAAGCTCGCGCCCGCCGCTCTCGTCGTGCCGCTGGCCGGCACCGGCGTGGAGCGCGCGCAGGCTGTGGCCGGTCTGGCGAACACCGTGACGGCCTACCTCTCGCTGACCGAGGCGGTGCGGCTGCCGAAGGCCGCGCGGGTGCTCGTGCACGGCGCACTCGGCGGCCTCGCCTCCGTATACCCGGAGGTGGCGCGACTGCTCGGGGCGCGCGAGGTCGTCGGCACGGTCCGGCGGGCCGAGCAGGTCGAGGCGGCTAAGCGACTCGGCTTCGACCGTGTGCTGCTGTCCGGAGACCTCGGCGAGCTGGCGGCCGAGCGGTTCGAGGTCATCGTCGACCCGGTGGGCGGCGGCCTGCGGATCGCATCGCTGGACCTGCTCGCGCCGATGGGCCGGATGCTCGTCGTCGGCAGCGCGGGCAGCGAAACCGCGCCCACGGTGGACTCGAACGCCGTGTGGGGCAAGAACATCGGCGTGGTCGGCTTCAACGTGGGCGGTTTCCTGGCCGCCGACACCGCGCCCGCCCGCCCCGCCGCGGACGCCGTGTTGCCGCTGTACACCGACGGCCGGATCCGGTTGCCGGTCACCGTCCTGCCGATGGCGCAGGCGCGCGAGGCGCACCGGCGGATGGACGAGGGCGAGGCCGTCGGCCGGCTGGTGCTCGCCAACTAGCCCCACCGCCAGGAACCGAACCCGCGCCGTGAGGCCCACCCTGAGGGAATCAGATTCCCTCAGGGTGGCCCTCACGGACGGTGCCTCCGCTCCGGGAGCGTGGTTTCGGGTGTCCGGTAGCACGGCGGACGTCACGCGCGCACCTGCTCGCCGCCGGGGATCGCGGCCAGCAGGTCGCGGGTGTACTGCTCGCGCGGCCGCAGCAGGACGTCGTCGGCCGGGCCGGATTCGAGGAGCTTGCCCTGGCGCATCACCCCGACCTGGTCGGCGATCTCCCGCACCACGGCCAGGTCGTGGGTGATGAACAGGTACGTCAGGCCGAGTTCGTCCTGCAGCTCCACCAGCAGGTTCAGGATCTGCGCCTGCACCGAGACGTCCAAAGCGGACACCGGCTCGTCCAGCACGACGAGATCCGGCCGCAGCGCCAGCGCACGGGCGATCGCCGCGCGCTGGCGCTGGCCGCCGGACAGTTCGGCCGGTTTCCGGCGCAGCACGGACGACGGCAGCGCGACCTGGTCCGCCAGTTCGGCGACCCGTTCGGCCCGGCCGCCGACGCGGAACGCGCGCAGCGGTTCGGCGATCACGTCCGCGATGGAAAAACGCGGATTCAGCGAGGCGTACGGGTTCTGGTAGACGAGCTGGAAGCGGCGGCGCAGCCTCCGCAGTTCGGCGGGGGACAGCCGGGTGACGTCCCGGCCGTCGAAGGTGACGGTGCCCGCGGTCGGGGTTTCCAGACCGGCCGCCATGCGTGCGGTGGTCGTCTTGCCGGAGCCGGATTCGCCGACCAGCGCCAGGGTGCGGCCGCGAGTGAGCCGGAACGACACGTCGTCCACCGCTTGGACGGCACCGGCGCGCGAGGAGACGAAAGTCTTCGAGACCGCGTCGAGGGACAGCAGGATCTCCGGACCCTCCGCGCGGCGGGGCCGGAGCGGTTCGCGGCTGAGACTCGGTGCCGCGGCGAGGAGCCGTTGCGTGTAGTCCTGCGCCGGCGCGGCGAGGAGTGCGCGGGCCGGTCCTTCCTCGACCAGCCGTCCCTCGGAGAGCACGACGATCCGCCCGGCCCGGTCCGCGGCGACGCCAAGGTCGTGCGTGATCAGCAGGATCGCGGTGCCGTCGTCGGCGGCCAGCTCCGCGAGGTGGTCGAGGATCTCCTTCTGCACGGTCACGTCGAGCGCGCTGGTCGGCTCGTCGGCGATGATCAGCCGCGGTTCGCCCGCGAGCGCGACGGCGATCAGCGCCCGCTGCCGGAGCCCGCCGGACAGCTCGTGCGGATATTGCCGCGCGCGCAGTTCCGGCCGGTCGACCCCGGCCCGGCGCAGCAGTTCCACCGCGCGAGCGGCGGCTTCGTTCCTGGCGGCCAGGCGGTGGATCAGCAGCACCTCGGCCACCTGTTCGCCGATCCGCCGGACCGGGTCGAGCGACACCGTGGGATCCTGCGGCACCAAAGCGATCCCGGTGCCGCGCACCTGCCGCCAGTCCCTTTCCGGCAGTGTGGTCAGGTCGCGTCCCTCGAAAGCGATCCGTCCGCGGCGGACCAGCCCGCCGCGCGGCAGCAGCCCGATCGCGGCGTGCGCGGTGGTGCTCTTCCCGGAACCGGACTCGCCGACCACCGCGACGATCTCGCCCGCTCCGACCCGCAGGCTCACGTCGCGCACGGCAGGCACCACGCCGCCCGAGGTGCGGTATGAGACCGCCAGTCCGCTGATCTCCAGCACTTGTCAGCTCCGTTCGCCGTCGAGCGCCCGGGAAACGCGGTTCGCCGCCAGCACGACGGCCGCGACGGTCAACCCCGGGAACGTGGTCATCCACCAAGCGGTGGCCAGGAAATTGCGTCCGCCGGCCACGAGCGCGCCCCATTCCGGCGACGGCGGGCTCGCGCCGAACCCGAGGAAACTGAGCGCGGACACTTCGAGCACCGCGGTCCCGACCGTCACCGTGGCCAGCACCAGCACCGGCCCCAGCGCGTTGGGCAGCACGTGCCGCCCGAGCACCCCGGCCCAGCGCACGCCGGACGCGCGGGCCGCCTCGACGAACACGCCGGACCGCACCCGCAGCACCTCGGCGCGCATCAGCCGGGCGAACGCGGCGAGGTTCGCGACCCCGACCGCGATCGCGACGTTCGTGGTGCCGAACCCGAGCGCGGTCACCAGCGCCAGCGACAGCAGGATCGCCGGAACCGCCTGGAGGACGTCGACGATCCGCATCACGACCGCGTCGAGCCATCCGCCGCGGAACCCGGCGAGCAGCCCCAGCGCGGATCCGGCGGCGAAGGCGACCAGGACCGCGAGCACGGTCGCCCGCAGGGACAATCCGGCTCCGTGCACGACGCGGGCGAACACGTCGCGACCGGTTTCGTCGGTGCCGAACAGGTGGCTGAGCGACGGGCCTTGGAGCCGTTCGGACGGGATGCCGGTGATCGGGTCCTGGCCGGTGAGCAGGGCGGGGGCGAAGGCCGCGATCAGCACGGCGGCGAGCACGACCCCGGAGAGGAGCAGGCCTGGGCGGCGGAGGAGAAACCGTTGGGACAGCACAGCTTCAGACATGCGCGGACACCTCCTTGCGCACGGACACCCGCGGGTCCAGCAGCGGGTACACGAGGTCGACGACCAGGTTGAGCACCACGAAGAAGAACGCGGCGAGCACGATCACCGCCTGCACCACGGGCACGTCCTGCGCGGTCACCGCCGACGCGGTCACCCGGCCGAGCCCGTCGCGGGAGAACACGGTTTCGGTCACCACCGAACCGGCCAGCAGGTTGCCCGCGACCACGCCCACCAGGGTGAGCGCGGGCAGTCCGGCGTTGCGCAGCGCGTGTCCGAAGTGGACTCGACGACGGCTCGCGCCCTTCGCGCGCACGACCTCGATGTACGGCTCGGCGAGCTGCGTTCGCAGGCTCTTCGCCAGCACCTGCGCGATGATCGCCCCGGTCGGCAGGGAGAGCGTGACGGCCGGGAGGACGAGCGACGCGAAACCGGTCGACCCGAGTGCCGGGAAGAGGCGCAGCTGGAAGGAGAACAGCTGGATCAGCAGCAGCCCGACCCAGAACGTCGGCAGCGAGGTGCCCAGCGGCGGCAGCGAAAGCAGCAGCTGGCTCACCCAGCGGGAGCGGGTGAAGGTGCCCAGCACGGCGATCCCGCCGCCGAAGACGATCGCGAGCACTAATGCCAGCCCGGAGACGGCGAGCGTCGGCGGCAATGCGGTGAGGACCTGGTGCGTGGCGTCGTCGCCGGTGGCCACCGATGTGCCGAAGTCGCCGTGCAGCGCGGCGAGGAGGTGCTTGCCGTACTGCACGAGGACCGGGTCGTCCAGCCCGTACTCGGCGCGCAGGGCGGCGATCTGCGCCGGCGACGCGCTGGGACCGCCCTCGGCCGAGCCGAGTTTGGTCAGCACCGCGTCGCCGGGCAGCAGGTACAGGATGACGAACGACAGCGTGAACGCCGCCCACAGCACCACTACGGCCTGCAGAACGCGGCGAAGCAGCGGGAAGCTCTTCACGAGCCCGAGACCCAGGCGTCGAACAGCTGCAGCCGCGAGGAAGCCTCGAAGCCGACGTCGTGCGCGTTCGGGCCGACGCCGAGCACCTGCGTCAGCTCGAACACCGGGATCGCGTAGGCCTGCTCCACGATGGTCCGCTGCGCCTTTTCCGCCGCGGGCTTGCGCTTCGCGGGGTCGACGGTCGCGGACTGTTCGGCGAGCGACGCGTCGAGCGGGTTGTCCGCTGGCAGCTTGCTGCGGTTGTTCGTCTTCGTGGAGAACTGCTGGCGCAGGATGTCCGGGTCGGCGCGGGTGACGTTGTACCAGAGGAAGTCGTACTGGCCGGCCTGCTGCAGGCGGGTGACCTCGGCGTTGGTGTGCAGCTCGATCTTGAGGTCGAAGCCGATCTTGCGCAGTTGCTGCTGGATCAGCTCCAGCACGCTCTGGTTCTGGTTGAACACCGGGGAGAACAGCACGGACGCGGTCAGCCGCTGCCCGTTCTTGGTCCGGATCCCGTCCGGGCCGGGGACCCAGCCGTCGGACTGCAGCAGCGCCTGTGCGCCCGCCGGGTCGTAGGCGAGTTCCTTGGACAGATCGGTGTACAGCGGCGTCGCGGAGCCGAGGATGCTCGTGGCGGGCTTGTAGTTCGGGGTGAGCACGGTGCTGGTGACCTCGGGCCGGTTCACGCCCTTCGACACCGCCTGGCGCACCTTCTGGTCGGCGAGGACGCCGCGGGTCACGTTCGCGTGCAGGTTGAACACGATGCCCGGGTTCGGCCGCACTGGCTCGGCGAAGCCGTTGCCGGAGAACTGCGGTTCGTCCACCGGCTGGACGTCGGTGATCGCGTCGAGCTGGCCGGAGGTCAGGCTGCCCGACCGCACGCCCGGTTCCGGCACCACGCGGAAATCGATCTTGTCGACGTACGCCTCGCCCTGGTGCCGCCACAACGGCGAACCCCAGTGGTAGCCGGTGCGCTTGCTGAGCACGATGTCCTGGTTCGGCTTGAGGCTGGTGAACACGAACGGACCCGAGCCGATCAGTCCGGCGCCCTGGCAGCGCTGCTCGGCGGTGCGCCGGAAGGCCGCGGGCGCGAGCACGCCGAGCGACATCGTGGAGCTGGCCTGGAGGAACTGTGCGCTGGGCTGGGTGAAATCGAGCCGGACGGTGGCCGGGTCGACCACCGTCGCGCCGCGGTAGGCGGCCAGGTAGCTGGACCCGAGCAAAGCCTTCGCGCCGAGCGCTTTGATGCCGTCGAAGCTGGTCTTCACCGCGGCGGCGTCCACCGGGGAGCCGTCGGAGAAGGTCGCGCCGGAGCGGAGGTGGAAGGTGAAGCTCGTGGAGTCGGGGCTGACCGTCCAGCGGTCGGCGAGCCAGGGCGTGATCGCGCCGGTTTCCGGGTCCTGGTCGGTGAGCGAATCGACCAGCTGACGGCCGACGTTCACCGAGGCGTTGGTGCTGACCTGCTGCGGGTCGATGCAGTCCGGATTGGACGAGATGCCCAGCCGGAGCGTGCCGCCCGGGCGCGGGGGACCGGCGTCCTGCGGACTGGCGCCGCCCGCCGTGCCGCACGCGGCGAGCAGCAGCGGAAGGGCCAGCGCGAAGGCGGAACGGGACCGCGCGCGGGCAGGACGGCCGGGTCGGGGCGGGGTGTGGCGGGGCACGGAATTCCTCCAGCGGGGACGGAACGGATGCGTCCAGCTCAACCGTTCGCGGCGGTTCGCTGAAGCCCGTCCCAGCAGGTGAACCGCTGTCCCGCGATCCGGCCGGGAGCTCGGATTCCGGTTGACGGACAAGGGAAAGCGTGGCCCGCGCCCGCGTGATAACCGGTGCGGTTTTGTTCGGCGAGGAGGTCCGGAGAACGGGAGCGCACGCCGGTGTGCTGCGGAAAACCAGTTGCGCCGCGGGGGAGACTGGCGGGCATGGCGGGGTGGGGTGGGAGCGGGTCGGCTTGGGTCCGGCTGCAAGCGGTGGCGGTGTCCGGTTCGACCTGTGAAGGGCTTTTGCTCGCGGCGCTGCCTTTGCTGGCGGTCTCGATCACCACCGACCCGCGTGCGGTGTCGCTGGTGAACGTCGCCGGGCAAGCGCCGTGGCTGCTGCTTTCGCTGTTCGCCGGAGTGGTGATCGACCGGGTCCGGCGGACGGCCGTGCTCGCTTCGGCGTACGCGGTGCAGATCGCCGCCGCGCTTACGTTGGCGCTGCTCGGTTCCACTGGTTCGCTGAGCCTGCCCGCGCTGCTGGTGGTGGCGTTCGTGCTCACCACGGCGCAGGTGTTCGGCGACGGCGCGGCGGGCTCGGTGGTCCCCGAGGTCGTGACGCCGGATCAGCTCACCATGGCCAACTCCCGGCTGCAGGTGATCGATCGCGGCATGGTCCAGTTCGTGGTGCCGCCGGCGACCGGGCTGCTGATCGGGATCGGTGCGGGGCTGCCCGCGTGGCTGGCGGCCGTCGCCGCGCTGGTCGCGTTGCTGCTCGCGCGCGGGATCCCGTCCGCGAAACCGGTGCGCACGCCCGCGCATCCGCTGAAGGACGTGACGGCCGGGCTGCGCTATCTGGTCGGCACGCCGCTGTTGCGGTCGATCACCGTCGCGGTCGCGCTGGGGTCGTTCGCGGCGGCCGCGGGCAACTCGATGCTCGTCCTGTACGCCACGCAGGAACTGCGTCTCGCGCCGTTCGGCTACGGCGTGCTGCTGGCCTGTCTGGCGGTCGGCTGGGTGGTGTCGTCGTTCTTCGTGGACCGGTTCGTGCGCCGGTTCGGCTACTCGACGGCGATGCGGATCGCGCAGGCGTGCGCGGTGCTGAGCCAGCTGCTGATCGCGATCGTGCCGCCGTGGCCGGTGCTGGTCGGCGCGGTGCTGATCTTCCTCACCGCGACGACGTTGGTGTGGAACGTGTGCTCGCAGTCCAGCAGGCAGCGGTTCACGCCGCCGGAGCTGCTCGGGCGCGTGCTGACCAGCCATCGCGCGCTGGCCTGGGGCCTGACGCCGCTGGGCGCGCTCGCCGGCGGGTTCGCGGCGGTGCACTGGAGCTTGCGCGGGGTGTGGGTGATGGCGGCGGCGGTCCAGTTGCTCGGGACGTCGCTGGTGTGGCGGCGGCTGAGCCCGGCGGCGTTCCGGGAGGCCGCGGCCGCGATGGCGCGCTGAGTCAGGCGCGCTTCGGCAGCTTCCAGCCGGGACGGGGGAAGTGGCAGGTGTAGCCGTGCGGGTAGCGCTGCAGGTAGTCCTGGTGTTCCGGTTCGGCTTCCCAGAAGTCGCCGGCCGCGGTGACCTCGGTGACGACCTTGCC
>NZ_LWSF01000050.1:0-26116 GCF_001651785.1 Amycolatopsis sp. M39
GCCTGGCCGCCGGACACAAGTAGTTCCCCTTCAACCCGAGTTACACCGTTCGTTTGACAGACCCGGACACCGCACCGCGGCCGGGTTCCGCGGCCGCCAGTTCGGGAGCTGGTGCCAATATTGGCTCCAGGCAACGTTTACCGCTGAAAGGCTGATGTCCCTGATGTCGTTCATCGGAAGTCGCTACTCGCCGGAGGCCCCGGGATCGACGAGATGCCGGACCGCGGAGGGACCGGTGAAGTCTTCGGGGATCGCGTCCAACAGGGTTTCGTCGGCGGGTTGGCCGAGCGTGTTCGTAGGCAGTGATGGCGGCTTTGTTCGGGGAGAACACGCAGAGGTGGACGCAGCGCGGGTTGGTGAGGTGGAAGGCGTAGTCCGGGTGGCGTCGGTGCCTTTCCGCAGTGGTCCGGGCCGAGCTGGATGACGAATTCGCCGGTGCGGACGTGGTGGTCGATCAGCACCGCGGTGGTGCCGGCGGGGGCGCGGTGATGTCGTAGCCGGTGAAGCGGAGCTGGTCGCCGGTGCCGCGGGCCTGGTGCTGGAATCCTTCGCGTCGGGGGTCTGTCGGCCGTAGCCGACGAGGGTGCCGAGGTCCCGTTTCCATTGCCAGGGCTGGTTGACGAGGTCCGCGGTGAACGGGCCGGGCCCGGCTCGTTCGCCGCGGATCCAGATGCGCGTTCGCTCATCGCCTGCCCCTCCGTTGTCGCGCGCCGGGATGGTGCGCTGCACCGCGAACCGCGCGAGGGACGGCGGTTCCGCTATTCGTTCGCGCTCGTCAGTCTCCATCCAGGCGTGCCCGGTCGCTCGTCACGTTTCCTTGTTCTGCCTGCGCTTGACGTCGTCAACAACGCGGGCCAGTCCGCGGCACCCCCGTTCCCCGGCTAGACGTCGATGCGGGAACCCATGATCACCGTGCGGTCCCTGGGTAGGTTGAAGTACTCCGCGGCGTCCGCGGCGACGTAGGACGTGGCGATGAACAACCGCTTGCGCCAGTCCGCCATGGTCGGCTCCGGGCCCCGCTGCAGCTCGATCTTGGACAGGAAGTACGACGCTTCCTCCAGCTGCAGCTGCCCTTCGGTCGCTTCCGGATCGAGCCGCGCCAGCATGCCGGGGACGTCCGGGGTCTCCATGTACCCGTACCGGGCTGTCACGTGGGTGATTCCGTCGTCGGCGTAGCCGAGGTCGTCCACCGCGAGCCGGTCGTCCGCGGGCACCCGGGGCACCGGCTCGGTTTCGAGGGACAGGATGACGACGTGCTCGTGCCGCACGTGGTTGTGCTCGGCGTTGGCCCGCATCGCGATCGGGGTCGTCTCGTCGCCGCGATGGAGGAACACGGCTGTCCCGGGCACCCGCTGCGAAGCCGCGGAGCCGTCGCGAAGCCGCTCGACGAACTCCCGCAGCGCGCCCTCGCGGCGGGCGCGTTCGGCGGTGACGATCTCGCGGCCCCGCCGCCACGTCGTCATCACGGTGAACACGGTCAGCCCGATCAGCAGCGGCAGCCACGCGCCGTGCACGAGTTTGGTCAGATTGGCCCCGACGAACAGCAGGTCGACGACCAGCAGCGGGATCGCGCCGAGCGCGATGAGCCAGCGCGGAGTGCCCCACTTGGCCCGCGCGAGGTAGAAGAACAGCAGCGTGGTGATGGTGATCGTGCCGGTCACCGCCATGCCGAACGCGAAGGCGAGGGCCGCCGAGCTGCGGAAGGCGAAGATCAGGGTCAGCACCGACACCATCAGCAGCCAGTTGACCCACGGCACGTAGATCTGCCCTCGTTCGGTCTCCGAGGTGTGCGCGATCCGCAGTCGCGGCAGATAGCCGAGCTGCGCGGCCTGGGAGGCGACCGAATAGGCGCCGGTGATCACGGCCTGGGAGGCGATCACCGTCGCGGCGGTCGCCAGCAGGACCAGGAGAAGGCGCGCCCACGAAGGCACGAGCAGGAAGAACGGGCTGCTGAGATTGGCCGGGTTCTCCAGGATCAGCGCGCCCTGGCCGAAATAGCTCAGCATGCACGCCGGGAACACCAGCGCCAGCCAGCCGCGCGTGATCGCCCGGCGCCCGAAATGCCCCATGTCCGCATACAGGGCCTCGGCTCCGGTGATCGCCAGCACGACCGCGGCCAGCGCGAAGAACGCGATGTCGAAATGGCCGGCCAGAAAGCCCAGCGCATACGTCGGCGAAAGCGCCTTGAGAATGTCCGGGTGCCGCAGGATTCCGGTCACGCCGCACACGCCGAGCACGGTGAACCACAGGATCATCACCGGTCCGAACACGCGGCCGACTGCCGACGTGCCGCGCCGCTGGAAAAGGAACAGCGTCACCGTGATCACCGCGGTGATCGGCACGACCCAGCTGTCGAACCCCTCGTCGACGACTTTGATCCCCTCCACCGCGGACAGCACCGACATCGCCGGAGTGATCATGCTGTCGCCGAAGAACAGCGCCGCGCCGAAGATGCCGAGCCCGGCGAGCAGCGCCGCGGCCCGCCTGCCCCGCCGGCCGCTCCATCTCCGCAGCAGGGTGATCAGCGCCATGATCCCGCCCTCGCCGTCGTTGTCCGCGCGCATCGCCAGCAGCACATAGGTCACGGTCACGACAACGGTCACGGACCAGAAAATAAGCGATACCACGCCGAACACGTTGCCGGAGCTCACCGGCACCGGATGCGGGTCCGCCGGGTTGAAAACCGTCTGCAGCGTATAAATCGGGCTGGTGCCGATGTCCCCGAAAACCACCCCCAGCGCACCGACGACCAGACCCAGCCGCACAGTGTCGCGGACCGGCCGCGAGGACCTGGCGAGGTTCTCCGGCGCGGTTGTTTTCTGCTTCACCCGTGTCTTCTCCCGCCGCATGCGCTCGATCGGCTCTGCACGTCCGGACGGACCCTACCGGCAGACATCGCCGGGAGTGCGGACCCGGAGCGTCGCGGTGCCGAAGTCCGGGCGAATACCTGCAATCCCGGCGATAACGGTATTTCGCCAGAATGGGCATACATCGGCACTCTTCGCGCCACAGGAGGTCCCGAACCGCTCTTACTCCGATACCCGGAGAAAGGAGCACGCCTGCCGCCCGCGACCCGAAGGATCGCGAACTGCCCGGACGCCGCGGAACGACTGGTCGAACTCTGCGCCGGACCCGCTCGCGTACTGCGCGCGATGCGCCCGGACATCGCGCTCCTCGTCGCCCGCGACGACCTCCGCCGCCAAGCTCGCCCGACCTCGCGGCGACGGCTTGGCGACCGGCGACGATCCCGTCGCTTCCGGTTCTCGAACTTCGCGGATCACCGGCGGGCGCATCCGGCGCGCGGTGCCAGCGACGGGGTTGTCCTGGGTGAAGAAGCCGCTGTGGCGAGCAAACCGGCGAACCCCGGCCACGATCCGCGAGGGATCGTGGCCGGGGTTCGCCGGGCATGAGCCCGTAGCTGGGATCCTATGAAGCCGAACAAACAGTCCGCGCAGCCGCGGCGGTCACGCCCCGGCTGTTTTCTCCAGCTCTGTCAGGATTTCCTCCGTTGTGGCGGTTTCACCCAGCCGGGGGAAAATCTTGGTGATGCTGTGGTGGTGCGTGTCGGCGTCGAGGTCGGACATCGCGTCCGTCGCGAGCGTCACGTGGTAGCCGTGTTCGTGCGCGGAGCGGGCCGTCGACTCGACGCCGGCGCTCGTCGCGACGCCCGTCAGCACGATCTGCGTCACGTTGCGGCGGCGCAGTTGCAGGTCAAGGTCCGTCCCGAAGAACGCGCCCCAGTTCCGCTTCGTCACGACGATGTCGCCCTCGCGCGGACCCAGCTCGTCGACGATCCGGTCCCAGCCTTCCGGACGGGAAGCAGCACCCCTGCTCGGGGTGTCCGTGCGGCCCGGTGCCCAGTCCGACTGGTCGGGCGCCATCGTCGCCCGCACCAGCACCACGGGCAGCGAGCGCGCCCGGAAGGCCTCGGCCAGCCGCACGGAGCGCTCCAGCACTTCGGGCCCGGAGTGCGGCACGGTCGGCGCGGACACGATGCCCTGCTGCAGGTCGATCACAACCAGCGCGGTCCGCTCGTCGAGGGTAGTCAGTGCCATGGAAATGTCTTTCCTTTCGTGTTGTTCTTCGCCGATTCGGGCGTCGAGCCGGCGCAGTTGCCGGTCGAGCAGCGTCGCCAGCAGGAAGAGCGCGGCGACGACGATCATGAACACAGCCAGTTTCCGCAGCCCCGGCGTGTCCGCACCGTGGGTGAGGAACGCGCCGTTCGCCGAAGACGCGACGATCGCGCCCAGATAGACGAACGTGCGCAGCAACCCGGCGTACGCGCCGGTGCGGGCGGGATCGGCCTGGAAGTACAGCGCGTTCTGGTTCGCCAGGTTCGTGAGCCCCTGCGGCACCCCGGAAACGATGCCCACCACGACGAGCAGCCAGATCGGGCTGCTCCCGTCGAGGAACAGCAACAGTCCACAACAGACTGTCAGGAACACGCCGCTCACCACGAGCTTGCGCCATACCTCGGGCCGCCGCCCCGTCAGCGTCGTGACGACGATGGCGAACCCGAACGTCGGCAGCAGCACCAAACCGGCCGCCGACGCCGACAGCCCGCGCCCCTCCTCCAGCCACTGCGTGTAGCCGTAGAGGAACGCGTACGACACGACGTAGGCCAGGAACGTCCGCAGGAAGGTGCGCAGCACCGGCACGTTCCCGCCCAGCAGCCGCAGGTCGATGAACGGCTCGGCGACACGCAGCTCCCGCCACGCGAACAGCGCCCCCGCCACGAGCGCGATTCCGAGCACCCACAGGTCCTTGACATGCGGGTTCATCAGGAACAGCAGCAACGCCGTCAGCATCCCGGCGAACAACACCATGCCGGGCACGTCGAACCGCGCCGCCTTCGTCCGCGACCGCTCGGCCTTCGGCAGCAGCAGCGTGCCGAGCACCAGGCACGCGAGCGACAGCGGCATGTTCACCGAGAACACCGCGCGCCAGCCGCCCAGCCCGATCAGCAGCCCGCCCGCCGTCGGGCCCAGCACCGCGATCGTCTGTCCCGCAACGGAAAGCGCGGTCAGGATGCCGGCCGGCTTGTCCACGCCGGTGCGCTCGCCCTCGCGCCGGATGAGCGACATCGCGGCCGGATACCCCGCGCACGTCCCGAATCCGAGCAGCACGCGGGCGGCGACGAGCACGCCCAGCGACGGCGCGAACGTGCCGAGCACGCCCGCGGCGCCGGTGAGCGCCGCACCGGCCAGGTAGAGCGGTTTGACGCCGTAGGTGTCGACGAGCTTGCCCATCACCGGCTGCCCGACCGAGGTCGCGAGGTACAACCCCGACACCAGCCACGCGGTCTGCGCGGGCGGCGCGCCGAACGCGGCGCCGATGGGCACGAGCGCGATCGCGATCATCGACGAGTTGACCGGATTGAGGACGACCCCGAGGATCATCGGCACGATCAGCCTGCGGTCGAACCGGGACCGCGCGGGCGCCGCGGCTGCGGCGGCGGTCATTCCGCCACCAAGCGTTCCAGCAGCGTCAGCGCCCGGACGATCGTCTGCCGCTCCTCGTCGTCGTAACGGTCCTGCAGCGCGTTCGCGAGCCACTCGGTGCGCACCTGGCGGTCGTCGTCGACGCGCCGCAATCCCTCGTCGCTGATGGAGATCAGCTGGCGGCGCCCGTCGCCGGGATCCGGGCGGCGCTTGAGCCAGCCCCCCTCGTCCAGCGCGGCGAGCCAGGCGGCCATCGACTGCGGGCGGACGCCCTCGGCCGCGGCGAGATCGGACATCGTCGCCTCGCCGGCCAGCATCAGCCTGCTCAGCACCGCCATCTGCGACGGCGTCACCCCGGTGCCGCCCGACACGGACTTGATGCGCCGCCGCAGCCTGCCCACCATCACGCGCAGCCTGCGCGCACCTTCGACCGCGGTCGCGGAAAGATCTTCGGCCATGACCCCCAGCGTAGAACTCTTCAGCTAAAACTGTCCAGTTTTAGCTGAAGAACTGTCCGGCTGCTCCCGCCGGTGCGCAAACTCGCCCATGCGCTGGAAACCGGTCCTCACCGCTTTCGAGACAGCTCCGCGCTCGACAGCCGGACTTCGGCGGAGAATGCGGTTGAGGGGGGTTCGGCCGGTGTCATCGGCTCGGTGCCTCAGAGGTCCCCGGGCGCCTGAGTTGCCCGGTTCGGGGAAGGCGCGCTTGCCTGCCGCGACCGGATGGCCGGGGGACGAAACTGGGTACCGCTGCCCGGATCAGGGTGCCGGCCGGAGGCGAGGCCGGCACCCTGCTCAGGACGAACCGGCGAGGTCAGCCGGTGACGAGGGACAGGTGGTAGGTCTGCAGGATTTCGTTGACCGGCTGGAACCAGGTCTCGCCGCCGGAGCTGCAGTTGCCGAAGCCGCCCGAGGTGACTCCCTGGGCTTGGTCGCCGGTGATGAAGGAGCCGCCGGAATCTCCGGGTTCCGCGCACGCGTTGGTGTGCGTCGCTTCGTAGACCGCGCCTTGGGCGTAGTTGATGGTCTCGTTCAGGCCCAGCACGGTCCCGCAGTGCCAGTGCGAGGTCGAGCCGGAGCGGCAGATCGACGAGCCGGCGGGCGCGACCGCCGAGCCGCGGACGATCACGTCGCTGACCGTGCCCCAGCCGAGCACGACGGGGGCGGTCCACCAGCCGTTGCCGATGGTGATGTAGGAGTAGTCGTTGCCGGGGAAGGAGGATCCGGCGAACGTGCCCATCGCCGAGTTGTCCCAGCCGACGACGGAACTGCCGGCGCCACCGCAGTGCCCGGCGCTGACGAAGCCGCCCTGCACCGAGAAACCGATGGAGCAGCGCGTGTTTCCGTTGATGTAGTAGGGGTCCCCGCCGACGGTTCCTGCCGAGAGCGTCTGCGGCCGGGGGCCGGTCGCGAGGGTCACCGGGCCTGCTTCGCGGGCTTGCGCGAGGAAGGCGTCGACGTCCGCGCCGTGCGCGCCGGGCTGGAGGGTGACGACCACACTGCCGGTGCGCGGATCCGCGTGCCAGCCGCTGACCTCGGCTGGGGCGCGCTTCGCCTTCGCGGCGTTGTCGACGGCCGTCTTCGCCGCGTCGAGCGCCGCGGCGGTGACGTGCGCCGGAACGGTTTCCGCTCCGGTGCGGTGAACCGCGTCGGCCACGGCGGGGTCGGTCACGCCGACGACCAGCTTGCCCAGCTCCGGGTCGAACCAGGCGCCGCCGAACGCCGCGCCGGCGGCCTGCCGGGCGGCGGGCAGCTGCTTCGACGCGGTCAGTTCTTGTCCGAGCCGGGTCTTCGCTTGGTGGGCGCTGAGGCCCAGATCCCGTTGCATGGCCGCGATCAGTCCGGGCGAAGCCTGGGCGGCGGGGGCGACGACGGCGGCGAGGCTCGCCGCGAGAACGGCGGCACCGGTGAGGCTGAGGGCGATTCTTCGACGCATCGGAACTCCTCCAAGGCCGGGGGGAAAGAAACCCACTGTCGGCCGAGTGTGCGGAGACGAGTCGAATCCGGTCCAGCAGCGATCCGCATTTTGTCCGAAACCTGTCGCCGCGACTGCTCCGTTCGTCCACCCAAGAGCGGACTTCCGGGCATCTGCCGCGCCGCCGCCGCTCAGATGAGGGTACGGAGCCAGCGCCGCCGCCGGACGAGCCGACGAAGCCGCCGGGGTTGCGGCGGACGGCGCCCGCCTCGGCGAGCCCGGGCCGCTTCGCGCCGCAGGCGCCGGCTCGTCCGGCATTTCCGGAGCCGGAACGACCAGTACCGGCTGACCGGCCACGTCGTCGCGCCCTCCTGCTGCGTCGACGTCATCTGGCCCGCGCCGCTCCGAATGGCGCGGACACGACGGGTGCCCCGTGGTCGCCGGGCAGCCCGTTCGACGGGTTCCCGGCCGGGACCGCGATGGGGCACGTCCAGCTCAAGGCGACCGAGCCGTTCTCCTGCGCATTGCTCGGTTCCGGCTCGGAACCACGTTCCTCGCGGCCGGGCGACCGACCATCACGCCTTGCTCGTCGGCGTCGAACTCGTGCTGCCGTCCGCCGACGACATCCGGAAGCTCGCCGCGGCGGGTCGCCTCCACGAACTCGCGGCGGCCGCGGTGGAAGCACGCGATCCGCCGGGAAACCTCCTGCGGTTCACCCCGGCACGAGCCGAATGAGACGGACTCCGCCGACACGGCGATCAGCGACGCGGTGGAGCCGTCCCCGGCGGCCGCGAGCGAGGGACCCGGCTGACACCGGCGCGAAAAGGCGTCCCGGCCGGACGGACCCGGGCCCGGCACGCGGCCAGCCGACGCGGCACCGGGCGCTCGAAAGCCCTCGGTGCCGACGGGTGCCCGGCCCTGGCGGCGAGCCCGGACAGCCGTGCCGGTCGTCTGGCACCGGAAGGTCCTCGATGGTCAGGTACCGGTCGAGGCTGCGTGCGGCCATGAACTCCAGCGCCCGCATCGGTGCCCGTCGCGGTGTTCGGCCGGTGCCTCACCGGCACGAAAATGGAGTGTCATCGTGCGCAGGTGCGCGGCGTCC
This sequence comes from Amycolatopsis sp. M39, assembly GCF_001651785.1. Lineage (NCBI taxonomy): Bacteria > Bacillati > Actinomycetota > Actinomycetes > Pseudonocardiales > Pseudonocardiaceae > Amycolatopsis > Amycolatopsis sp. M39. The sequence goes on from NZ_LWSF01000050.1 coordinate 8,458, forward strand.
GGACTCCGGGAGTTCGCCCGGGACGACGAGGAGACGCTGGCGGCGGAGGTGCGCCCCTACCGATCCCCGCGCAGGTAGCGGGTCACCATGGCGACCAGTTCGTTCTCGAACGTCTCGACCGGGATGTTCCGCGGCGGGGCGGCCATGAACTTGTGCGTGTTCATCTCCACGGTGAACAGGATGATCTCCGCGGCGACGTCGGGGGCGCCCACGCGGACGTCGGGGTGCCGGGTGAGGACGTCGCGGACCTGGGCCGTGCGCAGTTTCGCGTGCCGGTCGATCGTGTCGAGCAGTTCCTGGGAGACCGGTGCCTCCTCGATCATCACCCGGAGAAGCTGGGGATCGTCGCTGTGGTTGTCGATCGCGTCGCGGATGAGCGCCCGGACCGTCGCCTCCAGTGTCCCGGGCGAGAGGTCGAACTCGTCGGCGCCGGTCCAGGCGCCGCGGTCGATGTGCTGGATCAGGAGTTCGGCGAGGATGGCGTCCTTGTTCGGGAAATACTGGTAGAGCGAGCCGATGGAGATGCGGGCGCGCTCGGCGATGCGGTTGGTGGTGCCGGCGGCGTAGCCGTGCTCGGCGAAAACGTGAGCAGCCGCGGTGAGGATGCGCTCGCGCGTGAGTTCGGCGCGCACCTGGCGGGGCTTGCGACGTGGCTCTAAGCGGCGGTCCGCTGACGGCATCCTGGTCCTCCTCGACGGCGGCAAAAGCGAGTAGCCAATAACTGAGCTAATACTCATAATAGTGCTATGAGCTGCGAAAACAAGAACCCGGGTGGCGTCTCGTGACCCCGAAGGCGCGCCTGCGCGAGTCGCTGGGCCACGCGCACGTCGCCCTCGGCGGCCGTGACCGCGGAGGTCTGCCTGGAGGCGCCGAGCGCGGCCGACGTCCGCGACGCGCTGGTGCCGCCCGGCGTCCGAGTCCGCTGGTTCAGCCACGACGACGCCCCAGACCAGCGTCCCGGATCCCTTGTCCTGGAGGCGGTTCGCCGCGCGGTGCCTGGCCGAGGAGGGATTTTCCATGCAGTTGAGCACACTCCGCCGCATGACGACGGCCGACGAGATCGAGGCGGTCCTGGGGCAGTCGCCGTCGATGATCATGCTGAAGCAGATCAGCGCTCTCGACGAGGGCTGCAAGACGGTCCTGGCGCACTGCCCGCTCGCGGGTTTCGGCTACCGCGACGCCGGCGGTGTCAGCCGCACGACGTTCATCGGCGGTGCCCCGGGCTTCATGCGCATCCATTCGCCGACGCGGATCTCGTTCATCCTGCCCGATGGCGAGGCGCACGGCCCGGTGTCGTTCGTTTTCCTCCTGCCGGGCGTCGGGGAAACGTTGCGCGTCAACGGTTCCGTGGCCAAGCGCAAGGGCGCCGAGACGTTCGTCGACGTCGAAGAGGCGTACGTGCACTGCGCGCAGGCCGTCATCCGCTCCCGCCTGTGGCAGCCTCCTGCTCCCGCTTCGCCGGCACCCGAGGTCGAGGGCGAGGGCCCGCTGCGCGGACCTGGCGTCGCCGAGTTCCTCGCCGCGGCACCGTTCCTCGCTCTGTCCACTTGGGACAAGTCGGGCGGGAGCGACACCAGTCCGCGCGGGGACCGGGAGACCGTTGCGCGGATTCTCAACGGCCGGACGCTCGTCATCCCGGACCGCAAGGGCAACAAGCGCGCCGACAGCCTCCACAACCTTCTCCAGGACGATCAGCTCTCGTTCGCCGCGCTCGTCCCGGGACGGTCCGGCGTGCTGCACGTCAGCGGCCGGGGCTCGATCACCGACGATCCCGCGCTGCTGGAGACGATGGCGCTGCGCGGGACGCCCCCGCACGCGGCGCTGCTCATCGACGTCGAGCACGCCGAGGTGACCGCCAGCGACGCCGTAGCGCGCTCGCGGGTGTGGACCCCGGCCGCGCACCTTGAGCGCGGCACGGTGCCGGACCTGATGGTGCTGGTGGGGGATCACCTCGCCGCGAATCTGGCCAAGGCCGAAAACGGCCTGCTCGCTCGCGTGCTCAAGGTCGTCGCGGGGATCCCTGGGATCAGCGGGCTGCTGCGGCTGGTGATGAACCGCGCCTACCGGTCCGGGCTGCGGAAGGAGGGCTACGAGGACGTCGAGGTCGGCTCGCCGCAGCGTCCCGCCGCCGAGCCCGCGGCAACGAACCCGTTGCGGGAGGTGCGGATCGCCGAGGTGCGCCGGGAGACTCCCAGCGCGGTCACCCTCGTGCTGGAAGACGCCGAGCGCCCGGGTTCCTTCGACTTCCGGCCCGGGCAATTCTTCACGCTGGTCACCTCCATCGACGGCCGACCGGTGCGGCGCGCCTACTCAGCGTCGTCGGCGCCCGGGGCAGCGCGGCTGGACATCACGGTCAAGCAGGTCGAGGGCGGCCTGTTCTCGACCCACGTCCACCGGAACCTGCGCGCCGGAGACCGGCTGTCGGTGCGCGGTCCGTCCGGGGCGTTCCACGCCGATCCCGCGGCGGCGCACGAGGTCGTCATGGTCGCCGCGGGCAGTGGCGTGACGCCGATGATGAGCATCATCCGCACCCTGCTCGCGGCACCGGCGGCCGGGCGGATCGCGCTGCTCTACAGCAACCGGAGCGAGCAGGAAGTCCTCTTCGCCGACGAACTCCTCCGGCTGGAGAAGAAGAACCCCGATCGGCTGTCGGTTACGCATGTTCTGACACAGGAGCGCGGGCGACTCGATGCCGCTGGCGTGCGAAGCTGGTTCGCCGAGCTGGGCCAGTCGGAGGACGCTCGGTATTACGTGTGCGGGCCCGAGGCGCTGATGGACACCGTCCAGGGCGTCCTGACCGAGCTCGGTGTCCCGGACGACCGTGTGCACCAGGAGCGCTACACCAGCGGGGCGGACACGACGGTCGCGGCCGCCGCGCCGCAGGAGATGGTCGTCAAGGACGATACGCAGCAGGTCGGCTCCGTGGTGGTCGAGCCCGGCCAGACGCTCCTCGACGCCGGTCTCGCGGCGGGGCTGCCGATGCCGTACTCGTGCACGGTCGGCAACTGCGGCGACTGCATGGTCAAGCTCTGCGGCGGCGAGGTCGCGATGAACGGGCCGAACTGCCTGACGCCGCGACAGAAAGCCGACGGCTACATCCTGACCTGCGTGAGCTGCCCGATGTCCAAGGTCACCCTGGACATCGCCGAGCCGTGACCGCGGGCGATCCGCTGGCCGGTGAGCATGGTGTCCGCCTTGCTCGTCGGGTCTCGGCACGGACGAGACCCACGCAAGCGAGCGCGATCGGCCGGGCGGCGCCAGGCACGGTTCGGGAATCGACGGGGAACTGGTGCGGTACCTCAGCTCCCCGTCGACCCACCGCCGGGCCGGGAAAGACCGGCTCCGCCCGTCACGCGGTGAAGCCGCCGTCCACCGGGAGCACCACGCCGCTGAGGTGGCTCGCCCGGTCGCTCAGCAGGAACGCCGCCGCCGAGCCGACCTCGGCGCCCGTCCCGGCCTTGCGGAGCGGGGTGGCCGCGATTCTCGCCGCCACCCCGGCGGGCATCGTCCGGCGGAGTTCGTCCAGCATCGGGGTTTCCGTCGGGCCGGGAGCGATCACGTTGACCCGGATGCCGAGCGGGCCGAAATCGTGCGCGGCAGTGCGGGTCAACCCGATCACCGCGTGCTTCGTCGCCTGGTACGCGCCCATGCCCGAACTGCCGCGCACCCCGCCGATGCTGCTCACGTTGACGATCGAACCCGCCGCTCGCGGTTCCATCGCCCGGACCTCCTCGCGCAGGCACAGCCACGTTCCCTTGACATTCACCGCCATGACGCGGTCGAAGTCCTCTTCGGACACTTCGTCCAGCCTGCCCGCCTGGCCCGCCGCGGCGTTGTTGAAGGCACCGTCCAGCCTGCCGAACCGCGCGACCGTCGCGGCGACGAATCCGGCCACGCTGTCCGCGGACGAGACGTCGCCGGTCGTCCAGCCGACGTCGTGGCCGTCGGCCGCGAGGTCTTTCGCCAGTGCCGCAAGGGGTTCCGCCGTGCGCGCCACCAGCATCACCGAGGCGCCGTCGGCGGCGAAGACGCGCGCGGCGTCCGCGCCGATCCCCGAACTGGCCCCGACGACCAGCACCGCTTTCCCCGTCAGCAGGCTCATGCCGTGCCTCCTCGAAGCCCCAGCAGCCCACGGGCGTCAGCCGGGCTCGCGATCGGCTTGCCGAGATCCTCCACGACCGCCCGGATCTTGCGGACCTGCTCGGCGTTGCTCCGCGCCAGTGTCCCCTTGCCGATCCACAGGCTGTCCTCCAGCCCGACCCGCACATGGCCGCCGAGCCACGCGCTGTGCGTGCCGAACGCCATCTGGTCCCGTCCGGCCGCGAACGCCGAGAAACAGTAGTCGTCGCCGAAGAGCTTGTCGGCGATGCGCACCATGTGCTCCAGGTTCGCGTGGTCCGCGCCGATGCCTCCGAGCACTCCGAACACGCCTTGGATCAGCAACGGCGGCTTCGCCAGCCCGAGATCGGCGAAGTACGCCAACGAGTACAGGTGCCCGATGTCGTAGCACTCGTACTCGAAGCGGGTGCCAGCCTCGCCGAGGGTGCGCAGCGTGTCCTCGATCCGGTCGAAGGTGTTCACGAACGGATGCGAATACGTGTTGCGCACGTACGGTTCTTCCCACTCGTGGCGCCACTCGGCCACCTTGTCCGCGATCCCCGAGTAGACGAAGTTCATCGTCCCCATGTTCATCGACGCCAGTTCGGGCTTCAACCGGCGCGCGGCGGCCAGCCGCTCGTCCATCGTCATCGACGACGCGCCGCCGGTGGTGATGTTGACGACGGCGTCGGTCTGCCCGGCGATGCGCCCGACGATCTTCTCGAACACCTCCGGGTCCGCGGTGGGCCGCCCGTCGGGTTCGCGCGCGTGCAGGTGCACGATGGCGGACCCGGCCTCGACGGCTTCGACCGCCGCGTCGGCCACTTCGTCGGCGGACAAGGGCAGATACGGACTCTGGGACGGGATGTTCACCGAGCCGGTGATCGCCGTGGTGATGATGACTTTTTCGGCCGTGTGCATCAATTCTCCTCTGCGAGCGCGCGGTAAGCGGCGAGTTTCGCGTCGTCGAGCGGGCCGACGAGGGTGAGCGCGACCTGGGTGGCGCCCGCGTCGTACTGGGCCCGCGCGGACTCCCGGATCTGCTCCGGGGTTCCGCAGGCGACGAGCGCGTCGACCAGCCGGTCGGATCCGGGCGGGGCGAGATCGGCGCTGGTGAAACCCAGCCTGGTCAGTTTCGCGATCTGGTGCGGCAGTTTCAGGTAGTACGCGAGCCGTTCCCGGGCGACGTCCCGCGCCGCGGCCCGGTCGCGCCCCGCGACCGCCCACTGGACGACCGAGAGGAACAGGTCCGGGCCGGCCGTTTCCCGTGCCCACCGGGTGTGCTCCGGCGGGACGAGGAAGGTGATCAGCCCGTCCGCCCGGTTCGCCGCCAGTTTCGTGATCCCTTCCGAGTAGGCGCCGAGGACCCGCGGCACGTCGGCCGCGATCTGGTCGATCCCGTCGAGGTAAGCGCGCAGGAACGGCAACGGCCCGACCCCGCGCTCGCGGACCGCGCCGCTGACGCCGAGACCGAGCACGTAGCGCCCGGGGTACCCGGCCGCGAGGTCGCGCGCCGCGGACCCCGCCGATTTCGGCACGCGCTCCAGCGCCCGCGCGACCCCGTTCCCGACGATCAGCCGGTCCGTCCGCGCCAGCACCAGCGCCGCGGTGGTGAACGCCTCGCGCCCGGCGACCTCGGGGAGCCAGACCATGCGGTGGCCGTATTCCTCAAGAGCGCGGACGAACCGCACGACCCCGTCGTGGTCCAGGCTGTCCGGTTCGGAGATCGACAGGGCGGTGCGCGGCAGGACGAGGCTCACCCGCACGCCTCCCGGAATCCGGCGACGAGCCCGCGCGCGGCTTCGGCCAGCATCGTCGTGTCGTTGCTCAGCATGACGAAGTCGCAGCCGTCCCGCACAGCCGCCGCGGCCCGTTCCGGGACCCCGCCGAAGGCCAGGCCGCACCGCTTCCCCGCGGCGTGCGCGGCCTCGATCGCCGACGCGACCAGTTCCAGCACCTCCGGCGAGGACGGCGTGGAACCCATCGACATCGAGAGATCCGCCGCGCCGACGAACACCGCGTCCACTGTGTCCAGTGCGAGCATCCCGGGCGCCGCCTTGATCGCTTCCACGCTTTCCAGCTGCGGGATGCAGAGCACGTCGTCGTTTCCGGCCGCGAGGTACTCCGGGGCCGGGCGCAGTCCCCACGCCCCGGCCCGGCTGGTGCCGCCGGCGCCGCGGACGCCGTCCGGCGGGAACCGGCACGCACGGCCGACCGCGGCCGCTTCTTCGACGGTGTCCACGTGCGGCACGAGAATGCCCATCGCGCCCGCGTCGAGGATCTTCTGGATCGTCGAGGGCGTCTTGTCCGGCACCCGCACCAGCGGCGTCATCCCCAGCGCGGCGGCCGTGTTGATCAGCCGGTACGCGGTCTGCAGGTCGAGCGGCGCGTGCTCCAGGTCGACCACGACGAAATCGAACCCGGCGAACGCCATGATCTCGACCGGCTCGCCGGAGGCGATCTTCAGCCACGTGCCCACCGGGGTGGCCGGGCGGTCGAACAGGCCGCCTCCCCCGCGTCGCGCGGCGTTCACGGCATCGGGTAGTCGTCGGCGTTCAGGACCCAGCCCGGTTTCTCCGAGAAGTCCTGCCGCGGCGGGCTGAAAATGTCGATCAGCTGGTTCGCGCCCGGGTCGGCGGCCTCGGAGGTGTGCACGGTCGGCGGCGGGATGATCGTCACCGACGGACTGCCGATCCGCACGTGCTCGTCCTCCCGCCAGCCGGTGCGGTCGGGCAGCCAGGGCGTGCGGATGTGGTGCACGTACTCCCCTTGCACGGCAAGGGAAAGCTGTTCGAAGTCGTCGTGGTGATGGGGCGAGAGCCGATGCGGGTCGCGCGGACCGTCCTGCCGCGGCAGGAAGTTCACCATGAACGAGCGGGTGCGGAAGATCCGGCCGAACCGTTTCGGGTCGTCCGGCACCTCCGACAACGGGTACACCCGGACGCGCGGCCCGTCCGCCGGTTCCGGCCACCGCCGCAGGAGTGCGACGCGTTCGTGGTCCTTCGCGTACGCGTCCGCATTGGCCGCCCGGTCGCGCCAGGCGGGCTCGGTCGCTTCGACCAGGCGGACCAGCGGGCCGTCGCCGTGCACGCTGATCCGGGACGCGCCGGGCGGAACGACGACCAGGCCCGGAGTGTCCACTGTGGTCGCTCCGGCGTCGGTGAACACCGTGAACGCGGGCGAGGCATCGGTCACGACGACGGCCAGTTCGCCTTCGAGCGCACCGGTGTCGAGGTCGTCGCCCTCGCGGGCGTCGGTGTGGATGAGCACGACGTTCTGCGCCCGCACGATCGGCGTCGCGGTCAGGTCGAGATACTGGGCGGCGGCGATGTCGGCGCCGGCGTCCGGCCGGCCCGCGGTCGCGAGGGCCGAGCGTGGATCGTCCTTGTCGTACACGGAATCGTCCTTCCGGCTGGAGAGGCTTCGGGATCGCCGATNATCGCCGATCAGGCGTCGAGGTTCAGCAGGTACGCCGGGTTGTCGCGCACCACGCGACGCAGGTCTTTCTCCGGCAGGCCGAGGTCGAGCAGCGCCTCGCTCACCCGCAGCCACGCGTCGACCGGCTTCGGGTTCGACTTCTGCCCGAAGTCCGAGGCCAGCACCACGTGCTCGGGGCCGAGCGTCTCGATCCAGGTCAGCAGCTGCTTCGGGTCCCATTTCTGGGTGCCTTCGGGGTCGTACATGCCGACCTCGTGCTCGATGAACGCGCCGAGCCCGATCAGCTCCCGGCAGAGTTCGGGGTCGGCTCCGATGACGAAGTCGGGGTGGCTCACCACCATGCGCTTGAGACCGCGTTCGTGCGCTTCCTGGAACAGCGTGCGGATGTACTCGGGGTACATGTGGCCGCCGTTGAGCACCGCCTGCTGGTCCTTGATCTCGTCGAGGATCTCCAGTGCGGCAGGCTTGAGCCGGCCGTCGCCGTCGACGATGTCGATCCGCTCCAGGGTCAGCGGCACCGTGGTGGTCGGGAAGGCGCCGTCCTCGGGGTGGCAGTCGATGTGGCGGCCGGACGAAATGGTCGGGAACCACACGACCTTGCCGCCCATGCGCAGGCACATCCGCACGGCGTGCACGTTGAGCCCGCCGACCGTGCTGTTGAGCGCGATCCCGCCGAAGACCTGGGCCCGGACGCCTTCGAGCCTGCCCTTCATCGCCAGGACATCCATCTGCGTGTTGTGGTGGTGGGACTTGGCGACCATCGCGCGCATCCCGATCCGGGCGCCGTCCGCGGCGGCCTCGACGTGGTCGAACCGCCGGGGGAACGGGCTGGGGCCGGAGTGGACGTGCAGGTCGACCAGTCCGTCGAGGACGGCGGCGACAGCGGGACGCGGGCTCATGAGGCACCTTTCGTTCGCATTATGAAGTCAAAGTTCACTATAAGACCGGATGTCAAGCCCGCGACCACGCTTGTGCTCCGCACCTCGTCGACTTAGAGTGCTTTCGGGTTCACTTGGTGAACTTCAAGTTCGAAATGATCGAGCCGCCCGGAGGACGCCGATGTCCACACCGCCCAGCTCCGCGGAAACCGCCGTCCCCGCCGGCGCTCCGCACGGTCCCGACCGCGCCAAGGTGCGCGCCGCCGTCCGCGGCGGGACGCTCGCCTACTTCGTCGACCAGTTCGACATCTACCTGCCGATCGTCGTGCTGGCTCCGGCGACGGCGTACTTCCAGGCGGCGAATCTGAGCGCGAGCACGACGGCACTGCTGGCGTCGCTGGTGTTCGCCTCGACGCTGATCGGCCGCCCGCTCGGAGCGGTGATCTTCGGCCACTTCGCCGACACTGTCGGGCGCAAGCGGACGACGCTGGTCGCGGTCGGCGGGTTCGGCGTCACCACGCTGCTCACCGCCTGCATGCCCGGACACGAGCAGATCGGGATGTGGTCGGTCGGCCTGCTCATCGGGCTGCGGTTCGTCGACGGGATCTTCCTCGGCGGCGAGTACACCACGGCGGTGCCGCTGGCGATGGAGTGGAGCCCGAAGCACAAACGCGGCCTCTACGCCTCGGTGATCACCTCGACCTCCCCCGCGGCCTACGCGGTGATCGCCGCGCTCACCCTGCTGATGCTGGAGCTGCTGCCCGCGACCGGGCTGCACAGCGCTTACGTGCAATGGGGCTGGCGGGTGCCGTTCGTGGTGGGCGGGCTGCTGGCGGTCGTGCTGTTCCGCTACTACCTCAAGCAGGTGCACGAACCGCCGGTCCAGCTGACCGGAGAGACGCACAAGCTGCCACTCGTGCGGCTGCTGGTCAAGTACCCGCGCGCGCTGGGCCAGGTGTTCGTGCTGATGACCGGCACCTGGCTGGCGACGAACATGGAAGCCGCCGTGACGCCGGCGCAGCTGAAAGCGCATCTCATGCTGTCCAGCAAGGAGGTCACGCTCACCATGCTCGTGATCAACGCCTCCGCCGCGCTCTCCTATCCGTTGTTCGGCCTGCTGTCGCAGCGCATCGGACGGCGGCCGTTCTACATCGGCTACGGCTTGGCGGTGGTCGTGCTCGGCTCCGGGGCCTACACCCTGCTGATGACCTCGCACGGCGGTTTCGGCGCCGCGCTCGGCTTCGGCGTCGTCATCGGGGTGTTCACCGTCGGCACGTTCGGGCCGATCGCGGCGTACCTGACCGAGCGGTTCCCCGCGAGCATCCGGTCGACCGGGTACGGCGTCGGCTACAGCCTCGCCCTCATCGCGCCCGCGTTCTACCAGTTCTACCTCCAGCAGTTCGACGGCGTCCTGCCCGCGCACCTGGCCCCGGCGGTGCTGCTGGTCGTGGCCGGCGCGCTGATCAGCCTCGGCGGATTCCTCGGCCCGGAAACCAAGGACGTCGACATGGCCGACGACCGCACGATCCCGGCACTGTCCTGATGGAGGTCGGAGGACTCGCCGCGGCCAACCCCGTGTGGGTCGGCTCCTCCGAACTCACCATGACGCTCGACGGGCTGATCGCCTGCATCGACGCGGGCGCCGGAGCGGTCGTGGCGAAGTCGGTGAACGAAAGCGCCGCCGCACGGCGGCAGCTGGACATCGCGGACTACGCGTTCGTCTCCCCGGACGGGGACGTCCGCGCGGGCCCGCCCGAGCGACGGGACGGGCTGCTGAACCGTTCCGGGCTCGCGCAGGTCGAGCTGGCCGGCTGGCTCGAAACCCTGGCCGCCGCCGTCGCCCACGGCGCGCCTCGCGGATGTCCGGTGCTCGGCAGCATCACCCTCGGCGATCCGGCCGAGGCCGCCCGGATCGGACGGGCGATGACGGCCGCAGTGCCCGCGGTGGAACTCAACATCGGCGCCCCGCACGGACGCGAGGCCCGCGCAGTGCGTCAGCTGACCGACGTGGAGTCTGTGCGCGACGCGGTGCGGACGGTCCGCGCCGCTGTCGGCGTGCCGCTGTTCGTGAAGCTGCCCGGACAGGCCTCAGACGTCGTCGCGCTGGCCCGCGCGGCGCGCTCCTCCGGGGCGGACGCCGTCGGGCTGGTCGGCCGGTACCCCGGCTTTCTGCCCGCCGCGGACGGCGGCCCGGCACTCGGCTCGTGGGGAGCGTGGGGATCGCCCGGCTGCCTGCCGATGAGCTTGTATTGGGTCAGCAAGGCCTATCAGGCTTTGGCCGCGCCGCTGATCGGCACCAACGGCGCCCGGACCGCCGCCGACGTGCTGCGGTTCCTGGCGTCGGGAGCGCAAGCGGTCGAGGTCGTCACCGCACTGTGGATCGGCGGGCCCGCGGTGCTGCGCGAACTGGTCGCTGGCGTCGGCGAAGGCCTCGCGGGAAAGGACTTCGGCGAGTTCGTCGGCAGCGCGGTCGCCGGGGCCCGCGAGTACGCCGATCTCGTGCCGCCGCCCTCGCCTGCCTGGCTTCCTTATACCGCGCGCTGGCGGTCGTCCGGCCGGTAGTGGCCGCCCAGCTCGTGCGTCAGTTCTCGGGCGGTGTCGACGACGACGCGCAGTTCGGGCGCGTCGTCCGACATCGACAGCGTGTTGTCGGGACCGACGATGGCCAGGGTCGCGCAAATCCCGTACTCGTCGAAAACCGGCGCGGACACCGCGACGATGCCCGGCGTGCTCATCGCCGAGCAATAGCCTGCCTCGCGAACCCGGTCGACCTCGGCGCGCAGTTCGTCGCGCGCTGTGCCCGACAGGGTGCCGATCAGCCGTTCCATCGACAACTGGTCCGCGTGATAGGCGAGGAACACCTTGCTCTGCGCGGTGTCGAGCGGCAAGTGGCTGCCGACCCGCACGGACACGACAACGATCGTGGACACCGTTTCCTCGACCCGCGACACCACCGGCCCGGTCAGCCCCCAGAGGCTCAGCACCGCGCTGGTCTGTGTCGCCCGCGAGAGCGCCTGCATGTGCCGGGGCGCGAGGTTCACCACGCGCCGGTGGCCGATCGCGAACGCTCCGAGCTGCAACAGCAGGCCGCCGGGCGCGTAGCCGCCCTCGGCACTGCGCTCCAGAAGCCCCGCCGCGACCAGGGAAGTGCAGTAGCGGTAAGCCGTGGTGCGGTTGAGCCCGAGCCGTTCGGCGACCTCGACCGCGGTGACCTCGGGCGTGGCCGGGTCGAACAGCGACAGGATCTGGCTGACCCGGCTCACCGCCTGGATGTCCGCCTGGTCGGCGCGGGTCTCGCGGGACCGCGTCGGTTTGGTCACGAAGCCTCCGCCGGTAAAGGTGGTCTGGCTGTTCACTTCGTGAACAGCACTCGTCAGGCTACCGGAACCCCGGGTTTCCGCAGCCGAGGGAGAATGCCCACCGCTTCCGCGGCCTCGCGGCCAGGCTCTGGGAAGCCGAGCGGATACCCCGGCGGGCGCGGAGCCGAGGCGCGTTCGAGGCCACGACTTCCCAGCCGCGCCGGGGCCGGACATTGCGCGGCGGCCGAGCCCGCGATCCCCGCGCCGCTTTCGCGATCCCGCACCGTCCAAGCGCAGCTCGGCCATCGGCGGCTCGGCGCCGATGGCCGCTGCTCGCCGTGCCGGGAGCGTTTTCGAGAACCGTCTTGAACTCGCGCCACGCGCCCGGATGCTTGCGCACATAACCCTGAAGCGCCGCTGTCCACCCGCACCCACGGCTCGGCGACGAGGCTGCGGTACCACTGCGCGACGTAGATGTCCCGGTCCGGATGCCCGATGACCTCCAGCACTGCATAGCCCCGGGCTCCGGTCTCGCGGCCGACGTGTCCGAGAAGGAAACCGAGCCGGGCACGGTGCGGGGTGCGCACGAACCGCCGGTGGCGCAGCAGCCAGGCGGCCGACGCGCTACTGCGTGGCGGGGTCGTCCGGCCAGCCAGGACGTCGCCGACGGAACCCCTTCAGCGTAGCCCGCCGGCGGTGGCCGAACCGGCCAGCCACCCGGCACCCTCCAGGCAGCCGAGGTGACGGTAACCAGCCGGGAAGCGGCCGAGCAGCTCGGGGTCGAGCCGGTCCTGCTCGCAGATCGGCTGACGGCGCGCGATCTTCCAGTCCCCTTCGCGCCGGGCGCAGAAGTCGTAGAACCGCCCGGTGCAGACCACGTCGACCTCGACACCGTCCACAATGGCCCGCTGGTCGATCGTCATCTTCGTCTGGGCGACGGCTCGCTCGCCGCGGACGTCGGCGGCGCGCCCGCCGAGGAAGTGCAGAATGCCGGCCCCGCGCTCGAAGCCGGCCTTGCTTTCGCCGGGCCCTGGAACCACGTCGCGGTCATCCAGCCCTCGACCGGGTGCCAGACCCAGTCGCCGGCGTCCCGCCACAGCGCCCAGTTCTCGGTCGGTTCCCGCAGCGCGAGCCGGTCTTCCATGATCTTCCTCCGTCGAGCCCGGTTGTTCCGTCCCGGCGGTCCTGAACGCGGCACGGGGCCAGCGCCGGTTGCCGCGCAGCGGCAGAATTCCCAGCCTGCTTCGACGTCGCCCATCCGGCGCTCTCGCTCGCCGAGGTGGCCACGCGCAGCGGACCGCCCGCCGCCTGATTGCCGAACTCCGGGCCTGGGGCGGGCTGGAACGGCTCGACGACGGCCGCTGCCCTGGCCTCGCGCCAATGCGACTCCCCTGCCTGCACGACCTTTTCCAGGCCACCCAGGAAACATCGAGCTGACCGCCCTGGACGGCACCGAAGCACTGCGCACCGAAAAAATCTCCGGCACGAAAGCCGTCCCCACCATGACCCGCCTCGGCGGCTGCCTTCCCCCGCACGCCACCGGCGCCGGCAGGACGATCCTGGCGTTCTCGGGCCGTGACCTGCTCACCAGCCCGGCAGGCTCGCCGCGGTCCTCCAGGAAGTACGCCGAAGGGGTGCCGCGTACTCCGACGAGGAATGACCATCGGCGGCGGTCTCCGTGGCCGCCCCGATCCCTCGACTGGTCGGACGGGTGCGAGCCGCCCTAGGCGTCGCCGCGGTCGACCGCCGCGCCGGGCATCGCACGCGCGACGAACCGAGCCCGCGTCGCGTTCCGGACCGCTGCTCACGGCAGCACAGACTGACCGTTACCGAGAACATACGGCGCGATGCGAAATCCGGCCGTGGCGGAGCGCTGTGCCTGTTCCAGTGACACCTCCCGAAACCGGCGGACCTTGTTGCTTTGGGCAGCGGCAGTCCGGCATGAGGATCTCGTCGAACCCGGCGTAGCGCCGGACCGAAGCAGTGAAGAACGTGCTGGGCCCTGACGAGTTCGGCCGCTCGTGTCCTGCCAGGCCCGCGCATCAGCGCGGAGCCGCAGGACCGTCGGCCGCCGGTCCATCGCCGGTGAAACAGGAAATCCGCGGTCTCCGACAGCACCCGGTTTCCTTCTTCCTTGGCCCGCGCGGCATCCCGGGTTCGCGCGGACGGGGTAGCCTGGCCGCCATGGCCCAGACCGGCCGTCCAGAAGCGACGGATACCTCCGGACACCCCGCAGTCGCGATCGTAGGCCCGGGCGCGATCGGCACCACCGTCGCGGCCGCGCTGCATCAGGCGGGCCGCACGCCGAAGCTCTGCGGCCGCACGCCACGGGCGTCCCTCGAACTGCGGGACGACCGTGGCCGCGTTCTCGTGCCGGGCCCGGTGCACACCGACCCGGCCCAGGCCGCCGGCACCGTCGATCTTGTCTTCCTGGCGGTCAAATCGACTCAAGTCCGCGCCTCGGCCCCCTGGCTGGCGGCGCTGTGCCGCCCCGACACGGTCGTCTGCGTTCTGCAGAACGGCGTCGAACAGGAAGCGGCCGTGGCGCCCTTCGTGCCTGGTTGTCCCGTCCTGCCCGCTGTCGTGTGGTTCCCTGCCGAGGCCCAGCCCGACGGCACGGTGCGGCTGCGCGGCGAGGCCCGCCTGACCCTGCCGGACGCACCGGCGTCCCGCACCGTTCGCGAAGCGCTGAGCGGCACTCGGTGCTCCATCGAACTGGCCGCGGACTTCCTTTCCGTGGCGTGGCGCAAACTGCTGCAGAACGCGGTCGCGGGGCTGATGGTCCTCAGCGGACGCCGGGCCGGAATGTTCGGCCGCGCCGACATCTCCCGGCTGTCGCTGGCATATCTGCGGGAATGTCTCGCGGTGGCCCGCGCCGAAGGCGCCGTGCTGAGCGACGAAGTACCGCGAGAGATCCTCGAAAGCTTCCACGGCTACCCGGCCGACCTGGGCACCTCCATCCTCGCCGACCGGGAAGCGGACCGGCCGCTCGAATGGGACGTCCGCAACGGCGTCGTCTCCCGGCGCGGCAGGGCGCACCGCGTCCCGACGCCGATCAGCGATGTAGTGGCGCCGTTGCTGGCCGCCGCGAGCGAGGGACCGGGCTGACACCGCCGCACGGTGCCTTCCCTCCGGGTTCGGAGAAGGCTTCCCGGCCGGAGGGACCGGGGAGCCAGAACAACGCAGCTGCCATCCAGTCCGCGCGCGAACGACCACCGCGCCGGATGCACGTCAGAAGACCCGCCCGTTCTCGCACGGGCGCTGGCAGTGGTTGCAACGCCTGAGTTGGGCAAGGTCGCTGTGGTCGAGGACCTCGCGACGGATGATCCCGATCACCGTCGTGCCGCGAGCTTTTCTCCGCGAAGCCCGCGGCGCGTTGAGCAGCGCCTCCATCTCCTCCGCTTCGAAGACTGCGGCGAAGGAACAGCGGGCGATCCCGCCCCGGCTGGTGACCAGAGCGGTGTCGAATACGGGTTCCGTTCCCTTCATCGGTTCTGCGCGGGCAGGACGTGGACGCCGTCGCGGTCGGTGCTCAGGCACAGGGAGCAGATCGTGCCGCCTGCGGCGCTCGCGGCCATGTCCGGCCGCTCGTAGGATTCGCCGCACACCACGCAGTCGTAGCGCGATCCGCTCGGGTTGCCCTCGGCGTCCAGCATCGACGCGGCGATGCCGTCGTCGGTGCGGCGCAAGTAGAACCGTCCCCGGGTCACGATCGCCATGAGCGGCGTCAGCACCGCCGCGACGACGACGGCCACCAGCGGCGAGTACGGCCGCCACGCCGCGCCGAACAGTCCGAAGTAGACGGCGATCGACAGGATCGACGAAGCCAGGAACGACACCACCCCGACCGGATTGACCGCGAAAAGCATGCCGCGCCGGAACTCCGGCTGCTTCGGCGAGAGCTTCAGCAGGAATTTGTTGACCGCGATGTCGGCGGCCACGGTGACCACCCACGCCATCGCGCAGTTGGCGTAGAAGCTGAGGACGCTGTTGAGGAAGCTGAACATGTCCGCTTCCATCAGCACCAGCGAGAACGCCAGGTTCACGCACACGAACACCAGCCGTCCCGGGTATCGCCTGGCGACCCGGGTGAAGGAGTTCGTCCAGGCCAGCGAACCGGAGTAGGCGTTGGTGACGTTGATCTTCACCTGGCTCAGCACGACCAGCACCAGCGCCAGCGGCACCACCAGCCACGGCGGCATCAGCTGCTTGAACACCCCGGTGAACTGCTCGATCGGCTCCACCGCCGCCGCCGCGCCGGCTACGCCCAGGACGTAGACCGCCATGAACACGCCGATCGCCTGCTTGACCGCGCCGAACACGACCCAGCCCGGCCCGGCCAGAAGCACCGAAGCCCACCAGGCCCGCTTGTTCTCCGCGGTGCGCGGCGGCATGAACCGCAGGTAGTCGATCTGCTCGCCGATCTGGCCCATCAGCGACAGGCACACGCCCGCGCCCAGCAGCACCGCGGCCGCGTTCACCCCGGAACCGCCGGTTCCCTCGAACGACAGCCACCGCAGCACCGAACCGGGATCCTTGACGATCAGGAACACCAGCGGCGCGACCATCAGCAGCAGCCAGAGCGGATTGGTCCAGCTCTGCAGCTTCGCCAGCGCCTTCATCCCGTAGACCACCAGCGGGATGATGACCACAGTGGACACCAGATAGCCCAGCCACAGCGGAAGACCCACCGCGAACCGCAGGCCCTGGGCCATGATGGACCCTTCGGTGGCGAAGAAGATGAACGTGAAACTGGCGAAAATCACGCTGGTGAGCACCGATCCGCAGTAACCGAATCCGGACCCGCGGGTGATCAGGTCGAGGTCGATGTTGTAGCGGGCGCCGTAATAGGCCAGCGGGATCCCGGTGACGAAAATGACCGCCGCGGCGACCCCGATCGCCAGCAGCGCGTTCGCGGTGCCGTGCGCCAGGCCGATGCCGGCGCCGATCGAAAAGTCCGCCAGGTAAGCGATCCCGCCCAGTGCCGAAGCACCGACGACCGCCGGAGTCCACCGCCGGTACGTGCGAGGGGCGAACCGCAGCGTGTGGTCCTCCAGCGTCTCCTTGGACGCCCCGAGGCCAGTCCGTTTTTCCTTGCCTACCGCGACATCGTCGACAGTCATGATCATGCGCTCCTCGAACGACGGGACGGGTTCAGAAGACGTCGGCGGGCGAGGTCGTCGCCAGCGGCCATCGACGTGCCTGCGCACCCTGCGGCCGCGCTGGCGCGACGTGAAACTCCTCGTCCAGCACGATCCGGATCTGGTGGCACCGGCCGCATCCGATGCCCGTGCGCCACCTCGGCGGATCGGATCTCCGGATCCTGCCGGACATCCGGGTTCCCATCGCCCGCTCGATGCCGTGCGGCTCCGGAACGACCCGCACGCACAGTTCCGGCACGGTCGCGAAATCCGCTGTCCCGGCGTTCCACCGACAGCCGCGCGAGCGCTTCCCGCGGCGAGAACCGGCCGTCCATCAGTTCCTCGCGCAGCAGCGGGCGCATCGGTTCTCGCCTCGCCACTCCGCCGTCAGCCCAGGGCACCTCCGCGTGTGCATACAGACGTGCGTTCACGACGCAGGACGCTAGAAACACCGCATTTCCGCCGGGCACCGCTCAGATCACCGGCACGTTTCGGCACGTAACCACCAGACCGGACGGCCGTTTACATCCGCTTCCGGCAACGTCCGGGACCCGCTCGGGCCGCGTGGCCGAACCGCACTGCGAGGAGCGAAGCCTCAACGCTCCAGGCCGCACGGGTTGGGGATCAGGACCGGGTAGTGCACGCCTGGAGCGCGATCGATCGCCCACAGCAATTCTTCGGCACCGCCGGGTCGCGTGGCTCGCTCCGCTCCCGCTGAGGTATGCGAGGGGGTCCCTGAGGGAGTCTGAGTCCCTCAGCTTAAGTTTTAACCTTTGGTGTCCGTTTTCTTGGTCTTGCCGGGGTT
>NZ_LWSF01000051.1:0-26011 GCF_001651785.1 Amycolatopsis sp. M39
CCAGGCCAAAGCCAAGGATCAGAGTGTCCGGCCCACCGGGGGAACCTCAAAGCCGATGATCAGGCGTCTAGCCGCGGTCGTGCGCGTCACCCTGATGGTCGTCGTGCGGCTGGTGCAACTCTGGCACGTCTTGCCACCGGACGTACGAGAGATCTTCACCCGCATCGTAAGTCGGAACTGACCTCGTGGGGGTGTGGCATCGTCACACCCCCACGAGAAGTTGCCATGTATACCGAACCTGGGCCGAACTGATGCCCCGAACTGATCGACATCCGCAATCCGAGCGACTCGGCCGCCGTCGACTGGCCTACACCCGGTGAGGGTGCACTGCCCGTCGACTAATTACGCGACGGGAGCGGAGGACTCGCTGCCGGGCGAGCAAGCAGAACCTGAACTCGCAACAATCAGTACAATCCAAGAAAGTGAGAAGCTCCCGAGATTTGGGGCTGTCGCCGAGTGGTTCGGTATATCGGACGTGCAATTGCCTCGCTCCGGCGCACGTGGCGTGGTGGTTTGCGGCCGTCGCCGACGAGCCTGTGGCGGTCTAAGCCCTTGAACTTGAGCAGGCGATCTTGCTGTCGCCACTGCTCACCGCCGAAGGCGCGTCAGGTCTGCACTTCATCACGTTCAACTTTCTCTGAGCCACTACGGAGATCGTCACCGAACTCACGATCCCGTCGTGATGCAAAACCCGTGTCGACTCTGAGCTGTCCTGCCGGGCTGGACGGATCGGGTCAGTTGTCGCGCAGGTTAGCTCGCACCTGGCGAATCTCGTCGACGAGCGATGCGGTCAGCAACGGCTCGACCGCCAGCGCGCGGCGTGCCTCGGCCAGCCTCGGCAACGCGTCAGCCGAGAGGAATTGGAGCGCCGATTCGGTGAGGTCCTCGTCGAAGATCTCGAGAATCGTGGCGGAAAGAAGGCAGAAGCCAGCGGCTTCGTGGCAGATCCGGGTAAGGTCGGGTTCCGGTGAGAGCCGTCTCTCCTTGGAGGGCTTTGGCAAGGGCGTCCAGCCGCGGGATGAGCCCGCGTTCTCTGGGGCGAGTGAGTTTGCCGACGGTATTGAGGGTCACGATGATGTTCGAAACTGAGTCGCAGGCCGGATGCTGTTGCACCGTGAAGCTGAATGCGCGCAGTTTGGCCGCGACGTCAGCGGCGATGATCTCGCGAGTGACCCGGGTCAGTTGTGACGGCGGGTCGCTGGTGGCAAGAGGCTCGCCGTCCTTGTGCGCGATGTCGACGAGGAGGGCTGCCGCGCGTTCCAGCTCGCGGGGAATTCCGGCGGAAAGGACATAGCACAGGCAGGCGTAGGGGCTGGGCAGGCCGATGAGTCGGTGGTCGAGCCAATCGCAGGCTTCCTCGAGCGTGAACGGGTCCACGGTGATCATCGCGGTGAACGCGCTGTCCAGGGCATCGCGCACCGGAATGCCGCGCAACTCGAACGATGCCAGCGCGTCGTCGGATACCGAGACGAGGAACACGCAGTTGTCGACGCCGAATACGGTCTTGATCTCGTTGACGAACTCGTGCGCCTGGGCCGGGTCGGCGAACTTGTCCAGTTCGTCGATGGCTATGGCGATGCCGCTGGTCCGTCCGGAGCGGATCAGAGTGGTCGCAGCATGCTGGAGGAACTCGCGCAGCTGGTCGACGACTTCGGGTTGGGTCAAGGGCTGTTCGGCGTGGGCGACGGAGCGGGTCACGGTCAGTCCGAGCGATCGCGGGCCGTCGACTTTGCCCGACCAGCCGCTGGTGCGGGTTTGCAGGAACCGGATGCGGCGCAGTTGCTCTGTCGCCAAAGCTGCCAGCGCGTGAATCGAATTGCTGATCTCAGGCAGCAGACGGTTCCGTTCGATTCCGGTCAGGGTGGCTCGCATCCGAAATTCGGCAGAAGGCGGTACCTTGGGCCGCAATGCCCGCGGCAGCAAAGGACGCACTTTGCCGAGCGCACGCCGGAACCCCGAGCCGAGACGCTCGATCTCCCACCACGCGGCCCAGCGGATAGCCCGGCTTCCGAGCCACCGCGCGGCACTCAGAACTGGTCGCCGGGTCAGGATCGTGGTCAGAACCAGCGCGTGCCACCCAGCCTTGAACGCGTAGATCGAGATCAGCAGCTGCACCCCCAGGACGAGCACCCAGGTGAAGGAGGCGCGCGATATCTCCGTGGGTACCGTTTGCCACAGCTGGCGGATCTGCGCGACGTAGGTCTCCGGAAGAGCGAGGAGGTCGTGCTGTCGCCACCAGATCGCAGACACCCCGACTGTGAGAGCCAGAAGTGCAGTGCTGCGGATCATCGAATGCGAAGCACGCCGCCAAGCTCCGCGCCGGTTGGCAACGCGCTGGTGGTGCTCCCACCGGTCCGTCACTGCGGCACCTTGCGAGATCCGCGGGTTGCCTAGCGCTTCCAGCACTGCCCGGCACACCATTGCGTGCAGGTGAAGGACGAATTCTCGCAACTGGTAGCGCGCTGGAGCCGGCACGACGACGGTAAGCCGTCCCCCGAGATGCGCCTGAGGCAGCGTCCCGTTTGCCAAGGCGTGCAAGAGTGTCGTCTTTCCCACGCCTCGTCGTCCGGCGAGGGCGATCGCGCCGGTTGTGGTCTGGTCGAGTTCTCGGCTCAGCCGCTGCACGGCGGAGGTCGAGATCAGAAGCGATGACCGGGGCCAGCGGGCGCCGAACGGCCGGTTGATCTTCAGATCGTGGCTGAATGCGCGATGCGCGCCCCGGTTGATCCTGGCAAGGATCTCCGGCAACACCACCTCGTCGCGCACGGTGGTTTTCCAATCCCAGCGAAGACGGGTGAGCCCAGCTCGCAGACGGAACCGGCGTCGGCCCCAAGCTCGGCGGTCCCGCAACACGTCCGGCAAGGCCTGCGCGATAGTCTGGTCGACGAACGGCAGCCGGTATATCCCGAAGTACAGCAGGACCATGAGCAGCATCTGCGGCAGCGCGGGCCACGCCGGAAAGAACACCAGCGGTATTGCGACGGCGAAAGCCACGGCCAGCCCCAGCGCCAGTGCGAGCGTTCTCGCCCGTGCTTTCTCCCGCAGCGCGGCCAGATCTTTCGCGCGGACCACGGGTTTTTCGTTGAATAGCTCGTCGAGTTGGGCAGCGCGATCTGCCACTGCTGCGTGCACCGAGCGCATCCGGCGCAGGAAGTCCTCGTCGTGCAGGAGGTTGTGTCGCAGACGAAGGACCACCGATGGAGGCCATGCGTCGAGTACTTCACGCAGGTCCCGGGACTGCAGGACTTCCGTGACGATCGACTCGAAATCGCGGCTGAACGACCGTTGCTCGGCGAACGAAGCGCTGTCCGGCATGATCCCCTCTCCCCAGGCCTCGACGCCGAGTACAGCGCCGTTGGCGGCCCGGGTGTGCAACGCCACGCTGGCGGGAAACGCGCTCCACCCGAATGTCGGAATGCGCCTGCCAAACCTGCTGGGGAACGGCTTGCTCGTGCACCCGCCAGCACCTGAGCTTCACCTCCGGCGGCAAGCCCGCCGCCTCGTTGAGTGGCGGCCCGGGATCTGGAAGGTCGCAGGGATACGGCACCTGTTCGGACCGGACCGGCGTCGCGAACATCCAGGTTCCGGAAGACGATCTTCGGCGGATGCCGGACGAGACAGGCGGGGAGTACCGCGTGGGTGCCGGAAACATTGTCGTAGCCGCTGACCAGGTGGTTTGTGGCGCGGGATACGTGGTTGAGTGGGTGATGATGTCATACTTCATGATCACATCGCGGCTCACCCGGGCGAGCTCTTCGTTCCACGGGTAATCGCTTTTCTCCGGAGCGCCGGTAGCTGGCGTTGTACCTGCCGAGAAATGCGTCCATGCAGGTCAAGGGTCATCGGCGGGCTGCTTGCGGTCCGGCATGATCGCGTCTCGTGCTGGTTCGCTTCGTCTATCTTGCCGTTGTCCATGTGTTCGCGGTGTTGTGGCTACTGTCGATGGCCGACCGAGAGAAGGCCGTTGAGATCCTCGCCCTGCGCCACCAACTGATCATCTTGCAACGACAGCTCGGTGATCAGCGCCCGGGCCGGGTTGCAGGCGTGCGAGCCACGCCAGGATATGCCGCGAAGCTTCATCAGACGGCGAGAGGACGTGTCCCCAGCCTGGGACAAGGTGAGTCGTCAGTCTGGTGCCTCGTTGGAAGAACCGTGCTTCGTGCTCTGACAGGGNCTGACAGGGCTTGGTTGTCTCGGCATCGTCCGGCCTGCGCGCTCGCAGGACAGAACGAGTTGTCTTGCTGCCCGGCGATCACCAGTATCGGCGGGACTGACACGGTAATCGGGGTCGTCCACATCTCA
Organism: Amycolatopsis sp. M39; assembly: GCF_001651785.1. Lineage (NCBI taxonomy): Bacteria > Bacillati > Actinomycetota > Actinomycetes > Pseudonocardiales > Pseudonocardiaceae > Amycolatopsis > Amycolatopsis sp. M39. The sequence goes on from NZ_LWSF01000051.1 coordinate 4,303, forward strand.
CGTGCGTCGGCGAGTTCAGTGCGCGACCAGATCCCCTTGGTGTTCTCGTCCTGTCGCAAGAGGTCTGCCGGGCTGGCCGGAGACCACCACAAGTCTTCGCGCCGGCCAGGTACCGTGGTGATCCAGCCGTCATCGAGGTCGGCGAATCGAGCTTCGCGATTCGCGGCATGGACGGCGTCGGGTGGCACGGCCACATCGGCGAGGTCGGGTGCGTGCACCATGCCGGTAAGGACTATCCCTGACAGGTCGGCGGCGATTTCCGGGTGGCGCTGACATGCGTAGAGCGCAAGGGCGGTCCCGGCGCTGTGGCCGACGAGCACAATCTGGTCGAATGGTCCGTATTTTCCTCGTTTGAGGTCACGCAACAATGTCACCAGGGCATCGACGACAACAGGCGCTGTCGGTTGCTCGGAGCACAGGCGTGTCGAACTGCCATGGCCGGGTCGGTCCATGTTCAACGTTGCCCAGTTCGCCCGCCACGCGCGGTTCGTGTAGGAGTACTGATCCGCTGGTGTCATGGACCAGTATTTTCTGGTGAAACCAGCTCCGTGCAGGAGGACTTGCACTCCCCGGGGATGCGGAGGTTTGCGCAGTTCGCCTCGCATGCTGGCGGAACCGATACCGATGGGAATATCCAGATCCAGGGATGTTATCGAGGGCGAGTGCGTCACGGCACTTGATCGTACCGCGCTACGAATCACGTTGCTCCTCGTTATTGAGGCCTGCTTGATCCGGTGTGCGCCGAGGACGCAAGACAGGTATTCGCCGCAGGTGCGATCTTGTCGGCGAATGTCTGGACCGCCTGAGACCGGATCGTGCGATAGAGTTCCAGGAAGTAGCGTGTCTCCTGGCGCATGGTCGCGTCGGCCGCCGCGCGGGGCAGCCACTCGCTTTCGAGTACCTCGTTCGTTCTGGGTGCGTTGTTCGCCAACGCCGAACGGTGGGCGACCACTAGCCAGCAAGCCGTCGTGATCAGCTCCGGGTGCATGGTGCGGCGCGGGATGGTTTTGGCATAGTCGTCAGCCCAGGTGAGCAGGTTGCCGAAGGCCCGCGTGTCATACAGGTAAAATATGCTGTCCCGAACTTCGATTACGCGTTGGTGCAGGACTTCCCACGACCTGTCGGTGTCAAATAGGTCGCGCCAGCGAGAAGTCGTCGACGTGAGCGTCAGTTCTGGAGTTGCGCTGCGCAGCCACCGCCAGAACGAATAGAGTCGAATTCGCCGGTACTGGCATACGATTGCCTTGCGGAGGGGTTCCACGGCCACGACAACGCAACCCAGCGGTAAGAGAACGAACCGGGCGGTGCTCAGCAATATCGCGGCTTGGGACAGTGCCGGCGCGATGGGTGTCATGCGCTCCGCTGTACGGATGGCCATGAAGGGGACCATGATGGCATCGCCCGCCATGACCATCGTCAAAGCTGTGCGCAGGACCCTTCCCTCGATGTCGGCCAAGTTCCGCCACAGTAGCCATGAAGCGGTCAGGGCGGTGCCGACCATGTATGCGGCGGCAATAAGAGCGTATGCGGTAAACGGGCTGATCTGGGCTGAAGACGAGAAGCGCATCGCTGGCGGGGTAAGCGCGAAAGAGATTGACATGCCCGCAGCCGTTGCCAGCGCCCAGGCTATCCACGCGGGCTTGCTGTATCGGTGCCTCGGCTGAAAGCCGGTTATGCGGACGGCGAAGTACAAGGTTGCCGTGATGTCAACCAGGCCCCAGATCCCCTGAAACAGGTTGCTGAATTTCGGGACATCGGTCAACTGGTTGACTCTTGCCGCGAACCAAGATTGTATGATGACCGAACTTGTCGCGAAGACCGCAAGGGTCAGAAATAGGGGGCGCTGCATGCGATTGCGGAGCAGATAGGGGAAACGTGCGGCCAGCGTTGTCAGGACGATGACGATTACTGCCTGTCGCGCTGTGTCCTGTAACATCAATCAGCACTGAACCGCGAACGTAACGAACCGGACCGACATCCCCTGCGCTTCTTCCCTGGCGTGTGGTCAACGTTCCTTCGAGGTAATCCCGAACACAGTTGACCATAATTCCGGTCTCCAGGAAAGAATCCCCTGGAAGGTGTCCCTCGGATGGACCAGCGCTCCGGGCGCGATGCAGACCGGGCAGCGAGCGGGTGCCGTCGGGGCCTCGTCCTCGAATGCGAAAGACCGAACGATCCGAGTTTCCGAGGAGGATCTTGTGCATCGGCTCGCCATCCGTGCGGCTGGGTTGTTCGACGGGCAAGAGTTCTTGGCCGGGCCCGTCCTGGTCATGAGTGAGAACGGCAGCATCGTCGACATCGACTGCTCTGGGGCACATCCGCCGGAGCACGCAGACATGCTGGACTTGAGGGATTTGACACTGCTGCCTGGATTGGTGGACGCCCACACCCACCTGTCGTGGGAACCGCAGGGCAATCCCGAGGAGCTTCTTTTCGAGGACGGCGAACGCCTGCTGGCGCGGGCACGCCTGCACGCCGGACAAGCCTTGTCCGCTGGGATAACTACGCTGCGCGACCTCGGTAGCCGCGGCTTCGACCTGGCGGGCCTGCGGGAGGACTACCGGCGCGGACGCGTGGTGGGGCCCGAACTACTGATCAGCGGACCGCCGATAACTCGAAGCAAGGGACACGGCTGGTTTCTCGGCGGGGTGGCAGACAGCCTTGATCAGGTCATTGCCGCGGTAGCGGAGAGAGCGCGCCGGGGTGTCGACTGGGTGAAGGTGATGGCGACCGGTGGCTTCACCACTCAGGGATCGGATCCGGCCCGGCCCAATTACGACCTGGAAACCATGAGGGCCCTTGTGCGAAGCGCACATGCGCGCGGGTTGCCAGTGACTGCCCACGCGCACGCCACCAGCGGTATTGCCGATCTGGTCGAGGCCGGCGTCGACGGCATCGAACACTGCACGTTCTACACGAGCCGGGGTGCCGTCTTGGACGCCACGTTGGTTGAAGCCATGGCTGAGCAGGGAATTCGGGCAGGCATCACCCTTGCGCGGCCGCAAGGTGTACCGGAGCCGTGGATCCAGGACATCCTCGATCGCGTAGTGCCCCATGCAGGTGAACTGATGCGGGCCGGGGTGCGCGTCGCTCTGTGTACTGACGCCGGCATCAACCCGGCCCGGCCGCACGACGTGCTCCCTGCAGACCTTGTCTACGCCGCCGATCGTGGCCTCAGCGGACGCCAGGTCCTCGCCGCAGCCACGTCGGTGGCTGCGGAGGTGTGCGGTGTGGGCCACCGCAAGGGGCGTATTGCGCCCGGGTACGACGCGGACCTGATTGCGGTCTCTGGCAACCCGTTGCACGATATTCGCGCCATCCTCGAAGTGCGGGCGGTGGTCCGCGCCGGGTTGCTTGTGCGCTGACGGAAGGGTCCAGGGGGTTGCCCGGCGAACGAGCAGAACGTTGTGCCGACCGTCTAATACAGTGGATGATGATGGCGCTGGTATTAGGTGACGGCGGAGGTAGTGGCGATGAGCACCGTCAACTCGCAGGATTCGGATCCTGGCTGGCTCGCAGTCACGGTGCGGAACCTGCTGGTCGAGAAGTACGGCGATGGACGTGTGCCCGGCGTACGGAGGATCGCGGCCGACATCCGTGCGGCGAACGACGGCGAAGCCATCTCGCATGGACACATCCACAACATCCTTACCGGCGAGGCGGAGAATCTGACGCAGAGGACCAGCAGCCTCCTGGCTCGGTTCTTCGACAAGCACCCCTCGTACTTTTACCCGCCTGCTCGGTCCGCGAAGCCGGATCCGGACTCCGTACGGGCGCTGGCCGCCCGGTTCGCCACCTTCGACGCCGATCAGGTGGAAGCGATCAAGCAGGCGATCGAGATCGTGACCGCCCAGGCGAAGCCTCGCGAACGATAGTCCAATCAGGTGGTTTGGCACCTTCCGGGTTTCCCTGTCGCGAGGGGCTGGCGAGGATGATGGCGAGCAGGAGGTGTCCCCGGGGAGGGTGGATGCGGAACCTTGCTTCGTCGAATCGCGGTCACGAGGAGTCCGCAGCCTTGGTCGGGCAGCTTCCGCCGCTGCCTTCCCCGTGGAGTATCCGGGAGCTGTGTGACCGGTTGGCCGCACAGCGGCAGCGGGAGCTTCTGCTCCATCCCATGACTCTGTCGGCACTCCCGCTTGGATTGTGGTACTTCGACGGCAAGCGCGATCACATCATCTTCCGGGCCGAGGCGACCGGCTACCACCGTGATCACATTATTCTGCATGAAATATGCCATATGCTGGCGCGGCACAATCATATCCTTCGGCGAGGATTCGGTCAGCGCAAGGGCGGTGTCGAGGGGAGTCTCGCGGCATCGCTCGGCCACGCTGTGAATAATCCGTTTACTGATTATCAAGAGCGGTTGGCAGAGGATTTTGCGACGCAGGTTCTGAAACAGGTGCATCAGATTGCCTCCGCGTCAGTGAGCGATTTTGAGCGGCGGGCGGCTAATATTTTCGGCGGCGTTAAATTCTAAGCGGACTAATCGTCCGTCGCGTCCGTTGAACCGTCGGTATTCTGTAGCTCTCGAGGGTCTCTGCGAGTTAATCTTGTTGCGTGGCAACGTCTCATGGAGTGTCCAATATACTTGACGCCCTCGAGGCTGGCTGCTAGCCTCAGGTCAGGCAATTGATGGCAGATTGCTTGCCGGAAAGTATCCGTGGGGAGGCGGACCCGTGCGCTCAAAGGTGTATTTCCCGTGGGGATATATTAGAGGCTTGTCTCGTTGAATGTCACAGCGCTGCATTTCCGGAAGCGGTCGCTAGTCGAGGAGCTGCTCGCTAGTAGCCCTATTATTCGCGATGTGTATGTCAGCTGACACTTGCTTGGCACTTCGGTCATAAATGAGACATGAGTCAATGCGGAAGTGATCTAAACCTGCGCTGCTGTGCCAGCGGTGCCGTTACGTGAAATGGATCCGGATGCGCGAACCTCTGTTGAAGTCGATCAACCCGCGCTCGCTGCTGGGTGACCGTGCTGTCTGGCCGGGTGACAAGGAGTACGACAGTCGGCGACGTGTCTGGAACGGCATGCACGATCGTCGCCCGGCATTAGTCGCCCGGTGCTCGAACGCCGAAGAGGTCAGCGCGATCCTGCGGTGGGCGCGTTCCGAAGGTCTTGCGGTCTCAGTTCGCGGCGGTGGCCACAACGTCGCCGGAACCGCTGTCGCTGACGATGCTGTCGTGATCGATCTCGCCCTCATGAACTCGGTCGACGTCGATCCGGTGTCAATGGTGGCGGTGGCCGGTGGCGGTGCCTTGCTCCGTGATCTCGATGCGGCGACGACGATGCACGGCCTGGCATGCCCCGCAGGCGTGGTGTCCCACACGGGGCTGGGCGGACTGACTCTCGGAGGCGGATACGGCTGGCTCGCCCGCAAATGGGGGCTGACTTGCGACCATCTCACCGCGGCCGCGGTCGTCCTGCCGGACGGCGCGATCGTGGAGGCGTCGCCGGCCGAACACCAGGACCTGTTCTGGGCGCTCCGCGGCGGTGGCGGGAACTTCGGCGTCGTCACCAGGTTTACGCTTCGGCTGCGGAATGTCGGGCCGGTCGTTCACCAGTCTGGCGTCTACGCGCTCGCGTCGGCGGACGAAGCACTGGTCGCTTATGCCGGGTTCGCTGGACGACAAGAGCTCGACTTGCACACTGTCGGCGCGTTGAAGATCGCGGGCAACCACGAATGGATCCCGGAACGGCTGCGCGGAGAACCGGCTCTCTTCCTTACCGCTGGCTGGTTCGGTTCAGAGTGCGACGGGGCGGACGCGATCGCGCCGCTGTTCCGGTCGGCACCACCGGACGGGCGGCTGGACCAGGTGCTGTCCTACGCCGCCTTGCAGGCGTTGGGCGATCACAGCGAACCGGCGGGACACCGATACTTCACCAAATCCTGCTACCTCGGCGACATCAGTGGCGCTGCGGCTACCGCGCTCGTCAACGCCGGCCGCGCGATCACGTCACCGATGTCGAGCATTGACTTCGAGTTCCTGCGCGGAGCGATCGCGGAGGTTCCCGACGCTGGATCAGCCTTCCCCAACCGGGGCGCGCCTTACATCGTCACGGCATCGGCGCAGTGGACCAACGCCGACGAGGACGCGACACACACGCGGTGGTCGCGGCAGACGATCGACAGCCTCGGCCCGTGGCAGTACGGCGGCGCGTACGTCAACTACGTCCAGGATGCGGGGCACCAGAGCGCCGCGGATCTCTACGGCCAGCGTCGCTATCGCCGGCTGGCGGCGGCCAAAGCACGTTACGACCCCGAGAACATCTTGCGGCACAACCAGAACATCCCTCCGGTCACGACGACCTCGTAGCCCGCCGCACCAGAAAGGCAGACGTGTGAACAGGACTGTGGCAACTGTCGAGCCACCCGCCAGCTGGGGCAGCAACGATCTGGCAGCGTTGGCTCGATCCCTCGGATCGCCCTGGTACCGGCTGGTCGCCGACCTGCACGACATCATCCAGGTGACCACACAGCGCTACGCGACCTCTCGCGGCTTGAAGAGTCTTTTCCTGCCGGTGACCACCCGCACCGTGACGTGTCCGACGGCATTGGGGAGCGACTCCATGCCAGTGCCGGTGGCCGTGAGCGGCGTCAACACTTATCTCGCTGACTCAATGCAGTTCGCTCTGGAATACGGCTGCCGGGTCGCGCCGGGCGGCTGCTACACGATCCTGCCGTCGTTCCGGGGCGAGGACCAGGACGAGACTCATCTCGGTCAGTACACGCACAGCGAGGCCGAGATCCCCGGTGACATGAATGCGCTGATCGAGTATGTGACCGGCTACGTCCGAGCGCTGGCCGGGGCGATTCTCGATGGCGTCGGAGACCGGCTGGCGGAGGCTCGTGGCGATGTTTCCCACCTCGTCAGGATGGTCGAGACGAAGGGGAAGTTCGCCGAGTTGACGTTCGGCGAGGCCGTTCGCACGGTGGCCGACGTTGAGGGAACCGTCCGCGACGAGGGAGAGTGGCGCACGCTCACCAGGAAAGGCGAGCGACTGCTGATGCAACGTGTCAGCGAATTCGTCTGGGTACATCACTTCGACAGTCTTGCCGTGCCGTTCTATCAGGCGTTCGGCGATGAGTCCCGGACGACGGCCAAGAGCGCTGACCTCTACTTCGGCATGGGGGAGGTCGTGGGTTCGGGAGAACGCCATACCAGCGCGGAGGAACTGCGGAAGTCCATGGCGCTGCACGGGGTCAACGAACAGGAATACGCCTGGTACGTCCGCATGAAAGAGGATGTCCCGGTGCTGACCTCCGGGTTCGGGATGGGCGTCGACCGGTTTCTGATGTGGGTGCTGAAGCACGACGACATCCGGGACATGCCGTTGATCTCGCGCACGGACGAACCGAAGTCGTGGCCCGCGTCCGTCACCCGTCCATGACCAGCCGGTGCCCGGAGGAGCGACATGACCACCCCATCACCGCTGAACTCACCCGTCGCGCGGCGGCGCGTGGCCGTCTCCGGCAGAGGTCTGGTGACCGTTGATGCAGCTGGTCGCGGCGTCCTGTCCGTTGCCCGCCCCACCGTGCCGACGGTCGACCTGGCCGCGTGGCTCAAGGACAGCAAGCCACAGGTCCAGGAGATCTTGAACGAGCGCGGAGCCGTGCTGTTCCGGGGGTTCCCGATCCGGGAACCGGCGGACTTCCAGGCGGTTGTCAAGGTGTGGTCGCCGGCTCTGCTCAGTTACACCTACGGTTCGACGCCCCGCAGCAAGTCCGCTGTGGAGGGCGTGTACACGTCTACCGAGTACCCGGCGGACCAGACCATCCCGCAGCACAACGAAATGGCCTACGCGAGGGTCTGGCCGAGGTACCTGTGGTTCTACTGCGAGACCGCGGCACCGGTTGGGGGCGCGACCCCGCTGGCCGACAACCGCAGGGTCGGCGAGCGCCTGGACCCGGCGCTGTTCGCGTCGTTCGCAGCGAGGGGCGTCCGCTACGTGCGCAACTACGGCAGCGGGCTTGACCTCTCCTGGCAACAGGCGTTCGAGACCGAGGACCCGAAAGAGGTCGAGGAGCTCTGCCGGGATCAGGAGATCGACTTCGACTGGCAGGAGACCGGACGGTTGCGGACGTCCCAGCGTTGTCCCGCGGTGGTCGAGCACCCGGCCACTGGCACCGATCTCTGGTTCAACCAGGCGCACCTCTTCCACACCTCGGCGTTGTCCGCGGAAGTCCGGGCATCGCTGCTGGAACTCGGTCCCGGCCAGCTGCCCCGGCAGGCTTATTACGGCGACGGCGAACCGATCGAGGATGCCGCTTTGGACGAAGTGCGCGCGGCCTTCGAGGCCGAGACGGTCCGGCAGCCGTGGGAACGCGGCGACGTGCTGCTCATCGACAACATGCTCGTGTCGCACGGACGAGACCCTTACGAGGGGCCGCGCCGGGTCCTGGTGGCCATGACAGACGAGCACGACGGACGCACCGGAGCCACGCGATGACCGCGCTCGAGCCGGAAGCGACCGGTTTCCAGCTTTCGCCGCAACAACATGCTCTGTACCGCCGGTATGGGGGAGCCGCCCGAGTGTCGCGGCGGATCCCGACGGACGAGACGATGAGCGTCGACGACATCGTCAGCCGGTTGTCGGCGATGGTGGCCGCGCATGAGGCGCTGCGCACCCGGTACGTCGGCGTGGCCGGGTTGAGCGCGCCGGTCCAGGTCGTCGACGATCCGGGCGGCGTCGTGGTCGAACCGCTTCCCAGGGGCGGTGCTCTCGTGCACGCGGGCGCGGTCACGGTCGAGCGTGTGCCCACCGCCGAAGGTGTCGACCTCGTCGTGGAGCTGCCTCGGCTGAGCACGGATTCCGCATCGTGGGAGCTGCTCGTCGGCACGCTGACGGGTGCGGTGGACCTGCCGGGCGAGGTGCTCCAGTACGCGGATGTGGCTGTGTGGCTGCAAGAGCAGCTGGTCGACGCGAAGCCAGGGGCGGAGACGCGGTCGTACCTCCCGTTCGTGACCTCTGGCAGCGGCGTAGCGGAGGTGTCGCCGGCCATTCCCGCGACGACGGTTCGGAGGGTCAAGGAAATTGCCGAAGAACTGGCGGTCGCCGAGGCCGCTGTGGTGCTCGCGGCGTGGGAAAGCGTCTACGTGCGCTACACGCGCACCGAGGGACATAGAGCGGCGGTCGTCACGGACGGACGCTCCGCGCCGGGCCTCGGGAATCTGTTCGGCCCGCTCGAACGGCCAGTGCCTTTGCCGTTCGAGCTTGGTCAGGAGACTTCGTTCGCCGACGCGGTGAAGGCGGCGCACGCGGCGCTGACGGAGGCGAAAGCAGCCGAGTACGAGTTCGATCCAGCGAACGTCGTAGGGGATACGACCGCTTTCACGTTCCGGTACCGGGAGAACGGCCTGGCCGAGCCGCCGGACGTCCTGGCAGACCTGCACGTGGACTGCCTGTCCAGCCCTGGCGGCCTACAGGTCGCGGTGGCGGTGAAGGGGGCCGCGAACGAGGATCTCAGTTCGTTCGCCGAGGCGTTCGTCCTTCTCCTCGCCGACGCGGTGACAGACCCGGCGCGGCAGATAGGCGTCCTTGGCCTCGCACCGCAACCGAAGCACGCACAGGAGCCGGTCAGCAGGCCGGAAACGGTACTGCGCAGCATTCTCAAGCGTGCGGACGAGCAGCCCGACGTGTCCGCGGTCGTCGCCGACGCGGCCGCCGTGACGTACCGGGATCTGGTCGACCGGGCCACGTCGCTCGCTGAATTGCTTCGGGAGCACGGTGTCCGTCCCGGCGCGCTGGTGCCGGTGATTGCCGAGCCGGCAGTGGAGACTCTCGTGGCGATGGCGGGGATCTGGCTGGCCGAGGCGGCCTTCGTTCCGCTCGACCCCTCCTGGCCGCAGGCCCGGATCGACGCCGTTGTCCGTGACGTCGCGGCCTCGGCGATCGTCACGCGCGGTCTTTCGATCCTCGACACTGGCCTGCGGCCGGAGCCCGCGACACGCGCGGGTGCCGCTTACGTCATCTACACGTCGGGGACCTCCGGGACCGCCAAGGGCGTGGTCATCGGCCACGAGCAGCTCGCGCACTACGCCGCGGCGAGCGGCGCGGTGTTGCGAGTCGGCAACGGCACGCGGTTCGCCGCGATGTCCACATTGGCCGCCGACCTCGCGTACACGGCCATCTTCCCGGTGCTGGCGAAGGGCGGCAGTGTCCACCTGATCGAGCCCGACGTGGCCACCGATCCGGCCGCGTTCGCGGAGCGGCTCCGCCGTAACCCGGTCGACGCGATGAAACTCGTGCCGTCCCACCTGATCGCGTTGCTCGCCGCAGGGGACGACCCGGCTGCGGTGCTGCCGCGGGAAACACTCGTCCTGGGCGGCGAGCCGCTCCCGCTGTCGCTCGTGGACCAGGTGCGGGCGCTGGCTCCGGACCTCCGCGTGTACAACCACTACGGACCCACCGAGACGACCATCGGCGCGTCGTGTCGGCTGGTCGGCACGACGCGCGACGAACGACAGAGGTCCGTTCCGGTCGGGACGGGTATCGGCGGCACGTCCGTCACAGTCGTCGACAGCGCGGGCGCGCTCCTGCCCCCGTGGTGTCCCGGCGAGATTCTGATCAGCGGACCCACCGTGGGCCTCGGCTACCTGACCGGCGAGACCGGCTTCGCCGACGGGCGGTACCAGACCGGTGATGTCGGCAGGCTCGTGCCCGGTGCCGGCGTCGAGACCCTCGGCCGGCTCGACGATCAGGTCAAACTGCGCGGGCATCGAATCCGGCTCGGAGAGGTCGAAGGGGCCGTGCGACGGCTGAGCGGAGTTGTCGCGGCCGCCGTGACCGCCCGCGGAGACGAGAACGGGCTGATCAGCCACCTCGACGCTTACGTGGTTCTCGACGGCAACGCAACAGCCGCGGACCTGGAGGAGCGGCTCCGGCGCGAGCTGCCGCCCGCCTGGGTGCCGACCAGATGGCAGGTGGTGGAGCAGCTTCCGCTCACCGGCAACGGCAAGCTCGACCGCGACGCGCTCACCCCGATCGAACCGCGACGCACCCGGCCGACGCGGCCGACCGACTCCGTCGAGCAGCGCCTGCTGGTCATCTGGGAGGAGGTCGTCGGGGTCGACGGCGTCTCCCGTGACGACGACTTCTTCGACCTCGGCGGCCACTCGCTGCACGCGATCAAGCTGATGGCGCGGGTCAACCGGGCGTTCGGCAGCAACCTGCCCATGGCGTCGGTCCTGCGGGCACGGACCGTCGCCGCCACCGCGGATCTGATCCGCGAGGGGAGATTCCACGACTCGAACCTCGTGCCGCTGCGACAAGGACCCGCCACTTCACCGGTGTTTTGCTTCCACCCCGGCGGCGGAACGACGCTCTGCTACTGGGACCTCGCGCGGATGCTGCCGGCGGAGCACCAGGTGGTGGGCGTGGAGGCGATCGGCTTGCACGGCAGGCCGCCGCACGACGACTTCGCCGTCATGGCCGAGGACTACGCCGCGGCGATCGCCGCCGGTGCCTACGGCCCGCCGGTGCTGGTCGGCTGGTGTTTCGGCGGGCTGGTCGCCCGGGGGACCGCGGACGCGCTGCGGCGGGCCGGGCACGACGTGGCGTTGCTCGTCCTGGTCGACTGCCCCGCTCCGGGATTCGACGACACCACCGACGAAGCGCTCCAGGAGGCACAGCTGCTGACCGAGTCGAAGCTCGCCAGCAGGTTCGCATGGCACTTCGAGCCCGAGCTGCCGTCGATGCCCGCCGAGACGCCGACTTCGTACGAACTCATGCTCAAGGCCATGCAGACCGGCGGTCACCTGCCGGAGGGCACGACCGAGGACGAAGTGAAGACGATCTTCGACGTCTATGCGGCGAACTCCAGGGCATGGGAGGAATACGCCGCCGAGCACGTCGAACGGAGAGCGGAATACCCGGTGCTGCTCGTACGCGCCGAGGCGGACGGCGCGCCCGCCGACACGGACCGCACGTGGGGCTGGGGCTCGTTGATCGGCCGAGATCTGCAGTTCGCGTCGATCGCCGCGGATCACCACAGCATCATGCGGCAGCCGGCGGTCGCGGAGCTAGCGTCCGCGATCACTCGGACCCGCAACGCCAAGTAGACCTTTTCCCAGGAGGTTGGTGCCCCATGACGGCCGAGTACGCCGTGCGGCCCGAGCTCGTTCCAGTATCGCGGCCGGAGTGCGTCCCGCTGTCGTTCGCGCAGCAGAGGCTGTGGTTCCTCCAGCGCTACGGAGACGTTGGCTCCGCATACAACCTGCCGTACCTCTGGCAGTTGACCGGGCCTGTCGACGAGAACGCGCTGGAGCGGGCGCTGCGGGACGTCGTCGCCCGGCACGAGAGCCTGCGCACGGTGTTCCCGGAGACCGACGGCGAACCAGAACAACGAGTGCTGGACCCGGGCCTGCTCGGATCGCCGCTGTCGACCGAGCGGGTGCGGGCCGGTTCGGTGCCGGAACGGGTCGATGATCTCCTCTGCCAGGAGTTCGACCTGCGCACGACCCCGCCGATCCGGGTCCATCTCATGGTCAGCGGTCCTGATGAACGGACGCTTCTGGTCGTCGTGCACCACATCGTGTGCGACGGGTGGTCGCGCGACCGGTTCGCGCGTGATCTCAGCACGGCGTATGCGGCACGGGTGCGGGGCGTCGCCCCGGAGTGGGCACCACTGCCCGTGCAGTACGCGGACTACGCCCTGTGGCAGCGGACTTTGCTGGAGGAGGACGGGAAACCCAGCGCGCTCGCGGCCGAGCAAGCCGAGTTCTGGCAGCGGACCATGCGCGGGGCGCCCGAGCAGCTGTCCCTGCCGGCGGATCGCCCGCGCCCCGCCGCGTTCACCTATCGCGGCGAGGCCGTCGATGTGGCGATCTCGGCGGATCTGCATCGGCGGGCACGAGCACTCGCCCGGTCTGAGGGCTGCACCCTGTTCATGGTGTTGCACGCGGCGCTGGCTGTCACGCTCTCGGCGCATGGAGCCGGCGAGGACATCCCGCTCGGCACCGCGTTCGCCGGCCGCACCGAGGAAGCGCTGGAGGACCTGGTCGGGTTCTTCGTCGACACCCTGGTGCTGCGGACCGATCTGTCCGGCGATCCGGCATTCACCGCGTTGCTCGACCGGATCCGCGACGTCGCCTTGGACGCCTATTCACATCAGGACTTGCCATTCGACCGGGTGGTGGAAGCGCTCAACCCTGCGCGTTCCCCGGCGTATCACCCGTTGTTCCAGGTGTTCGTCGCGCTCGACGACGGCTCCGGGGCGGAGCAGCTGCGGCTGCCGGGGGTGTGCGTGCGGATGCTGCCGCAGCCCGTGGCGGCGGCGAAGTTCGACCTCTCGGTCGACTTCATCGAGTCCCAGGACGAGGCCGGGAATCCTGCCGGAATGCGGGCGGTTCTGGAGTACTCCACCGACCTGTTCGACCAGACCACTGTCCAGCGGCTCGCGGACAAACTGCACGCTGTCCTGGCCGCGGCGACGAAGGACCCCTCGCGACCGGTCTCGGCGTTGACCGCGCTGCCGGCGGCCGAACGCGACAGGCAACTGGTCGAGTGGACTGGACCGTCGCGTGTGGAAGAATCTCTGGACCTCGCCGCCTTGGTGCGCGAGCGTGCCGCCGGGGACCCGGCAGCGGTCGCGGTGTCCTGGGCGGACGAGACACTCCGCTACCCGGAACTCGCCGCGGAAAGCACACGCGTCACGCATGCTCTGAATCTCGTGGGTGCCAGCACGGACGACCTCGTGGGCGTTCTCTCGGACCGCAACGGTTGGTACGTCTCGGCGATCTTGGGGGTCCTCGGCGCGGACGCGGGTTTCATGCCGATCGACGCCGGCACGCCCGTGCACCGGGCCGCCGCGATGCTTACGGACGGCAACGTGCGGCGCCTCCTGGCCGACTCGTCTCTCCGGGGTCGTGCCGACGAGATCGTCAGGGCCGCCTCTGCCCGCGTGACGGTGGTCGATGTCGGCGCCGAGGCCTGTCCGTCGCCGGTCCGCGGACTCTCCGGCTCGGCCGCGTACACCGTGTTCACGTCCGGCTCGACGGGACGCCCCAAAGGCGTCGTGGTGCCTCATCGCGGTCTGGCGAACCATTTGCACGCCGTGATCGAGTTCTACGGCCTGGACGAACGCGATGTCATGGCATTCAACGCGCCGCTGACCTTCGACGTCTCGGTCTGGCAGGCCCTGACCATGCTCGCTGTCGGCGGGCGGGTGCACGCGATGGACGACGACACCTCTCGCGACCCGGTTGCCCTGCTGCGCTGCTGCGCTGACCAAGGCATCACCGTCCTGCAGATCGTGCCGGCACTGCTGCGTGCCGTGCTCGATCTGGTCGAGGACGCACCTGAATATCTGGCGTGTCTGCACAGCATGCGGATGATGCTGGCGCACGGTGAGGAACTGCCGCCGGAACTCATCATCCGCTGGTACCTGCACTTTCCGAACGTTCCGTTGATGAACGTGTACGGTCCGGCCGAATGCTCCGACGACGTGTCCATCGCCAGGCTGGCCCCTGAACGAGTTGCCCAGGGAACGGCCTCGATCGGCCCGCCGATCGCCAACACCCGCGCGTTCGTGCTCGACAGCCGGCTGCGGCTCGTGCCGCAGGGAGTCGCGGGGGAACTTTACGTCGCCGGCCCGGGGCTGGCGCGGGGGTACGCGGCGCGGCCGGGACTGACGTCCGAACGGTTCGTGGCGAACCCGTTCGGCCCCACCGGCGAGCGGATGTACCGGACAGGCGACCTGGTCCGGTGGACGCCAGACGGTGAACTGAAGTTTCTCGGCCGAGCCGACAACCAAGTGAAGATTCGCGGGTATCGCATCGAACCAGCCGAGATCGAACGGATCGTCGCCGCCGTTCCAGGCGTCGTGCAGGCAGTGGTGGTGGCCCGCGAGGACCGCCCTGACGACAAGTGCCTGGTCGCCTACTACGTCGCTGACGACGCGGAGATCGACGTCGTTGTACTGCGGAACACCGCGGAAGCCGCCCTGCCGAACTACATGGTGCCGTCCGCGTTCGTCCGGATCGACGCCATTCCGCTCACTCCCAACGGAAAACTCGATCGCCACGCCCTGCCCGCGCCCGAGTTCGCGGCAGGCGGGCGTGGCCGCCCACCGCACACCCCGGAGGAACGCCGGCTGGCCGAGTTGTTCGCCGAGGTCCTGGGGACCGCCGACGTCGGCATCGACGACAGCTTCTTCGACCTGGGCGGCCATTCCTTGCTCGCCACCAGGCTGATCAGCCGGATCCGCGCGGTCATCCGCGTCGAAGTGTCCATTCGCGAGATCTTCAACCACCCGACCGTCGCCGGACTCGCCGCCGCGATGGTGGCGGGCGAACAGACCACGGCGCGGCCGTCCGTGCTCGCGGCTGACCGCCCCGACCGGCTTCCGCTCTCGTATGCACAGCAGCGACTGTGGTACATCGACCGGTACGAACAGACCGGACCGGCCTACAACGTTCCCCTCGTCTGGCACATCACTGGTCCGCTCAACCCGCTCGCGCTCGCGGAAGCGTGTACGGACGTGGTCGTTCGGCACGAAAGCCTGCGTACCGTGTTCCCCGCTGTCGGAGGAGAACCTGAGCAGCTGATCCTTTCCGCCGACGACATCGCTACACCGCTGGCCGTGACCGACGTGGCACCGGATGCCGTGGATTCGGTCGTCCGAGAGGTGGCGGGCCGTACCTTCGATCTCGCGAAGGACATCCCGATCCGAGCGGATCTTCTTGTCACCGGAGCAGATCAGGCCACGCTCGTCGTAGTGCTGCACCACATCGCCGCGGATGGATGGTCGATGCGTCCGCTGGTCAACGACCTGTCGCGGGCCTACGAGGCCCGTGTCCGCGGAACCGTTCCGCGATGGTCGCCTCTTCCGGTGCAGTACGCAGACTTCGGCCTCTGGCACCAGCGGTTGCTTGGGGCGGAGGAAGATCCGGACAGCCTCCGCAACGTGCAGTTCGCGTTCTGGCGCGACACTCTCGCCGGAGCGCCGCCACGGCTGGAGATGCCCACCGACCGGCCGTACCCACCGGTGGCCAGCCACGACGGTGAGATCGTGGAGTTCACGATCGACTCGAGCCTGCACGGTGCTCTCTCCCAGTTGGCGACGTCCGAGGACGCCACGCTGTTCATGGTCCTGCACGCGGCGTTCGCGGTGGTGCTTACTGCGGTCGGCGCCGGTGAGGACATTCCGCTGGGCACGGTCGTGGCCGGCCGCGACGACGAGGCCCTCGACGACCTCATCGGCTTCTTCGTCAACACCCTGGTGCTGCGGACAGACACCGCGGGCGACCCGACCTTCCGCGAACTGCTCGCCAGGGTCCGGGCCACCGATCTGGCCGCCTTCGCCCACCAGGACGTGCCGTTTGAGCAGCTCGTCGAACGTCTCAACCCGGAGCGTTCCCTGGCTCACCATCCGCTGTTCCAGATCTTCATCGCGCTCGACGAGGGCTACGAGTCGGACGCCGCGGCGCTCCGTCTCGGTGATGCGGACGTCACCAGCCAGCCCGACGTGACGGGCACAGCGAAGTTCGACCTCTCCACCGACTTCTCGGTCTGTCGCGGAGAGGGGGGTGAACCCGGCGGGATCAACGTCGTCATGGAGTACGCCACTGACCTGTTCGACCGGCACACCGTCGAGGCACTCGCCGCACGGCTGCTGACCGTGATCCGGACGATTGCCGCCGCCCCTGATCTCCCGCTGCGTCGCATCGAGGTCCTCACCGAGGCCGAGCGGAACGAGCAGCTCGTGGCGTGGAACGGTCCGCGTCGCGAAGAACGGCCGCTCGACCTTCCCGCGACTGTCGCGCTGTCCGCCGCTTTGCGCCCCGGAGCCCTCGCGGTTTCCGCGCCTCTCGGCAGCCTCACTTATGCCGAGCTGGACCGGGATGCGGCTGGCATCGCCCGTGCACTGGCCGCAGCGGGAGTCGAGCCCGACAATCTGGTGGCGGTGCTTTCGACACGCAGCGCCTGGTATCTGTCGGCCGTCTTGGGTGTGCTGGGCGCGGGCGCGGGGTACATGCCAGTGGACGCCACCACGCCAGTGGCCCGCGTAGCCCGGATGCTCGTTGAGGGCCGGGTGCATGTGTTGCTCGCGTCGCCGGACCTGCGTGCCCGTGCGGAGGAGATCGCGGCCGAGACCGGGCACGACGTCCGCGTGGTCAATCGCCCGCTGGCCGGGTCGGAGTTCTCGCCGCCGGTCGATCAAAACCTTGTCGCCTATGCCGTGTTCACGTCGGGTTCCACCGGGCGCCCCAAGGGTGTGCTGGTGCCTCACCGCGGGCTGGCCAATCACCTGCACGCGGTGATCGACCTGTACAAACTGGACGAGAGCGATGTCATGGCGTTCAACGCGCCGCTGACGTTCGACGTGTCCGTCTGGCAGACGCTGGCCATGCTCGCGGTGGGCGGACGCGTACATGCCATGGACGACGACACCGTGCGCGATCCGGCCGCCTTGCTGCGTTGTTGCCGCGAGGAACGGATCACCGTGCTGCAGATCGTTCCGTCGTTGCTGCGTGCCGTGCTCGATCTGGTCGAAGGCGCGCCGGACTGCCTGAACGACCTCATCGGCCTGCGGATGATGCTGGCGCACGGGGAGGAACTTCCGCCAGAGCTGGTTCTTCGCTGGTACAAGCACTTCCCCGCGATCCCGCTGATGAATGTCTATGGTCCCGCAGAGTGCGCCGACGACGTGACGATCGGCGTGCTCGACGCAGGAGCGACTGGCCGGGCATCCATTGGGAAGCCCTTGATCAACACCAGGGTGTACGTGCTGGACGCGTACCTCCGGCTCGCGCCAGCGGGCAGCGTCGGCGAGTTGTATGTGGCCGGAGCGGGTGTGGCACGCGGTTACGCCAGCCGGCCTGGCCTGACAGCGGAACGGTTCGTGGCGAATCCGTTCGGGGCGGCTGGCGAACGGATGTACCGGACCGGCGATCTAGTGCGGTGGAACGCGGACCGGGAACTGGAGTTCGTCGGCCGGGCCGACGACCAGGTAAAGATCCGCGGGTACAGGATCGAACCCGCAGAGATCGCGCGCGTCCTGGAGACCGTACCCGGTGTGCACCAAGCGGTCGTCGTGGTGCGGGAGGACCAGCCGGGGGAGCAGAGCCTCGTCGCCTATGTCATCGGAGACGGCCGGGCACCGGTCGGCACGGACGTCCTCAACGCGGTTGCCCTGCGCGACCTCCCCCGCTACATGGTGCCGGCACACTACGTAGAGGTCGACGCGGTTCCGTTGACACCCAATGGAAAACTCGACTACCAGGCGCTGCCTGCACCGGCGTCCGCCCCCGTCCGGGGCCGCAAGCCGCGTACTCGGGAGGAACACCAGCTGTGCGACCTGTACGCCGAGGTGCTGAAGGTCCCCGAGGTGGGGATAGACGACAGCTTCTTCGACCACGGCGGGCACTCGCTGCTCGCCGCCCGGCTACTAGCCAGGATCCGGGCGGTGCTGAACGTCGAGATCTCGGTTCGAGACCTGTTCGACCACCCCACTGTGGCCGGGCTGACCACGTCGGTGAACTTCGAGGCCGGCCCGCCCCGCCCGGCGCTGCGGCGCCGTACTCGTGAAGGGCAGCTCTTGTGATCCCGCTTTCGTTCTCCCAACGGGGACTGTGGTTCCTACACCAGTTGGATCCGAAAGACACCGCCTACCACGTTCCGATGGTGTGGCGCTTCTCCGCGCCGCTCGACGAGTCCGCGCTCACGTTGGCACTGCACGATGTCGTGCTCCGGCACGAGAGCCTGCGCACGCTGTTCCCCTCAGCGAACGGAGAACCCTGCCAGCACGTCGTGCCTGCCTCGGAGCTGGAGCCGTTGCTGACGTCGGTGCGCGTCTCGGTGGCTGATCCAGTGGTGCGCGAGATTCTGGAGCGTCCGTTCGATCTGGCAAAAGACCTTCCGCTCCGCGCGAAGCTCGTATGGACGGACGCCGACGAGGGCATATTCGTCCTGGTGGCACATCACATCGCGTTCGACGGCTGGTCCGAGGACGTGTTCTGGGGCGACCTCAGTACGGCGTATGCGGCCCGCGCGTCAGGTGAAGCGCCGCGCTGGCCGGAGCTGGCCGTGCAGTACGCGGACTACACGTTGTGGCAGCACGAACTGCTGGGCGATGGCGAGGAACCGGGCAGCGTCATGGCGAAGCAGCTGGACTACTGGCGTTCCGCGTTGGAGGACGCGCCCCGAGACCTCGGCCTGCCATTCGATCACAGTGCGCGGCACAACACCGCATGCGAAACAGTCGAATTCGAGATCGATGCTGCCGTGCATCGTGCTCTGACCGGGCTGGCCTCGCGCACCGGCACGACAATGTTCATGATCACGCACGCCGCGATCGCTGCTCTGGTGACACGACTGGGAGACCGCACCGACCTGTCGCTCGGCACTGTCGTCGCAGGCCGGTCGGACGAGGCGCTGCACGATCTGGTCGGCTATTTCACGAACAGCCTGGTACTTCGCACCGACACGTCGGGGGACCTCACTTTTCTCGACCTGCTCCAGCGCGTTCGCGAAGTCGACTTGGCCGCGTTCGCCCACCAGGACGTGCCGTTCGAGAAGGTCGTCGAAGCGGTGAACCCGGTTCGGACGCGGAACAGCATGCCGCTGTTCGAGATCTTCTTCCGGTTCGGCTCCGAACATCGGCCGAGCAAGAACCTGGGCGGAATCGAACTGCGCGAGGTTCAGTTCGAGAACAAGACCGCCACGTTCGACCTGGACATCTGCCTCAACGAAGAACAAGCCGCAGACGGTGAAACGGGGAGAATTCTGGCCCACCTCACCTATCGGGCCGGCTTGTTCGACCCCAGGACGATCACGACCCTGGCGAGCGGACTCGCCAGGACGCTGAAGTCCGCGGCGGCGGATCCCCGCGTCCGGGTCCGGGAGATCGACGTGGTCGATCCCGCGGATCGCCACCGCCTGCTGGTGGAATGGAACGGCACGGCGTGCCCGCGGACGGACGTGTCAGTCGCGGAACTCGTCGAGGCACAGGCAGATCAAAGCCCGGAAGCGCCGGCCGTGTCGGACGGCGACGTCCTGCTGAGCTACACGGAGCTGAACGATCGGGCGAACCGGATCGCCCACGAGCTGATCCGGCGGGGGATCGGGCCGGAGCGGGTCGTCGCGGTGATGGCGGAGCGCTCCGCAGAGCTGGTGGCCGCCATGCTGGCAGTGTTCAAAGTGGGCGCGGCGTACCTCCCGGTGGATCCGGCCTATCCGGCCGAGCGGAGCGCGACCGTGCTCGCCGATGCCGCGCCCGCGCTCGTGCTGACGACGACTGGCGGCACCGGCGACCTGCCTGCGACCTGGCCTCGTTTGCTGCTTGACACGATGCTGCTTGGCACGACCGCGGCTGGCCTCGGCGGCGAGAAGAACCCGACAGACGCGGAACGAGTGGCGCCCCTCGTCGCCGAGCACCCGTCCTACTTGATCTACACGTCGGGTTCCACCGGTACCCCCAAGGGGGTCGTGATGACCTATCGCGCGGTGGTGAATCTGCTGGCTTGGCGCAGGGCCGGGTCGCCAGCCGGCCCAAGTTTGCGCACCGCGATGTTCACCATGATCAGCTTCGACGTGTCCGTCCTGGAAGTCCTCTCCACGCTGCATCGAGGCGGTTGCCTGCTGATACCGGACAACGACACCCGTCGCGACATGACCTTGCTCGCTCACTGGCTCGATCGTCACGAGGCCAGCGAACTCAACGCGCCGACGCCAGTCATCGAGGCTGTGTGCGAAGCGTCGATCAGCGCCGGGCTGGAACTGTCCGCGCTGACGGACATCGTCCAGGCGGGTGAGGGCTTCACACTGTCCCGGCCGATCGACCAGGTTTGGCGGGCGCAGCACAACCGGCGGCTGCACAACCAGTACGGCCCCGCGGAGACGCACTGCGCCACTTCGTTCATCGCGAACAAGGAAGATGACGCGCTCGTTTCGGTGCCGATCGGCCGGCCGATCGACAACGCGCGTGTGTATGTCCTGGACACCTGGCTGTGCTTGGTGCCGGTAGGCGTCGTCGGAGAGCTGTACATCGCGAGCGCGGGCGTCGCACGCGGGTATCTGAACAGGCCGGGTTTGACGGCGGAGAGGTTCGTCGCCAATCCGTTCGGCGCACCGGGCGAAGTGATGTACCGGACGGGAGATTTGGTCCGGTGGGGTGCCGACGGCCAGCTGCGGTTCCACGGCCGTGCCGACGCGCAGCTGAAGATCCGAGGCGTCCGGGTAGAGCCGGGCGAGGTCGAGGCTACGCTCACGCGGTTTCCCGGCGTCGCTCAGGCGGCGGTCCTTGCTCACCCGGAACGGTCCGGTGGCAAGCGGCTGGTCGCGTATGTGGTGGGTGATGTCGACCCGGTCGAACTGCGCCGTTCAGTGGCCCGGATCCTGCCTCAGCACATGGTGCCTGCTGCGGTGGTGGTGCTGGAGGAGTTGCCGTTGACGGCGAACGGGAAGCTGGATCGGCGGGCGTTGCCGGAGCCTGATCTGGGTGGTTCTGTGTCGTCCCGGAGGCCGCGCGACACGCGGGAGGAGATCTTGTGCGGTTTGTTCGCGGATATTCTTGGCGTGGCCGAGGTGGGGATTGACGACAGTTTTTTCGATCTCGGCGGGCATTCTTTGCTGGCGACTCGTCTGACGAGCCGGATTCGTTCGGTGTTGGGCGTGGAGGTGGCTGTTCGGACGTTGTTCGAAGCCCCCGCGGTCGCGGCTTTGGCGCAGCGACTGGACGACGATGCCGACGTGCGGGCCCCGCTGA
>NZ_LWSF01000052.1:0-10637 GCF_001651785.1 Amycolatopsis sp. M39
CGGGGTCGCCTTTTCGTGGTTCGGTCGGTGGCGTGGTCTGCTGCGTCGGGCTCGGGGCGGACGGGAGCTGATCCAGGCGAACCCGGATCTCGGGCCGGGTCTCCTGCTGGATGCTGGTGTCGCGCCCGTTTTCGTCGGCCGCACGGCGTGGTGGTCGTCGCGGCGGCGGCACGGCGCGCGCAGCGGCCGTGCGGCGGTCCCGGGGAGCGCGGGACCAGGCCGCGGGCGGCGGGTGCGACGCGCGCGGGATCGCAGGATCGGGGCGGGGACGGATGCGTTCACGTCGTGAAGCCCTTTCGCGTGTGCTGAGTGTGCCGTCTGCGGTGTCTCGGTGGCGGGTCGTGCCGGGCCGGCGTCGCGTGCCGGTGCGGATCGCGCGTGCGAGGAGAGTCCGCGGAGAAACCGATGCGGGGCTGTCGCGGCCCGGGCGGTGTTCGGCGGCTCGGGTCGGGCGAGCACCGTCGCTTTCCGGTCTGCGGGGTCCGCCGGTTTGCGGCGCCTCGCGGCGAGCGCTCAGGCCGGTGTGGAGCCGCCGGCGGGCGGCTCCACACCGGGTGGGCGGTCAGGTGTGGTCGTCCATGACGTCCTCAGCCCAGTCCCTGTAGGCGGCGACGCTGGTGAAGGCCGTGTTGGCCTGCCCCGGCACCGGGCTTCCGCCGCGCGAGTCGAGCCCGGTGACGTACGGCCTGCCGTGCCGGTCGTAGACGATCGTCGGGCCGCCTGCGTCCCCGTAGGCGGGGCCGGTGCCGTTCTTGTGGCTCGTGCAGAATTCGCCGTTGGTGATGCCGGCGTCGGCGCACTGCGGCTTCGGAAGGACGGTCAGGTCCAACTGCTGGAGCATCGTCGGCAGCTTGTCCCGGTCGGGCTGCGCGGCGGGCACGGTCGCGCCCCAGCTGTAGGTCCGTTGCACGCTGCCCGGAGGAGGTGTCCACCACGCCATCCGCACGACCGGCACGTCGAGGGGCCGGTCGACGTGGAGCATGACGGCGTCGCCGGCTTTCCGGGGAGGGTTGACCTCGCCGGTCCAGTGCGGGTTGAGGTAGATCCCGTCGACGTTCGCCGTGCTGCCGCCCGCGGTGCGGTCGAGGCTCCCGACCCGGACGTGGAATTTCTTGTCCTTGGCCGGGAACTCGCCGGGGACGCCGAGATCGGCGACGCACTGCGCGGCGCTGAGAAGCCACTGGCGTCCGACCACGACCGACCCGCACGTCAACGCGTCGTGCACGCCTTCGCGTTCGGCGTCGAACATCAACGCCCCGACGAATGTGACCGACGCCGGTGCGGGCACGCCGCCGATGAGCCGGGCGGAAGCGACCGGACCGGCATCGGCCTCGACAGCGGACGCGGACGCGGCGGACGTCAACACCGCGCTCGCCGCGAGGGCGACGGCGCCGGCTGATGCGAACTTTCTGGAACGCATTTTTCCCTTTCTTCGGTGTGTGCACAGTCCGCGCCGGCCGGACGCGACCGGCGGGGTCAGGAGGGGTGCCGCCGTCGGGGGTGCGGCACGCCTGCGGAGACGGGCCGGTCCCGCGCCGGCTCCGGCCGGAACCGGCGCGGGACCGGCAGTGGACCCGGTCAGCCTCGCCGGGCCCCGGGCCGTGGCGACGGGTTCGGTCACGTTCGGCGTTGCGGTGAGATCCGCTCGTGCACGTGTCCCGTGCGGATCGCCGGGGACTGCCCGGCTCGGCGATCCGGCGGGGGATCCCAGGGCCTTGGAACAGTTTTCGCCGCACGTTCCGCAGCGCGTCGAGCACCCGGGGGGAGTGGTTGCTCGCCGCACCGGTTGTCCGCGACCGCGAGCACGGGCCCTGCCAGCGGCAGCCGGCATCGCCGGTCCGGGGGCCGCGGCGGGGACTGCGCGGCCGCCGCGCGGGAGCATCCCGCGACGAGGGCAGCGGCGCAGAGCGCGATCGCGAGCTTCCCGGAGAAGCGCATGTGCCCCTTTTCTCTTTCCTCGCAGGAATGTTCGGTGCCGATCCGGGGATGCGGACGACCGCGCGAGCGGGAACGTCAACGGCCGGGCGAGCGCGTCCGGTCATCGAGTGCCTTCCAGCAGGTTTCCCAACGCCTTGTCGAGGACCTCGTGCGCCATGCGGCAGCGGTCGGATGCAGGTTCTCCCGGCAGGACGGTCACGTTCGCCTCGGCGGTGGCGTATGCGCTGACGCCGACCGCGACGCGGCACGTGCCGCACTCGGCACGATCGTCGTCGTCGCCGAACCGGACTGCCGGGTATCCGCGTATCGCGTCGAGCGGACGGAACCGGTACGCGCGCTCGACGTCGGCGAGCCCGTTGCCGCCGCGGGCCGGGATGACGACCTGGATCAGGACGCCGAGTTTCTCCCAGTCGCAGCGGGGTTCGTCGACGACGTGCACGGTCGCCGCGCCCGGGACGGGGGAGCCGAGCAGACCGGAGACCTGTGCCGGGGTCAGAGCGCTGCAGGGGTTCTGTGCGAACCGGCGGATGTCGAGCGGGTGCGTGGTTGCCGCGTCCGCGCGGCCGGGCGGAGACGCGGGCGGGATGTCCGAAGGACGGGTCGTCGCCGAGCCCCGAGGGCCGGGAGCCGCGGTGTCCGCGCCCGCACATCCCGCGAGGAGGACCGTCGCGACGGCGAGGACCGCGGCGAGGCGCGCGGCAGCGCGGGAGGCCGGGCACCGGGGCACGGCCAAGCCGCGGAACAGGCGAGTCGCGGGCGCGGCGATCCGCGTGCAGGGGCTGTCGTGTCCCCGGCCTGCGGCCCGGGCCTCGGGTCGCGGCTGCCTGCCGACGTACGCGGCCGGGACGGGGGCGACGGCAGGGGAGGTTCCGTCCCGGGCGAGCGCGACCGCTCCGGCGACGCAACCGCCGACCCATGCCGCGACGACCAGCCACTGGCGCGCGTCGGAGGAGAGGGCGCGGCCGGCGGTTCGGCGCGCGGCCGCGGTCCAGGTGCTGCGGACAGACATGATCGGCGAGCTCGATTCAGGAGGCTGGACACGGGGCGGGGCGTCCGGCGGCGGTCGGCCGCCGCCGGAGCAGGACGACGCGGGTTCTCTCGGGCGCGCGTCCCGGCCTGCCGCGTGTGCCTCGTACGGTGCGGCGAGCGGATGGTGCTGCCGGGGTGCGGGCGCGACAGGAGCGAACGGCTGGTCGGGAGGTTCGGTGCGCCCTGGGCCGGGGCCGGCGATGCTGATACGGACGGCGTCGAGATTGGCGGCCCAGGCGGCGTGGCCGCCGACGGGGAGTCGGCGTGCGCTGGTGCTGGCGTGGTCGTGAGTGTCGCGCTGCGTCCCGCGTCGCCCTGGCGGCGTTGGTGCACGAGCTGATCGCGTTGGTGGGGGCCCGCACTGGTGAGCTCGCGTAATCACCTGTCGCGTGTTCTTCGATCTTGTAACGGGGTGTGATCGCCACTGGCGTAGCGAGCTCAGGTTCCTCCGGCTTCCGTGACCAGGCGGCGGTGTGGTCGGTCGAGTAGCCGAGGCTCTTGGCAACGACGGGTACGGGTGCTTGCAGGACGAGTTGGGGATCCCGTTGCCGGATCGGCCGGTGTCGCGGGTGCTGGGGACTGATGATTTCGCCCTTCGTAGATGTCATGACTACGCCGCCGCGGTGATCGACGCCGGCTATTGCGGAAACTGGGGCTTCGCCTCCAGCAGGCCGAGGAGCTGCTCCCTGCTCCACCCGCTCAATTCGGCGATCCGGTCCTGCGCTGGCCGGGTGAGGCGGAGTCGGCACTGCATGTACGAGGGAAGGTTTCGCAACCAAGCTTCCGCCCAGGACGCTAACGGATTCCCGCTCTGGGCCAGCTTCTCCAAGTCCACTGTCACTGTGTCCGGGGGTCGTACTCCGGTTGCTTCTTCGAGTGCGCTGTCGAGCAGGGCTCCGGGCGGCAGACCATATGCAATGCAGTACTGGACGAATCGGGGGACGGGGATTGCTGTCTTGCCCTTCTCGTGCCAGGAGACGGTATTCGTCACTTGGCCCGTCGCGCGTGCCGCGTCTTCCAAGCTCATCTTTCGACTTTTTCGCGCCGTGCGCAGAGCGCCGCCAAGGATCGTGCGGAACTCGTCCTCGACAGCTGAGGTGAAAGCTGGTCCGCTGTACGTTCTCGACTCGGCGGCATCGCCTGCGGTGTCGGCTGTGCCGTCCATTTCGGTTCCCTTTCAATCGGAACTGGAGCGCGGCGGAGATGACCGGTCGGAGGTCAGCCACCTCCGCCGCGCTGCTTCGGGGCGGAAGGCGGCGGGCCGGGGCCGCGGGGATGGCGCGGTCCCGGCCCGCCGGTGTCAGCCGGCCAACGCGAATTCGTGTTTCGCGGGACCGTGGGTGGTGACCGGCGCGGGGATCCGGCCGCGGGCCACGTCGAACATCCAGGCCCGGTAGGCCGGGGCGCTGGTGTACACGGTGGGTGCTTCGCCGGGCAGCGGTTTCGAGCCCCGGCTGCACATGCCGACCAGCTCCGGCACGCCGTCCTCGTCGAAGACGACGGCGGGACCGCCGGAATCGCCGGGTCCAGGGCCGTCGGTGCCGTCCGGGTTGTTCGTGCAGATCTCGTTGCGGGTGATCCCCGCGTCGGCGCACTTCCACGCCGGGATCACCCGCGAGTCGAGCTGCTGCAACTGGGTGGGCAGCGGCCCGGATCCGTCGGGATTCCACACGCCCCAGCCGTAGAACCGAACAGCTGTGCCCGGCCGGGCTTCGCGCGGAGCGACCCGGATCGGCTGGATGTCGACCGGACGCTGCAGCCGCAGCATCGCGGCGTCGAACATGGGATCGCCGCCCCACTTCCACCGGGGATCGACCACGACCTGGACCACGTCGCGGACCTCGCCGTCCTGGGTGCGGTCCTTCGACCCGACCCGGACGGAGAACTTCTTGTCCGCAGTGGGAATCGGATCGTTTCCGCCCGGCTCGTCGGTGACGCAATGCGCCGCCGTCGCGACCCAGCCGGGAAACACCAACGCCCCGGCGCAGGTCTCGTGGTCCACCACGTTGTGCTTGACCGCGGTGTAGCGGAGCGAGGCCACGTAGCCGGTGTCGCCGGTGGCTTGGGTGCCGCCGACGATGTGCGGTTGCACAGCGGCCGAGGCCGTGTTCGCCCCGCACAGCGCGGCCAGGGCGAACGCGACGCCGGCGAGCGCCGCGATGATTCTCTTCATGGGTTCCTTTCTGTCGAAAGTGGACACTTTCTGCTTCCCTCTGCGGCATTCTGTGCGCCGCAGAGGAAATCCCAGGAGGACTGCACCGGCAGCGTTCTCGGCACGGGGCTGAGTCGGCTGTCGCCGCACGGTCTCCGGTCCCGTGCTGGCGAGCCCGCTAGGGCTGCGGCTGTTGTCCTGCCGGGCCCGTCCGTCGCACCGGTGAGCGTGCGGCGGCATCCGCCGACCGGGTTTCCGTCTGCGGCGACGCCTCGGGCGGCACGCGACGAGGCCGGGACGGATGCCGCGGGTGTTCGGTCATCGCGCTCGTGCTCGCAGGTTTCCCACGATTTTCGTCATGACGCCGCGCGCGGTGTCGCAGGTGCCCGGGTTCGAGGCGGGCTGGGTGAGCCAGACGACGACGGCCTGGCGGTTGTTGACGCTCAGCGCGACTCGGCATTCGCCGTGGCTGCCGAGTGGCTGGTCGTTGCCGTAGGCGGCGAGCGGGTATCCCTCGATCGGCGCCAGCGGGACGACGACGGGGAATTGGGCGCCTTTCGTGCGGTAGACCGTGGTCTCGTCGGCGCCGGGGAGGTAGACGATGAGCGTCGCGCCGGAGGTCCAGGCGCAGGCGGGTGCGCCGCCTGCGGTGGCCGGTTTCGCGGGGACTCCGTTGCCGAAAAGCCCGGCCTGGGTCGGGTCGAGGGCGTCCTGTGCGGGGACGAGGAGATCGCACGGGCGCTGCGCGGCCCAGGAAATGTCGAGAGGCTTCGGCGTTCCGGCGGCGGGGGCCCGGCCGGTCGCGGTGGCGCTCGGCGCGGGCGCGGGCTGGTCGGCCCCGGAGCCCGAGCAGCCCGCGACGGCTGCGGCGACCGCCGCGAGCGCGAGCGCGTGCTGAGAACGGTGCAGCCGTGCCCTGCGCCGGGGCCGGAGTGTGTCGTGACGGGTGGCGCGGGGTGCGGTTGCGGGCACGGCGGTGTCCCTTCTGTCGAGGTGTTGTGCGGCGAGGCGGGAAGATTCGCGGCGGACGCGCGGGAAACGCGACGGGGCTCGTCGGCCGGGTGCGAGCCCGGGGCCTGCCCGGAGGCCGAAGGCCGGGGTGGGTCGTGGGCTGTCACGGCTCGCTCGTGCGGCGTGCGGGAGCGCCCAATCGCACCGGAACGCGGGCGGCCGAGTTCGCAAAGAGGGACTTCAGCGGTGGCAGGGAGCCGGGTTCGGCGGCCAGCGCCAGGCGCGGATACCGGCTGAACAGCGCCGGCAGGGCGACGGTTGCTTGCAGGCGTGCGAGGTGCGCGCCGAGGCAGAGGTGCGGGCCGCCGCCGAAGGCGAGGTGTTTCGCCGCGCTGCGGTGGATGTCGAAGGCGTCGGCGTCGGGGCCGTGGCGGTCGGTGTCGCGTCCGGCACTGCTGTATCCGGCGAGGACGAGGTCTCCGGCGGGGATGGCGGTGCCGGCGATCGTGATGTCGGTCAGCGGGTAGCGGGCGGGGAAGTTGCCGACGGGAGCGTTGCGGCGCAGGGATTCCTCGACCACGCGCGGCCACATGTCCGGGCCGCCGTCGCGGGCGGCGCGCAGTTGCCCGGGGTGGGCGAGCAGGGCCAGGGACGCGTTGGCGAGCAGGCTCGCGGTGGTTTCGTATCCGGCGGTGAGCAGCAGCCACAAGGTGTCGACGAGTTCCTCGGCTGACAGCGTCTTCGCGTCCTCGGCTTGCGTGTTCTTCTCGTCCGTCGACGCGTTCGTGTCGTTGTCGCAGAGTGCGATGAGCGCGGTGGTGATGTCGTCGGCGGGTTCGGTGCGGCGCAGGAGGACGAGGTCGCGCAGCAGGTGGTAGCGGGCGTGCTGGATGTGCGCGGCTTCGCCCGCGGTGAGGGTGGTGTCGAAGAGGCGTTGCACGAGGCCGGCGAGCAGGGGCCGCCAGTCGTGGGGGACGCCGACGAGGTCGCAGATGACGGTCAGCGGGACCTGCTCGGCGAAATGCGCGCGCAGGTCGACGACGCAGTCGGCGTCTGCCTTGCGGGGGAGGTGGTCGAGGAGGCCGTCGACGATGTTCTCGATCCCGGATCCCATGGCGGCGACGCGGGCGGGGGTGAAGACCTTGACGACCGGGCGGCGCAGCCGCAGATGGTCGTCTCCGTCGGCGTAGACCATGTTGTCGACCTTGAACATGCCCAGCAGCGGCCAGTCGGCGGGCACGGTCCCGTCGGCGAGCGCGGCCCAGTTCCGCCAGTCCTTGCTGACCTCGCGGTGGGCGAGCAGTTCGGCGACCGCGTCGTGGCGGATGATCAGCCAGGCGGGCACGTCGCCGGGCAGCACGACGCGCACGACCGGGCCGGCGGCGCGCATCCGGGCGGCTTCGCCGAAATGATCCGCGGCGGTGGGGTCGAGGGTGAACGGGCCGGGCGCGGCCGGTCGGGTGTCACGCGGCATGGCCGGACTCCTTCTGGCGGTCGGTGATGCGGGTGGCGAGGACGGGCAGCTGCGCGGGGCCGCGGGTCCACGGGGAGGGCTGCAGGGCGATGCGGCGGGGCTCGATCGCGAGACGCGCGTCGGGCAGGCGGTGCAAAGCGGTTTCGACGGCGGTGCGGGCGATGAGCCATCCGGCGCGCTGGGCGGGGCAGGCGTGATGCCCGACCCCCCAGGCGAGATGGGCGCGGTTGCCCGGCACGGGCCAGTCCTCGCCGTCCCGGCGGATCGCCGGGTCGGCGTTGGCCGCGGCGAACGCGAGGATCAGCGGGTCGCCTTTCGCGATGTGCCGTCCGCCGATCACGGTGTCGCACAAGGCGTAGCGGGCGGGCATGTTGCACATCGGCGGGTCGAGCCACAGCACTTCGTCGAGCGCGTGGTCGATCCCGAGGCGGCCGCCGCGCAGCCGGGCGGCGAACCGGGGGGCGCTGAGCAGGATGCGCAGGGTGTGGCCGATCCACACGGTGGTGGTCTCCCACCCGGCCGACATCATCAGCACCATCGACTGGACGATCTCCGCGTCGTCGCGCAGGGCCGGGTGGTTCAGGAACGCGGTGGTCAGATCGTCCTCGCCCGGCCGGTCGCGGTGTGCGGCGAGGACCCGGGCGAGGATGTCCTCGAGTTCTTCGTTGCCAGCCTGGGAGTCGTCGCCGGACCCGAACAGCGCGATCAGGCAGCGCTGCAGAACCTCGCTGAGGTCGGGGTCGATGCCGAACAGGCCGGCGACGGTGAGCATCGGGACCTGTTGGGCGTAGCCGGCGACCAGGTCGGCTTCGCCGGTGTCCGGGAGCCGGGCGAGGAGCCGGTCGCAGGTGGCGCGCACGACCCGGGCCATCCGGGGCTCGGAGAGCCCGGCGAGCCCGTGCACGAGCGGGGCGCGCAGCCGCGCATGCCTTTCGCCGTCGGCGAAATACGCGTTGTCGCGGGGGAACATCATCGGCGCGAGGCCGGAGCCGGCGGGCACGCGGCCTTCGGCGTACTGGCGCCAGTGGGCGGGGTTGCGAGCGAAGCGCACGTCGTCGCGCGAGACGGCGCGGACGTGTTCGTAGCCCATCACCAGCCAGGCAGGCACGCCGTCGGCGAGAGCGACCGGCGCGATCGGAAGACCGTCCCAGCGGGCCCGCAGCGCGGCGTAGGCGGCCTGCGGGTCGACGCAGACGGTGGTGTCGGTCAGCGGCCGCAAACCGGTGACCTGGTCGAGCGGAACCTTGGGCGGGGCGAGCGTGTCGGTCATCGGGCGGATGCCTCCGGAGAGTCGTGGCGGGCGAGGGCGTGGGCGACGACCTGGCACAGCGCAGCGATCGAGGAGGCGCGGTCGCGGGCGTCGCAGTGCATGAGCGGGGTCCGCGGGTTCAGGGCGAGCGCGGCGCGAATTTCGGCGTCGTCGTAGACGTGGGCGCCGGGGAAGTCGTTGACGGCGACGACATAGGGCAGGCCGCGGTCGTCGAGGTGGTCCAGCACGGGGAAGCACGCGGCGAGGCGGCGGACGTCGGCCAGCACCACCGCGCCGATCGCGCCCAGGACCAGGTCGTCCCACATGCTCCGGAACCGGTCCTGGCCCGGCAGCCCGAACAGGTAGAGCACGATCCAGGCCTCGGGCAGGGTGATGCGGCCGAAGTCCAGCGCGACGGTCGTGGTCGTTTTCGCCTCGACGCCCTCCAGCGGGTCGAGGCGCGCGCTGTCGGCGGTGAGGGGTTCCTCGGTGCGCAGCGGCGCGATCTCGCTGACGGCGCCGACCATGGTGGTCTTGCCGACGGCGAACGGCCCGGCGACGAGGATCTTCGCCGTGCTCGTGACGTCGCGGGACAGGTGGATCTCCTCGTCCTGCTCAGAGCTTCTGGAGGCCATGCAGCACCTTTTTCATGAACTCGGGGTCGGGGCGGTCGAGGCGCGCTTGCGCGTGCACGTCCAGCAGGCGGTCGTCGAGGAGGTCGCTGACGAGCACGCGCGCGACGGCGATGGGGAGCCGCTGCCGGGCCGCGGCCTCGGCCAGCGACAGCGGGCGGCGCAGGTCGGCCAGCAGCGCCCGTTTCTCGCTGACGGACCCGGTGTCGGCGCAGCCGGCCTCGGTCGCGCACAGCACCGTGTCCGGCAGGACCCGGACGCGGGTCGGGCGGGTCCGTCCGCCGGTCATCACATAGGTCGCCACCGGGCGGGCGGGAGCACCGTCGTCGCGCACCGTTCAGCCTCGCGCGGAGGTGAACCAGGCGGCGTCGCCGGGCCGGGCGACGCGCTCGGCCATCGCGGCGCCGATGAGTTTCAGGTTGACGCGGGTGGTGGTCACCACCGCCAGGCAGGCGGTCAGCGCGCCGTCGTCGCCGAGCGCGGCGCTGCGGACGAACATGTAGTGCCCGGCGCTGGCGCACATGCCGTGGTCGAACGCCTCGCCGGGTGAGGACACGTCCATCAGGGCCCGGGACACGGAGAGATGGCTGCTGGCGGCGGCCGCGAACCGTTCCGCGGCCGCGGTCCCGACGTCGCCGCGGTGCTCGCGCACCAGGCCGTCGCTGGTGAACACGACGGCGAAGCGGACCTCGGGCAGGTCGGCGAGGTCGCCGAGCAGCCAGGCGTCCTCGCGGTCTGCGGTGTCGGAGGCGGTGACGGTCGCGGCGGCAGTGTCCTGGTCGGTTGCAGAGGCGTCGGTCATGGCTGGTCCTCGGTGGTCGGAGCGGGGCGGGCAGAGTGAGGGGTGGGTGCGGGGCCGAGGAAGTCGGCCAAGGCCTGGCCGGCCTCCTCGGGGGTCTGCACGCGGGCGGGTGCGCGGGGCGGCGCGGGGGCGGCGGGCAGCTGCGCGGCGGCGTGCCGGCTGCGTTTCGGCAGGCCGTTCGAGGTGGTGCGCGACGCCGAGCTCGTGGGGGCAGGGCCGGGAGACTCCGGCCATCGGGGTGCGGGTTCGTGGCGCGGTCGGGGCGGCGCGGGCGGCTCGCATTCGGCGGCCGAGGCGAGCAGGTGTCGGGGGATCGTCACGCCGGCCGCGATGCCGCCGTGGACGGAACGGCCGAGGCGCACGGTGATGCCGTGCTCGCCGGCGAGACGGCCGACCACGGCCAGCCCGGT
>NZ_LWSF01000052.1:10671-24886 GCF_001651785.1 Amycolatopsis sp. M39
GTTGCCGTCGTCGCAGATCTCGATCGCGTACCCGCAGTCGACCGGGGTGATCGTCACCGGCACCGGGGAGGACGGGGGCGAGGCTTGGGCCGCGTTGGCCAGCAGCGCGGCGACCATGTGGATGACCGGTTCGGCCGCGTGCGCGACGACGGCGGTGTCGCAGGTGTCCGGGCCGGTGATGCGCTCGTACGCCTCGGTGCGTCCCTTCGCGGACCGCACGACGTCGGCGAGCGACAGGGGGTGTTGCCACTGCTGGCCCAGCCATCCCTCCAGCAGCACCGCCAGCGATTGCGTGCGGTGCGCCTGCTGGGCGCTCAGGTGCGCGATCCGGTACGCGATCTCCACGCGGGCGGCGTCGTCGAGGTCGGCCGCGAGCGAGTCCTCGGCGAGCTTCTGGATGCGGTGGGCCGCGTTCTGCCAGCTTGTCGCCAGTGCCAGTGCGCCTTCGCGGGCGGCGTCCGCCCGGTCCCGCACGTCGTCCAGTAGCCGTGCCACAGTCCCTGCTGTTGCCGCGGCGGCGGGGACGTCGCCCAGGTACGGCGGCGGCTCGCCGTGCACGTAGGCCCGCAGCTGTGCGATCACCGCGTCGACGAGGGCGGTGTCGGAGTCCGCCAGGCGTTCGGTTTCCGCGTCGGTCTGACGCCTCGCGTCGACCTGGCTGCGCAGCCGGATCAGTTCTTCGCGCGTCCGGCGGGCCATCGCGGGAGACACCACGGGGGCGAGCCAGGAGAGGGCGCGTGCGGCGCGGCCGGCCAGGCCGCGGGCTGTTGTCGGAGTCTGCATGGTCACCTGATCTGTCGCTTGACGGGATTTGGTGCGGGGAAAGGGTTGCCGGATACGTGCGGACGGGTCGGGGAACGGTGCCGGTCCGTCCGCAGGTCCGGACACTCTCTGCTTGCCAGAGGAGTTCGGCCAGCGTGGCGTCGGGTGGTCCGCCGCTTTCGGGCCGTCCGTTCCGGGAAACGTTGTGCGGTCAGGGTTTCCGTGCGACGCCGACCGCGACGATCCGCTGGGCGACCGTCGGCTCGCCCAGCAGCGGGCCGTCGGGCCACCACTCGACCACCGGCACGATCTCCGCCGGTTTGTTCGGTCCGCTCGGGATCAGCTCCAGGTCGTGGAAGAGGTCCTTGATCTCGGCGCGGGTGCGGGCGGAGACGTCTTTCATCGATCCGTTGTGGAACGACTCGAGCAGTCCCTGCACCACCCGTTCGTCCTCGGAGCCGTCGTGCGGGTCGAGCAGGTGCGAGATCGCCACATAGGAACCGGACGGGAGCCGGTCGATGAATTCCCTCGTCACCTTGCCCGGGAGCTCGCGGTCGCCGGTCTGGTGGTGCAGGGCGAGCAGGAACAGCACCGCGATCGGCTGGCCCCAGTCGAGGTGCAAGTTGACCGTCGGGTGGTCGAGAATGCTCGGCGGGTCGAAGAAATCCGCCTGGATGTATTCGGTGAACTCGTTCTCGTCGAGCATCGCCCGCCCGTGGCTGGCCACCACCGGGTCGTAGTCGACGTAGACGACCTTCGTGCCCGAATCCGCGCGCTGCACGATCTGGTGCACGTTCTCCGCGGTCGGCATCCCCGAGCCGCAGTCGATGAACTGGCGGATTCCCGCGTGGTGGGCGAGGAACCGGCAGACCCGGGTCATCAGATGCCGGTTGACCCGCGCCGTTTCCGCGATGCCCGGCATCACCCGCGCTGCTTCCCTGGCCACCTGGCGGTCGATCTCGTAANTGCCGCCCAGCAGATAGTCGTACACGCGGGCGGCGCTCGACTGGTCCGGGTTGACCCCCGGCGGAGCGTTGACTGCGTCCATTACGAGCCGCACCTCCCGGGGCCCGCCCCGGCGTGCGGTGCGGACGCGGAACGGGACGTCCTCAAGGGGCGCACCGTTTTTCGCCGTCGGGACAAGGACTGCATGCTGGGGCGCCACGCGTTCACCGGATCTCCTGCCGGGCAGCCTCGCCGCAGGCTTCGGCGGTGCGCCGGTCCAGGGCCGCGAGTGCGTCGTCGACGGTGTTCTGGAAGTGCGGCGAGCGGAGGGGTTCCACGTTCTCGCGCGCCCGCGCCAGATGGTCGCGGGCCGAGCGGTCGTCGCCCTGCCGTTCGAAGATCCCGGCGAGCGCCACGAGAACTTCCGCGTGCTGCGCGGGGTCGTCCTGCTCGACCATGATCTCGGCCGCGGCGGCCAGTTCCGTGAGCGCCTCGGGGTCGCGTCCCAGCGTGATCAGCAGGTTGCCGCGGCGGAGCCGGGCGAGGCCGACGCCGCGCGGACGGTCGGCATGGGCGTGTTTCTCGGCGCTGTCTTCGTACAGGTCCAGTGCGCGTTCCGGGTCGCCGTGAGCCTCGGCGGCCCAGGCCGCGCGCGACGCCGCGGTGGCCAGCGTCAGCGCGTGCTGCTCGCGCTCGCCGATCACGGCGGCGGCCTCGTCGTGGGCGACGGCTTCCTCGACGTTGCCGAGTTTGCGGTGGACGAAGCCGATCTGGTGCAGCATCCGGGCCTCGGCCACCGGTTCCCCGCACGCCCGGGCGGCCCGGAGGCCGGCGGTGAACAGCCGCAGGAACGGCGGATAGTCCCGGTGGTACAGGAAATACCCCCAGGAGGCTTCGGCGATCTGCCACAGTTCCTCGTGCCGGCCGCGGTCGGCGGCATCGTCGGCGACCGCGTTGATGACCGGCAGGTCCCGCGTCCACCAGGCCAGCGCGGCGTCGCGGTCGGCGAAGATCCCGGCGGTGGCGGCGGCGAAACCCGGCCGATGGGGATGGATGAGGGTGCTCGCGGCGACCGTCCGGTCGCGGTACCAGCGGGTGTAGCGGTCCAGGAGGCGGTCGCGGTCGCGCTGGTCGTCGACCTGTTCCGCCAGTGCCCGGGCGTGGCGGCGGACCGCGTCGTGCTGGTCCACGGTGTCGTCGTCGACGTCGCGCAGGAGGTGCGCGTCGACGAGGTCGTCGAGGTCGTCGTCGGTGAAGCCGGGCAGGCGTTGCAGCGTATGGGAGAGCGCGGCCCGATCCAGGTGCGGGCCGGGCAGGAACCCGCACGCCCGGTACGCGCGGGCCGCGAACTCGTCGAGCGCGGCATAGGAACTGTCGAGTGCATCCGCCATCGCGGCGATTCCTTTCGGTTGGGCGTCGATCCGGCGGACTTCCCGTTCCGGAGCGCGGCACGGCCGGTGGCGCAGCCTCGATCCGGTGACCGCGAGCGCCAGCGGGAGACCGCCGCAGGCGGCCAGCAGCCGCTCGGCAGCCGGGCCGAGGCCGTCGCGGCGCGCGTAGAACGCGAGCACCTGGCTCGCCGGTGCGTCCTCCAGCGGGTCGACAGAGATTTCCTCCGCGCCGTCGGCGAGGAGCCGGACCAGCTGGGTCCGGGCGGTGACGAGCACGAACGCCGCCGTGCTGCCCGGCAGCAGCGCGCTGACGTCCTCGCTGCGCGCGGCGTCCTCGATCAGGATCGCGAACCGGAGATCCGCGGTCAGCCCCCGGAACAGCGCGGCCCGCTGGTGCGGCGAGGGCGGGATCTCCCGGCCCGGGACGCCGAGCGCGCGCAGGAAACCGTGCAGCGCCGTGCTCGCCGGATCCGCGATGTCCGCGGACAACCTCGCGTACAGGACGGCGTCGGGGAACGCGTCGAGGCGCCCGTAGAGCCACCCCAGTGCCAGCGCGGTCTTGCCGACGCCGCCGATCCCCGTGAGCACGACCACCGGCGGGGCCGGGTCGCACCGTCGCAGGATGTCCTCGAGGCGGGCCAGTTCGGCGTCCCGCCCGACGAGGGCCGGCCGACGCGGCGGCAGTTGGACCGGCGCCGCTGCCGGCGCATCGGCCCGCGCGGGACCGCCGGGCTGCTGGTCGGCGGAGCGCGCCGCGGTGCCGCGGTTCACGCCCGCGCTCCCGGTCCGCCGGCCGCCCCGAGCGCGCCGGTGCCGGTGACCTCGGCGACGACGGCCAGGCACAGCGATTCCGCGCGGCTGCCGGCGGCCCGGTCCGGGTTGTTCCACTCGACGGCGGGCACGACGGAAGCCGCCAGTTCCGGCCGGTCGCCGAGAACGCGGCGGAATCCGGCTGCGGTGCGCAGCGACCGCGGCGGGCGGTGATGGTATTCGTACAGGCGGCACACCTCCCGCATCTTGCGTTCCAGCAGCATGTCTTCCGGCTCGCCGGGGTCGAGGCCGTCTACGCTGGCGTGCGTCGCGACCACCACCGACCGCGCGGGGAGCCGCTCGACGCAGGCGCGCAGTGCGGTCGCCGCCGCGTCGGTGTCGGGAATCGTCTCGAACAGGCCGGTCAGCAGCAGGCACACCGGAGCGCCGGGAGCCAGCGAGCCGCGCACGGCGTCCGCGAACAGCACCGTCCCCGGCACGAGGAACGAACCGTCGACCCCGTCCACCGCCCGGCGCCCCGCGTCGTGTGCACGCCACTGCGCGACCACGACCTTGTCGTCGCCGGCGTACACCGCCTGTCCGGAACCGGCTGCGACGACGTGGTCGACGGCCGGGAAGCTGAAGGGCAGCGCGTCGCCGAGGACCAGGAACCGGTCGATGCCCCTGTTTTCCGCCGCGAACGCGACGGCGCGGGCGAGGAATTCGTTCTCGGCCCGGGCAACGTCGGGCAGGCCCGGCATGACCCGCTCGGCCCGGCGGCACCATTCCCGTTCCATCGAGTACGAGTTCGGCCTGCGCAACAGCACTTCCCGCATCCGCGCAGGGCTCGGGCAGCACAGCTCCGGCGGCTCCTGTCGTTCCTCCGCCCGTTTCCAGCGTTCTGCCGCGGCTTTCAGCGCGGCGTCCGATGCGGACCGTTCAGCGGCCCGGTCGTCCCGGTCGGGACCGGGCAGCGGCGCGGGCGGCGAGCTCGAGGGCATAGGGCAGGAACGCTTTCTGGCGGAGGGGAAACGCGGATTCGCGACGGGGAACGCCGCTGCAGGCGGGGAAAGCGGAGACCGAAAGGCGGGGACTGTCCGGGCGACAGGCCGTCAAGCGCTGCTGCCGGGAGACCGGAGGGCGTCGCCGATTTTCTCGGCGCGCTCGCTGACCGTCCGGTCCATGGCGTCCACATCGGCCTCGGCGGTCGCGACGACCAGCAGGCACGCCGCCGCGCCGGCGTGCTCGCCGGCGCCGATGCCCCGCGCGAACAGGATGGTCCGGGCCTGCGGACTGAACACCGGACGGGACGGTGCGCCAGGGGGCGGCGCGGAGGAGAGTTCCGGCGAGAGCCGGAGGCTGGTGCAGGCAGCGGCTGCTTCGCGCTGGACCGCGTCGAGCTCGGCGGTCGCGGCGAGAACAGTGCCGTCGCCGGCGGTCACGGCGGCGAACAGAACCTCGGGAATGCCGGCGAGACCGTCCAGCATCCAGTCGTGGTCGCCGTTCCCGGGTCGGTCGGTCATTGCGGTGTCCTCACCTTGTTCGTGTTCGTGCTCGGAGTCGGAGCCGGGAGTTTGGGGGACAGGCCGGTCATTCGCGGGCAGCACGGCGCCTTCGGCGGGACGGCGGCTCTCCCGCGCCGACGCGCCGATCAGCGATTCGGCCCGGGGCGGACCGCCGATGCTCGGGGCGGGAACGTCGCAGCGCTGTGCTGCGACGGACTTCTCGGGCCGGGCGGGAGTCTCGTCGTCCCATCGCACGCAGACCGGGCGTTGCCCGGTAACGCAGAACTCCTGGACCGCTCTGGCCACAGTGGACCAATCGGTCTCGGATCGGGCGGGCTGGAGGAGAAGCGTTCCCGCGGGACTGCGGTACCGCACCGGGGAGAAGCCGCCCGCGCCGCCCGCCGGACAGGCTTCACGGCCGCCCTCGTGCCAGGCCAGCAGGCCGACCCCGGCGCCTCGCGTCCCGATCCGGAGAAACGGCGCACCGGCGGAGGAGTCCTCGTACAGCAGACAGCACCCCCCGGCGCCGTCCCCGACGGCGCCGCCCGCCTGCTCGAGGTAGCTCAGCACCTGAGCGGCCGAGGTCCGGGCCACGTTGATCGTGAACGGAAAGCTCGCGCTCAGGGGCTCCGGCAAAACGGAGGTCGTGCTCATCTGTTCGCTTACCTGCCGATGAAAATGCGACATTCGATTGATTTCTGCCTAGCTGGAACGATGTGGGCGGTTCTCCATCTGCGATGGACGACCGGCGCTTGGAGATCCCTCGTTTATTTCAGCGCGCTGGACGCCCGAAATTCGTCGCCGGCACGGATGCAGTTCGGAGCCGGCGGTCGTCGAGGGCGTGTGTGCCCGGCCCGCATTGTCCTCAAGCCGGGTTCGGCTTCGCCGAGTTCCGCAGTCTCGCTCATCGCAGCCACTCCTGATCCCTGGGGACGGGCCGTGGATCCGCGTCGCTGAAGCACGGCCGGTGGTCCATGCTGCGGTCGCGGGTGCCGTCGAGCTCCGGGCCCAGTTCGTCAGGGAAGACGGCCCACCACGTGGGCGGGGCGCCGTAATCGAAGCACCGAGGCGCCACGACTCCCGGTTCGGCGAGCTTGTGCCGGGGGTACAGGTGGTTGAGGCCGTCGACGCTCCACCGGTGCACGGCGAAAATTGCCTCGTTCACCAGGCCGGCGGGCAACTCCCCAGTGATCGCCGTCATGCTCCGCACCCTCCACGCACATCTAGTAGCTGATAGTGACCTCGTCGAGGCTAAAAGTGATTGCTACGCTGGAGGGACACCAAAGGGACACCGGCCGACGGCAGGAGCCACCGCATGCGCGCCCTCGACGTTCCCGGAGGCAGTGTCGCCGACCGGCTCAAAGCTGCGCGCAAACTGAAGGCCATGAGCCAACCGCAGCTCGCGCGGCGCATGACCTTCTCGACCTCGCTGGTCAAGAAGGTCGAGCAGGGCACGAAACCCCCGAGCCCCGCTTTCGTGGCCGGTGCGGCGCGGGCTCTGGGAGTCAAGGTCTCCACGCTCTACGGGACCAGTGACAACGAAGCACTGGACGAGCCGAGCCAGGAATCCGCGGGCATCGCCGACCTGCGCAGCGCGCTCGACGCTTACGACGACCCCCGGCCCGAGGGCGGCACGCTCGCCCTCGACGCCGTCATCGCCCGGCTCGCCGCAGCCTCGGGCCGGATACTGGCACTGCACCACACCGATGTTCTGTCGGAGCTGCCGAACCTCCTGCACCATCTGTACGTGCTCGCTGACGAGCCCGGCCGGGCTGGGGAGTCGGCGCGCGCAGCCCTTCACGACGCCTATCGGATGTCGGCGACCGTCGCCGGGCGCTTCCGCCAAGCCGACCTCGCCGCGATCGCGTCCGAACGGCACATCCAGCTCGCTCCGCGCACGGGAGACTCGCTGCGGATCGCCATCAGCGCGTACCACCGCAGCACTCGCTACCTGCAGCACGGCGACTACCGTCGCGGTCTGCGCCTGCTCGACCGCACCCGCGACAACATCGGTACCGGCGCGAAAGACCGAGCCGTGACGATCCAGCTGGACCTGCGGGCGGCGATCCTCGCGGCCCGCGCCGGCGACCCGGCGGAGGCCGACGACTACCTGGGCGAGGCCCGCGCGGTCGCGGAAGAGTTCCATCCCCCGGCCGTCCCGTACTACGGCGTGGACGCCAGCACGACCAACATCGTCGTGCACTGGTGCGCCGCGCCGGTAGAGAATTACAACAGCGCCGAGGCTGTCCGGCGAGCATCCTCGGTCACTGTGAGCGACCCGCACCGTCCGGAAAGAATCGGTCACCACCATATCGACATGGCCCGAGCCTGGATGCTCCACGGCGACCGCGGACGAACCCTTGACGAACTGAACAAGGCCCGCGCGGTCGCGCCGAACGCGACCAGGCGCCACCCCTCGGTCGCAGAGACCACACGAGCGCTCGCCGTGTCCGAGTCCCGCGCAACCGACTCTCTCGCGGAATTCGCCCAGTGGGCTGGCATCCGCCTCTGACACCTTCAGACAGCCCGCCGCCGGACGCTGCCACGCCGTCCGCAACCCGCCAGACCTGAAGCCACACGGCGCGCGGACGGCTACGCTGCTCGCGCGCCACCGGGAGCGCGAGCAACTGGTCGTGGGCCAGGCATCGAGCGCCCGCGGCAGGCCGGCGGTCATACCGCGGAACCCAGCAGGGCGCGGTTGACGCCGAAGGGCTGCTGATCGAGGAATCCGGCCCGTTCCCCGACGACCAGTTCGACTGCCAGCTGGCGCGCTCGGTCCTCGGCTTGCCGCGACCCGGGGACACTGCACCTCATTCGGCGCCGGACACAGACAGCCACGACTGGGGGCCGCGGCGGCGCAGCTGCAGGCAGCGGGCGCGAGCTGCAGTGCGCCGCCGTGGGCGTCGAACGCGTGGGGCCGATCGACGTCAGCGCGATCATGCGGCAACCGCCGGAATGGCGACGAAGGTTGCTCGTGGTGGTGCTGACGGCAGCCCGGCTGCGTGGCGCAACGTAAGGCGCTCTGGCCGCGCGCATTTGACATGCCGATTAATCCGGATTGCGGGGCAAACACCACGAACACCTTTCTCCCGTCTGTTTCTACTGCGTGGCTGGCCGAAACCACCGACCAGTGCCGTTTCCCGGGACGATCGCGACTTCGGTGCGAGGCTGGCGCGGCAGAAGCCAGTCGTCGAAACCGCCAACTGCCCTACCGGAGATGAGGATGTCGCTCTCTCAGCCGCTTCACCAGGCAATACACCCGGGAAGAAACCGGCAAAAAACCGGCAACGTGAGTTGCGTTCGCTCTGTTGAACTACGGTAATGTTGCGCATCGGAGGCGCGGGGAGGCGGCCTGTGGAAGAGAGTCAATCGGACATGGCTCGCGCCCGCGAAGCGGCGGGCCTGACCCAAGAAGAACTGGCCGTTCTGATGCCGGCCGACGTGAAAAGCATCAGGAACTGGGAATCGGGCCGCAACAAGCCGCAACCCAGGCGGCGTCATGAACTCGCCGGACATCTGCGTGTTTCGCTGGCGGAACTCGAGGAACTCATCCGCCGGGCGTCAGCGTCGGGAACTGCCCAGAGACCAGCCTCAGCCAGCTTCGCAGCCGACCAAGCACCCGCCGACCAATTCCGGGCGGAGACCTTGGCACTGGAAGCCGACTACGACAGGTCACCGTCCACGCACTTGCTTGGTCGCGCGACCAAGCACCTTGCAAGTGTCGCCGTCGCGCGAGCCGCGGCATTCACCGTAGAAGCTCGTCGTGAACTGTATTCGATCGAAGCGGAAATAGCGACGTTAATGGGACAGTTGCTGTGGGACGCTTCGCAGCGCCGGGACTCCGCGACGCCACGAAACTACTTCGACCAGGCGATCCACGCAGCTGACCAGAGCGGCGACCTCGAAGCGGAAGCACACGCCATGCTGCGGAGCAGCTACCTGCATCTCTACAGTTTCGACAAAGATCCCGAAGCCGGGCGCATGCTCGCACAACGCGCAGCCACGCTGGCCCAACCTGTCAGCCCGGGATTGTGCGGACTGGCGCTCCTGCACGTCGCCGAGGCGAACGCCATGCGCAAACAACGACGTGCGTGCGAGTCGGCGCTGGACGCGGCTCAATGGCAGCTGAGCCAGGTGGACGGCGCTGGGGTCGGCGGCGAGTACCTGTCGGAGTCCAAGATCGATCGCATGACCGGTTCTTGCTACATGTTCCTCGGCCTTCGCGAGCCGGCGGAACACCACTTGATCGCAGCGGCCGATGCGTTGACCTCGAAAAAGAAGTCCCAGTCCATCGTTTTCGGGAACCTCGCACTCGCCAGGGTGCGCACGGGCGAGATCGACGGAGCCGTCGACGCCCTGAACAAGGCGATCGACACGTTGGAAGTCACCCGCGGCGGCGGGGGCCTCAACGTCGCGTTCAGCGCAGGGCGCGAGTTGCGGCCCTGGCGTCAGGAATCGTCCGTCGCGGCGGCAGGCGAACGGCTGTTCGCCCTCATGGCTGGCGCCTAGCCGGGTACAACAGGGACATGCAGATCGACGAAGCGAAACGCGCTGCCCGCGAGCGCGTCTGGGCGCTGCTCGACGCCGAAGCGGTCGACCCGAAAGGTGCTGCCGGGCGTATTCCGTCGTTCACCGGCGCAGAGGCCGCAGCTCAGCGCTTGGCCGCACTGGACGTCTGGCGGGACGCGCGAGTACTGAAGAGCAACCCGGATCGCGCCCAACTACCGGTCCGTGAGGCGGCGTTGCGCGACGGAAAGACGGTCTACATGGCCGTGCCCGCGATGGCCAGCCCCGATCCCTTCTACGCGCTCGACCCGGCGAAAGTCGGCGTGGAAGCCGCGCGGAGCAAATACGCCGCAGGCGTCGCACCGACTGTCGGCCCCGGGCGGATGGAGCCGATAGACCTCGTCGTCTGCGGCACCGTCGCCGTCGACCGGCGAGGCGCGCGAGTAGGAAAAGGCGGCGGCTACTCGGACCTGGAGATCGCGCTCCTGACCGAGGCCGGGCTGATCGGGCCGCGGACGACCATCGTCACCACGGTGCACGAGCTTCAAGTCGTGGATGCCGACCTCCCCGAAACCGACCACGACTTCAGCGTCGACATCATCGTGACGCCAGATCAGGTCATCTACTGCGAAGCGCGCACCAGGCCGGCCGGGATTGTGTGGAACCATCTGAGCAGAGAGAAAATCCGGGCCATCCCGGCACTGTCCGCGCACGCTGAGGCGCAATACCCGGACGATCGATCCGAGGAGAAGACCTGACCGAAGCACGCGAACGGCACCCACGG
Organism: Amycolatopsis sp. M39; assembly: GCF_001651785.1. NCBI lineage: Bacteria > Bacillati > Actinomycetota > Actinomycetes > Pseudonocardiales > Pseudonocardiaceae > Amycolatopsis > Amycolatopsis sp. M39. The sequence continues at coordinate 21,315 of NZ_LWSF01000052.1, forward strand.
CCACGCGTGGGCGGCCCCTGCGAGGAATCAGGGGTCGCGGAGCCGCGGTGCGCCATGCCCGGCACCCTCCGCCACAACCGGGGTCGTCACGTTACCCGTAAACGGATCCCGCTCTTTCCGGTGTGGATCAGCGAGTGGCCGAACCGTCCAGCAGCAGTTCCCGGTCACGCCAGGCCAATCGGAGCACGGTGAGCGCGCTGGCCGACAACCTGGGGTCGAGCCGGTCGATGGCCTCTGCGTGAAACGGCATGTCGGTTCGTCCGCTGTGGCCGACCACCCGGCCCTCGTCGTTGGCGTCCACAAGACCGGCGAACAGCTGGTCGAACACGACATCGTCGGCCACGGCCACGGTCATCTGCACGGCCCCGAGTTCCAAGGGCTCCATCGCCAGGCCGTAGTGCCAGAGCCGGAGCCCGCCTTCGACGCGTGCTCGATCGAACGACCGGAACGGCTCCTCTTGTGCGTAGTCGATCGGTCCGGACCTGGAGCCGTCGTGTTCGGGGTTGCCGAGGAACTCTTCGGAGAATTCGCGCATGATGTTGCGCCACAACGAAAAGTCGTTGCGCATGTCGGCCGGGTCGACCGAGGACGGCTGGAACTCGCCGGCCGGCATCACGTGGCACAGCCCGCCGCCGTCGGCGACCTTCCCGCCGTCGCGTTCGTGCAGCACGAACCGGTGCTCGTCCCCGGACCGGTCGCGCCGGACGGTCAGCGTGCTGATCCCCGGCGACATCAGCAGCTGCTGAGGATCGAAGGGATCGCCGAGCGCCGCGCGCAGCGGAAGCGCGTCCCAGTCGGGCGCGGCACGGCCGGAGGCCAGCCACGCGGCCTTGAACTCGTGGGCGAGGGCTTGCTTGACGTCGAACACCTCGAAGAAGCTGGTGGTCCCGAACGTCAGTTCCAGTCCGTCATCGGTCCTCAGGCCGAGCAGCCGGTAGCTCAGCCGGTTCTCCAGCAGCCGAGGACGAACGAGATCACGCACCGCGCGGCTGTAGCCGGCGTACAGTTCGCCCCGGTCGGTCAGCGGCAGGACGTGCTCCAACGATCCCCAAGGGGGCGCCGGTTGGTGCCAGTCGGACCACGCCAGCCGTACCGAGTCCAAAGGAACTGGCTGATCGAGCAGCCAGCCGGGCCCGGCGAGCACATGTCCGCCGGGCGCCCGTTGCGATTCGGGGTAGAGCCACGCTGCGAGTTCGGTGAGCTCGCGGCCTCGTACCCCTGGCGCTTGTCGCACGCGGAGCCATTCCTGCTGGATTCGCCGTACGTCAGCCGGGTCGGTCGCGTTCGAAGCGGACGGCGTGGTCAGCGTATGTCGAAGAGAAGCGTCGTAAGCGGGTTCGGCGGCGCTGCCAGTGTTTGACTCAGTGCCGGTTTCTGCGTCGAGCGAAGGTGCGCCGGTCGTGCTCGTCGCGACGGCCCGTTCCTGTAGCAGCTCCTCGAGCCGGGCTAGGCGGACGCGGAGAAGTTCGGCGTATCTGGCTCGTCGGTACGGCTGAGGTTCGGAGCGTCCTGCTTCCCAGTTTCGGATGCTCTTCACATCCGCCGGAAGCAGGACGGCCAGTTCTTCCTGGGTCAGGCAGGCCGCTTTGCGCGCACGTACCAACCCTTCTCGGCGTTGTCCCATGCCCGGCTCCCCTCCGCCGCAACCAGGGGTCGTCACGTTACCGTAAACGGATCCCGCTCTTTCCGGTTCTTCCCGGTCTGCTGGCTGGGGCGTCCTCGGGTGTCAAAGTTGAGGATGCACCTCCGGCGGACCGGCGCGGTCGCTCGTCTCGGACGTACTGCCTCACCGATGCCCTCCCACCGCATACCCGCCGGTCGGGGAGTGAGCGGAGAGCTCGCCCGGCGCAGACCTAGCCGGGCGGACTGCGGCTGTAGCCAGTGCCTGGCGTGCTCCTGGCGACGGGATGCAGTCGGGAGGAGGCGAAGCCCGAGGAGTAAGGCGCGCAAGGCATGAACGACGCAGCGACGCATTGCGAAGCGGTTCGAGCAGGCCGCCCCACCGCCATCACCCTGTGCTGTCTGCTCCTGTTCCTGGCGCTGGTCTCGATGTGGCCGCGGTGACCGATCCCGGCCCCGCGTGGGCGGCCGACCGGGCACGACACCGAGGCACGTCTGGAGCGGCAAGGGAACCCAAAGGCACACCAGGACCACGAGGGGCAGACCGCGATCCAGAAGACAGGGCGGGAAGAACATCGCCGCCTGGCCGAAGAGATCACAGCGGCGATCCCGAAGGCGGAGGACGCCGCCGTCCGCAGGGTTCCGGAACCCCGCGTAAGCCCATACGCGGGTCTGCAGCCACCGGCACAGGCGACGCGATGAGCCTGCCCAGCTTCCGACAGGCCTCGGCGCGACTGGAGTGTCCGCAGACCGCTCGCGGCACCTGTCAGCACTGGGGCGCGGCGGCGAGCCGAGCCCGGCCAGATGAGCCGGACGCGTCGCTTCGAGGACGGCGCGGTGGCGTTTTCGGGCATCGGAAACGTTCAGGCCGCCGGGGCAGTCCCGGGGTGGAAAAGGGGCTGCGGTCCCTGGGGCGGTGGATCGGGATGGTCCAGTGGTCGGCGTCCTGGAACGAGATCTCCGGGTTGTCGAACGCCAACCGGTTCGTCCGGGACGATGGCTCGGACGGTTGCCGAGGTGTGCGGATCGGGGGAGGCGCGGGAGCGCCTGACGGGCAGGAAGCGGGTGCGCTGATCGCGGAGCCCCTTCAGGAAAGCACGGCCTGGGGTCACACGTCCAGGTGGTCTCGCGGTTGTCCTCGCGTCGACCGGTTATTCCAACGCGGACCGGTTGACGCGAGGGAAGCGAGGAGCGCCATGACTGCCTGGTGGGGACTGGTGGGCTTGGCAGGACTGCCCGGGATTTTCGGCCTGCTCCGGGCGCGCGCGTCGACCAGGAAGGATCCGCTGGCGCGCTATCCGGTCGCGCGGGAATCCGCGGTTCCGAACGTCGACGCGGCGCACACCCCGTTGATGACGCCTCGGGTCACGCCGGACATGCTGCACGACGACGGTGGTCCGCAATTACCAGGTCGCGAGGTCGCAGGGGAGCCTGCCCGGGCCGCGGTTCCCCGGGCGCGTGCTGGAGACCGCCGCAATCCGGTGCCGACTGCGAGCACGCCGAGGCCGGTGGAAGCAGTCGCGGGCATCCGGCCGGAAGCCCCGCCGTCGGCTGGGCGTCTGCGTCGGCCGGGCGCACCGAAGGAACCGGCGGGCGGCGGGTCCGCGCTGCGGGGATCCCCGTCCGGCAGGTGTGTGGCGTTCCCGCAATCGCAGGCCGCTGAGCGAGCGTCCGGATCCGCGGGACCACAAGTCGCGGACACGCCACCTCCCTCGGCGGCACCGAAATCTGACCCGGCGCTCATTCCGACTCAGCCGTTCGCCGCTCGGTCGCAGCTCGCCGACGACGATCCAGGGAGAGCCGGAACCTTGACGGGGGACTTGCCGCAGGCGGCTGCGCAACCTCCTGAGGAGCCGCCGCGGCCGGCGGACCAACCCGGAACGCCCAGCAGCCCCTCCGACCAAGAAAGACATCTCAGGTTCTTAGAAGTCAAGCCGCGATCGTGAGTGGAG
>NZ_LWSF01000053.1:0-15995 GCF_001651785.1 Amycolatopsis sp. M39
GACGGCCAGACCCCCTATGAGAGACTGCGCCAGAAGACACAGACCGAGCCTCGGCCATGTAATCGATCACCGTCAGCGGCACACATGCGCACTTACCTTTCTGGTTGACAACCTTCGGCGGAGGCGCCGTCCGTGAGAACTCTGCAGTCGGCTGCAGATGACGAGACGAGCTGACGGCGACACGCGGTCACGCCGCCAGCGTGGCTGCCCACCGTGTGAAGATCTTGACGTATCGCGGCGGGTCGAACTGGTGCATAATGTGCACGGCATCCGGTGCCGACTCGTAGTCGACCTTCACCCCTGCCGACTCCATCAACTGCCTGGCCCGGGCAGCCTGCTCGTCGGAGAGCGCTCCGATCAGGTTGCCGGTGTCCGGGTCGATGCCACGCATGTGCTGGGTGAGGAGTATCGGCGTCTTGACTTGGCTTAGCATCCGCTCGTGCGGCAAGTGCATTCCGACGGTGCCTTCCCAGAAAACCCGTGCCCATTCCGGGTCGTACTCCTGCATGTGCTGCGGGATCTCGTCCTCGGCGAAGTACCGCGCCACCTGCGACGACGAGGCGGCGGCCGCGCGGCAGTAGCCTTCCCAGTCGCCGACGTTCCACTGGTCGCCGAGGTAGGTGCGGAAGAGTTCGAACAGCGGGCCCGCCGCTTGGCGGATCGAGTGGCCGCACGTGGTGACGAGCTCGGAGGAGAAGAACCGGGCGTCCTCACACAATGCGCCGCGGACCTGCCCTGGCATCGAGTAGGCCGACAGCCACGCCGCGAGGACGCCACCGGAGGAGTTGCCCGCGACGACGACGGGGCGTTTCACCACAAGGGCGATGAACCGGACCAGGTCGTTGCCGAAGTTGTCGAAACTATACCGCTTCGGGGTCCAACTGCTGCGCCCTTGGCCCCGCAGGTCGACGGCGTAGACGTGGAAGTCCTCGGCGAGCAGCCGCATCGTTTCTTCGTATCCCCACCATGAGCCGGTCTGCTCGGGAATTAGTAGCACGGCGGGCTTGTCCGGCTCGCCGGCCTCGGCGTAGTTCATGGTGATCTCGCCGAGGTCGGCCTGCTGCTCGGGATAGGCGTGCGGGACGTAGACGTCGCGCAACGCGGGATCAGCCACCATTGCAGCTCCTTCTCTTTGGTCATGCGGAGTGGGCTCCGGTCATGAGTGCGGCGAGGTCGTCGGGGGCGAGAAACGACGGCGGAGGGGGTGGTCCCCACTGGTACAGCGACCGGGTGCCCTCCCACACGCCTGGCGTCCACAGGGCGTCGTCGATGATGCAGTCGATGTCGGAGTAGTACTCGGAGAAGTTTCCGGCCGGGTCCTTGAGGTACCAGAAGAAGTTGGACCCGATGGCATGCCTGCCCAGGCCCCACACGTGCCGTCGCGGGTCGGCCTCGAGCATGGCTGTGGCGCCGCGCCCCACCTCGTCGACGTCGTCGACCTGCCAGGAGGTGTGGTGCAGGAAGCCGACGGGTGCGCTCTGGACCAGCACGTTGTGGTGGTCGGTGGAGCAACGGAGGAACGCGGCGATCCCGGGCACGGTGTCGCTGATTTTGAGTCCGATCCCGTCGGTGAAGAAGCGTTGTGAGCTTTCCTGGTCTGTAGAGCCCAGCACGACGTGGCCCAGCTTCCGGGGACGGACCGGTCCGTCCCGCAGGACGGCATCCGCTCGTGCACCCGGCCGCGTCACCTCGCCCGGGCGGTTGTACGCCGGAGCGGGACTCGGGTCCGAGGCGATGCGTGGGGCGATTTCGACGTGAACCCGCACGCCGGTGCCGGGGTCGTTGGAGTCCACCGAGGCCGTTGACCGCTCGACCTCGACCCCCAATCTGTGCAGGCTGTCGGCGACTCGGTCGAGGTCGTCCGGGTCGTAGACACCGATGCCGAGGGTCGAGCAGCTGCCGGCGTGGTGCGTGTCTGAGCGTGAGCTGCTCGCCGCCGTCGAGGGTGCTGAAACGGCGGGTGTCCGCGCCACCGCCGGACAACGGTGTGAGCCTGAATTCGGTGTGGTACACGGCCGTGGCCGCGACGTCGGGCACGCCGAGGGTGATCGCGGTCAGTCGGTGCATGGGCACGGGTGCGCTCCTTCCTGCGCTGTCTCGCTGCTAGCTGCGGGCGAGCCGCTGCGGCTGCGTGATGCCGCAGAGGCGGCTGAGGTCGACGGTTTCGAGGTCGTGGCCGCGCCAGGCGATGTGCTGGTCCGGCCGGACGAGGAGGTAGTCCTCAGCCCAGTCCGTCGCTGTGGGGAACTCGAGCAGCGTCAATGGGACGCCCAGATCAGCGGCCCGCTCGGCGAAGGCGGCGACCGCCTCCGCATCGGCGTCCGGTGGCTGCAGCAGGGTCATTCCGCGGCCGAGATCGTCGTACAGGGCATGCCCGGGGGCGACCCACGAGTGCGGAAGTCGTGCTCCCGGCAGAGTCGTCGGCACATACCTCTGCACGCCGAGCTGTGGCGGGTCGTCCTCGCCGTCTCCGGCCATCACTGGCGAACCCGCGTAGGAGTAGCCCAGTACGAGCCCCAGCGAATGGAACTCCTCCGCCTTGGTCTCCTGGATCTTCTCGGCGGTGGTTGCCCGTTCCGGTCCGGAAGCCCGCAGATTGCGGACGGCCGAGGCGAGGGTGAGTTCGGCGACGCCGCGACGCTCGATTTCGTAGGAGGCCAGCAACCCGGGGCCGGCCCACCCCTGCAACACCGCGGCGATCTTCCACCCGATGTTGACAGCGTCCCCGACACAGGTGTTGAACCCGTGCCCGCCCAGGGGCGGATTGACGTGCGTGCTCTCGCCGACCAGGAATACTCGTTCCGTGGCGAACCGGTCGGCCAGCAGCATGCGGGGTGTCCACGGGTCGGTCGAGAGCACGTCGATCCCGAGATCCGCGATGGATCGGCCGGCAAGCCACGCGATCAGCTCCGCGGCGCGTTCGGTTCCGGCCGACTCACCGACATCCGCGAGGCTGACCCACCATGTCCCGTCGTGGTTCAGCGGGCCGACCACACCGGGTACGTCCGTCCCGACCACCCAGTAGTGCAGGGCCGCACCCGCTGCGGGCCGCAGGCTCGGCGCCCGGATGACCGCGTTGAGATTGGCGCGTGGAGCGGAGCTGCCGAGCAGCGTGGCACCGATGCCGTCCCGCACCGTGCTCCGGCCACCGTCGCAACCCAGCAGGTACTCCGAGACCAGCCGGTAGGTCGATCCGTCGGCGCGGACGATCTCGCAGGTCACGCCATCCGGCTGCTCCGTGAAGCCGAGCAGGCGCTCGCCGAGGCGGAACTCGGCGAGACCGGTACGTGCCAGGTGCTCGCGCAGGACGACCTCGACAACCGGCTGCACCACCTGCTGGCCCCGACTCGGCGGCGAGCCCGTGCTCTGCGGCGCTGAGGCCGAAGACGTCCTGGAACTCGGTGATCGGCTCGCTGGCGAGGGTGCCGCAGAACACAACACGGCGGCACCACGCGGGGGAAAGCGGAGCCGCTCGGCGTACCGCATCCGCGACGCCCCAGCGTCGGAACAGCTCCATCGTCCTCGCGCTCGTGGTCTTCGCGCGGGGCCTCAGGTGCGAGACCTCGCGGCGCGGCTCGACCACGACGGAGCGGATGCCGTTGTGGGCAAGCTCGCTCGCGGCGGCCAGCCCCGCGGGCCCGGCACCAGCGATCAACACCGACGTCCGCGCGTCGTCGTGCGGGTGAGTCATGGCGCTAGTATTCGAGCTGTGACCAGCGCCAAGCACCGGCGATTTCGATGAGCGGCACGCCAGTACGGACCTCGGGACGGCCGCTGCACGGTGAACCGATCCTTGAACGGGCGTTCCGGCTCCTGGGCGCCTTCGCCGAGGCCGGGGAGAGCCTGCCGCTGCACGCGCTCGCGACTCGGGCGGGTCTTCCGAAGAGCACCACGTCGCGGATCGCGAACCAGCTGATGGGTGTGGGCGCCCTCGAACGCCTCGACAACGGCGATTTCGTCGTCGGCCTGCAGCTGCTCGAGATCGCCTCGCTGGCTCCCCGCGGCCACGGACTGCGCGCCGCTGCGCTCCCGTTCATGGAGGACCTGCATCGGGTCACCCACCAGCACATCCTTCTCGCCGTCCGCGACGGCCACGAGGCCGTGCTCGTCGAGCGTCTGTCGGCCCGCGACGCGGCAGCGGTCAAGTACCGGGTCGGTGGCCGCCTCCCGCTCACCGAGACCGGCATCGGTGTCGCTCTGCTGGCCCACGCTCCCGAACAGGTGCGCGACGAGGCACTGGCCAGCGCGACCAACGCGGGCCACCTCCGTCGGCTCATGGCCGCAATCCGCCGGGAGGGCGTCTGTGCCATGACCGGGCCAAACCCACTACGCACCGGGCCTACCACGATGTCGACCGTCGCCGCCCCGATCCTGAACCGTCGCGGCGACTCCTTGGGCGCGCTGTCACTGGTCGCGCCCGACGAAGGCAGGACCCAGGTCGCCGCTCGAGTCGCGCTGCGAACGGCGAGCCTGGCGATCTCTCGAACAGCGGGACTCTGACCTGAGACTCCGCCGACTGGGAGATCGCCGCCAATGGTGCCGGCCTCCGTAGGCCGCCGTGTGGGTCGGCCGTAGGCCGGAGGCCCCGCCGGCTGGTGTGTCTGAGCGGCCGCCGCGGCCCGATAGTAGAAACGTAGTCGGGCTTGACCCCGGTTTGGTGGAGCGGGCGAAGCTGATCGACGCGCAGCATCGTGAGCGGCATCAGCGGCCGGTCTCGGCCGAGGTCTTGCGCAAGTCGTTGGGGGTCGGGGCGGAACGGTCCCGGGTGTTGACGCGAGTGGTTCGTGCGGATTGGCGTGAAGACATGGGTCTGACGCGTGGCGGGATCGCCTGACCGGTCCGGTTGCCTCGCACTGGTTATTATAAGTTACGACAGCCGTGCCTGGTTGGCTGCAGCTTCTGTTCTGACGTCTGCGGTGAATTCGGCGTTGATTCGTGCGTAGCGGTTCTCGTGTTCTGCTTCGTCGACGTCCCGGTCATCGTCGTCTTCGAATTCGACTTCGTCGTGGTAGAGCAGTTGGCAGCCGCGGAGTCCGTCGAGGAGGTCTTCGAGCAGGTCTTGTGCGGGTCGTGCGGGGTCGAGGAGGGTGATGCGGGGTTGGCTGGCGGCGCGCGGGTCGTGTTCGCCGGGTCGGCGCTGCTTGTTCCAGGCGATGGCGTCTGCGATGAGGTCGGGGAGGGCGTCGGGGTCGGCGATACGGCCCTCGGCGGCGGTCATCGCGGTCCGGATCAGGTCAAGGACGACCTCGCGCGGGGTTTCTCCGTCTTCGAGTCGTTCGAGGACGTGCGTGGGTGTTTCGACGGCGAGCGCTTCGATGCCGTCTGCTTCCCGCACGACGTCGGTGGGGTCGCATTCGGCTGCTTCGGCGGCGACGTCAGCAGCGGCTTGGAGCCAGTGTGCTGCGGCTACTGCGGCCGAGGTTGGGTCGAAGTGGGTGAAGAGCTTGTCGGTTCCGGTCGGGTGTTCGCGGAAGAGGTCGTCGGCGGCGTTGATCTGGAGCGGGGAGGCGTCGGCGCGGGTGAGGCACACGGCTTGTTTCGCTCGTCCGGACAGGTCTCCGCGTTCGGCGTGTTCGACGGCGTCGAGTTCGTTGCGGACGTCCGTGACCACGTGCTCGGTCGGTGCCGTGTCGCCGAGTCGGTGGAGTGCGCGTCCTACGCGGTGTGCGGCCTCTTCCACGCGGATGTAGGACTGGACCAGGTATCCGTTTCGCGGCAGGTTGGGGTTCGTGAGCGCGTCGACGACTTTGCCGATGGCGTCGCGCTCGCCTTGCCGTCGCCATCCCTNGGGTGTAGGTGCGCCAGAGAGCACCGGAGAGGCTTGTCAAGGCGTCCGCAAGGCCCAGCGCATGCTCCGGCTCGGCTGTCTCGGCCAGCCCGGCGACGGTGTCGGCGACGAAGCCGGCTCCCGTGTCCCAGGTTCTGATCAGAAGATGCCGCGTCTCGTCAAAGGCATAAACCGTCACGACGACGATGTTGCCAGGCTCAGCACGACCACGCCGCCGTTCTCCGGTCGTTCTCGCCTGGCGTGCGTGCACGGCGTGCTCAGGGGGGAGCGCATCTGGGCTGGGGATCACGGCTTGAGCCGGGGCATGCTTCCGGCGAGCCGGGCCAGTTTGCCCAGTCTCGAGGCCTTGCGAAGTTCGGCGACGGCGGGCGCGTTCGTGTTGGGCGACCTGAAGAACCTGACGCGGGGGTGACGATAATGCCGCTGATGCCGTGAACATGCTGAAGTCGTAGTTGTTGCCACCGGATCGCGTCGCAGCGCCCGTGATACTTCGTCCCAGCGCGCAAAGCTGTGTCGAGCGCTTCGAAGAGCGGCAAGACTGCTGCGTCACTCCCGGGCGATCCGTGTGATCCGGGTGCTCGTCGACGCCCTGTGCCGGTAGGTCAAGTCCTGTCTCATTTCAGGTCGAACTGTCGGAGCCATTCCGGATCCCCTGCGGCTACGGTGGCCACGAGTGCGCCGCTGAGCAGGATCATGTAGACGGTGAACTGCAATGCGCCTCCGTAGCGTTCGACGCCCTCGTTGAAGGTGACGTCGGGCGCGTCCGGGTGGCCGATCAAGCCGGCGGCGTAGGTCAGGTCGTCGGTGTCGATGCCCATGGTGTCAGACAGCCAGGTGACGGCGTCGCGGGCTTGTTCTGGGGTGATGTGTTCGCGGCTGCCGGCGAGCCATGCCATCAAGGTCGTTGTGACCGCGGCAGGATCGAGGTCGTCGTCTACGACAGCGGTCGGCGGGCCTTGTGTCGGATCTTCCAGCCAAGTGGAGATCCCAGTGCGCAGGCGTTTGGCGACTCGGGCGAGTGACATCTCGGAGACGTCGGGCTGGTAGCTGTCGCGAAGCTGCTTTGCTTTGCGTGCTCGTCTGCGCTGATCTTTGCTGGTCATCTCCTGAGGTTCTCACAATGAGGTGCCAGGCGGTGTGAACCGCAGGGGTGTGCGCCGTCGCTGGCTGTTGCGCGGTCGTCGTTGCGGCTGCCTGCCGCGGCTGAGCAACTGTCTGGCCACAAGAACGGTCGGCCGTGGTCGAGTCCGCCCTAACGATCATGCCAAGTCGACGACGAAGGCAGGGCCGCTACGCACGTCCAGATCGGACTTTGATCTTCCAGGATGGTTCGATTCCGCCGCGATGACAGGGCGTCGCAGGGTTGCACGGCGTGCGGGAGCGACTTGGTGATGTCGTCGTACAGCGTGGTGCTCTCGTGGTCTCATCGGAGATCGAGCACGCCGTGGAAACAGCCGTCGACGGGGCTCGGGCTGGATGCGCTGGTGTGGTGAAGGCATAGATGCCGCGATGGGGAAGCGGCGTGCTTTCCATCCTGTGGTTTGGACGTCGCGGCCGGGGCCGCGGCGGGGATGAGGCGCGTCTCGTCGAACATGGATATGCACCGGCCGAACGCGGCTGGTCGCTGGTGACGGTTCTCGAGGCCCGGGTTCGTGAGTGAGCGTGCGATCGCGCCCTGCGCGCCCGTTCGTACGGTGGTCGTACTGGTGTGGAGGACGACCTCGCAGCCGTCGACGGTGCCTCGGTAGACGGCAGGGCGCATCGGCGTTGGGCGGCCGCGGTCAGGCCGCAGGTCCAGAGCGCGTGCCCATTGGGCGATCAGCGCACCTGCGTCGTCGGTGTGGTGCTCGGCTGGATAGCCGGTCACCGGGCCCGGACGTCTCCGTCGCCAAGAGATAGTGGATCCGGCCAGCGAGGGATCGCGACGGAGCGCGCGGGCCATGAGCGTCCGCGCGAGGTGGGAGTCGGGTATCTCGTCCAGCGGCTTGAAAGGCACTGCTGCTCCTGCGTGATCCCGGTGCCGGCTACGCCGGTCGATCTTGCCGTAATCCCGCGAACACGATGGAGTACCCGGGCGGCGTCCGGAGCGACTGGTTGGTGCACGAGTGCCGGAAGCTGGCTAACCGGGTTGGCGGGTGGCGACTCGCGCGGTGTCGTCGTAGTTGCGGTGAAGGCACCAGGTCACGACGATCAGTTCGGCCGGGCCGCTCGGTCGCGTAGATGCTTCTTGCACGGCGAGTTGGCATCCGCCTCGGCTTCCCCGGTCCGAGTACTCCACTCGGCCGGACAATCGAGATGTTGAGGACTGTCCGGCTAGGAAGACCACGCCGTGCTGAGGCTCAGTCTGGTCGCAGATTGTTCACGCTTCGGGCACGAGCAGCGGTGCGGGCGTAACACCCTTTTCGTCCCTTGCGACTGCTGTTCAGCAGATGATCAAGCTGAGCTTGTCCTGGACTGGGCCTGGCGAGGAGGGGTGCACGCGTGCGGTTGAAGTCGATTCAAGCACGGAACTTCCGGTCGTTGCGCGATGTGCGTGTGCCGGTGCGGGAGTTCCTGACCGTCGTCATCGGGGAGAACAATGCCGGCAAGTCCAATCTGCTGGACGTGGTCAGGCTGGCGACTGACCCGCTCGATGGTCGACGGGACCGCTACTGGGACATCGACGATGTCGCACGGATGCAGGAGGTCGACGCGGTTTCGCTCGCTGCGACCTACGCATTGACCGCGCCGGAACAGCGAGGGTTGTACAGCCAAGGACTGCTCGACGACATGGCCTCGGTGCGCTACCAGGTCTCTTACGCATGGCCGGTCGGGACCGAGGTCCGGGGCAAGGTGCAGTGGACGGCCGGTGAGGGGCGGTCAACCGACCGCGACCCGGAGCCGGAAGCCCGCGGTCGACTTCGGCATGTCTACCTGCCGCCGTTGCGCGACGCTCAGCGTGAGCTGAACTCCGGTTCGGGGACCCGGTTGCGCGTCATTCTTCATTACTTGCTGGCCGATCTCGGAGTCGCCGAAGCCGATTTCGTCGGCGAGGTGCGCGAGACGTTGGACGAGGTCAGGACAAGTTCGCGGGCGGGCAAGGTCCTCAGCGGTGTCGAGACCGCGGTGCGCACGCCGCTTGCAGACGTCTCTGCCGGTGCCAGCCCGCAAGCCGCTGACGTGTCCTTTGCGGACCCGACGTTGCTCTCGATCGCCCGTTCTCTGCGCATCCGGATGAACGACCGAGGTCTGTCTCCGCGGGACATCGTCGGATCTGGCCTGGGATATGCGAATCTGCTGTTCATCGCGACAGTCATCGCCGAACTGCGCGCCGCTCAGGACCACGACCTGACGGTGTTTCTCGTCGAGGAGCCCGAGGCTCACCTTCATCCGCAGTTGCAGACACTGTTGATCGAGTATCTGCGCGACGCTGCGGAGTCCTCAGCCGAGAACTCCACGGCACTGGATCATGCCGGACGCGTCCAGGTCATCGTCACCACACACTCGCCATTAATCACGGCGTCGGCCGAGATCGAGGACCTCGTCGTTTTGAAGCGCAACCCGTTGCCGGTTGACAGTGAACAGCAACAACTAGGTGCCGCAGACGCTTCCTCCGAGAGCGCAGTGCCTCGTTCACGCGAGGTCTTGAGCTTGTTCGAGACGAAAGCGATTCCACTGGCCGAGCTGGACTTGGTCGGTGGCCAGGGCAAACTGAAGCGCTACCTGGACGCTACACGCAGCGCGATGCTGTTCGGGCCACGGGTCGTGCTCGTCGAGGGCGTCGCCGAGTCGCTGCTGCTGCCGGTCTTCGGCCGGAAAGTCCTGCGTCGTCCTCCGTCCACCCCGATCTTCCCGACAGCGAAGGATGACGCTGAAGCTAGCGAGCAGGCAGCCGCCGATCGTGCCCGGTGGGCTCGTTTTGTTGGCACCACGATCGTGGCTATCGACGGCGTCGACTTCGAACCGTATTTGCGGGTGTTGCTGACCGCTGTCGACGAAGGACGAATCGCGGAGCGCGTGGCAGTGATCACCGATGCGGACCCCACCGCCCCAGGGGACCGCAGAGCAGCCCTGACCAAACTGGCAGCCGACCTCGATGCTGCCGACAGGCTGAAGGTCTTCGTCGCGCAGCCGACCCTTGAACCCGAACTGCTCGTAGCCGGGCCTCGCAACGCGGACGTGATCGAACAGATCTTCAAGCTCCGGCGTCCGGTGGCTGGGCCGAAATCCTGGGAGAAGATCAAGGGGCTGTCGGATCGAGCTGCGCTCGACAAGGCGTTCCTCGCCGAGTTCAGCCAGTTGAGGCTGCGCAAAGGCGACTTCGCTCAAGACATCGCCGAACTGAGCGAACGTGGCGACGATTTCATCGTGCCCGGGTATCTAAAAGACGCGATCCTCTGGATCTCCGAGGACCGGCATTGACCTCGCTGGAACAACGCCGAGCCGCAGCTGTTCGGCACCAGCGGCGCGCAATCGAGCTGGCGGCACCGCTGTATGTGCAAGCCTGCCCAGGGGCAGGGAAGACCCGTGTCATCGTCGACCGGCATCTCAGCAGTCCGCGCCGACCCGGCCGCGGCAGAGCGGTTGTGTCCTTTACTCACGTCGCCTGTGACGAAGTCACCCGGCGGTGCCGCGAAGCGGGGCTTCCGCAGCTCGCTGCCTTCCCGAACTTCGTCGGCACCATCGACACGTTCATCTGGCGGTACCTCGTCCGGCCTTTTCTTGACTTTGGCCGGACCTGGAACAGGATTGACTCCTGGGACCGCGTCAACGCCACGGTTGCCGTGTGGGATGGAGAAATCTCGCACACCCTGCGGCTAAGCGACTTCCAATGGAGCCGTGAGCCCGGCGCGGATGAATGCCAGGCGAGTTTGCAATTCAACACAAGAAATGCTCGTGCTTACCGGACCCTGGAGAAAAAGAACCTGCTCGACGCCGCGGCACGGCGCGCTGTCGATCAGCGCAACAAATTGGCGTTGCAGGGAAACCTCACCGGTCACGAAGCACGCATCCGCGCGCTGCGCAGCCTGCTTCAGCGACCAGCAGACGTCGCCAGCCTCGTGGCGGGCCGTTTCGACGAGATCGTCATTGACGAAGCCCAGGACTGCTCCGCGCTCGACCTGGCCATCCTCGCCGAACTGCGCGACGTCGGCATCCCGCTGGTGTTCGTCTGCGATCCGGACCAAGCGATCTACGAGTTCCGCGGCGCACAACCCGACCGCGTCCGCACGTTCGGCGAATCCCTGGGCTCCCGCATCGATCTTGCGGGCAACTGGCGAAGCAGCCCAGCGATCTGCGCGCTCGCCGCAACATTGCGTCCGGCATCTGCCGCCAGGCCGATGGACGACCCGGTGGGACCGAACCATGACGAGCAGGCCGAGATCCTGCTCATCCCAGTGGAGAAGTCCAACACGACACCCCCGCTTGCCGTGTTCAACGACTACGCCGACGAGAAGGAGATCGCCGCAGAGCGACGGCTCGTGCTGGCCCACGCCGCAGCGAAACTGCCCACGACAACACAGAGCACCGCGCCGGCAGCGCCGGCTAACAGAACTGCGCGGGCCGGATGGGCTGTTCGAGTGGCCGGCTCCGAGACCGCATACGCCACGCTGCGTGACACGGCCTACGAGATTCTGGAACGTGCCATCCTCTGCTACTGGTACACCGACGCGGACATCGAGAACCGCACCATCGCGGTAGCTTGCGAGCAACTTGGCATCGACCGGTCACGGCTCCGGCACCTGGCGGCGTGCATGGCCGCTGCGCTGCCCGCTCCAGGAGAGCCCCCGTCGACTGGCTGGTGTACTGCTGCCAACAACTATCTGAGAACCGCCCCGCCGGTTCCCGGGATGACTCGCCGCGACAACCGCGGGAGTCTTCGTGGCAGTGGCTCTGGTGCCACCGCGAAGGAAACCAAGCAAGATGCTGCCTCGGAGCCGAGCGTCCGGACCCGTGCGCGTGTCATCCACCAAGTCAAGGGTGAGGAAGAGGAAGCCGTCCTCGTCATCGTGCCCGACGACAACCGTGCCGACGTGCTCGTCCGAGGCTGGCTGTCCGGACACCACACCGGGGACATCGCTGAAAGTCTTCGCGTGCTCTACGTGGCTGCAACCCGAGCACAGCGACTGCTCGCATTAGCGCTGCCCTCCCGACACTGCGACGAGATAGCCAAGTGGCTGACAGCCAGGGACGTGCCGGCCCAGATCGCCGCGGAGATCAAAGACTCCAACGTCGTCGCCGATACAGGATCCGAGCGGAGAGAGTGAAATGTTCGAGCGCAATGTCGAATTCCCGATGGCTGTCGCGAGCTATGACGACGGCGGGTTGAATGCCGCTATCGATTGAGCGATCGCGCGAGAGTCTATTGGGGTGCTCCCTGCCGACTGAGGTTCACCTCGGGCAGTGGGACGCCGAGTTGGCATGGTGGGGCCGCGACGCTTGACTTGCCGGTGGCGAGCGAACGATGTCCATGGGGTTGTCACCAGTCGTCAGTGAGCTCGTCGTGAGCCGCGATCTGAGACGGCCGGATCAGATGCTGCCGCGGCACTCGTTGGAGATGCAGGTTCGGGTCGGCCTGCCAGCGCAAGCCGGCATCGTCGGTGAACCGAACCAGTACCGCGGCTGCATAGGTCGAGGTGTTGTAGGGGAAGACAAATTCGGTCCTGTCGTCGATCATCATCAGGTCGCAATGGCCGCTCTGGACCGTGCCGCCGACGCCGAATCCACCACTGTTCGGGTAGGTAGACGGAATGAGCCGATGGTAGGCGGATGCCGGCTGAGCTTTGGCGTGATTGATAACGATCCCTGCGGTTACCTCGCGAATGGGCCGGTCGGAGTCGTTGACGACGAGCGCCGCGAACACTTGGTCGCCTTCGCTGATGGTGGCGTCGCGGGGCGGCCTCTCGGAAGGAGTGAAATCGATGGTGATCTTTTCCGCCTGCCGTCGCTCCCAGATTTGTGCCTGCTGGTCGAAGTCGCGGAGCTGCCGGTCTACGAGTTCGTCGCGTTTACGGTTGCGCTCGGCCTGGGCTTCGACTGCCCTTTGCTGGTTTGCGAGCTGTCTGCGTTGCAACGCCAGTTGTCGTAATGCGGCGGTGGCTGCGCCGGTGCCGCCGAGCGCGGCGACCCAGGTCGGCACGTCGCCCCAGTGGACAGTCATCGCGACATCGTAGTGCCGCAAGTTGGTTGGTGGGGTGGACGTCGTTCGTTTACGCTGGCGGGAATGAATGCTTCTAGATGTACCGGCCTCGTGAGCCAATGAGCGCCGTCGGTTAGGGGGTGACGGTGTCGTCGTCGAAGTCGTCGAACGCAAGCTGCTGGGCTGCCCCAGGCCTGCGGTGGGGGTCGGTGAGATCGCGGATGAATCCGCGATCTCGTTCGAAACGATGGACGAGGCAGCGTTTGGCGATACTTTTGTCGAGGTCGTTGTCGACGACAATCACTTGATATGTCCGCGTTCCTGCGCCGTGGCGTTTCTGGACGTCGTCGAGGTAGTCGAGGAATCGTTCGTACACGCGGTGTGCGAGCGCTTGGTCATTGCTGTTGGACCCGAAGTTCTTCTGCGGGGAATCGATCGCCAGGAACCCGGGCAGCTGTGCGGTTGACCGCTCCATAGTGTAGCGGAGCAAGGCAAGGCTGTACCCGATACTGACTGCCGAGCGGGCTCCTCCCCCGCGCGAGAGGAATTTTTGGTCGTCGACGATGGGAAGGAGCGTGTCGGGGTGGATTTCGGCACGGCCCGTGGCGTTGGGCAAGCCGATGCCGCGGATGATCGAGCGAAACGCCAGGTTCAGTTCGCGGACGACGTCGTCCAGGTTGCGGACGTCCGCAGGGTTGAGAACGGCTTTCCGCTGTCGTTGTTCTTGCTCCGCCCGTAGCTGCTCGATGCGTTCGCGCTGCTGGTCGACTCGTACGTGTGCAGCGTCGAGCCGGGTGAGGCTTCCCAGCGACGCCTGGATCCCCGCGAGTTCGGCTGCGGCGGCGCTGACCTGGCCGACGTAGGGCGACGCGGTGTCGTAGGTCGAGGTGTCCAGGTGTCCGCGCAGCTGTGTTCGTGCCGACAGTGCGTCGGACAGGTGCCGGTGTGCGCGGCGGGCCTCTTCTCGTTCATGCTTCTCAGTGGCGACCGCGCGTTGATAATCCTCGACGAGATGTCGGCGTTGCTCGGCGTGGTCCATGCCGGGGATGAGGTTGCGGCACAGGTAGCAGGTTCCAGCAGGTGCTGGCGACAGCGGACTGCCGCACTCGGGGCAACCGGGCTGAACCAGGCTGAGTGTGGGCTCGGCGGCTGGAGCGGTTTCCAAGTCGGTGAGTCTTGCCAGCGCTTCTTCCGCGTCGGCGACCGCGTCGCGAGCTTTTTCGAGAAGCCGCAAATGCTTGTCGTAGGCTGTCTCCGCGGCGGCGTGCTCGGTGGCTGCGCGCTCGAGTCGGCTCTGTTGTTCGGTGCCGACGCTGCTTGCCTCCTGAAGGCTTGACCTGGCTCGGTTGAGCCGGGCGATTGCGGCGGCTTCTTCGCCGCGCAGTCGCGCGATCTCGGTGCGGACCGCGTCCCTCTCGGTAGCGTGCGTCTCGTCGAGGAACTCGCTGATCGTCTTTTCTTTCGCGACCATCTGCCGGATGGCGATGTCGTGTTCTTCGATCTCGCCGAGCTTGTGCTCGTGTTCGGCAGTGGTCAGCTCGAACAGCAGCCGCAGGACCTGGACCCGGGCCTTGTTGTGTCTGGCCGAACGGATGATGTGCCGATCGATGTCAGGTTGGGTGAGATAGCAGTAGGGCAGCAGGGAGTTCGCGAAGTCCAGCTGTTTGCGCCCGGTCAGCCGGACCGCCGCGAACATATCGGCCAAACCGAGTTGCTCGAGGATCCACTCCGACAACGTTGGCGTGCGCCCTGTCGTCGTGATCGGAAACGGCCCTTCCGGTGTGCCGGCCTGGTCGAAGACCTCCACCTGATCCGGGTTGCCGCGGTACCGGCACAGCGTGAATATCGGTCCGCCGATCCTCGCTGTGAGTTCGACTGCAGTCAGGTGATAGTCTACCGCGCCCCTGAAGTCGATCTCACGCCCTAGCGCGTACGCGATGGCGTCGAGCAGCGAACTTTTGCCGGTGTCGACCGGCCCGATGATCGCCACCATCGGCGCGTCGAGGTCATACGGTTCCTGCCAACCAGCGGCAGTCTTGATCCGCAACCGCTGCATGGTCAGCACGATCGACAAAACGGCCCACCCCTCGATGCAGTTGGGACGCCCAGCCCGATCTTCACGCAGGCCAGTCCCGCGTTCCACGCAAGCAGAATCCGACGGGGCGCACAATCGGCCAGACGGGGCCGGCGGGCGAGCGGTGTGTCGCGTCACCGGCGTAAATCACGGTATGTAGAATCACGGACGAGAGAATCCTGATCCGGTGAAATGGAGGTGTGCGCATGGCCAAGACCAGCGAGAATCCCGCGGACGCCGTTGCCGCCGACGTCGACCGGATCGCACGGGCGGTCAAGCAAGCTCGCGAAGCTGGCGCGGTCGCGGCGGTCCCGGCTCGGTTGCTGAAAGCTTGCCAACGCATCGTCTCTCTGGGTGACGCCGACAATGCTGCCGCCTCGGGCTCCAACCAAGTCGGACGCCGCTCTCCGGCACGCACCACGTCGGGAGGTTCCCTCGGCGAAGCAGGCACCGGCCAGACGGCTCAGCCGCAGGCGGGTGACGCCGGGCAGATGGCTCAAAATGTGCCGCTGCGGAGGATGATCTGGCTGGTCATCGAACCGGGAGAGGAATTCAACGTCGCCACCGTCGTCGAAAGACTCCAGCGGCGTGGTGCGGCCTGGCCCGCCAACAAAGTCAGCAACGCTCTGGGGTACTGGGTGGAACGCGGCCGGCTGCACCGAGTCCGGCACGGCGTTTACCAGGTTCCCGCAACGCTCCCGGCCCCCGACTTCGAGGACCGGGCGTCCGCTCGGCGCGATCAGCGCGCCGACGCGAGCAGTCGTGGCGTGAATGCGCCGCGAGGGAAGGAGTCTTACCGTGATGGTCCGTCGGAGTCGCACGAAAGGCGTGCGATGTAAGCCGAGATGTGCTTGCGCCAACCAGGCGCTTACGACAAGGAGCCCCGGTGCACCGGGCGGCAACCCGGGCGGGGCTCCTCATCACATCAAGTCCCCTGCAAAGGACCAGACTCCATTCAAGGCTAACAAGTGAGGTTTCCCCCGGGAGCCGGTCACCGGGTTTTATGCTGCGTGGGT
>NZ_LWSF01000054.1:0-14767 GCF_001651785.1 Amycolatopsis sp. M39
GATCTGGCCACGCTGCTCATCTGGCTTTGAGGACAGGCCCTAGCGCGCGAAGGACCTCGCCGGTCAACGGCGGGCCGAGGCCGACGACCGGACGCATCGCCGCGCAGAGCGGGTTGGTGTACCTGGTCGCTTCGAAGAAAAACGTCGCCATTCCCGCAGCTTGCGCGGCCGACAGCAGCACAGTGTCGCTGTGGGCACGCCGCGCGGAGGCGACGCCGTCGTGTCGTCCCAGCGGTTCCCGCATCCGGGCCCGATGGAACAGCCAGGCGCCGAATGGCGCCAGCCGGGTCGCGGCGAGGTCGTAGTGGACGAACGCCTCCGTGCCGGCGCGGTCTTGGGCGCGCAGACGGCCGACGCCGACAGGCAGGTCCGGACCGCACTGGACCGCCACCCGTTCCTCAAGCCGGACACACAACGCGCCGGAACCGTCGACCGCACAGGAAAACCCAGCCGTCAAGGCAAATCCGCAGTGAGCAGACGCAGACCCTGCTCGAACAGTTCGGTCAAGTCCGCCCCGGTCAGATGGTCCTGAGCCTCCGCGAGATGCGGATAATCCCCGTCCTCGATCGCCTCGCGCAGACGGCCGACGCCGACAGGCAGGTCCGGGCCTGCCTGGATCGCCGCCTGTTCCTCCAGGACGTGGCCTGTCGCGAAGTGCAGGACCAGCAGCGCGGTTTTCATCGCCGCTGCGGCGTCGAGCCCGGTCTCGCGCAAGGCACCGTTGAGGGATTCGGCGAAGCCCAGGGTGTTCGGCCCGATGGCGTGCGTGCCCGCGTACACCCGCGCACCGTCGCGATAGGACAGCAGCGCGGTGCGCAGGCCTCTCACGAAGGCCAGTACCCGTTCGCGCGGATCGGCGATTCCGTCGGCCGCGGCGCGACAGCCGCTCAGCATCTCCTCGGCCNCCTCGGCCATGGCGGTCAGCAAGGCCGTTTTGGTCGGGAAGTAGCCGTAAAGCGTCCCCACTTGGACGCCGACTGCGCTGGCCAGCTTCCGCATGGTGAGCGCGTCGAGGCCCTCTTCGTCGAGCAGCCGGAGCGCGGCGGCGGTGACGTGGGCCCGGTCGGCAGCGGGCGGGCGTCCTCGGGTGCGGGGCTGGTGCGCGGTCATGTCGAGGTGAGCCTACCAGCGTGTTTGACAGCTTCGCGCTTCCTCAGGACACTGGCGGAAGGTTTAAATGAACGTTGTTCGGAAAATAGTGGAGGCGGTTGTGGACACCGAGGTCGTGATCAGCGGGGCGGGCCCGACGGGGCTGCTGCTCGGCGCCGAACTGGCGCTGGCCGGAGTGCGGGTCCGGATCCTGGAACGGCAGAAGGCGCGGCACGGGCAGTCCCGCGCGCTCACGCTGCACCCGCGCAGCATCGAGATCCTCGAACTGCGCGGCATCGCCGAGCGGTTTCTCGCCCAGGGCCGCACCGTTCCGAGCTGGCATTTCGCCGGCCTGTCGCGGAAACTCGACTTCTCCGCGCTGGACACTCGCCACGGCTACACCCTGTTCCTGGAGCAGACGCGGACCGAGCGACTGCTCGAAGAGCGCGCACGGGAACTCGGCGTCGAAATCTCCTACGGACACGAAGTCGTGTCGCTGGCTCAGGACGACGACGGGGTCGCTGTCGCGGGCGTCGGGCCGGACGGGGACTTCCGGCTTCGCGCCGCGTATCTCGTGGGCTGCGACGGCGGCCGGAGCAAGGTCCGGGAGTCCGCCGGCATCGGTTTCCCGGGCTCGGACGACACGATGAGTTCGATGCTCGGCGACTTCGCCGTCGTCGACCAGGAGGCGATCGCCGCGGCCGGGCGCATTCCCCTGCTGATCGCCCCGCTTTCCGGAGGACTGACCCGCATCGTGGTCACCAGCCCGGAGCGGATGCGTGTCCCGGCAACGGAACCCGTGACCTTCGAGGAGTTCCGCGCAACGCTGGTGGAGCTGACGGGCACGTCCTTCGGCATCGCTGAGCCGCGCTGGCTCTCGCGGTTCGGCAACGCCACGCGAGTGGCCGAGAATTACCGGTCCGGCCGCGTTTTCCTCGCGGGCGACGCGGCGCACATCCACTTCCCGGCGGCGGGCCAGGGCCTCAACACCGGCTTGCAGGACGCGATGAACCTCGGCTGGAAACTCGCCGCCGAGCTCAACGGCTGGGCGCCGCCGGACCTGCTCGGCACCTACCACGCGGAGCGTTTCCCGGTGGGGCACCTGGTCGCCGGCAACACCCAGGCTCAGACACTGCTGCTGGAACTCACCCTGGTCCCCGATTACCGGCGCCCGGTCGCCGCGCTGCGCGGGCTGCTGGATTCGCTGCTCGAAATCCCCGAGGTCAACGCCCGGCTGGCCGGTCTGGTTTCCGCACTGTCGACGTCCTATCCGGCGCCGGACGGCGACCCGCTCGTCGGCACCCGCATGCTCGGGCCGCAAGGCCCGAATCTGGTGCACAGCGGCACCTTCGGCTATTTCGGAGACGGCGCGGAGCAGGTCGCCGAGGGCTGGAAAGACCGGATCACCGTGGCCGGCGCCAAACCCGGGGACCTCAGCGAACTTCTCCTCCGGCCGGACGGTCACATCGCGTGGGTCCGCCGCGAAACCGATCCTCCGGATGCGGCACGCCGGGAAGCCGCGATCACCGCCTGGGCCGGAGCGGCGGCGCGGGGATGACCGCGTACCTGGAGCCCACCGGACTCCACCGCGTTCCCGGCGCCTTCACCCCGGTCGTGCGCGTCGGCGACCTCGTTTTCCTTGCCGGGCAAGTCGTCCGGGACGAGCACGGGAACCTGTGCGGCGAGGACCACCCGACCCGGATGCGGCGCCTCGACGTCGCGCTCGCCGCCGTCGGCTGCGGACGCGCGGACGTCGTCGTCCTTGTCGGCCACAGGTACGGCGGAATGGCCGTCGCCGGTGTCGCGGACGCGCATCCGAAGCGGCCTCGCTCGACGCTTTCCGTCCCTCGCCCGGCGAATCCGCGTTCGACCTGATGCCGGTTCGGCGTAGGCTGTTCACCGAGGCGGCGCAGTCCCATGACTCGTCGGGCCGGACCGTACCCCCCACCCACGAAGAACCCTTGCCGCCGTCTTCGGGCACGCGACCGCCTAGCCGCTGCGTTCTGTTCGGCGAGCATTCTCCTTTCCCGGCCGTGCCCGGGAACAGGGGATGCAGTACCGGACTGTCGCGACCGGCCATTGAGGACTGTGGACAGCGGCCGCCGACGTGTGCGCGGCGATGACCGGGCCGGAGGGGTCTCTGCCCGGGCCACGCTGAAGCGTCCAAGTGCGCGCTGCCGAACGAATTCGGCTCCCGGATGGCGCAGGCCGCGCCGGCGGTCCCGTCCGATCCTGCTCGGGCGGCGCGCTGGCCCGGCAGCTCAATGCCGTGAGTTCAGCCGCTGGTCCAAGGCAGGCGAACGCGGCGAGGGCATCGAGTTCGCCTGGCAGCAGCACCTCGCCGATCCGTGACGGACAGCGCTCGACGCGATCGCCGGGGAAGAGCGCTTCCGACATTCGTACGGCACCCGGGACATTCCCTACGAAAGTCGCCCGGGCGCCGAACGCGCGAAGAAACCCAGCACCGGCACGGCATATCCTAATTGACCGCCGAATCCGGAACATTCCGTTGGTCTGTTTGGAGCATTGACGCCCCCCTGCGCCGATCCTTTACTCGACTGTGCTCGGCCGCACACCCACCGTAAGCGGCCGGGCGCGTTCCCTCTCCCCGCACCCCATCGTCCTGCCTTCATGGAAGGAAGATCTCGATGCCTCATCGCGGATTCACCACGGGCTTGGCGGCCGCCGCCGGTCTTGCCATGTCCCTCGCGTTGCCAGCCGTCCCGGCGAGCGCGGCCGCCGAAGCCCAGCCCGCGTCCCCGGACGCGGCCGCCGCTCGCGCCGCTGACCAGGCAGTCGCCTCCGGGCTCGGCCGAGGCCCGGCGGAGGCGTTCCGGCGCGTCGGCCAGACCGCGGGCGACGCCGGACTCTTCTACAGCGCCTACGAGCGCACCTACCACGGCCTGCGGGTCGTCGGCGGGGACGCGGTCGTCGTCGCGGACGGAGCCGGGAATGTCCGGGACACCAGCGCCGCGGAAACCGCGCCCATCGCCGTCGGGACGCGAGCCGTTCTCGACGCCGCGAAGGCCGCCTCCGCCGCACGCGCCCAACTGCCCACTGTGGACAGTGTGAGCACGCCCGAAAAGGTGGTGCTGGCCGGGTCGAATCCGAAACTTGCCTACGAGGTCGTCGTCACCGGGCGCACGGCCGCGGCGCCGAGCAGACTGCACGTGTTCGTCGACGCCGTCACCGGCGCGGTGCTCGACCAGCGGGACGACATCAAGACCTTCAGCTCCGGAGCCGAGTCCCAGGCCCAGCCGAACGCGGTGAACGCGGCGGGCACCGGCAACAGCTACTACGTCGGCACCGTCTCCATCGACACCACCGGCTCCGGCAGCTCGTACTCGATGCGCGACCCCGGCCGCCCGGGCATCAGCTGCGGCCGCGAGGGCGGGTCTGTCTACAGCGGTCCGGACAACAGCTGGGGCAACGGCTCCGGCACGAACCTCGAAACCGGCTGCGTCGACACCCTCTTCAGCGTCCAGACCGAGTGGAAGATGCTGAAGGACTGGCTGGGCCGCGACGGCATCAACGGCAGCGGCCGCGGTTACCCGGCGTCCGTCGGCCTGAACGACGTCAACGCCTATTGGGACGGCTCTTCGACGCACTTCGGGCACTCGCAGGACAACCGGCGCCAGGCCACCTCGATGGACGTCGTCGGCCACGAGTTCGGGCACGGCATCTTCCAGACCACGCCGGGCGGCGCGGGTTCCGGCAACGAGAACGGCGGCTTGAACGAGTCGACCGGCGACATCTTCGGCGCGATGACCGAGGCGTACGCGAACAACGCGAAGGACCGGCCGGACTACGAGGTCGGCGAGGGCGTCAACCTGGTCGGCCAGGGCCCGATCCGCTCCATGTACGACCCGTCGAAGGCCGGCGACCCGAACTGCTACTCGTCGTCGATCCCGAGCACCGAGGTGCACGCCGCGGCCGGTCCGCAGAACCACTGGTTCTACCTGCTCGCCGAAGGCTCGAACCCGGGCGGCGGCAAGCCCGCCAGCCCGACCTGCGACAACAGCAGCGTCACCGGGATCGGCATCCAGAAAGCCGCCAAGATCTTCTACAACGGCCTGCTGAAGAAGACCTCGTCGTGGAACCACAAGGCGGCCCGCAAGGCGACGCTGCAGGCCGCGATCGCGCTCTACCCGGGCAGCTGCACCGAATTCAACGCCGCCAAGGCAGCTTGGAACGCCGTCTCCGTGCCCGCGGTGCCCGGCGAACCGGCCTGCACGACGCGCTGACCTGACGCGGCCGGGTCCCGCTCGCCACCGCGCGGCGGGCCCCCGGCCCATCCCCCGAGAACAGCCGCTCCCCCCCCACTCCAACCGAAGGAACGCACCGTCATGAAGTGGAAGACAAGACTCGGCGCCGGGGTCACCGCCCTGGTGGCGGTACTGGGCGTCGTCAGCGTGCCCGCGGCCACCGCCGCGCCCGCCTCGGCGCTCGCGGCCCCGGACATCTCGCTGGCCAACATCAAGACCCACCTCACCCAGTTCCAGGCGATCGCCCGCGCCAACGGCGGCACGCGTTCGCCGCGCGGCGGCGGGTACGCGGCGTCGGTGTCCTATGTGGAAAACCTGCTCAAGAACGCGGGCTACACCACGAAGCGGCAGACCTGCACGAGCTGCACCGGCCAGTCGCAGAACCTGATCGCGGAATGGCCGCAGGGCGACGCGAACCAGGTCCTGATGCTCGGCGCGCACCTCGACTCGGTGAGCGCCGGCCCCGGCATCAACGACAACGGTTCCGGCAGCGCGTCGATCCTCGAGGTCGCGCTGACGCTGGCCCGCACCAATCCGGCGATGGCCAAGCGCGTCCGGTTCGCGTGGTGGGCCGACGAGGAGTCCGGCATGGTCGGCTCGCGGTACTACGTGAGCACGCTGTCGAGCACTGAGCGCGCGAAAATCAAGACCTATCTCAACTTCGACATGATCGGTTCGAAGAACTGGGGCTACTTCGTCTACGACGACGTCGCTTCGGTCAAGGCCGTCTTCGACGAGTACTTCGCCTCCGTCAACATCGAGACCGAGGGCGACACCGAAGGCGACGGACGGTCCGACCACGCGTCGTTCAAGCGCGCGGGCATCCCGGTCGGCGGTCTCGCGACCGGAGCCGGCGACATCAAGAGCTACGAACAGGCCGAGAAGTGGGGCGGCACGCCGGGCGCGGCGTTCGACAACTGCTACCACCGCGCCTGCGACACGACGTCGAACATCCCGGACCCGCCGCTGGAGAAGAACTCCGACGCGATCGGGTACGCGGTGTGGAAGCTGGCAGTCGCGGCGGCTCGTCGCTGATCCCGGGTTCGAGTGCCGGGATCGGGCAACCGCTCCGGGTCGTCGCCGCGAGGACGGCGGCCCGGGGCGTCCGGCCCTCCGGCGAGGACCGGTTCGATCGGGAACGGGCGGTATCCCGCGATTTCGGGCCGGTCGAAATGCCCGAACGCCGTGCGGCTGGGAGAAGACCAGGGTGCCGGGGGTTTCCCAGACCGGTGCGGCCGGCACGGTTTCGCTGAGGTCACACCCCTCGGGAAGCGGGTGCTGGGCGGCTGACCCGGTGGCCGGGTCGACCAGCTCCACGGCGGGCGGATCGTGCCGGAACGAATACCTCCGCCCGGCACGAAACGCCAGCGATAGGGTTCCGCAGCCTCCTGCCGTTCCCCGGACGAGGTGAACACCGCCAGTCCCCTGGCTTCTTCGCGCAGCTGGGTCCCGGACAACGGGTCGCGCCGATGCACCGCGAGGTCCATCGGTTCCGCACCCGGTGTCCAGCGGGAAGCGACGAACGCTCCGCGTCCCGGGCCGGTGGCGGCATAGACAGCACCGTCGTGGATGCCCAGGACGCCCCAGGTCAGCTCAGGAGATTTCGGCGGGCCCCAAGCCTCTTGCCTTGTCACGTCGTGTGACTGCCTGCCGACGTGGGACTGCACGCCCGCCAGGTCGCGTCCGTGCTGCGGACCCGGCTCGCGGCGGAACACCGGCCGCGGCCGGTGGCTGATCAAGCAGATCGCCGAACGCACGAAAGCACTCGGGCTGCGAGAAAAAGCGTCCCGGTGCGACGTCTTCTGCCGCGCCGACCCGCGGCAGGCTCCCGACCAGCTCGCCGACCCCGGCCGCGTCGCCGCGCAGGATGCGGAACGGGGCAGTCGTCTGCGTGCGAGCGAGAATGGCGTGATAGCCGTTGACGGTCGTCGCGGCGGTGATCGCGGGCAATGCCGCGGTGAGCTGATAGGTACAGTCTTCCGTCAGGTCGATCGAGCTGCCCGGATGAGCGTTGGCGGTGGTGGCAGCGGTGATCAGGCTCGCTTCGCCGCACGGGACCGGCACGACGGCTGCGCCAGCGCACCGGCCGCGAGCACACTCGAACCCGGCAACGATCTGGAACGCACCAGCACGACTCATCCCCTTCGCCCGTGAATACCGGGCTCGAGTTCACCACGAAGGGAGACAACCGAAAGCCGTTTCGCGAAGAATTGGGCCGAGCGGACCAGGAAAACCGTCCTGGTCGCGCTCGAATCGCCGTTGTTCGCGATCAGGTTCGCTCATCACGCTTGCCGCGGTCTCCCGGAGCGGTCAGCGACCAGAGCGCGGTTTCGTCCACCGGTATGGCGGCGATCCCGTCGTCGCCCCACCGCGCGCCTTCGTCGCAGTCCGCCCACAGCAGTTCGGTTCGCCAATGCAGTGCGGCCTCGTAGGTGATGCCCATCGCGCCGTGCAGCTGGTGCGCGGTTTGCGCGATCCTCGGGGCGACCTCCGCAGCGACCTCGCGGGCGGTGGCCAGCGCGAAGGCGAGCGCGCCCTCGTCGCCGAACAACCGGAGCCTGGCCTCGTGCGTGACCGTTTCCAGTTGCCGGACATCGACTTTCAGCTGTCCCAGCGTGGTCCGCACCGCGGGAATGGCGGCCAGCGGCTTGCCGAACTGCACGCGTTCGGTGACGTACCGGCGGGCTTCGGCGGACGCTCCTTGGGCCGCGCCCAGCATTTCCTGGCAGCGAAGGATTTCGGCCAGCCCGGTGAGCCGCAAAGGAATCTCCGGCGACGACGGCGAGACAGAATACGGCCGGTCCGCGAGATCTCGCCCGGCCTCGGCGGGCGCACCGGTCGTGACCCTGCCGTCCGCGCCGACGAGGACGTCCGCGATCGGAGCCCAGATTCCTCGCGCGGCGGGATGCACGGCAATGGCGTCCTCTGTGGACAGTGGGGTCTCGGCCGCGGCGCGGGCCACGAGCGTCTGGCGGAGCGGGAGCGCGATCCCGCCGCGGGCTAGGGCGGTGACCGCGCCGCACGCCGCGTCGAGGAGTTCCCGCCGGCCGGAGAAGTCGTCCAGGATGGCGGTCCAGCCGAGCCCGGTCGCGATCCGCCAGTGCTCGCGGAGGTCGCCGGGCCGGTCCCAGTCCGCGATCGCCTCGGTGACCGAGACGTCGAGGTCGGTCTCCAGAGAATGCGTGGTCATCGGTTGTCCTTGGCGATCATCGACAGCATGACGGGAGCCGCGCCGCCCCGCAGGCCGGAAGCGGGTGCGGCGGCCAGGGCTTGGTCGTAGAGCGCGCGAACCTCGGGCGCGGCGCGCGGCATGAGCGGCCGCGCCCACTCGATGACGCTCAGCTCGAACTGGTGGCCGAGGTATTTGCTCGTCGCGGCGGGCACGACCGGGGAACCGCCGGCGTCGAGCACTCGCGCGGTTTCCAGCACCCAGGCGCGCAGGATCTGCAACCGCGCCGCCAGCGCACGCAGCCCGCTCCGCGCGATGCCGTCCGCCAGCCCCGCGTCGAGCACAGCCGACAACAGCGGATATGTCGAGAGGAACCGCTCCGGGCCGCCCCGTTCGAAGGCGAGCTGGCCGAGGACCTGGCGCCAGCCCTCGCCGGCGCGGCCGATCACCCACCGGTCCGGAACAGCCACCTCGTCCAAACCGACCTCGTTGAAGTGGTGTTCGCCCCGCAGATCCAGGATCGGCGTGACGGTGATCCCCGGGGAGTCCAGTGCGACGACGAACTCCGTCAACCCGTCGTGCCGGTCGGCTTCGCGGGAGGTGCGGGCCAGGACGTACAGGTGGCTTGCCCGGTGGGCGCCGCTGGTCCAGATCTTACGCCCGGTGACGCGCCAGCCGTCTCCGTCCCGGACGGCGGACGTGCGCAGCGAAGCGAGGTCGGAACCGGCGTCCGGTTCGCTCATCCCGAGCGCGAAGGTGCACTCCGCGCGCGCCAGCGGCGGGCAGAACTCCTCCCGCAGCTCCGGACTGCCGTGCCGGAGCAGAGCCGGGCCGATCTGCCGTTCCCCCACCCAGTGCGCGGCCAGCGGAGCACCGGCGCGCAGCAGTTCCTCGGTGACGGCCAGCCGGTCGACAGCCGTGCCGCCACCGCCGCCGAGACGTTCCGGCCAGGAGACGGCCAGCAGCCCGGCTTCGCCGAGTTCGCGGCTGAAGCCCAGGTCGTACGAGCCCGCCCAGGAATCGCAGCGCGGCGTGAACGGACGGGCGGCGAGGAAGTCCCGCACCCGACGGCGGAGATCTTCGGTCATCTGGCTCATTCCCCGGTGTAGCGCGCAGGCCGGTCGCCGGCGAACGCAGCGAGCGCTTCGGCGGAGTCGGCGGTCGACTGGACGACGGCCTGGTGCGAGGCGATCAGGTCCAGCGAAGTCCGCAGATCCGCGTGTTCGCCCGCCCGGACCGCGCGTTTGATCAGCTCGACCGCGACCGGCGGCCGCGCCGCCAGTGTCCCGGCGAAGTCCCGGGCCCGCGCGGCCAGCCGTTCGTGCGGGCAGGTCTCGTCCGCCAGCCCCCAGGCCAGCGCCTGGTCCGCGTCGACGAACTCGCCGGTCCAGAGCAGCCGCAGCGCTCGCGACCGGCCGATGATCCGCGGCAGGTAATGGCAGCCGCCGTCGCCGGGGACGAGACCGACCCGCACGTACCCCTCCGAAAACCGGGCCCGCTCGGAGGCGATCCGGTAATCGCACATCAGGGCCATGTCCATGCCCGCGCCGACCGCCGCTCCGTTGACAGCGGCGATCAGCGGTTTGGCGAGGTCTTCCGCGGCCATCGCGACCGGGTGCACGTGCTCGGTCATCAGCCGCCTGCTGCCCAGCGGGGTGCGGGACCGGCCGAGATCGCCGAGATCGGCTCCCGCGCAGAAAGCGTCGCCAGTGCCGGTGACGACCACGGCGCGGACCTGGTCGTCCGCTTGGAAACTTCGGTACGCCTCGGCCCAGGCACGCAGCATTTCGCCGGTGAAGGCGTTCTTCCGCCGCGGCCGGTCCAGGACGATCCAGCCGATCTGGTCTTCGACGCGGATGTCGAGACCGGGGGTGGAAGTCATCGCGACTCCTTCCTGATGGTGAAACGGGTTGCCGCCCAGACCGGGCTTCGGCGTTCGAGAAAGGACGCGATCCCTTCCCGTGCCTCGGCGCCGTCGCCGAGCCGCTCGGCGAGCGCGGTCAGCTCGCTCGCGTGGGTGCCGAAGAACTGTCGCGCGGCTGTCGTGGTCAGGTGCTTGGCGGCGGCGAGTGCCCCGGGCGCGGCGGAGCGCAGTCCGGCGAGCACTGGTTCGAGCGCCTCGTCGACGTCGTCCGCGGCGAGCGTGACGAGGCCGATGCGGGCCGCTTCGGCGGCGTCGAAGCGTTCTCCGGTCAGGTAGTAGCGAGAGGCGGCCCGCGAATCCACGCGCGGAAGCACCGTGGTCGACAGGATGGCCGGGGCGAGCCCGATGCGCACCTCGGTGAACGCGAAGCTCGCGGCCGGGCTCGCCGCGACGATGTCGCACGCGCCGAGCAGCCCGAGCCCTCCCGCCCTGGCGTGCCCGGTCACGCGAGCGACCACGGGTTTCGGCATCTCGACCACCATGCGCAGCAGGTTCGTCAGCTGCTCGGCGGTGAGCCCCGTGCCCGTCCGGGCTTCAGCCAGGTCGATGCCCGAGCAGAACGTCTCGCCGGTGTGCGTAAGCAGCACCGCGCGGACGGCCGGATCCTCGGCGGCGCGGCTCAGCTGCGCAGTGAGTTCGCCGGCCAGCCGGACCGACAGAGCGTTGCGGTTGTGCGGCGAGTCGAGGACAAGGGCGGCGATTCCGTCTTCGTCGGCACGCCTCATGCGGCACTGACGCTTTCCAGCGAGCGCGCGGGCAGCCGCCGCTGGTCTCGTTCCGGATTGATCAGCACTGCACCCGCGACGGCGCCCGCCAGCAACAACGCGCCGCATACCCCGAACCCCGCCGCATAACCGTTTTCCGCGGTGAGGAAGCCGCCCATCGCCAATGGCGCGAACACTCCGGCGGAAGTGGCGACAGCGGTCGTCGCGGCGGTCACGGCGAGGCGGCGTTCCGGCGGAACCAGCTCTCCGATGAGCAGCCACACCATCGGATAGAACGCGCTCGGCAGCCCGAACGCGATCGTGATCAGCACGATCGCGGTGACCTTTTCCGTGTGCGGGAAGAGAATCATCGCGGTGCCGGAAATCGCGAGCAGCGCCATCCCGGGCAGGCAGTACGCGCGGCGGCTGCCCGCTCCCCCGCGCCGGAACCGCGTGGAAACCGCACCCATCACCAGGATCACGACGGTCGCGAACAAGGACGGCAAGGCGGAGAGAGTGCCTGCCTGCTGATGCCCGATCCCCAGCCCGGCGGACAGGTAACGGGGCAGGAAGCCCAACGCGGTGGTGGTCGCCCAGAAGGCGACGAAACCGGTGAGGATCGCGCCGAGCACGGTTCCCGACCGGAAGAACACCCGGTACGGCACCGGTTCGCGACTCACGCCAGCTGGTGTGGCGGATGTGGCGTAAGGGCCGTCGTTCGCGAACAACAGCCACGCCGCGGCCCACAGCACGGAAAGCGCGAACAGCACGCCGAACGCGGTCCGGTAGCCGAAGTCCGCGATGATCCAGCTGAGCAGCGGCGCGCTCGCCACGACGCCGAGCGTCGGTCCAATGTGGACCAACGCGTTGGGCAGCGCGCGGTCGGGCGTGGGAAACCAGCCGTAGACGGTGTGCGTCGCCGCGGGCACCGCAGGCCCTTCCGCCGCGCCGAGCGCGATCCGCGACGCGACCAAGGCGCCGAAGCCGAGCCCGGCCGCCATGGGCAGCGCGGTCAGTCCCCAGACCAGGGCGAGCAC
Source organism: Amycolatopsis sp. M39 (assembly GCF_001651785.1). Lineage (NCBI taxonomy): Bacteria > Bacillati > Actinomycetota > Actinomycetes > Pseudonocardiales > Pseudonocardiaceae > Amycolatopsis > Amycolatopsis sp. M39. Next base: position 12,189 of record NZ_LWSF01000054.1, read on the forward strand.
GACCATGACCCTGCTCGTGCGGCGTTTCGCGGCGGCGAACCCGACGACGACGCCGGAAACGCTGAACAGGAAATAGAAACCGGACTGGACGAAGGCGTACTGCTGCTCGCCGAGGCCGAGGTCGTTCATGATCGGCTCGGCGGCGAGGCCGACGACTGTCTTGTCCGCGTAGTTGATCAGCAGGAACAGCAGCACGAGAGCGGTGACGGTCCACGCCCTTCCTGAGCGCGGGACGAGGGGTTCGGATGCGGGCATAGGTTCTCCTCGGGACGACGGCGTTGTCGTGGGACGAACTCGGTTCAGCCGAGCCGGGCCGGGTCGAAACCCGCTTCCGCCAGCACCTCGGCGGTATCCGCGCCGACCGGCGGGAACTGCCGGTAGATCCCCGGCGGCGTGCGGGAATAGCGGACCGGCGGGGCCACGAGGCGGCAGGCGCCCTCGGTGGGATGCTCGACAGCCCGGACGAGACCGCCTTGCCGGGCGTAGTCGCTCTCGGCCGCTTCCTGGAGGCTGTACACGGGATGCGCGGGGATGCTGACGCGGTCGCAGAACTCCTGCCACTGGGCGGAAGTGAACTGCGGGGTGAGCTCGCGGACCTGGCCGTACAGCTCGTCGGCGTGGGCCACGCGGGCCGGCATGGTCGCGAAGCGCGAGTCGGCGAAAAGCTCGGGACGGCCCGCGTGGGCGAAGAAATCGCGCCAGTTGCGGTCGTTGTACGGCAGGATGCACATCCACCCGTCCGCCGTGCGGCACGCCCGGCGCTGTTTGCTCAGGACGCGCGGGTAGCCGTAGCCGGGTTCCTCGGTCGGGTCCAGCGAGGCTCCGGCGAGGTGCTCCACGAGGTTGAACGCGATCATGGTGTCGGCCATCGGGACCTCGACGTGCTGGCCCTCGCCGGTCTGGTCGCGATGGCGCAGCGCGGCCAGCACGGACTGGACGATGAACAGCCCGCACACCTTGTCCGCCAGCACTGTCGGCACGTAGCAGGCCTCGCCGGTGACCTGCTCGTTCAGCCAGACCAGCCCGGAGGCGGCCTGGAGGATGTCGTCGTAGGCGGCGTTGTCGCCGAGCGCGGAATCGCTGCGGAAACCCTGCGCGTTCACGTAGACGAGCCCGGGGTGCCCGGCCGCCAGGTCGGCGTAGGCCAGCCCGAGCCTGCCCAGCGCGCCCGGCCGGATGTTGGTGATGAACGCGTCCGCCGTGCCCAGCAACGCCAGCAGCGCGTCCCGTCCGGGTCCGGTCTTCAGGTCGAGGCACACGCTGCGCTTGTTGCGGTTGAAGTTCAGCGCCGCGCCCGCCATCCCGGAATGCCGGCGCGGCTCGAAATGCCGGGTCGGATCCCCGCCCGGGGCCTCGACCTTCACGACGTCCGCGCCGAGGTCGGCCAGCTGCGCGCCCGCGTACGGGCCCATGATCACGGTGGCCAGCTCGACGACCCGCACTCCGGTCAGCGGGCCTCGCGGCTTCCCGTCGTCCACCTCGCCAGGCGACATCGCCCGCACCTCCTGTTTTCCTCGGCAGCCGCGCCCAGTCAAGACGAGGTCATTCATCTATCGCCAATACTTCTTGGCCCGCTATCCATATGCTGGGGGATATGGATCTGACGACTCGCCTGCTGGAGCAGTTCGTCGTGCTGGCCGAGGAGGAGCACTTCGGCCGGGCCGCCGCCCGGCTTTCGATGAGCCAGCCGCCGCTGAGCCAGGCGATCCAGCGCCTCGAACGCGGCCTCGGCGTGCGACTGCTGGACCGAAGCACTCGCGCCGTGCGGCTGACCGCGGCCGGCTCCGCGTTCGCCCGCGACGCCCGGCACCTGCTCGAAGCGCAGCAGGCCGCCGTCGGCCGCGCACAGCGGATCGCGAGCGGCACCGAGGGCGAACTGCACCTCGGTTTCATCAGCGGCATCTCCTACACGTTCCTGCCGCGGGTGCTCCGGCTGACCCGGGACCGTTTTCCCGGGCTGCGCCTGCACCTGCACCAGAACACCTCGGCCGAGCTGGCGTCGATGGTCCGTTCCGGCAGGCTCGACCTCGCCTTCGTGCGCGGCCCGCTCGCCGACCCCGACGGACTCGACCTGCGCACAGTGGCGACCGAACGGCTCGCCGTCGCGCTGCCCGCCGGACATCCGCTCGCCGGGCGCGCGACCCTGCGCCTGGCCGACCTCGCCGGCGAGAACTTCTCGCTGCCCTCGCTGACCGCGCTGGCCGGGCTCGCCGAACAGGTCGCCGCCGCCTGCCGCGCCGCCGGTTTCGCCCCGCGCGACGGAGCCCGCGCGGACAGTCTTCCCGGCTTGATCAGCCATGTCGCGGCGGGGACCTGCGTGTGCCTGGTGCCCGAACAGGTGCCCGCCGGGGCGCTGCCCGGGGTGGTGTTCCGGACGTTGCACCCAGAGGACTCCGGCGGCAACCTGGCCCTGACCGTCGTCGCGGCGACCCGTGCGGGACAACGGGATCCGGCCGTGGAACGGGTCTTGACCCTGGCACGGTCCGGGCCGGAACGCCGCAGTTCGTGAGGGGAACCCTGAGGGAATCCGATTCCCTGAGCTTGAGTTTTAAGGTCCGGGTGTCAGAGGGGGCGCCCGG
>NZ_LWSF01000055.1:0-5850 GCF_001651785.1 Amycolatopsis sp. M39
ACGACCTCGCGGTGCCGCCCGATCAGCAGCTCGGTCTCCATCAGCAGTTCCAGGCACTCCAGCCGGGTTTCCTCCAGCAGCGCGGCGTAGGCCTGGACGTCGGGGGAGTCGGTGAAGCCGCCGAACGCCTCGCCGCGCCACAGATCCGCGGCCTCGCGCAGGACGGTGGCGGCCTCCTTGTAGTTGCGATCCCAGTACCGGGACCGGCCTAGCTCGTAGCGGCGGATGAAGCGGTCGGCGTCGAGTTCGCCGTCCGTGACGTGCAGCGAGTAGCCGCGCGGGCTGGTGACGACGGGACTGTCGGCGGAGCCCGTGCCGCGCAGCAGCTTCCGCAGCTGCGAGACGTAGACGTACAGCGCGGCGCTCACACGGGCCGGCGGGTGTTCGCCCCAGAGCTGCCCGATCAGGTGCTCGGCGGTCGCGACCTGGTTCCGCTTGACCAGCAGCACGGCCAGGAGCGTCTCGATCTTGCGTGCCCGCGGAGCGCTCACGCCGGGCCGCCCCGCCACCCTGATCTGCCCCAGAATCCCGTAGTCCATTTCCCGTGCCCTCCGGTGTCCGCGTCGATCGGATCCGCCCGGCCGGGCGCCCCCAGTGTCGTTCTCCGGCGCCGCGCTGCCCGGTCCCGCTCCGGCAGCATACTAAACCGACCTCCCGGTTTTCAAGATAAAACCGGGAGGTCGGTCGGTTTGTTCGGCGAACGGGCATCGATCCCGGCGCAGCGCACGGAAAAGGGCGGCCCGCACTGCCGGGCCGCCCTTGTGGCCTCAGACCGAGGCGGCCCCCTGCGGGGCGAACCGGTGCAACCGCCGCGGCGGGACCACCGAGCTCAAGATCGTCGTCCACATGTACGTGGTGCGCTCGATCAGGTCGGTGCGGCCGGTCAGCACCTGGGAACTCAGCTGGATCCCGGTGAACGACGCCTGCACGTACACCGCGAGGTCGTACGCGTTGATCTCCTTGCGCAAGTCGCCCGCCGCCTTCGCCGCGAGCAGGCAGCCGTGGATCGTGTCGATCCACCGCTTGTACGCGTTGCCCGCCGGCGCGATGAACGAACCCTGCTCGATGACCAGCCGGACGCTCGCCCGGACCCGCACGTCGGACTGCAGGCTGGCCGCCATCCCCTGGGTCAGGTCGATGACCGTCTGCAGCCCCGGGCTCTCGATCGCCGCGAGCGGCTCCCAGACCGTGAACTGCTCGTCGATCAGGGCGTCGGCCAGGTCTTCCTTCGACTTGAAGTGGAAGTACAGCGCGCCCTTCGTGACGCCCGCTCCGGCCAGTATCTCCGACAGGCTCGCGCCGAGGAAGCCGACGGCGTCGAACCGCGAGGCGGCCGCCTCGAGGATCGCGTTCCGTGTCTGCTCCGCACGCTCCTGGCGAGCCACGCCGGCCCCTCTCGCTTTGGCGGATCGGTCCACAGCGGACCCCCGTCCAGCGGGCCAGTCTACGTCCCGGCGGCCCGGAAAGCCAGTAAAAACCGCTCGGTTGGTATGGTTTAGCCGGAGCAGGGGTCAGGGGAGCAGGGCGGCTATTCCGTCCAGGACTCGTTCCAGGGCGAAGTCCTCCGGGGCGGCGGCTGGCCAGCCGTGGGACTCAGCCAGTTCGGCCAGGTGCGGATAGCCGCCTTCGGACAGTCGTGGTTGCAGGAAAGCTCGTACTTCGGCGGCGTATTCGGCGGATTCGGGAGAATCCGGGTCGGCCGCCGTTCGGCGGCGCTCCGCGGTGGCCCGGACTACGGCCGAAACCAGGTCCGCGCAGCGCAGCGCGTCCACAGTGGACAAACCGGCTCCGGTGAAGACGGCCAGGAGCTGTTCGGTCCAGCCGAGGCGATGCGGGGTCAGGCTCTCGCGGACGTCCAGCAGCCAGGGGTGCGCGGCATACCGTTTGGCGGCGGCGTCCGCCCAGGTTCGGACCGCTGAGCGCCACTCCAGGCCCGCGGCGGGGTCCGGGGGCGGGCCGAAACCGGACTCGGCCAGGAGGATCAGCAGTTCGTCTTTCGAGCTTACGTAGCGGTACAGCGCGTTGGTCGTCAGCCCGAGTGCGGACGCGATGTTCGGCAGCGACGCGGCGGCCAGTCCCTCGGTGTCGGCCAGTTCGACGGCGGCCGCCACCACCGCCTCGACGGTGTGCGAGGGCTTCGGCCCGCGACGGGGGCGCGGGCCGCCCCGCCATGCCGGGGACAGGCCTGGGGGCAGGGCATGGGGGTCGGGCTCGATCGGCATCTTTCGCTCCGGTGCGTCTTTCACTAAACTGTGCAAGTCTTACACCGATCTGGCCTGGGGGCGAGCCAACGTGAGCGAGACCAACCGGTTCGGAATCGGGAGGGCTGCCGAACCGGACCGCGGGCCGGCCGGGACCGNCGGGACCGATCGGCGCACCCCGGGTTCACCGCCGCTGTCGGAGATCGCGCGCCGCCCGGGCGGTGGCTGCCGGTCGCGGCGGCCAGCGCGCTGATCCGGTTCGGCATCCGCCGAGTCCTGCCCGGCGGCGTCTCCTGAGCCGCCGCGAGGGCCGTCGCCGGGGTCTGGGGTTTCCCGATCACCCGGGGTCCGCTAAACTGTTCAAGCCTTACACAATTAATCCCGACTCCGCCGAAGCCGTATTGGGGGGCCTCTCATGTCGGAGAGCACCGAGAAGACCCGCTCGGGGAGCGGACTCGCTCGCCTGATCGTCACCATCGCCTGGGCCGCCGTCCTCGGCGTCCAGTTCGTCATCTGGCTGCTGATGTGCCTCATCAGCATGTCCTTCAAATGGCCGTTCTGGCTGTGGACGCTGGGCGGCGGCGTGATCGTGCTCGCGGTGTGGTGGTCGCTCGACCGCCGCGGTTCCGGGAACGGATCGGAGTGAACAACGTGTCCACGACCACCACTTCCGTGGCGACGTCCGTCCAGCTGGACGCGGTGCACAAGACCTACGGCCGCGGCGAGAGCGCGGTCGAAGCGCTCGCCGGCGTGTCCGTCGCTTTCCCGGCGGGCACTTTCACCGCGGTGATGGGCCCGTCCGGTTCCGGCAAGAGCACGCTGCTGCACTGCGCGGCCGGGCTGGACACGCCGACCTCGGGCACGGTCACCCTCGTCGGGACCGACCTCAAGGGCAAGAACGAAACGAAGCTCACCGAACTGCGCCGCGACCACGTCGCGTTCATCTTCCAGTCGTTCAACCTGATGCCCGCGCTGAACGTGGAGCAGAACGTCACGCTGCCCACGCTGCTGGCCGGCCGCACGCCGGACAAGGCATGGGTGGACCAGGTGATCGCGCGCGTCGGGCTGTCCCAGCGCGTGAAGCACCGGCCCGGCGAACTGTCCGGCGGGCAGCAGCAGCGCGTCGCGATCGCCCGCGCGCTCGCCGCCCGCCCGGCCGTGGTGTTCGCCGACGAGCCCACCGGCGCGCTCGACACCACCACCGCGCTTGAGGTCCTCGGCTTGATGCGCGAGCTGGTCAGTGCGGGCCAGACGATCGTGATGGTCACCCACGACCCGGTCGCCGCGTCCCACGCGGACACCGTGCTGTTCCTGGTCGACGGCCGGATCGTCACGCAGATGGCCAGCCCGGGCGTCGACGCGGTGGCGAGCACCCTGGCGCACCTCGGCGAGCAAGCGAGGAGGCAGCGGTGAGTTCGCGGCGAGTGGTGCTCGCGCTCGCACTGTCGAGCCTCCGGTACCGCGCGGCGGCGTCGCTCGCGTCGTTCGTCGCCATCCTTGCCGGCTGCGGTCTGCTGATCGCGTGTGCCGGGCTGTTCGAAACGGCGATCGTGCTGAAAGCGGCGCCGGAGCGGCTGTCCGCGGCGCCGCTGGTCGTCGGCGGGTCCGCCGGGTTCAAGCTGCCGGACGAGGAATCGCAGGTCGTCCCGTACGCCGAGCGTGCGGTGCTGCCGGAGGACCAGGTCGCCAAGATCTCCGCGGTGCAGGGCGTCGGACAGGCGGTGCCGGACGTTTCGTTCGCGACGGTGCTGCTGCACGACGGTGCGCCCGAGCCGGGTGCGTCGGTCCTTTCCGGACACGGCTGGGATTCGGCTTCGCTCGGCGGATACCAGCTGACCGAGGGCGCGGCTCCGAACACGCCGGGCCAGGTCGTGCTCGACTCGGCCACGGCGTCCGCGGCAGGCCTGCACGCGGGCTCGGCCGTCGACCTGGCGGTGAACGGACAGCGGCAGTCGTTCCAGATTTCCGGCGTCGCACAGCCTTCGCAGACCGTGCGCGCGCCCGCGTTCTTCTTCTCCGTCGCGGACGCCCAGCGGTTCAACGCGCATCCCGGCACCGTCGGGCTCGTCGGCGTGTTCCCGGCCGACGGGGTCGACGCGGCGGACCTCGCGGGCAAGATCTCCGAGCAGGTTCCGTCGCTGACGGTGCTGACCGGCGACGACCGCGGTTCGGCCGAATTCGTCGGCGTGGGCGGAAGCCAGCTGCCGCTGATCCTGCTCGCGGCGGTGTTCGGCGGCATGGTGCTGGTCGTGATGGCACTCGTCGTTTCCGCGACGATCAGCCTCACCGTCCGGCAGCGGCAACAGGAACTCGCGCTCCTGCGCGCGACCGGAGCGACGCCGAAACAGGTGCACCGCATGGTCGTCATGGAGACGATGGCGGTCGGCGCGCTCGCCGCGGTGTGCGGGGCGTTCCTGGGCAGCCTGCTCGGGAACTGGATCTTCAGCACCAGCGGCTCGCTCGGCATCGTGCCGGACGAACTCGCCTTCACCCAGGACATCATCGCGTTCGCGGCGGGGATCGTCGCCACGCTCGCGATCACCTTCGGGGCCGCGTGGTTCGCCGCGCTGGCCGCCTCCCGGGCCCGGCCGATCCAGGCGCTGGCCGAGGCGGCGATCCCGGGGGCCAAGGTGAACGCGGTGCGCCGCATGGGGGCGCTGATCTGCGGTGCGGCCACCGTGCTGCTCGCTTCGACCACGGTCTTCATGCCCGCCGACAGCGCGGCGGCGATCGGCGGTCCGGCGCTGCTCACCGGCGCGATCGGCGTCGCGCTGCTCGGTCCGGAGATCATCGCCTGGGTGGTGGACCGGTTCGGTCCGTTCGTGCGCCGGGTCGCCGGCCGGGACGCCACGCTCGCGGTCGTCAACACCCGGGCGCGGGCCGTCGCGTTCGCCGCGGTGCTCACGCCGATCACGCTCGCCACCGCGGTCGCGCTCGGCAATGTGTATTCCGAGACCACCGCGCAGAAAGCGCAGGTCAGCGCGTATGCCGGGCAGTTGCAGGCGGACGCGGTGCTCACCTCGGCCGCGGGCGGGTTCTCCCCGGACGAGCTCGCGCGGATCCGCAGCACGCCAGGGGTTTCGACCTCCTCGCCGCTCGTCACCAGCTCCGGCTGGATCGAGGATCCCTACGACGGCAACGGAAGCGATCCGCTGCGGCTGCTGGGTGTCGCTCCGCAGGACCAGGGCGGCACGGTGCTCGCCACCGAGGTCACCGAAGGTTCGCTGACGGCATTGCGCGGGGATTCCGTGGCACTGCCCGCGTCGGTCGCTGACGATCTCGAGATCAAGGTCGGCGCCAAGATCAAGATGCGGCTCGGCGACGGGGCGCAGGTGCCGGTGACCGTGGTCGCGCTGCTGGACAGCCCGTCCAGCTACGCGAGCATGGTGCTGCCCGCTGATCTGCTGGCCGCGCACACCACCAGCGGCCTGGCGTCGCAGGTGCTCGTGCGGGGCGGCGACGCCGGCGCAATCGTGTCGGCGCTGTCCGACCGGGCGAAGGACTGGCCCGGGGTCACCGTCGGCGACGACAGTGCGCTCGCCGCGAGTTTTCAGGCGAGTGCCGACGTCGAGGCGTTGATCAACTACCTGCTGGCCGTGCTCGCCATCGCATACGCCGCGATCGCCGCGGTGAACACGCTCTCGGTAGC
>NZ_LWSF01000055.1:5886-8143 GCF_001651785.1 Amycolatopsis sp. M39
GACCGGGCTGGTGCTCGGCATTGTGATCTCGCTCTTCACGGTAGTGCCGATGGCGCTGACCACCGGCGAAATCATCCCGTCCGGACCGGTCTGGGTGTTCCTCGCCGTGGTGCTCGCGATCTTCCTGATCGTGTGGCCGGCGACCGCGCTCTCGGCGAGGCTGGCGATGCGCCGCAATGCCATCGAAGCGGTGAAAATGCCGGGCCAGTAACGGTTTCTAGGGGTACGCCGGGCCGGGCCGGGGTGGATAGTCTCAGCAGGACTGTCCACCCCGGCCCGGTTTTGCCGTCTCTGGAGCGATCCCATGCGTGTACTCCTGGCCACGCCGTCGGCAACGGCCCGTCTGCACGCCCTGGTGCCACTGGCCTGGGCGATGCGGACCGCCGGACACGACGTGAAAATCGCCGGACGGCCCGCGTTCGTCGAGGACATCCTCCGCACCGGCTGCGTCGCGGCCGAACTCGAAGACGGCGACGCGGAGCTGACCGAATCCGCCAAGCTGGCCGAGTTCGCGCGACTGTGGCGGCCCGCCGTAGTGGTGTCGAACGCGCCCGCCGGAACCGCCGCCGCCCGCGAGGCCGGGGCCAGGGCGGTTCGCGTGCTCGGGCCAGCGGACTTCGACGTCACTGCGGACCACACACTCGACGTCGTTCCTCCTTCGTTGCGCGACAAGGGCTCTCCTCACGCTTCATTGCGGCACGTGCCGTACTTCGGGCCCGTCGAGATCCCCGACTGGCTGCGTCGCAAGGCACGCCACACTCGCGTTCTCCTGTCGCTGAACGATCCTTCCTGGTATGCGCCGGTATTCAGCAAACTGTCCGATGTGGACGCCGAGATCGTCTGCGCGGCGGAACTGCCGGCCGGGCTCACCTTGCCGCGGAAGGTGAAACTCGTCGACTCCGCACCTCCGGCCGCCGTGCTGCCGACCTGCGTGGCGGTGGTGCACGACGGGGACGAGACTTTGGCGCTTGCCGCGGTGGCGTACGGACTGCCGCAGCTGTCGTTGGCCGAGTCCGCTTTCGACGCGCGTGTCACCGCTGCGGGCGCGGGGCTTTCCGGCTCGGCGGAAGGGATTTCCCGGCTGACCGACGAAACGCTTCGCGCCGGTGCGGACGCGTTGCGTGCGGAGGTGGCCGCGTTACCGGCTCCTCGTGCGGTTGCCGCCGTGCTGACCGGTGGGGACGACGATTGACCCGCTCTCTCCTTCGCCACGCCTAGGGGCCCCGATCCCGCTAGGTCGGCTTTAGATCGTTCCGGCACTCTCTGTGGAGTAGAGAGGACCACTGCGTGAAGTGAGGTGGCGGCAATGCCGACCCGGGTGATGGAAAAGCCGGTCGATCCCGTGGCCGCGTGGCTGGCCCCGCTGGCGGACGACCCCGCGGGCGCGGTCGCGTTCCTCGCCGAAGTAACCGACCGCGTATCCCGGCACCACGGCTCGGGCCGGGTCCTGGTCCCCGGCGGCGGCCCCGTGGCGGACGCACTGGCCGGAGAAGGCTACGAGGTCCACCTGGAACCCGGCCCGCGCTTCGACGCCGGTTACCTGGGCGCGGATGTGCTGTCCCGCCTGCCCGACCAGCGAGACCAGCTGCGTGCGATCGGCCGCTACAGCCGCCTCCTGCGCCCAGGCGGTGCACTGGTGGTCCAGGGCCGCCACCCGGACCCGGCGTGCTGGACCGCGGACGCCCGAGTGCGCGCAGTAGACGACGTCCGGCAAATCGTGCACCTGGCCGACGCCGCACTGCCCCTGCGCTACGTGTGGCCCGCCGAACTGGACCTGATGGCCGAACTGGCCGGCCTGGCCTTGGACGGCCGCTGGGGCGGCTGGTACGGAGAACCAGTCACCTGCGGCGGTTTCGTAGTCTCGGTCTACCGCAGCTGAGGAAAGCCGTGAGGGGAACCCTGAGGGAATCAGATTCCTTCAGGGTTCCCCTCACGGCTTTTGGCCCAGCCTCCCGCGCAAAGGCGGGAAGGCTGGGCCGAATCGGACGCGATCAGACCGCGTCCGACATCTCGCCGACAAGAATGCTGTGATGCAGCTTCCGCATTGAGCTGCCCGGCTCGATCCCCAGCTGCTGCACCAAATTCTGCCGAGCCGAAGCAAACGTCTCCAGCGCCTCGGCCCGCCGATTCGACCGAGCCAGCGCGGTCATCAGGTACTCGGTGAACGTCTCGCGCAGCGTGTGTTCCTTCGCCAGTGCGGACAGCTGCCCGACGACCTCGCGGTGCCGCCCGATCAGCAGCTCGGTCTCCATCAGCA
>NZ_LWSF01000056.1:0-7038 GCF_001651785.1 Amycolatopsis sp. M39
ACACCCAGAACCAACCAGGCCACGCTCGATGCGTTATTTCAAGCTTTTGTTTTTCCGGAGTCCAACTCTACACCCTGGGAAGCTCGACGCTTCGTCGGGGGCTGGTTCAGCTCCGGAGGTTTGGGACCACCCACTCTACCACTACTGTGGGAGCTTGGTTCGTGTTCCCGGCGGCCGCCCGGTCTCCCTGGCGACGAAGAGAACATTACACGCCCCGAAACAGCCCTCGAACAGGGGGTCCCTTTTTTTCGCGCCAAGCCGCTGACCTGCGTCGATCCGTCGGCTCCGGCCCGATGGCGGTCAGCCCGGCTCGCGCTCCCCGTGCGTCGCGATCACCGTGACCCCGACGAGGATCGCCGCGAGGACCGCTGTCACGTGGATCGGCGCCGGGCCGAACGACGCGGCGAGCACGAGCACCGCGGCCGCCGGGAAGCCGATCGCGATCGGACGGCATTCGTTGGTCGGGCCGATGTGCAGCAGCCACACGCTCAGCAGGAAGACCGCGACCGGGATCGTCACGGCCAGCGCGGTCACGATGCCGCTGACGTGCACCTGCCCGCTGTCGAAGCCGACCGCCAGTTCCAGGCCGGCGCCGACCGCCGCGGCCGATCCGAAGATCAGGTAGTGGCCATACCCCCAGCTCAACGCGGTCCACCGCGAGTTGCCGCGTTCGAGGCGGGCGTGCCCCGGCTGGTCGAAGTACAACCACCACATCGAGAACACCAGGACCAGGCCGGCGATGGCCAGCGACACCAGCTCCCCGGTGTGCTCGCCCTCCGCGATCCCCTCTTTCACCGCGTTGGTGGCGCTGAGCACGGTTTCGCCGAGCACGATCAGCGTGAAGAGCCCGTACCGCTCGGCGATGTGATGCGAGTGCCACGGCGTGGTCGTCCGCGCCTCCGCCACGGCGGGCACCGCGAGTTCCAGGATCAGGACGACGAAGAAGCCGACGAACCCCGCGGTGCCGGGCAGGGCCAGCCGGGCGATCCACAGAATCTGGCAGAGCGTGATGCCTGCCGCGTAGAAGTACGCGGTCGTGCGGATTTCCGGTGCTTGCCGCGCCGCGCGAAGCCACTGCGTGACCGCGGCCAGGCGCATCAGGACGTATCCGACGACCACGATCGTGAAGTCGCCGTCGAAGGCTTTGTCCACGCCGGCCGCGACGGTCAGGCCGCCGCCGATCTGGACGAGGGTGGCCAGCCGATAGGGCACGTCGTCGGTGTCGAACGCCGACGCGAACCAGCTGAAGTTCAGCCAGCCCCACCAGATCGCGAAGAACACCATCCCGAAGCTGAGCACCCCGTGCCCGACGTGCCCTTCGGAAAGCGCGTGGTGCAGCTGCGCGGCGGCCTGGCCGACGGCGACCACGAAACACAGGTCGAACAGCAGCTCCAGCGGCGTCGACGCGCGGTGTCCTTCGCTGGTGTCGCGTGGCCGCATCGGCCGGTACCACACCCGGATCCGGTTGCCCGGCAGCGACTCGTGGGCCATGTGCGCTCCCCTTTCCGCAGAACGCGGCCATCCCAGCATGATCGACGGCGCGGCGCGAGCGCGACCTCCCCGAGCAGCCGGAACCGGGTGAAACTGGACGCCTCAGCGCAGCCGGACCGCCAGTTCGAAGACCGGATCGTCGAGCCCGGCCTGTCCTGGGTCGCGCAGGAAGATCTGGCGCGGCTTCCAGTCGGCCCGCACGTCGTGGCCGGTCAGCCAGCGGTGCAGCGATTCGGCCCCGAGCGCGGTCATCATGTTCGCCTTCGCCACGGTGACGTACGCCTCGCGGCCCGCGGCGTCGGCGCTGAGCGTCATCTCCGGGAAGGAGACGTCCCCGTCGATCGGACAGCAGAATTCGACCAGCCCGTCGCTGTCATTGCCGATTTCGCCGTGGTAGCGCAGGAACGGCCGCCCGGCATCGCCTGGCGGGCGCGGGACCGCCGGGCCGCCGAAGAACGCGAACAGCGGGGCGGCGAATTCGCCGATCCGGTCGGCAGTCAGCTGCTCGGAGGCGACGAGCAGGGTGCGGGCGGGCATTTCGCGCACGGACACGTCGTACATCGGGGTTTCCTTCCCGGCCAGTCGGTCGAGGAAGAACCCGGCGAGTTCCTGCTTGGCGCGCCACTCCCGCTCCTGTTCTTCCCAGTACGCGCGGACCTCGGCCGCCGCGGCTTCCGGCGGCAGGTCGAGGACGGTCCGGATCCGCGGCAGCGGCATTTCGATCCGGCGCAGCTGGACGACGCGGCGCGCCCGGTCGAGCTGGTCCGGCGAGTACCAGCGGTAGCCGGTGTCCGGGTCGACGCGGACGGGCGGCAGCAGGTTCGTCTCGTCGTACAGCCGCAGCGCTTTGGGCGAAAGGCGGGCCAGGCGCGCGAACGCGCCGATGGTCAGCAGGTCCGTCATGGGTTCTCCCTCGTTCGGAACACCCTGAGCGTGGGGCCGGTCCCGAGGGGAAGGTCAAGCACGCAGCGCACCCCCGCGGGGAAGGCCAGGCGGCGCGGACAAGACGGCGGCCGGTCGAGGACCGGGGAGGGCGAGGACGGGCGGGCCCGGTTCCCCCTCGCCCGGGCCCGCCCTGTTGCCTTCGCACGCACTGGCCGGCCACTCCGGGCAGCGCCCCGGCGATTCGCCGAACGGTCCCCCGCGGACGCCGACGAATTTCGTACCGGGATGCGACTCCGGATGTCCATTCCCCGGAACTTCGGACTCCCAGGCCGCTCGGCCGATCGACCCATCCCCGGTCGATCGAACGGATTGCCACTGTAGGTAGCCAAAGTGCCGTTCTGAAGGCTCCATAAGGTCTACTCGGTTGCTCTGAGTAGCACTAGGGTCGAAGGTCACCTGTCACCCGGATGGACTATTACCTGATGGCGGTAAGTAGCTCACCGAGTAGGGAGAATCAGCGTTGCGTGGTCACGTTCGGTGAATATTCGCCGCGGACTGCGCCGCTTGCTGGTCCTCCGTCAGGATGGCACGCCGCCGGCGGGCGCGAAGTTCCAGGGTCGCGAAAGCCAGCGCGACGAGCGTGAGCCCGGCCGCGCAGCACATCGCCGCGGTGAGCGCGGTCTGGTGCCCGGCGGTCGCGACCGTCGATTCGAACACCGACGCCAGCACGGCCGTGCCGATCGCGGTGCCGATCCGCTGGCCGGTCTGCAGCGCGCCCCCGGCGACGCCGGCCAGCCGGTTCGGCACGCATTCGAGCGTGAGCGTCGTGTTCGGCGAGATCACCATCCCGCCGCCGATTCCGCCGATCAGCAGCGGACCGGCCACCGCGAATCCCGCGGCCGACGGCGGCACCAGCTGCACGACCAATCCCACCGACAGCAGCGAGAGCGCGACGATGCTCAGTCCCATCACGGTCAGCTTCCGGCCGAACCGGGCCACGAGCCGTCCGGCGACGGCCGCCGTCACGGCCGAACTCAGCGCGAACGGCGTGACCGCCAGCCCCGACTGCAGCGGCGTGTACCCGAGCCCCTGCTGGAAGAAGAGCGCGAACACCAGCCAGATCCCGGCGAACCCGCAGAAGTACAGCGCCCCGACCGCCGCGCCGCTCGCGTAGCCCGGAGTGCCGGTGAAGAGCCGGATGTCCAGCAACGGCGGCCGGTTCCGGCGCGTGACGCGCCGCTCCCACCACACGAAGGCGGCGCCGAAGACGATCGCCACCCCGAACAGCCACCAGAACCGGCCGAGCCCGCCCCGTTCGGATTGCACGAGCGGCAGCAGCACGCCGAGCACCGCGACGGCCAGCAGCACGATCCCGGTGAAGTCGATTTCCCCGCGCAGCCGGAGTTTCCGCCGGTCCGTCCTCGGCAGCAGTTTCATCGCGAGCCCGAACGCGATCGCGCCGATCGGCACGTTCACGTAGAACACCCACCGCCAGCCGTCCGGGTCGCCGAACAGCGCGAGGATCACGCCGCCGAGCACCGGCCCGACCGCGGTGGAGATGCCGACGACCGCGCCGAACATGCCGAACGCCCGGCCGCGCTCGGCGCCGCGGAACAGATCCTGGATCAGGCCGCTGTTCTGCGGCGTCAGCATGCCCGCGGCGCAGCCCTGGGCCAGCCGGGCGGCGACGAGGGTCGCCGGGTCGGGGGCCGCGCCGGCGAGCGCGCTCGTCGCGACGAACGCGGCCAGCGCGATCAGGAACATCCGGCGGCGGCCCAGCGCGTCGCCGAGCCTGCCGCCGGTGACCAGGACCAGGCCGAAGGCCAGCGCGTAGCCCGAGACCACCCACTGGATGGTGCCCGCGCCGGTGTTCAGGTCGCGCTCGATCGAGGGCAGAGCCGTGTTGACGATGCTGACGTCCAGCAGCGTCATGAACCCGGCGGTGAGAGTGACCGCGAGCGCCCGCCAGCGGCGGGGATCCGGCTCCGCCCCGGTCATCAGGTGTTGGCGGTGATCCCAGGGATGCCCTTGAGCTCACCGATGAGCATCGAACTGACCTTCACCGGGTAATCGTAAAGCGCGAAGACCGTCTGGTTCTTGCCGACGAGCTTGAGGTGCACCGGCGTATCGCCCTTGTGCGCCAGCAGCGTCGACTTCAGCTCGCTGACCACGGCCTGGTCGATTTTCTCGGCGGCGGCCAGCAGCACCAGCGGCGGTTCCTCGTCGCCGTTGCCGATCTCGGAGAGGTCCAGCGGCACCAGCCCGCCGCCGAACACCGACATCTTGTCCTCGCGCCAGTTGACCCGGCCCTTCACCAGCACCGCGTTGTCCTCGACCAGGTCCGCGGCGAACATCGAGTACGCCTTGGCGAAGAACAGCACCTCAAGCGCGGCGTCCATGTCCTCGACGGTGCAGATCGCCCACGGCTCGCCCTTCTTGTTGACCCGGCGTTCGAGCGAGGTGAGCAGGCCGGAGATGACGACCTCGCCCTCCTTCGGCGGGTCGGCGAGCAGCGCGGCGATCGGCTTCGGCGCGTGCTTGCGCAGGATGCGCTCGGCCCCGTCGAGCGGGTGCGCCGACACGTACAGGCCCAGCATTTCTCGTTCGTAGGCGAGGAGCTGCTTGCGCGGATACTCCTCCTCGCCGAACTTGAGGTGCGCGAGCGGCGAGGACGACGGCGCCGCCTCGGCCGAGTCGCCGTCGTCGGCTCCGAACGAGCCGAAGAGGTCGAATTGGCCCATCGCTTCCTGGCGCTTGAGCGGCACCACGGCTTCCACCGCGTCCTCGTGCACCTGGATCATCGACAGCCGCGAGTGCCCCATCGAATCGAACGCGCCCGCCTTGATCAGCGACTCGATCACCCGCTTGTTGCAGGCCACCAGCTCCGACTTGTCCAGGAACTCGGTGAACGAGGAGTACTTGCCCTTCTCCTCGCGCGTCTTGATGACCGACTCCACCACGTTCGCGCCCACGTTGCGCACCGCGCCCAGACCGAACCGGATGTCGTTCCCGACGGCCGCGAACCGCAACGCCGACTCGTTCACATCCGGCGGCAGCACCTTGATCCCCAGCCGACGGCACTCCGACAGATAAATCGCCGACTTGTCCTTGTTGTCCCCCACCGACGTCAACAACGCGGCCATGTACTCCGCGGTGTAGTTCGCCTTCAGATACGCCGTCCAGTAGCCGACCAGCGCATACCCGGCGGCGTGCGACTTGTTGAACGCGTAGCCCGCGAACGGGAGAATCGTGTCCCACAACGCTCGCACGGCCTCGCCGGAGAAGCCGTTGCCGATCATCCCGGCCCGGAAGCCCTCGAATTCCTTCTCCAGGACTTCCTTTTTCTTCTTGCCCATCGCGCGCCGCAAGACGTCCGCGCGGCCCATCGAGTACCCGGCGACCTTCTGCGCGATCTGCATGATCTGTTCCTGGTACACCACCAGACCGTGCGTTTCGGCGAGGATCTCGCGCAGCGGTTCCTCGAGTTCCGGATGGATCGGTTCGGCGGCTTGCCGCTTGTTCTTGCGGTCGGCGTAGTTGTTGTGCGTGTTCATCGCCATCGGACCCGGCCGGTAGAGCGCGTTGACCGCCACGATGTCCTCGAACCCGGTGGGACGCATGCGGCGCAACAGGTCCCGCATCGCGCCGCCGTCCAATTGGAACACGCCGAGACTGTCGCCGCGGACCAGCAGGGCGAAAGTTTCGGGATCGTCGGTGGCCAGCCGGTCGAGGTCGATGTCTTCGCCGCGGTTGGCTTGGATGTTGTCGATCGCGTCGCCGATGACGGTGAGGTTGCGCAGGCCCAGGAAGTCCATCTTCAGCAGGCCGATGGCCTCGCACGACGGGTAATCCCAGCCGGTGATGATCGAACCGTCGTCCCGTCGCCACAACGGAATCGCGTTCAGCAGCGGTTCGCTCGACATGATGACCGCGCAGGCGTGCACGCCCGCGTTGCGGATCAGCCCCTCCAGGCCGCGGGCGGTGTCGAAGATCGTCTTGCACTCTTCGTCGGTCTCGACCAGGGTGCGGACCTCCGCCGCTTCCGCGTAGCGCTCGTGCTTGGCGTCCACGATTCCCGACAGCGGAATGTCTTTGGCGGCCACGGGCGGCGGCAATGCTTTGGAAATCCGGTCCGCGATCGAATAGCCTGGCTGCCCGAAGTGGACTCTCGCGGAGTCCTTGATCGCCGCTTTCGTCTTGATGGTGCCGAAGGTGATCACCTGCGCGATCCGGTCGGAACCGTATTTCTCGGTGGCGTACCGGATCATCTCGCCGCGGCGGCGGTCGTCGAAGTCCATGTCGATGTCCGGCATGGACACCCGTTCCGGGTTCAGGAACCGTTCGAACAGCAGACCGTGCCGGATCGGGTCGAGATTGGTGATGCGGAGCGCGTACGCGACCAGCGATCCCGCCGCCGACCCGCGTCCCGGACCCACGCGGATTCCAGCCTCGCGGGCGTGCGTCATGAGGTCAGCCGTGATGAGGAAGTATCCGGGAAAACCTTTCTCCACAATGACTTTGAGCTCGTACTCGGCGCGCTCCCGGTACTCGCCGGGCACTCCGTCCGGCAGCCGGTGCTCAAGGCCGGACATCACTTCATGGTGCAGCCAGGTGGCATCGGTGTGGCCCGCGGGGACGTCGAAGACCGGCATCCGGTCCTTG
>NZ_LWSF01000057.1:0-5422 GCF_001651785.1 Amycolatopsis sp. M39
CTCCTCGTCGCGCTCCAGCCGCTCGATCAGCTGCAGCTGGCGCTGCACGAGGCTCTGGCTGCGCCGCGACAGGTTGACGAACACGCTGGAGTAGCCCGCGCGCATGGCGGCCTGTTCGGTCGCCAGCTTCAGCGCCTGGCTGTGCACCTTCTCGAACGCCCGCGCGACCTCGCCGACCTCGTCCTGCACCTGGACCGGCACCGGTTCGACCTCGACGCTCTGCGCGCGGCCCTCCTGGATGTTGCGGACCGCCTCGGGCAGGTCCTTCTCCGCGACGTCCAGCGCGGACCGCCGCAGGATCTTCAGCGAGCGCAGCAGCTGGCGGGCGATGACGAACACGACCGCGGCGGCCGCGGCGAGCGCCGCGAACAGCAGCACGGCCAGCAGGCCCGCGCTGCTGCCCGCGTCCTCGACCAGCTGGGACGACGCGGCGGTGAGGTCGGTGCTCATCCGGCCGGAGACCTCGGTCAGCTGCGAGGTCACCGCGTTCGAGGCGGTGTTCCACTCCTGCGCCGAAGTCCGCTTGAGCGCGTCGTCGGTGGAGATGCCCTGTCCGCCGAGCACGGTGCCGAGCATCCGCTTGCGGTCGTAGGAGGTGTCCGGCTTGATCGTGCTCTCGAAGTCGAGGCGCTGCGGCGCGGTGGCGGCCGCGTTGAAGTCGGCGACCCGGTCGTCGAACCGCAGTTCCGCGTCGCGCACGTCGCTCAGCTGCTGCGGGGTCAGCGTGCCCGCGGAAATGCCGTAGCCCACCAGGGACTGGGTGACCGACACCTGTTCCTTGGCCGCTTCGAGATCGTGCAGCGCGCTCGGGGTGCTGCCGAGCGCGTCGGCGCTCGCGCCCGCCGACACCGCGGTGTCGGCCCCGATCAGCGCGCTGGTGACGGCGTTGTAGTCGCCGACCGCCTCGGCCGCGTTCAGCAGGCCTGCCCCGACCTGCTGGCGGATCACCGCGATCTCGTTGACCTGCGCGGTCGCCGAGTTCACCGCGCCGGACACGCTCGACCCGTCGGCCCCGACCCGGGCGGCCGCCTCGGTGAACGGCGCGACCGCGGCGTCGGTGGCCGCGCGGGCGGACTTCAGTTCCGGGGTGACGCCCGAGGTGCCCGCGATGAGCTGGGCGGCGGTCTGGGTGCGTTCGCGCTGCAGTCCGTCGGTGAGCGCGCGCAGCTGGGTGCTCAGCCCGACGAGCCGGTCGATCCGCTGGTAGTCGCTCGACCGCGAGACCTGGCCCGCGATGGCGGTGATGCCGAGGACGAGCGCGAGCACGATGGGCACGATCGTGACCGCGGACAGCTTGACCGGCAGGCTCCAGTCCCGCCAGCGCAACGCCGCCCGCCAGCCCGACGACCAGCGCGGCCGCCGGGGCGGGCGGCCGAGCAGCTTCTCCACAGGCACTTGGCCTTCTCCTGCAACGGTCACGAAAGTGACTCCCTGTCCGGCGTCGTGGCGGCCCGTCGGCGGTTCCCGCGGCTGCGTCCGCTCCCGGTGCGCAGCGCGCTCCCGGCGCGGAGTCCCGCGGTCCGCCTGCCCGCGCGTCCGACCGGGGGCGGGCAGGACCGGGTCGATCCTTCACCGGTCCGGGAGACGATCGGCTTCCCGGGACTATGCACGTGCACGACGCAACTTGCGGACTGCACGGCGGTGGTCGAGATCAACTTGTCTGCGCCTTATCGATCGCTGCGGGCGGCTGGGGCCAAAGAATCGTACACCAATCGCCGCCTGCGTTATTGCGTTCCGCATCGGAGGGCTGACCTGGGAAAATAGTCGGAACACGGGAACGCGGAGCCGCGGATTCGCACCCGGCCGCCCGACCCGGGAATTCCGGTTACCCGGCGCTCTCGGCCCCGGCGTCCGGCCGTCACCCGATTAGCCCACACAGGGTAAGCGACACCCTCGATGGGACTACGCTCCGTGCCCCCATCGGGTGGGTGCACGCGGAAGTTGAACCCGATGTTGTGGAGATGCAGCGACGCGCCGCCCGACCCGGTGATTTTTGCCCGCCTCCCTTCCCTGCCTGGGAATCCCCGCCCGGACCGCGACCCGCCCGCCGAAGCGGAGCGGCCGCCCCGCCCGGCGGCTACGACCGGTCACCGTAGTGGATCTTGACCGGCCCGTCACTCCGCCGTCTGCCGCAACCCGGACCGATCCCGGCGACTCCCCGTGACATCGGTCCTCACTATTCCGAGTGATCAGCCTGTGATCTGCCCGGACGCGCCGTTTCGCGCTATTTCCCGGGCGAAAAGGAATTTCCGGTGCCCTCGCGAACCGGCTTTTTCCGCGTTCCGGCGGCGTCGTTACTATGGCCGCCTCCCCGTCCGCAAGGGCGATCCGGGCGCTTTCCCGAACGAGCCCGGCGCCATCCACCGCGCAAGTTGCCGGAGGCAGCCATGCACAACGTCGCGCGCACCACCGGACCGGCCGCCGCGGCCGAGGACACCGGCCAGATGCCCGCGCTGTTCGACCGCGCAGAAGGCGACGCCGCCCCGCGCGGCAGGCGCCGCACAAGCGGCCCGGACTACGAGCAGATCCAGCGCAGCCCCCAGTTCCGCTCGCTGCGCAGCCGCTTCCGCCGGTTCGTGTTCCCGATGAGCATCGGGTTCTTCGTCTGGTATCTCGCCTACGTCGTGCTCGCCGCCTACGCGGGCGAGTTCATGAGCACGCCGGTCTTCGGACTGGTCAACGTCGGCATGCTGCTCGGCCTCGGCCAGTTCGTCACCACCGCGGTCATCACCGCGCTGTACGTCCGCTTCGCCGACCGCGAGATGGACCCGCGCGCCGCCGAGATCCGAGCACAGGCCACCCCTGTCACGGAAGGAACACCCCAGTGACCACCGTTTCGCTCGCCGAAGGAGCTTCGGAGAGCAACCCGCTGATCAACACCGGGGTGTTCGCGCTGTTCGTCGCGATCACCCTCTACGTGGTCTACCGCGCGGGCAACCGCCGCTCGTCGACGTCGGGCTACTACACCGCGGACAGCGCTTTCACCGGAAGGCAGAACGGCGTCGCGCTGTCCGGCGACTTCCTGTCCGCGGCGTCGTTCCTCGGCATCGCGGGCGCGATCGCGATGAACGGCTACGACGGCTTCCTCTACTCCATCGGCTTCCTCGTCGCGTGGCTCGTCGACCTGCTGCTGCTCGCGGAACTGCTGCGCAACACCGGCCGCTTCACCATGGGCGACGTGCTCAGCTTCCGGATGAAGCAGCGTCCGGTGCGCGCCGCGTCGGCCACGTCGACGCTGGTGATCTCCTTCTTCTACATGCTCGCGCAGATGGCGGGCGCGGGCGGCCTGGTCGCGCTGCTGCTGGACGTCCACTCCAAGTGGGGCCAGGCGCTGGTGATCACCGTGGTCGGGCTGGTGATGATCTCCTACGTGCTGCTCGGCGGCATGAAGGGCACCACCTGGGTGCAGATCATCAAGGCCACCATCCTGCTCACCGCGGCCTCGCTGATCACGGTGTTCCTGATGGGCAAGTACGGCTTCAACTTCTCCAGCCTGCTGCGCGCGGCCGCCGACCGCAGCCCGATGGGCAAGGACCTGCTCTCCCCCGGCGGCTCCTACGGCAAGAACGGGACCACGAAGCTCGACTTCGTGTCGCTGTCGCTGGCACTGGTGCTCGGCGTCGCCTCGCTGCCGCACGTGCTGATGCGCTTCTACACCGTGCCGAACGCCCGCGAAGCGCGCCGCTCGGTGGTGTGGGCGACCGCGTGCATGTTCGTGTTCTACCTGTGCACGCTGGTGATCGGCTTCGGCGCGGCGGCGATCGTCGGCCCGGACGAGATCAAGGCCGCGCCCGGCGGCGAGAACTCGGCCGCGCCGCTGCTGGCCCTGCACGTCGGCGGGACGGTGCTGCTCGGTGTCATCTCGGCGGTCGCGTTCGCGACGATCCTGGCCGTGGTGGCCGGGCTGACGCTGACCGCGTCCGCCTCGTTCGCCCATGACGTCTACGCCAACATAGTGAAACGCGGCAAGGCGGAGCCGGAGGACGAGGTCCGGGTCGCCCGGCTGACCGCGGTCGTGATCGGCGTGCTCGCCATCCTCGGCGGCATCCTCGCCAACGGCCAGAACATCGCGTTCCTCGTGGCGCTCGCGCTGGCGGTGGCGGCGTCGGCGAACCTGTCGACCCTGCTGTACTCGCTGTTCTGGAAACGGTTCAACACCACCGGGACGCTGTGGAGCATCTACGGCGGGCTGATCGCCTGCGTCGTGCTGGTGCTGTTCTCGCCGGTGGTGTCGGGAGCCGCGGACTCGATCTTCCCGAGCGTCGACTTCCACTGGTTCCCGCTGAAGAACCCGGGCCTGGTGTCGATCCCGGTGTCGTTCCTGTGCGGCGCGATCGGCACCTTCGCCGGCCGCTCGAAGGGCGATCCGGCCAAGCACGCGGAGATGGAGGTCCGGTCGCTGACCGGCATCGGCTTCGGCTCCTGACCCTGACACGAAAAAACCGCGGCGCCCGGAAGTCCGGGCGCCGCGGTTTTTTCGGTGCTCAGAAGACGTCGCGCCCGGCCTGCACGCGGTGCGTCACCCGCCGCTCGACGACGAACGACACGAACGGGACGCATCCGGCCAGCAGCACCAGGACGGTGCTCTTGATCGACCAGCGGGCCTTGATCGCGAGGTCGATGGTGAGCACCAGGTAGATCATGTAGAGCACGCCGTGGATCGGCGAGTACACCTGCGCGGGCGCGGCGTTGCCGAAGCCGTACTCGATGATCATGGTGGCGCAGAGGGCGAGCAGGCCGACACCGGTCACGTACGCGCTGGTCCGGAACCGGGTCAGCGAGCCGGACACCTTCGACTGGCGGGCAGGGGCGGCACCGTCGGTGCTGGTCGTCATGGGAGCGTCCTCACTTCCGCGGGCGTTCAGGACTGCTGGTCGCGGGCGTTGAGCTCGCGCAGGTAGCGGTTGTAGGCGGCGAGTTCGTCGTCTTCTTCGACGGGAGCCGCGGCCGGTCGCGGCGCGGGCACGCGGACCGGAGCCGGAGCCGGCTGTCCGGGTTGCCCGGCGGCTTCCTCCTCGCGTTCGCGCAGCTTCTTGATGCGCCAGAACATGAACGCGGGGAAGAGCCCGAAAAGCGGCCATTGCAGCACGTAGCCGAGGTTCTGGAAGGTGCCGGTGGCGGACGTGAACCGGTCCCACTGCCACCAGGCCAGCCCGCAGCACAACGCCAGGCTCACGACGCTCGTGGCGGCGATCATGAGCCGGCGCCCGAGCGGGGACGCGGCCGGGCCGGGATCTGCGGGCACGGCATCGACGCTAGCACTGGCTGGGAACGACGTTGCGGAGAGGCGGCGAGGTCGTGACCTGGGCCCCACGGCCCTGGTAGCCGCAGCGGAAGTACGTGAGGGGGACTCTGACGGAATCTGATTCCCTCAGAGGGTGTTGTGGAACCGGGGTGGTTAGTCGTTGTGGTCTTCTGTTAG
>NZ_LWSF01000058.1:0-4190 GCF_001651785.1 Amycolatopsis sp. M39
GCCGGAGAACCTCGCCCACCTCGCCGCCGCAGGACCCGCAGCCCAAGAAGCCAGCAGCCTGCTGTCCCGCTGAACCCGTACCGATGAGGGGCCCCGGTTACGCACCGGGGCCCTTATTCGTCTCCAGGTCACCCGAACGTGGCACGCTATTCCCAAGAATCAGTAAAGTGATGGTGTGGCTTTAGTAACGGACATCCTCGACTGGTTGCAAGCACTCCCCCAGCCGGGCCTCGTCGCGGCAGCAGGCGGGCTCGTGCTGGCCGAGTGCACGATCGGCCTCGGCTTCATCGCTCCGGGCGAATCGGGCCTGCTGATCGCGGCGACCACGGCGACGTCCGTGCCCCGCTTCCTGACCCTGTGGGCGGTCGTCACCGTCTGCGCGGCGCTGGGCGATTCGATCGGGTACGCGCTCGGCCGGAGGTTCGGGCCGCGGCTGCGGGAAACGAAGCTCATCCGCACATACGGACTGGACGCCTGGGACAAGGCCGCCGGCGTTCTCGAACGCCGGGGCGCGTGGGCAGTGTTCTTCGCGCGGTTCCTGCCGGTGCTGCGCACCCTGACGCCGGCCGCGGCGGGAGCGTCGAACCTGCCGTTCCGCAAGTTCCTCCCCGCCACCGCCGCCGGCGCGTTCTGCTGGTCGCTCGTGCACATCAGCCTCGGTGCCGCGCTCGGCGAAGCGGCGAAGCAGGTCGAGAGCGCGATGAACACCGGGTTCCTCGTGGTGGCCGCGCTGGTCATCGGGGTGCTGGTGTTCTTCCTGCTGCGCATGAAGAAACGCAAGACCCTCGGCGTTTCCGCTTCGCCGGGCGAACAGCCGGAGGAGCCCGCCCGCACCGGCACTTGACCGAGCTCACCCGAAGTCACCCGCCCGGGAGCCGTTCGGCTGATTAGATTCGACCGTATGCAGGCACTAGACCTCCCGAAGCCGGTCGCGTTCGTCCTCGGCGGGGGCGGCAGTCTCGGCGCGCTGCAGGTGGGCATGCTGCAAGCCCTCGACGAAGCGGACATCACGCCGGATCTGGCGGTCGGCACGTCCGTCGGCTCGCTGAACGCCGCGGTGCTCTCGCTGGCCGGCGACGACCGGCTCCGGCGGCTCCGCGACATCTGGGCGCACATGACGAAAGCCGAGGCGTTCCCCGGCGGCGTGCTGAGCCAGGTCCGGACGCTCCGGCACAGCAAGACCCATCTGTTCCCGAACACCGGCCTCGCCAGGATCATCGACGACCACCTCGGCGCCGGCCGCCGGTTCGAGGACCTGGCGATGCCGCTGGGCGTCGTCACCACCGACGTCGACACCGCCGAGCCGGTCCTGCTCACCTCCGGTCCGCTGCAAGCACCGCTCCTGGCGAGCTGCGCGATCCCCGGCATCTATCCGCCAGTCCCTTACGAGGACCGTCTCCTCTACGACGGCGGACTGGTCGCCAACGTCCCGATGCGGCAGGCGTTGCGCATGGGCGCGAAGTCGCTGGTCGTCCTGGACTGCGCGTTCCCCGGCAAAATGCCCGGCGCACCCCGGACGTTCGCCGAGGTGATGATGTTCACCGCGATGATCAGCATGCGCAACCAGGCCGTCCTGGAAGCACCGGTCGCCGCTCGGACAGTGCCGGTGGTCTATCTGCCAGGCCCGGCACCGGTCCAGGTGAGCCCACTGGACTTCTCGCGCACCGACGATCTGGCGTCGCAGGCCTACCACGCCGCCCGGGACCACCTGAAGGAACTGACCGTCGACGGCCCCGGCCTCTACGGCGCTCCCGGATTGCTGCGCCCCTGATCCGCGCGACCCGGAATTCGCGAGCGTGATCCGCGTCACCCCAATGCACCGATCCGCCGGTCGGGGCGTCTTTCCGATCGCGTAGTTTTGCAGTTGAACCTGCCGGTCCTGGACCCTCACAAAAGAGACATCATGTTCCCGAAGAAGACATTTTTTCCGCTCGCCGGAATTCTCGCGGCGACCGTGCTGCTTTCCGCCTGTTCCTCCGGGGACGGCGGCAGCGATGCCGGCACGCCCGGTGCGCCGGGCGGGTCGAGCCAGACCGCGACACCGGCGACGGTGTCGATCGAACCGGCCAACGCGTCCGGGATCAGCCCGAGCACGCCGATCGTGGTGAAGGCGGCGAACGGGAAGCTCACGGACGTCACGGTCACGAGCGCCAAAGGCAAGACCGTCGCGGGCGAGTTCTCTCCGGACAAGCTCAGCTGGACGACCACCGAGGTCCTCGGCTACGGCGGCACGTACCAGGTGAAGGCGCATGCCCAGAACGCGGACGGGAAATCCGTCGAACAGCAGGGGCAGGTGACCACGCTGTCGCCGAAGAAGCAGGCGAACGCGAACCTGATCCCGGCCCCGAACGCGGTGAAGAGCGCGGGCGTCGGCGTCGGCCAGCCGATCGTGTTCAGCTTCGGCGTCGCGGTGAAGAACAAGGCCGCTGTGGAGAAGGCGCTCACCGTCGAGTCGTCGCCGAAGCAGGACGGCAGCTGGTATTGGATCGACGACAAGAACGTCCACTACCGGCCGAAGGAATACTGGAAGCCCGGCACCACGCTGACGGTCAACGCGAAGATTTACGGCGTCGATTTCGGAAATGGCGTGTACGGAGCGGACGATCGCACCGAAACGTACAAGGTGCACGATTCGTGGATCGCGAAAGCCGACGGCAACAGCGAACAGATGCAGATCTTCCACAACGGTTCGCTGGTGAAGTCGATGCCGATCTCGATGGGCAAGGACGCGACCCCCACCCACCTCGGCCCGCACGTCATCTCGGACAAGCAGGCGAACTACACGATGGACTCCTGCACCTACGGCGTGTGCCCGCCGGACCCGAAGGCGTACCGCTCGAACGAGAAGTTCTCGGAACGCATCTCGAACGACGGCGAGTTCGTCCACGAGAACCCGAACAGCGTCGGACAACAGGGCAGCTCCAACGTCTCGCACGGCTGCATCAACCTGAACGCCGCCAACGCGGAGTGGTTCTTCACCAACTTCGGCCTGGGGGACGTCGTAGAAGTCACCAACTCGGGCGGCCCGCAACTGCCGGTGTGGGACCTGTACGGCGACTGGTCCAAGTCCTGGACCGACTGGCAGAAAGGCTCGGCCCTGAAGTAGCCCAGCAGCCCGGTTGGGGCTGGTCAGGGTCAGGGTTGAGGCCGAGGTTCGACTGAACGGTTCGACAGAGAAGGGTGCCGGAGCTTTCTTGCTCCGGCACCCTTTTCGCTGCCCAGGGACCGGCGCGGTTCCCCGGAGCCCGCCAGCCTGCCGCAGGATGGACCGCGAAGCCGACACTCGCGCCCCGTTCTCCTTGCCCAGAGCCCCTGACGCGACGCGGATCGAGGAGCAAACCTGGCTCCCGCGGAACGGACCGCGGAGACGAAGCTCGCGCCGGAGCGCTGATTCCATCGCCGGTGCTCCTGGCAGGGTTGTCGTCGCCTCTACCCAACCACCGCGCGCGCTGCTGACAGGACCCAGCTCCGTCGTGCCAGTGCCACCCCACCCCATGCACTCCTGCCCTGCGGTCGAGGACCCTCACGTCTCGTGCCGCCCACCGCTGCCTGCGCTGCGGGCAGGATTCCGTCGTCCCGCGCCGCCCACTGCCTGCGCTGCGGGCAGGATTCCGTCGTCCCGCGCCGCCTACCGCCTGCGCTGCCGACAGAATTCCGTCGTCCCGCGCCGCCGTCGCATGCGAGGCGAGCAGGATCGATCTTGCCCGCCTCGTGCCGCCCACTGCCTGCACTGCCGACAGAGTTCCACCGTCCCGCGCCGCCGTCGCATGCGCTGCTCGGTGGGCCCGGTCTCCGCATGGCTGCCCGTTGCCTGCCTGGACCCATCGCCACGTGCCGCCCGTTGCCTGCGGTGGGGGCTGTGGCTTCCCCTCGCGTCGTCTCCCTGCCGCCGGCGCTGCGGGCTAGGTTCCGCTCCGCCCGTCTGCTCCCTGACGCTGACCGAGTTCCCTCGCATCGTCACCATGCTGCCAACTCCACAAGCCGGATGTCCTCGCATCCATGCGCACGACACGGAGACCTCTGCTGCTCATCCCCTCTCGCCGCATAGGCCCCTTGAAGTGATCGCCGCTACAGCGCGGTCCAGCGCGAGTCTCCGGGAGACTCGCAGAAATAGCTTGGGCATGGTGAAGGCCCGGGTCCCGTGCGGGGTTCCGGGCCTTGTTTTGTCCGTGACATGAGTCTGGGCCCCG
>NZ_LWSF01000059.1:0-1033 GCF_001651785.1 Amycolatopsis sp. M39
CTTTGGCGCAGCGACTGGACGACGATGCCGACGTGCGGGCCCCGCTGAAGGCGGTGGGCCGCCCCGGACAGACACCACTGTCTTTTGCTCAGCAACGGCTGTGGTTCTTGAGCAAAACGAACGAGAATGCCTCCTATAATCTGCCCTTCGCGGTGCGGTTGTCCGGCACCCTCGACGCAGTTGCGCTCAAGGCCGCGCTAGGAGACGTCGCGGAGCGGCACGAGAGCCTGCGGACCGTTTTCCCGGACCAGGACGGGCAACCGTGGCAGGAAGTGGTCCTGATCGAAGGAATAAGTCTTGACCTGCCGGTAGTCGAGATCGGCGAGGCCGACTTGCAGCGGGAACTGGCTTCTGTCACGTGGCGTGAATTCGATCTTTCGGCAGATCTGCCGGTGCGAGCGTGCTTGTTCAGGCTGGCGTCAGACGAGCACGTGTTCTTGCTGGTGGTGCACCACATCGCGTGCGACGGGTGGTCGATGAGCCCGTTGCTCGGCGATCTGGCGACGGCCTACGCAGCGCGCAGACAGGGTACGGAGCCCGAGCTCCCGGCTCTGCCGGTTCAGTACGTCGACTACACGTTGTGGCAACGCCGGTTGCTCGGCGACGAGCACGATCCGGACAGCGTCTTCTCCCGGCAATTGGCCTACTGGAAAGAACAGCTCGCAGGTGTCCCCGCCACTCTGGAGTTGCCTTTCGACCATGCAGGAGCGGGAGCAGACAGCTCGGGGGCATCGGTCTCGACGGAGTTCTCGCCGGAAGTATGCGCTGGTTTGTCCGAGATCGCCCGGAGGAACAACGCGACGTTGTTCATGGTGGTGCAAGCTGGCGTGGCGGTGCTGTTGTCCCGTCTTGGCGCCGGTGCGGATGTTCCGCTCGGGAGCCCGATCGCGGGTCGAACTGATGACGCGCTCGACAGTATGGTCGGGTTCTTCATGAACACGGTCGTGTTGCGTGCCGACCTTTCGGGGAATCCGGGTTTCGCTGAGCTGATCGGTCGGGTCCGGGAGACCAGTCTTGCTGCTTACGCGCATCA
>NZ_LWSF01000059.1:1058-2759 GCF_001651785.1 Amycolatopsis sp. M39
GTGATGGTGACCCTGCAGAACAACGCCCATGCGTCCTGGGAACTCGCCGGATTGCGGACAGAGGCTGTGACGTCGGACTTCGACTCGATGCCGGCGAAATTCGACCTGACGTTCTACCTGTCCGAGATCTTCGGCGCGGACGGGTCGAACGCTGGCCTTGAAGTGGACGTGGAGTACCGGTCCGGACTGTTCGATCGGTCGACGATGGAAACACTTCTGACGCGACTGGAGCGTGTGTTCGAAGCGGTCCTGGCCGATCCCGATGTTCGCGTGGGCGACATCGACGTCGTCGATGCCGCAGAACGCCAACGATTGCTGACGGAATGGAACGGTGATCGGGTCGATCGGCCCGATGCTACTTTGCCGGAATTGTTCGCCGCACAGGTCAGCAGGGCTCCGGACGCACTGGCAGTGTCATGCGGCGAAGCGGCATTGACTTACGCGGAGTTGGATGAGGCGTCGGGTCGGCTGGCCTCGGTATTGGCAGGCCGCGGCGTGTCGGCAGGCGATCGGGTGGGACTGGTATTGCCGCGAGGTGCGGACGCGGTGATCGCCATCCTGGCGGTGTTGAAGGCCGGTGCGGCGTATGTGCCGGTGGATCCGTCGTATCCGGATGATCGGGTCGCCTTCGTCCTGGCCGACGCGCAGGTGTCGGTGGTCGTCGGGATCGGCGAGACTTTGGCGCGGGTGGCGAAATTGGAGCTGGCACAGGGCGCTGCTTTTGTGCACGTTTCTGATACTGCGGCTCCTGCGGAGTTGCCGTGCCCGGATGCGCGGGACGTGGCTTACCTGATTTACACGTCGGGGACGACAGGGATGCCGAAGGGCGTGGAGGTGACGCATGCCAACGTCGTCGGGATGTTGCACGGAGTACGGGATCTGATCGATCTGACGGCCGCTGACGGTAGTCAGCACGTCTGGTCGCTGTTCCATTCCTTCGCGTTCGACTTCTCCGTGTGGGAAATGTGGGGTGCGTTGCTGCACGGCGGGCGGCTGGTAGTGGTGCCGGAGGAGACGGTGCGTTCTCCAAGAGAGTTCCGTGATCTGGTGATCTCGGAGCGGGTCACGGTGCTGAGCCAGACACCGTCGGCGTTCGAGGCGTTCGCCGCCGCTGCGGAGGGCGTGGCGCAGGGGCTGGAGCTTGTGGTGTTCGGCGGTGAGGCTCTGGATCCGCGGCGGGTGGCAACGTGGCTGGGCGGGCCCCGGTTGATCAACATGTATGGAATCACCGAGGGCACGGTGCACGCGTCGTTTCGGGAGTTGACCGCGGCCGATATGGCCAGCGGCGTGAGCCCGATCGGCCGGCCGTTGCCGTCAGCGGCGTTCTTTGTGCTGGATGAACGACTCGCGGTTGTGCCGGTTGGAGTAGTGGGGGAGCTGTATCTCGGCGGCCTCGGGATGGCGCAGGGCTACTGGGGCCGGAGTGGTTTGACCGCCGCCCGCTTTGTGGCGAACCCGTTCGGAGGAGGCCGGTTGTACCGGACTGGGGATTTAGTCCGGTGGACACGAACCGGTGAGCTCGAGTACGTGGGTCGCGCCGACGCGCAGCTGAAGATACGAGGTTTCCGTATCGAGCCGGGTGAGGTCGAGGTGGCGTTGGCACGATGTTCCGGCGTCGCACAGGCGGCAGCGGTCGGGTGCGACGACCCGTCTGGTGGCAAGCGGCTGGTCGCGTATGTGGTGGGTGATGTCGACCCGGTC
>NZ_LWSF01000060.1:0-1540 GCF_001651785.1 Amycolatopsis sp. M39
GGCCATGTACTCCGCGGTGTAGTTCGCCTTCAGATACGCCGTCCAGTACGCGATCAGGCCGTACGCGGCGGCGTGCGACTTGTTGAACGCGTACCCGGCGAACGGGAGAATCGTGTCCCACAGCGCCTTGACCGCTTCCGGCGAGAAGCCGCCCTCGACGAGCGGACTGGACTTCATGCCTTCTTCGAAGCCCTCGTACTCCTTCTCCAGGACTTCCTTCTTCTTCTTGCCCATCGCGCGGCGGAGCGTGTCCGCTCGGCCCATCGTGTAGCCCGCGACCTTCTGGGCGATCTGCATGATCTGCTCTTGGTAGACGATCAGGCCGTAGGTCTCGGACAGGATCTCCCGCAGCGGTTCCTCCAGCTGCGGGTGGATGGGTTTGATCTGCTGCCGGTTGTTCTTGCGGTCGGCGTAGTCGTTGTGCGCGTTCATGCCCATCGGACCGGGGCGGTACAGCGCGAGGACCGCGATGATGTCCTCGAACCCGGTCGGCTGCATGCGCCGCAGCAGGTCGCGCATCGCGCCGCCGTCGAGCTGGAACACGCCGAGCGTGTCGCCCCGGCCGAGGAGCTTGTACGCCTCGGGGTCGTCGAAGCCGAGCCGGTCGAGGTCGATCTCCTCGCCGCGGTTGGCCTTGATGTTCTCCAGCGCGTCGCCGATGACAGTCAGGTTGCGCAGGCCCAGGAAGTCCATCTTCAGCAGGCCGATGGCCTCGCACGACGGGTAGTCCCAGCCGGTGATGATCGAACCGTCGTCGCGCTGCCACACCGGGATCGCGTCGGTGAGCGGTTCGCTCGACATGATCACCGCGCAGGCGTGCACGCCCGCGTTGCGGATCAGGCCCTCCAGGCCGCGGGCGGTGTCGAAGATCGTCTTGCACTCTTCGTCGGTCTCGACCAGGGTGCGGACCTCGGCCGCCTCGGCGTAGCGCTCGTGCTTCGAGTCGACGATGCCCGACAGCGGAATGTCCTTCGCCATGATCGGCGGCGGCAGCGCCTTCGAAATCCGGTCCGCGATCGAGTAGCCGGGCTGGCCGAAGTGCACGCGGGCGGAGTCCTTGATCGCCGCCTTGGTCTTAATCGTGCCGAAGGTGATCACCTGCGCGACCCGGTCCGCGCCGTACTTGTCGGTGGCGTACCGGATCATCTCGCCGCGGCGGCGGTCGTCGAAGTCGATGTCGATATCGGGCATCGACATGCGCTCCGGGTTCAGGAACCGCTCGAACAGCAGCTTCTGCGGGATCGGGTCGAGGTTCGTGATGCCGAGCGCGTACGCGACGAGCGCGCCCGCCGCCGACCCGCGGCCGGGGCCGACCAGGATGCCGACCTCCCGCGCGTGCTGGATGAGGTCGGCGGTGATGAGGAAGTAGGACGGGAAGCCCTTGCCCTCGATGACGCCGAGTTCGTAGTCGCAGCGTTCCTCGTAGCCGTCCGGGACGCCTTCGGGGAACCGCCACTTGAGGCCCTCGGCCACCTGATGACGCAGCCAAGAGGCATCGGTGTGGCCCGCGGGGACGTCGAAGACCGGCATCCGGTCCTTG
>NZ_LWSF01000061.1:0-590 GCF_001651785.1 Amycolatopsis sp. M39
TGATGCGCGTAAGCAGCAAGACTGGTCTCCCGGACCCGGCCGAGCAGTTCTGTGAAACCCGGATTTCCCGAAACATCCGCGCGCAACACCACCGTGTTCATGAAGAACCCCACCATACTGTCGAGCGCATCATCGGTCCGACCCGCGATCGGGCTCCCGAGCGGAATATCCGCACCGGCACCGAGGCGCGATAACAGCACCGCCACGCCAGCCTGCACCACCATGAACAACGTCGCGTTGTTCCTCCGGGCAATCTCGGACAAACCGGCACACATCTCCGGCGAGAATTCCGCCAAAACCGACGCTCCCGCGCTTTCCGCTACCGCACTAGGACGATCGAAGGGCAGTTCGAGCCGGGCTGGGACACCCACGAGCTGTTCTTTCCAGTAGCCCAGCTGCCGGGAGAAGACGCCGTCCGGGTCGTGCTCGTCGCCGAGCAGCTGGCGTTGCCACAACGTGTAGTCGACGTACTGAACCGGCAGAGCCGGGAAATCGGGCTCCGCATCCTGTCTGTGTGCTGCGTAGGCCGTGGCCAAGTCCCCCAGCAACGGGCTCATCGACCACCCGTCGCACGCGATGTGGTGCACCAC
>NZ_LWSF01000061.1:615-991 GCF_001651785.1 Amycolatopsis sp. M39
AGATCGAATTCACGCCACGTGACAGAAGCCAGTTCCCGCTGCAAGTCGGTTTCGGCGACCTCGACCACCGGCAGGTCAAGACGCACCTCCTCCACTGGGACCACTTCCTGCCACGGTTGCCCGTCCTTGTCCGGGAAAACGGTCCGCAGGCTCTCGTGCCGCTCCAAGACATCGCCCAGCGCGGCCGTGAGCGCAACTGCGTCGAGAGCGCCGGACAACCGCACCGCGAACGGCAGATTGTAAGACCCGTTCTCATTCGTCCTGTTCAAGAACCACAGCCGTTGCTGAGCAAACGACAACGGAGTTCGCTCGGGTCGTTCCACCGGTGTCAGCGGGGCCCGCACGTCGGCATCGTCGTCCAGTCGCTGCGCCAAAG
>NZ_LWSF01000062.1:0-300 GCF_001651785.1 Amycolatopsis sp. M39
CGAGCAGTCCGGACGAATCCGGGCGTTCCGCCGACGGCGTGTTCAGGCCGCTGCCGCCGCCCATGCCGCCTGGCGGGACCATCGGCGGGGTTCCGCCGCCGGGGACCTGCTCGTGGTTGCCGACCGGATCCGGCAGCTTCGGCAGATCGCTCTCGCCCAGGCCCTTGATCGCGCCCGGACCGGTGTCACCGGGTCCGCCGATGCCGTCACCGGGTCCGCCGAGGCCGTTGACGCCGGGTCCGCCGATGCCGTCGCCGGTCCCGCCGCTCGCGCCGGGAGGCGGAGCCCACTTGGCGGAGC
>NZ_LWSF01000063.1:0-275 GCF_001651785.1 Amycolatopsis sp. M39
CAGCATGAAGCAGGAGCGCATCTCGATCGATCAGGTCGAGTCGTATCTGGCTGGTCGTCTGCTCGGCTGCTGACCGCCGCGTACTCCGTTCCGGACGGCCCTTCCCCGCGCTTGCCGGGGCAGGGCCGTCCGGCGTTTGTCGCGCGGTGCCGACCTGTCGTCGAAGGTGCGTGGGTGCGCGGCTGCGCAAGCACGACTTCGACACGCTTGAGGACAACGCGGTGACGATCCGCGAGCGCGACAGCATGAAGCAGGAGCGCATCTCGATCGATCAG